>CANQXK010000005.1 GCA_947627715.1 uncultured Oscillospiraceae bacterium
CGGGACTACAACGAGATGAACGACATCTGCTGTCCCCAGCTGCGGGCCATCGACGGCATCAACCCCATGGACCCCAGCCTCCGAACCGCCCGCGAGGCGGGCGTTACCACCGTCTGCACCGGCCCCGGCAGCGCCAACGTCCTGGGCGGCACGTTTACCGCCATCAAGACGGTGGGTAAGCGCGTGGACGATATGATCGTCAGGGCCGAGGTGGCCATGAAGTGCGCCTTCGGCGAGAACCCCAAACGCTGTTACCGCGACAAGTGCGACTCCACCCGTATGTCCACCGCCGCCATCCTCCGCCGGGCGCTCTTTGAGGCCAGGGACTACAAGGCCCGGAAGGACGCCGCGGGGGGAGACGCCGCCAAGATGCCCAAATTCGACATGAAGATGGAGGCGCTCCTCCCCGTGCTGGAGAGGAAGATCCCCCTGAAGGCCCACGCCCACCAGGCCAACGACATCTTCACCGCGCTGCGGATCGCCCGTGAGTTTGACGTGGACATCACCCTGGAGCACGTCACAGAGGGACATCTCATCGTGGAGGAGCTGGCGAAGGAGAACGTGATGCTGGCCGTGGGGCCGACGCTGACCCACGCCTCCAAGTTTGAGCTTCAGAACAAGTCCTGGGAGACGCCGGGGGCGCTGGCCGCCGCCGGGTGCCACGTGTCCATCATCACGGACAACTCCGTCATCCCCCAGCAGTATCTCCCGCTGTGCGCCGGTATGGCCGTGAAGGCGGGGATGGACCCCTTCGACGCGCTCCGCGCCATCACCATCAACGCCGCCCGCCACGCGGGAGTGGCGGACCGCGTGGGGTCCCTGGAGACCGGCAAGGACGCGGACATCGTGATTACCGAGGGCTGTCCCTTCGAGGTGTTCCACACGGTGAAGGCGGTCTTTATCGGGGGAGAGCAGGTCTGCTGAAAAACGCCAGGACGGGCGCAAAAGGAACCATCATACGGGAGGTGCGGTATGGAAAAAGAGTTTTTCCCCGACGGCGTGACGCCCATTGACGGGTGGTTTTACGACACCCGCGTGCCGGAGCTTACGGAGCTGGGCAAGCAGTATGTCCTGACGGAGCACGGGATCCTTGACGACGGAGAGCTTCACACACGCCAGATCCAGGAGCTTATCGACGCGGCGTACCGGGAGGGCGGCGGCGTCCTTGTGGTGCCCAGAGGCGTGTACAGGACGGGGGCGCTCTTCTTCAGGCCGGGGGTCAACCTCTATGTGGCCGACGGGGGCGTTTTGCGTGGCAGCGACGATCCTGCCGACTACCCGGTGACGGTCACCCGCATCGAGGGGGAGACCTGTCGGTACTTCGCGGCCCTCATCAACGCCGACCACGCCGACGGCTTCACCATGTGCGGCCCCGGCACCATCGACGGGAACGGGATGCGGTCGTGGCGGGCCTTCTGGCTGAGAAGGGAGTGGAACCCCGCCTGCACCAACAAGGATGAGCAGAGGCCCCGGCTTGTGTACATCTCCAACTCCCGGGACGTGCTGGTGGCGGGCCTCCACCTGCAAAACGCCCACTTCTGGACGAACCACCTCTACCGCTGCCAGCGGGTGAAATTTCTGGGCTGTACCATCTACTCCCCGGCGTCGCCCGTCCGCGCCCCCAGCACCGACGCCATCGACATCGACGTGTGCGCCGACGTGCTGGTGAAGAACTGCTACATGGAGGTCAACGACGACTCCGTCGTCCTCAAGGGCGGCAAAGGCCCCTGGGCGGATGCGGACCCGGACAACGGCGCCAATGAGCGCATTTTGGTGGAGGACTGCGTCTACGGCTTCTGCCACGGGTGCCTCACCTGCGGCTCCGAGTCCGTTCACAACAGGAACATCCTGGTCCGGCGGATCCAGGTGCTGGACGGCAGCAACCTTCTGTGGCTCAAGCTCCGCCCGGACACGCCCCAGCACTACGAGTACATCACGGTGGAGTCCGTCAGCGGGAAGGTGGAGAACTTCCTCACGGTCCGCCCGTGGACCCAGTTTTTCGACCTGAAGGGGCGCGGGGACAAGCCCAAGAGCCTGGCCGAGCACATCGTCATGCGCCGCTGTACGTGCCAGTGCGACACGTATTTCAACGTGGCCGCCGACCCGGAGCATTACGACCTGCGCGCGTTCACGCTGGAGGACCTTCAGATCCGGGCAAAGACCAACGGCTTTGCCGATGGGATCATTGAGGACCTCACGGTGAAGAACGTGACGGTGGACCTTTAAGGGCCTTTAAAGGGCTGAGCGGAGAGACTGTCAAAACAAAAAGGCGTCCGGCAATAGGCCGGACGCCTTTGCTATAGGGGGAGGGGGCGCCTCACCACTTGTTTTCCACCTTCTCGGCAAAGCCCATGAAGTCCCTGATCTGGATCTTTTCACCGCCGTCCAGCACCGCCGTGCCGGTGAAGCGGCCGAACACCTGGTGCTGGTCGCTTTTCAAAAGCTTGAAATCGGTGTTGGAGGCCCGGTCGAGGATGGGCGTAAAGTCCATCTCGAACCGCCCGTCGTCGCTGGTGAAGCGCCAGGGCTTCAGGTAGTCCTCCTTTTTCCCGTTCATGGGGATGTGGAACTTTACCTCCGAGAGCTTGTGGGCCTTGCCTTTATAGAACAGCATATTTTCGGTGGCGGCGGAGGTGTCCCCGAAGCCGCAGCCGATGTTGAACCCGAAGGGGTCCCCGTTCACAAGGCCGGAGGCGGACCCCCAGTACCAGGTGTTGTGATAGGTCCACACCCCCCGGCCCCAGTCCAGCACGCCGAAGGAGACGGAGGGATCAAGGACATACTCCTCCGTCCCCAGCTTCACGCTGCCGCCGGCCCGCATACAGTTGATCTTCTGATTGAAGTAGAAGTGGCCGGCCTTGGAAAAGGGGGTGCAGATGACCATGGACTCCTCCGGCTCGTCCGTCAGCTCAATGCCGATGTCGATAGCCTCGTCCCCGCGAAATTTGTCCATGTGGGCCGTGAGCGTGCGCTTGCCGTCCTCCGCCAGAAAGACCAGGGCGTACCCCTTGCCGGAGGCGGCGGTGACCCCGGCGGAGGAGGTCTGGGGCAGGCCCGTCCTGCCCAGGGGGAAGGCCCGCATGGGGCTTTTTGTGATCTGCCAGGGCGTCCCCTGAAAGGAGAGGAAGGAGACCGAGTCGAGGCCCATGTAGCTGTTGTCGGCCACCGTCAGGGCCACGCCGAAGTCGTCGTTGCCCACGTAGTAGTAGTCCCACTCCTTCAGGCGGGTAAAGCCCCCCTTCACGGCCCGCCGGTCGTAGACGGGGAGGAGCTTTTTGGCGTACCCAGGCTCGGTCAGGTCCCCCTGGGCGTTCAGCAGGGGAATGGCGCTTGTGATCTCGTGCTGCATGGCGATCCCTCCTTTTTATAGTCCGCCCGGAAGCCTCCGGGCCGTTTTCCTGTCTCTATCATAACACAGCCGCGCCCGTCAGGCAACGGTTTTCTCCGCCGGGGGAGGCAGAAAATACCGCCGCGCCGGGGGCTTTTCTTAAAGAATCGGGATAAAACATTGACAAGTGTTCTTTTTCGGACTACAATATGAAAAGCTGAAGGGAGAGCGTGACTGTGGATCTTTTGAAGTGCCTTCTCTATTTTGCCCTGACGGGCGCGGCGGGGTTCCTGCTGGGACGGCTTTTGCCGAAGCGTTTTTTTTGCGCGGAGTCGTTCCCGTTTCGGATGGCCCGGTGGGAAAAGGAGGGGGCGGTCTACAACAGGCTTGCGGTACGCCGCTGGAAGGAGAAGCTGCCGGATATGAGCGCCATCCTTCCCAAACTCATGCCCTCCAAAAAGCTTCCCAGGGAGATGACGGCCCCGCAGCTTGAGCGGATGGTCCAGGAGACGTGCGTTGCCGAGTGGATCCACGGCCTTCTGTGCCTGACGGGCTTCGGCTGCGTCTTCATATGGAAGGGGATCTGGGGGTGGATCGTCTCTGCGGTTTATATGCTGTGCAACATCCCGTTTATCATCGTCCAGCGTTACAACCGCCCGAAGCTTGTGCGCATCCTTCAAAGACTGCGGGAAAAAGAGAGTATACATGAAAAATGTGATTGTTTTGAGCTGCAACACGGGGCAGGGACATAATTCCTGCGCCGAGGCTGTCAGAGAGTATCTTGAGGAAAAGAATATAAGCTGCCGGATCTGCGACTCACTCTCCTTTATTTCCCCCGCGTTTTCCGCGTTCCTGTCCTGGGGACACAGCTTCATGTACAGGCATATCCCCGGCCTTTTCAGGTGGGGCTACGGCTTCAACGAGAAGCACCGGGGGATGCTGAAGAGGAACTCCCTCTTTTACCGTGTCCTCACAAGCGGCGCCGGGCGGCTCGCCCGGTTTATCTTGGACGGGGGGTACGACACGGTCATCTGCACCCATGTCTTCCCGGCGCTGGCGGTGTCCAAGGCCATGAGCCGGACCCCCATGCCGGTGCGCACGGCGTATGTGGCCACAGACTATACGTGCAGTCCGGGGACGGAGAGCAGCAGTCTGGACCACTATTTCATCCCGTGCAAGCCCCTGCTGGAGGAGTTTCAGACGCGGCTTCCCTCCGGGCGCATCGCGGCCACGGGGATCCCCGTCAGGGGCGTCTTTTGGCGCGGCTGCGGGAAGGAGGAGGCGCGGGAGAAGCTCCATATCGGGAAGGAGAGCCGGCACCTTCTGATGATGTGCGGGAGCATGGGCTGCGGGCCTATCGTGAAGCTTCTGCGCCGCCTCACGGGGCAAACGGACGGCGGCCTTGAGGTCACCGTGATCTGCGGCACCAACCAGCGCCTGCGGGAAAAGCTTCAGCGCCGGTACGGGCACGACCGGGCGGTACACATCGTGGGCTACACCGAGGACGTCTCGCTCTACATGGATTCCGCCGACCTCTACCTCACAAAGCCCGGCGGAATCAGCGTGACGGAGGCCGCCGCCAGAAATTTGCCGATGGCCTTCATCAACCCCGTCTCCGGCTGCGAGGACTACAACATGAACTTCTTTGTGCAGATGGGGGCCGCCGTTTCCGACACGTCCGTGGAGCGGCTAGCGGAAAAATGCCTTCAGCTCCTATTCTCCGGCGAACAGTTAGGGCAGATGCGCCGCGCTTTAGAGGAATACGGCCAGCCCAACGGGGCGGCGCTGATCTACGAGGAGCTTTCCAGGGGAACACAGCAATGAAAATCAGGAAAACAGATCTGATCGACTACCGCGCTTTCCGGCTGCACAAGCTGAACACGCCGGAATTTTCTCATTTGAAGTACCTTCTCTTCTGGCCAATCTACGGGGTGATGTTCGCCACCGTGGAGCGGGGCTGGATCCGGGACAGCTACACGCCCATCCACTGCGCGCTGGACGACGCCATCCCGTTTTGCGAGCTTTTTCTGCTCCCGTACCTCTTTTGGTTCGTCTACCTCATCGGCGTCATCGCCTACACCCTCCTGTGCGACGCCCGCGCCTTCCGGCGGATGATGAAGTTCATCATCCTGTCCTACTCCGTGGCGATCCTGGCGTACATACTCTTCCCCAACTGTCAGGAGCTGCGCCCGGAGGGCTTTGCGCGGGACAATGTGTTGACCCGGTTCATCGCCCACTTCTACCAATTTGACACCAACACAAACGTCTGCCCGTCCATCCACGTCATCGGCTCCGTGGCCGCGATGCTGGGGGCGTGGGACAGCCGCCATTTCGGCTCCGCCGGGTGGCGGGCCGCCTTCGCCGTGGCGGCGGCGCTCATCTCCGTCTCCACCGTCTTTATCAAGCAGCACTCGGTGCTGGACGTGGCGGCGGCCATCCCGGTGTGCGTCCTTGCGTACCTCTTCGCCTACGGGAAGGAGGGACCGGGGGTCCCGGAGCCGCCCAGAGGGGAGGAGAGTCCCTCCCTGTCCGGGAGGACCTGAAGGCGATATTTTTTCGGATAAATCAAAAAGGGCGTTCCGTCCGCGCGGCCTGAGCCGCCGGGGGAGCGCCCCTGCTGCGTTTCGGCGGCCTTTTGCGGCGGCCGAAGCTTTTTTTATTTATCTTCCTCGTTTTCTTCCGCCGGGGCGTCCGCCTCCTGCCGGCGGGCGCTCTCCTCGATGGCCTCGTCAAAGGTCTTTTTCAGGAGGAAGGAGTTGCACCAGGTGATAAGGGCAAAGCCGATGGCGAGCCAGGCGAACATCCCCCAGCGGATGGTGGTCTGCGTGTACAGCGTCAGGGCGGCGCAGGCGAAGGGGAGCATGAACATGGACACGGTGCGGCCCGGATGGCGCAGGGCCAGGGAGACGGCGTTTTTCAGCGTTCCCCGGACGGTGTTGTTGAATTTGGAGAGGATGGCGAACACATAGAGGAGGATCATCACCAGCGCCGCGCACGCCACGAGGCTGAGGACCTTGACCAGGGTATTGAGATACCCGGCGGCGCTCCACACCGACCGAAGGTCGTACCACAGAAGGAGCGCGAAGATCAGAAGCAGGAGCCATATGGCGGTGGCCTGGAGAAAATTCTGCCGGAAGGAGCGGAAGTAGTCGCGCACGACGCCGCCCTCCTCCCCGTTCACCATCCGCAGGGCGACGTAGTGCATCGCCGTCAGGGACGCGCCCACCGTCACCACGGGCAGGCTCGTTGCAAGGAAGAGAAGATTCAGGATTATCAGGTCCGCGACCCTGCCCAGAAAGCGCATGAGGGGACTGTCGAGGCTGAACAAACCGCGCATGGAATACACCTCTTACCGTAAGCGTTTTGCCGGAAACCAGTTGACACGGGTTGGCAAATATATTAAAATCATACCAGAAAAATCCGGCTTATACAAGAGAAAAATGATAGATCCGATCCCTGCGGATCATAGATTTTTTAGAATCCCAACGGGAGGAGGGGGAAGCGTGAAGAGCCTGAGAGCGGTCAAAGACGGGATCATGACGCGGATGGGGAAGCGGCTCAACGACCTGAGCCTGAGAAAGAAGCTTCGGTATCTCTACTACTTCTGCATCCTGGTCCCCATCGCCCTGACGGACGCGGTGATCCTCCTGAGCCTCACGCAGGCGGAGCGGTCGGAGCAGAGACGCCAGATGGCGGACGTGGCCAGCGCGGTCCAGTACAGCGTCAAGACCTTCGCCGAGACCCCCTCCGTCATCGCCAGGACCATCTACCTCGACTCCTCTGTCATGAACTTCCTGGAAACGGATTTTGCCGACCCGGCGGCGTATTTCGCCGAATACCAGCGGATCGTCACCCAGTCCGTCCTCAGCGGCATCGGGCACATCGACAACAGCGTGGTGACCATCTACGCCGACAACGAGAGGATCATCAACGGCGGCGAGTTTTCCAAGGTCTCCAGCGTCCGGGAGGAGGAGTGGTACAGGAAGTTCACCGAAAGCCCCTACGACCCCCAGCTCATCATCTACGACACCCAGGAGGACGGGCGGGTGATCTCCTTAGTGCGCGATCTGGGCCGGTCCCCCCGGAGCAAAAAGGGGGAGCGGCTTGTGAAGATCGACTTCAACTACAGCTCCCTGGCCATGAACATCGGCAACATGAACTACGAATACCCGGTGTTCATCTGCCTGGGGGACGAGACGGTCCTGTCCAGCCAGGGGCCCAACAACCAGCGGGAGGCGTTCACCCGGTTCACCCGCGCCCGCGAGGTGGGGCTTGAGGAGAGCTTCGACCTGTACGGCGAGACGCTGACGGTCCGGGTGCTGCGCCGGACGAACAGCGTCGTGTCCTTTTTGAGGGATCAGGCCCCCATCCTCTTCCTGCTTATCCTCTTCAACATCCTCTCGCCGCGGATCATCATGGACCTCATCGAGCGGTCCATCAACACACGCCTATATAGGCTGGGGGACGTGTTCAACACCGTGGACAGCGAGGAGCTGATCCCCATTCCCGGCGACAACGGCCGGGACGAGATCGGCGGGCTTATGGACAACTATAACCGCATGGCGGTGCGGATGAACGACCTCATCGACCAGGTGTACCGCAACCGCCTCCGGGAGCAGGAGATGGACATTGCCCGCCAGAACGCGGAGCTTCTGGCCCTCCAGAGCCAGATCAACCCCCACTTCCTCTTCAACGCCCTGGAGACCATACGGATGCACAGCATCCTGAAGGACGAGCACGAGACGGCGGACATGGTGGAGAAGCTGGCCATTATGGAGCGGCAGAACGTGGACTGGTCCACGGACACCGACACCGTGCGGCGGGAGCTGGAGTTTGTGGAGGCGTACCTTGCCCTGCAAAAATACCGCTTCGGGGACAGGCTCAACTACAGGGTGGAGGCCGAGGCGGAGTGCGAGGACATTTTAGTGCCGAAGCTGACCATCACCACCTTCGTGGAGAACGCCTGCGTGCACGGCATCGAGAGCAAGACGAACCCCGGCTGGATCTTCGTGCGGGTGAATACCGACGGGGAGGAGCTGGTCATGGAGGTGGAGGACACCGGCGGCGGGATGGAGGAGGACGAGGTGCGGCTTCTGACGGAGCGTATGCGCAGCGCCAGCATCGATATGCTCCGGGAGAAGGGCCGGGTGGGCGTGGTGAACGCCTGCCTGCGCATCCGCATGATGACCGACAACACCGCCGTCTTTGACCTGGAGAGCGAAAAGGGGATCGGCACCGTCTTTACCGTGCGCATCCCTCTCAATAAAGTGGAAAGGAGGGCGTGATATGCTCAGGGTGCTGCTTGTGGACGATGAAAAATTCATCGCCCAGGGCCTGGAGGTGCTTATCGACTGGAACGCGGAGGGCTATGAGATCGCCGCCGTCTGCCAGAACGGCCGGGAGGCGCTGGACTTTCTCAAGACAAACCGCGTGGACCTGGTCATCACCGATGTGATGATGCCGGTGATGACGGGCCTTGAGCTTTTGGAGACGGTCAAGCGCGAGCGCCTGTCCGACGCGAATTTCGTCATCCTCTCCGGCTACGGGGAATTCGCCTTTGCCCAACAGGCGCTGCGCTACGGGTGCATGGACTACCTCTTAAAGCCCATCGAGCGGGACGAGCTTTTGGCGATCCTGCGCCGCTCCAGCAACGCCTCGGAGAACGCCCGGATGGAGCAGAGGTATGAGGAGGAGTATCTGACGCGGCGGCTCATCGCCCTCCTGTACGGCCGGGCGGAGAAGGAGGACCTGGAGTACATAAAGGCCCGTATGCGCCTCTCGCCGGGGATGCGGTATATCGAGATCGAGACGGCGGGGGAGCCGGACGCTGACGGGGACGAGACGGAGACGGCCCTGGCCCGCAGCGAGATTTACCAAAACTGCCGGCAGTTCCTTCAGGAGGACGCCAACCACTGCGTGCTGGAGCTGTCCCACAACCGCCAGAGCTACGCCGTGGGCCTCATCTTCTGCGACTACATGGCCCAGGAGAAGGGCGTCACGGAGACCCAGTATATCCAGCAGCTCCACAGATACCTGGGCGTCTCCTCCCAGCGGGAGGTGCGGCTTATCGCGGGCCGGCGCGTCCAGGAGTTGGAGCAGATGGCCCAGTCCTTTGAGTCCGCCGTGGTCATCAGGAACCTGGTGGCCTTCCGCAGCCAGAAGCCGGTGTACTGGTACGAGCACGAGCTTCAGGAGCCGCCGGAGGAGGAGAAGACCATCCTTCTGCGCCGGGAGCTGGACCTGCTGGTGGAGGCCATTGAGCGGGGCGAGCACGGGCTTATCGAACAGCGGGTGCAGGAGCTATTTTCCCGGATGCAGGAGCGGGGACTCAAGCGGAGGGGCATCAACGTCAACTTCAACTACCTGCTGTTCCGGCTTCTCCACCTGGCCTCGGATCTGGACAGCGAGGCCGACCAGGAGGAGATCCTCCAGTTCATCAGCGCAAGCTCCGTGGAGGAGGGTTTTCTGCGGGGCAGCAGCGGACACCTTGCCCGCTTCGCCTGTGACTACGCCGACTACCTCTCCCAGCTCAGGCACAGCGTCCCCACCGGCATCCTCCGGGACGTGGAGCGGGAGATTCGGGAAAATTACGCCGAGAACCTGACGCTCCAGGACCTGGGGCGGAAGTATTACATCAACAGCTCCTACCTGGGGCAGATCTTCCGAAAGGCATACGGGCAGTCGTTTAAAAATTACCTGACGCTCCACCGCATCAACGAGGCGGCGAAGCTCCTGCTGCATACCGACAGGAAGATCAGCGACATCGCCGAGAGCGTGGGGTACAGGGACATCGACTACTTTATCTCCAAGTTCATCGAGATCAAGGGCTGTACCCCGTCCAGGTACAGAAAAAGCAAGCAGTAAGAGGGGGAGGTTCCGATGCTTACTCTGGCGCCCATTTTTCAGTCCGGCATGGTGCTCCAGCGGGACAGGCCGTTGACCGTGTGGGGGACGGCCTCACGGTCGTGCTGGGGAGAAGGGCCGGGCGCGTGCGCCTTGACTTTGCCGGGACCGCGTGGTACCGTGTCAACCTCTTCAACAGCGCCGGGCTTCCGGCCATCCCCTTTAAGCTGGAGCTTTGACCGCAGCGACGTATCCGCCCGCCCCCCTTGAAAGGGGGGCGGGCCTTTTGTTTATTTCACACAGGAACGGGGGAAAATCACGGGTCCCTTTATGGCAGGTTGTAGAAAATGACGGGGTATTTTATAGAATTACTCGGTTGTTTGACAATTTGTTAACGACTATAATGGACCCATGAAACCCCGTGGGGGGAATAAATAAAGGAGGATACAACATGAAAAACAGCAAGCTTCAGCGCGTTTTGGCCTTTGTCCTGCTGGCGGTCATGGTCTTTGCCCTGGCCGGATGCAACAAGGGCAAATCGGGCGACATCAAGGAGTACACCATGTTCATCGCCATGCCTGGCTCCGAGATCAACGACGACAACGAGGTCGCGCAGATCATCGCCGAGAAGATCGGCGGCAGGGTCAAGGAGACCTGGCTTACCGGCCAGTCGGCTGCGGAGGCTGTTGGCTCCATCATCGCCAGCAACGACTATCCCGACTTCATCGACGGCGGCGACGGCATGATGGCCCTCTACAACGAGGGCGTGCTTGTCCCCTGGGATGAGTATCTGGAGTCCGGGAAGTACCCCAACCTCAAGGAGATGTATTCCGACAAGGAGTGGGAGTCCTTCCGTCAGGCGGACGGCCACATCTACTGGGCCAACGTCTTCCAGAACAACTACGGCGAGAACCGCGCCACCACCCACAACGACGAGGCCTTCTGGATCCAGGTCAAGGTCCTTGAGTGGGCCGGCTATCCTGAGATCCACACCCTGGACCAGTACTTTGACGTGCTGACCCGCTATGCCGCCGAGCACCCCACCACGGAAAGCGGCGTGGCCACTATCCCCTACACCATGCTCTGCGAGGACTGGCGTTATTTCTGCATCGAGAACGCACCTGAGTTCCTGGACGGCTATCCCAACGACGGCTCCGTCATCGTGGACAAATCCTCCGGCACCCCCACCATCGTGGACTACAACACCACCCCCACCGCCAAGAAGTATTTCGCCAAGCTCAACGAGCAGTATCAGGCCGGCAACATCGACATCGAGTTTGCCACCCAGACCTATGACCAGTACATAGCCAAGCTCTCCACCGGCGCGGTCCTGGGTATGTGCGACCAGTGGTGGAACTTCGCCTACACCATCAACGACGTGTTCAAGCAGCAGGGCCTTGACAAGCAGGGCTGCAACTACATCCCCCTGGGCCTCACCATCGAGGAGGGCATGGAGAACCGCTGGCACACCTATGGCGACACCCTGAATAACTCCAGCGGCGTTGCCGTCACCACCGACTGCGACGACCCCGACGCGGCCTTCAAGTTCCTAAACGACCTGCTGGATCAGGAGATCCACGACCTGCGGTTCTGGGGCGTCAAGGACGTTGACTACCTGGTGGACGAGAACGGCCTCTATTACCGCACCGAGGAGATGCGCACCAAGGCCGCCGACCCCGCCTATCAGGCCAGCCATCTGTGCAACTACTCCTATATGCCCCAGTGGCTGGGCACCAGCCGCGACGGCATCAACGCCATGCAGCCCACCGAGCAGGCTTCCGAGTTCCTGAACGGCCTTGCCGAACCCCTGGTCAAGTGCTTCCAGGCCTACGGCGCGGACAGCTATCCTGACTTTATCGGCTCCGTGGTGGAGGAGAACGCCCCCTGGTTCCCCATGTACTCCTTCTCCAACGCCATGACCACCGAGACGCCGGGCGGCGTCGCCTGGACGAAGATGGGCGAGGTCAAGCACGAGTGGCTGCCCAAGGTCGTCATGAGCAAGAACTTCGAGGAGACCTGGGAGCAGTATATGTCCGCTTACAACGCGGTGAATCCGCAGGACTTCCTGAATGAGATGCAGCAGGAGCTTGACCGCCGCGCCGCCTCCTGAGCTTCCCGCCAATACCGTTCGCTATAGCGAGGAGGGGGCCTTCGCGCCCCCTCTTCATAATAGGGCCTGACAGGGCTGCAAGGAGGTCTGAAAGTGAAAGCTAAACGCATCTCCTGGAAGGAGATCAAACGCCAGAAATTCCTGGTCATCTGCACGGTGTGCTTCGTCATCTACGGCATTATCTTCTATTACATCCCTCTGGGCGGCTGGATCATGGCCTTCCAGAACTACAAATCCAGAGACGGGTTCTTCGGCTCCGAGTTTGTGGGGCTTGCCAAGTTTAAATTCCTGTTTTCTGACTCCACCTTCCTGCGGGTCATCCGCAACACGCTGGCCATGGGCGTTCTGAACCTTGTGAGCACCTTCTTCATGGCCATCCTCTTCGCCATCCTCCTCAACGAGGTCCGGCTTGCCATCGGAAAGAAATTCGTCCAGACCGTCTCCTATCTGCCCCACTTCCTGAGCTGGATCATCGTCACGGGCATCCTTCACGACGCCCTGTCGTCCTCCGGCATCGTCAACGAGCTTCTCATCAAGTGCGGCATCCTCAGCGGCCCCATCAACTTCTTCGCCCATAAGGGATATTTCTGGCCCATCGTGGCCTTCGCAAACGTCTGGAAGGAGACCGGCTGGAACGCCATCGTGTATCTGGCGGCCATCACCTCCATCGACCCCAGCCTCTACGAGGCGGCGACCATCGACGGCGCGGGGCGCTGGGCAAAGATCAAGAATATCACCCTTCCCGGCATCAAGCCCACCATCATGATCCTTCTCATCATGAACATCGGCAACGTCCTGAACGCCGGCTTCGAGGTCCAGTACCTCCTGGGCAACGGCCTTGTCAAGAGCGTGGCCGACACCATCGACATCTACACCCTGACCTGGGGCGTTGGGCAGAACGACTATTCCCTGGGTACCGCAGCCGGTATCTTCAAGAGCGTAGTCGCCATCATTCTGATCGTAGCCGCAAACCAGTTCGCCAAGAAGTCCGGCGAATCAAGGCTGTTCTGAGGGGGTGCTGACTGTGAAACGCAAAAAAGTCTGGAAAACCAAATCCTCTGTAGCCGATAAGATCTTCGTGGTCTGCAACACCATCTTCCTTACGGCGTTCGTGGTGGTGACCCTCTACCCGGTCATCAACACCGTGGCCCTGAGCTTCAACGATGGCATCGACGCCGTCCGGGGCGGCATCCACATCCTCCCGCGTATCTTTACCTTGCAGAACTACAGGACCGTCCTGCATCAGCAGAACATCATCACCGGCGCGTACATCAGCGTGCTGCGGACGGTGATCGGCACGATCCTGGCGCTGGCCACCAACGCGCTCCTGGCCTACGTGGTGAGCCGCAAGCGGTTCATTTTCCGCTCCCAGCTGTCCCTCTTCTGGGTCATCACCATGTACGTCAACGGCGGTATGATCCCCACCCTCATCCTCTACAGGAACATGGGACTCACCAACTCCTTCTGGGTCTACGTCATCCCCGGAATGATCGGCGCTTTCAATATGCTGGTGATGCGCACCTACATGGAGGGGCTTCCCGAGGGCCTTGAGGAGTCCGCGCAGATCGACGGCGCGGGGGATTTTCGGATCTTCGCCAGCATCATCTCGCCCCTCTGCAAGCCCGTGTACGCCACGGTGGCCCTCTTTGTGGCCGTGGGCCAGTGGAACTCCTGGTTCGACGCCATGCTCTATAACCGCATGGCCTCCGAGTACACCACTCTCCAGTATGAGCTGATGAAGCTCCTCAGCTCCGTCATGCAGCAGGGCGGCTCGGCCAACCCCGGCTCCTCCACGGCTGTTGCGGCTGTCACCCCGGTGACGGTCAGGGCGGCTGCCACCGTGGTCACCATGCTCCCGATCATCTGCCTCTATCCGTTCCTTCAGCGGTATTTCGTCACAGGCATGACCATCGGCAGCGTCAAGGAATAAAAAAGCTCTTTCCATTTCATTCCTTTCCCCCATAGAGGCCGCCGTATTTATTGCGGCGGCCATTTTTTCAGGCGAGGTAACATACATGAAGAAGATCGTCTACAGAAACGTTCTGGCTGAGGCGGGCGTCAGCGGGGCGGACTTGGAAAAAAGGACGTGGGAGTGCTTCGAGGCCATCTTCCACGGCCCGGACAGGTTTTATTTTGAGGCCGGTCCCGATATGGCGTATATCGAGGACACGGGCAATCTGGACGCGCGCACCGAGGGGATGTCCTACGGGATGATGATGTGCGTCCAGCTGGACAGGAAGGAGGAGTTTGACCGCCTCTGGAAATGGGTCATGACGTATATGTACATGACCGAGGGCGAGAACAGCGGGTATTTTGCCTGGTCTGTAAGCCCGGAGGGCGTGCCGAATTCCCACGGACCCGCGCCGGACGGGGAGGAGTACTTCGCCATGGCCCTTTTCTTTGCCTCCCACCGCTGGGGAGACAGGGAGGGGATCTTCGACTACTCCTGCTGGGGCAGGAGGATCCTGCGCACCTGCCTCCACAAGGAGGACAGCGGCAGGGGAAGGAATATGTGGGACCGGGAGAACCACCTCATCCGCTTTGTGCCGGAGCTGGACTTCACCGACCCCTCCTACCACCTGCCCCATTTCTACGAGCTTTTTTCCCTGCTCGCGGACCCTGCGGACCGGGACTTCTGGAAAAAGGCCGCCGGGGCCAGCAGGAGCTACCTCAGAAGGGCGTGCCACCCTGTGACCGGCCTCTCCGCCGAGTACGCCGCCTTTGACGGGGAGCCTTTCACAGGCATGAGGGACGTGTTCGGCCGGCACGACTGGCACTACTCCGACGCCTACCGCACCGTCGCCAACATCGCCATGGACTACTGCTGGTTCGGGGCGGCGCGGGGCGAGAGCTGGCAGAAGGAGATCGCGGGGAAGGTCCGAAAATTTTTCCTGGAAACTGTTGCGGAAGCGCCGCGCGGGATCTATACTGTAGACGGGACGGCCTTAGAGGGCAAGGCCCTCCACCCCGTGGCCATCACCGCCACCCTGGCGCAGAGCGCCCTGGCCTCGGACGAGCCTCTGTCCGATGGGGCGCTGCGGTGCGTCCGGGACTTTTGGGAGACGCCCCTGAGAACAGGGGAGCGGCGGTATTACGACAACTGCCTTTATATGTTCGCCCTGCTGGCGCTGGGCGGCAACTACAGGATATACTGAGATCCGGGAGGTTGACCCATGACACAAAACGAAGCGAGAAAAAAAGCGGAAGCCCTTGTGGCGCAGATGACCGTGGAGGAGCGCGCCGGGCAGCTCAGATACGAAGCGCCGGCGATCCCGCGCCTGGGCGTGCCCGCCTACAACTGGTGGAACGAGGCGCTCCACGGCGTGGCCAGGGCGGGGAAGGCCACGGTGTTCCCCCAGGCCATCGCCATGGCCGCGTCCTTTGACACGCAGCTCATCCACGATGTGGCGGAGGTCATCTCCGAGGAGGGCCGCGCAAAGTATAACGCCCAGAGCGCCCGGGGCGACCGGGACATATTCAAGGGGCTGACCTTCTGGTCCCCAAACGTCAACATCTTCCGCGACCCCCGCTGGGGGCGCGGTCACGAGACCTACGGGGAGGACCCGTATCTCACCAGCCGCCTGGGCGTCGCCTTTGTCCGGGGGCTTCAGGGGGACGGGGAGACCATGAGGGCGGCCGCCTGCGCCAAGCACTTCGCCGTCCACTCAGGGCCGGAGGGGGAGCGCCACCGCTTCAATGCCCAGGTCTCCAAAAAGGACATGGCGGAGACGTACCTGCCCGCCTTTGAGGCCCTTGTCCGGGAGGGACACGTGGAGGCCGTCATGGGCGCGTACAACCGGGTCAACGGCGAGCCGGCCTGTGCCAGCACGGTGCTCCAGGACAAGCTCCGGGGGAGCTGGGGCTTCCAGGGCCACTTCGTCTCCGACTGCTGGGCCATCAGGGATTTCTTCACCAACCACGGCGTGTGCGCCGACGCCGTTGAAGCGGCGGCGCTGGCCATCAACAACGGGTGCGACCTCAACTGCGGGGACACCTACTACTTCATCTTGGAGGCGTATGAGAAGGGGCTTGTCTCGGAGGAGACCATCACCCGCGCCGCCGTCCGCCTCTTCACCACCCGGTACAGGCTGGGGCTTATGGAGGGCAGCGAATTTGACAGCGTGCCGCTCACCGCGGTGGAGGCCCCGGAGCATCTGGCCCTCTCCAAAAAGGCCGCCCTTGAGAGCGCCGTGCTCCTTAAAAACAACGGCCTCCTGCCCCTTGACAAGTCCGCGCTGAAGACCGTGGCGGTCATCGGCCCCAACGCGGACAGCCGCAACGCGCTGGTGGGCAACTATAACGGCTACGCCTCCCGGTACGTGACGGTACAGGAGGGCATCATCGACTATCTGGAGGGGAGCGGCGTGCGGGTGATGACGGCCATGGGCTGCCATCTCTTCAAGGACAGGTACGAGCCGCTGTCCC
Organism: uncultured Oscillospiraceae bacterium; assembly: GCA_947627715.1. Classification (GTDB taxonomy): domain Bacteria; phylum Bacillota; class Clostridia; order Oscillospirales; family Oscillospiraceae; genus RUG626. Next base: position 16,707 of record CANQXK010000005.1, read on the forward strand.
ACGCGGGGGATCGGTACGCCGAGGCAGCCGCAGTGGCGGAGGCCAGCGACGCGGTGATCCTCTGCCTGGGCCTGGACTGGACCTTAGAGGGGGAGGAGGGCGACGCCGGCAACAGCTACGCCTCCGGCGACAAGGAAAACCTCCTCCTGCCGGAGCCTCAGCGCAAGCTCATGGAGGTCATCGCCCAGACGGGCAAGCCCGTGGTGCTGTGCCTGATGGCCGGGAGCGACATCGACCTCAGCTTTGCGCGGGACCACTTCGACGCGATCCTGGACCTTTGGTATCCGGGGGCGCAGGGCGGCAGGGCCGCCGCGGAGATCCTGTTCGGGGACGTGTCCCCGTCCGGGAAGCTGCCGGTCACCTTCTACGAGAGCATAGAGGACCTGCCGGACTTCGAGGACTACTCCATGAGCCGGCGCACCTATCGGTATATGCCGAATATGGCCCAGTACCCTTTCGGCTTCGGCCTGACCTACGGTGACGTGCGCGTCACGGGGGCGGAAGCCTCCGCCGGTGGGGAGTGGCTTACGGTGAGCGCGACCCTTGAAAACAGGGGCGACGCCCAGACGGGCGAGGTGGTCCAGGTCTACGTGAAGTGCGAGGATTCCCCCTTCGCCCCCGCCAACCCCGCGCTCTGCGCCTTCAGCCGCGTCTTCTTAAAGGCCGGGGAGACCAGGACCGTCCGCCTGCCTATTGCGCAAACCGCGCTCACCGTGGTGAACGACCAGGGGGAGCGGGTCGTGGACGGCAGGAGCTTCACCTTCTATGTGGGGACCTCCCAGCCCGACAGGAAGAGTCGCCTTCTCACGGGGAAGGATCCCGTCGAGATCCGCTGGACCCTCTGAGCCGCCGAAGGCCTGAATTCAATACCGCATGAAAAACGGGCCGTATCAAAGCGATACGGCCCGTTTTGAGGCTTGACTGATGCGGTCAGCTTTCCGCCGGGGCGGCCTGGTCCAGAAGGAACGCCATCAGCGGGTCCTCCGGCATCCCGGCCGCGGTGCAGTGTTCGTCGAATCTCATGCGCACCGGCGACGCGGGGGTGAAGCGCGGCCAGAGGGGGAGGGGCTTTCCATCGCTTCCCGTGCCGTTGGGGTCCCCCGTGCGCATAAAGTTGACCCAGTAATCGCACATCCTGCGGGCCAGGTCGTAGTGGCGGCCTTCAAAAGGCCGCCAGCACTTTGCCAGCGTCTCAAAGAAGAACCAAAGGTCCACGGAGTGGAAGGTGCCCGGCCGGTCCCAGCCGGGGATGTCCATGGCGAACTGATAGGCGTAGAGGGGCGTACCGTCTCCGGCCGACCGGGCGGCGCGGCACAGGGAGAAGTCGATGGCGCTGACGGCGCCCTCCCGGCGGATGCTTTCGGCGGTGGCGGGGTGGGAGAAGAGGGAGAGGAAGCGCTCCGCCTCCGGCCCATACGAACGCCGGGCGAAATCGCGCAGGGAGTCCTCATCGGAGGCGTCGGGGGCGAGGATAAATTCGCTGTCCGTGCTCCCGGCAAGGACGGGACATTTGACGCGCTCCGGGCGGGTGTACCAGTCGTTGGAGTCGGCCTTCTGAAAGACGCCGTCGATGACGGCGCACCAGGGGCCGGGGTACTGGAGGGCCTTGTCAAGGAGCGTCTGCGCATCGACGCGCCGCGCCTCCGCCAGCGTCTTTACCCCCAGAAATTCCTCAAAAAACCGCTCTCCCCGCGCCTGGGCCGCCGTTAAGGTGGTGTTGAGGCCGGAAAAGCCGGGATAGGCGGGGGAGAAAAGTCCGCTCTGGATGATGCCGCGCCTGAAAAGGCCCCGGTTCTCCGGGCAGGCGATCTGCGCGCCCACGCTCATGCCCCCGGCGGATTGGCCGCCGATGGTGATGTTCTCCGGGTCGCCGCCGAAGAAGGCGATGTTCCGCTTGACCCAGCGGGTGGCGAACTGCTGGTCAAGGAAGCCGAAATTGGTGGGCGCGTCCGGGGCCTCCGCCGTCAGCTCCGGGTGGCTGAGGAAGCCAAAGACGTTGAGCCTGTAGTTGACGGTCACCACCACCACGCCGCGCCGGGCGATGCGCTCCCCGTCAAATTCCATCTCCGAGGGGTAGCCCACCTGGAGGCCGCCCCCGAAATACCACACGAACACAGGAAGGCCCGCCTGCCCCTGGGCCGGGGTCCAGACGTTGAGATAGAGGCAGTCCTCGGACATGGCCATGTCGTGGTCTATGTGCCACTCCCGGTTATATAGGTTATCCTCCTGAGGGTTGGGCCGGGGCTGCATGGCGGCGGGGGCGAACTCGTGACATATTAGGTCCCCCTCCCAGTCCGCCGGGGGCTGTGGCGCGCGCCAGCGGTTCTCCCCCACGGGAGGCGCGGCAAACGGGATCCCCCTGTATACGGTGATACGCGGGTCGGCGGCCGGAAGGCCGCGCACCCAGCCGTTTTCTGTCTTGACACGTCGAATCAGCACAACGGTTCCTCCTTTACGGGGGGAGTACCGGCGGGGCCTTTCTTAAAGGCCCGCCTTGCCCCCGTCGAATATAAGCTCCTGCCCGTCCGGCAGGACGGCGCGGCGGGTGTCGATCTTCTCATACGGCGGGATGTCAACGGGAGGGGCCGCGCGCAGGGCGTCCTCCGTCAGCCCGTCCAGGAACTGCCGCAGCTTCGCGCGGGGGTGGGGCGTAAAGCTGTGCGGGCAGAGGACGGTGTCAAAGGGAAGCTCCAGGAGGCGGCGCAGATTCCCCAGGGCCTCCCCCACGGGGAGCGCCTCCGGGAAGAAGAGCCACGTGCAGGGGTTCCAAGCGTCCCCCGTGAGAAGCAGACGGCGCTCCGGGACATATACCGCGGCGGACCCCGGCGTGTGGCCGGGGCAGGGGAGCGGGACGGCGGTGAGGCCCCCCAGGTCCACCGGCTCCCGCCCCAGCGGAAAGAGCGGCGGCAGACTGTCCGCCATAAAGTCCCCCGCCGGCTGAAGGCCCCGGAAGCGCGCCTGGGAGAGCACGCGCTCCCGCTGCTGCCGCCCGGTGTAGCGGGGGATCAGCGGAATATCCCCGGCGGAGAGAAGGGCGCCGGAAAACCACCGCGCCCCCAGCGCGTGGTCGTGGTGGGCGTGGGTGAGCAGGAGGGTGACCGGCCTTTCGGTGAGCGTCTCCACAAACCCGCGCACGTCCTCCACGCCGTAGCCGGCATCCACCAGCAGGGCGCGGTCTTCGCCAACCAGCAGGGTCATGCAGACGCCCAGCGCGTCCTCGATATGAAAAACGCCGGGAAAAATCTCACTACTTTTAAAGCTCATGGTTTTCCACCTCACAGATCGTTTGCGCAGGACGCCAAGTCCCCCGCGGCGGAGGGTTGACGCGCTTTTTCAAAAATGATACAATTGACCGTGATTTTAAAAACGGAAGATCGCGTTTTCGCTTCCGGGAGGCGCTCAGGCGTTGAGGATGTTCATAAACTCCTCGCCCGTGATGGTCTCCTTCTCATAGAGATACCGGGCCAGCTCGTCCAGCTTGTCCTGATTGTCCCAAAGGAGCTTCAGCGCCTTCTCGTGCTGTTTTTTCACAAGCTCCACCACCTTGGCGTCGATCTTCGTCTGGGTCTCGGCGGAGCAGGCCAGGGAGCTGTCGCCGCCCAGGTACTGGTTGGTGACGGTCTCCAGGGCCACCATGTCAAAGTCCTCGCTCATGCCGTAGCGGGTGATCATGGCGCGGGCAAGCTTGGTGGCCTGTTCGATGTCGTTGGAAGCGCCCGTGGTCACGGTGCCGAAACGCACCTCTTCCGCCGCGCGGCCCCCGGTGAGCGTGGCGATCTTGTTCTCGATCTCCTCCCGGGTCATCAGGTAGTGGTTCCCCTCCTCCACCTGCATGGTGTAGCCCAGCGCCCCGGAGGTGCGGGGGATGATAGTGATCTTCTGCACCGGCGCGGAATTTGTCTGCTTCGCCGCCACCAGGGCGTGGCCGATCTCGTGGTAGGAGACGGTCCACTTTTCCTTGTCGGTCAAAATGGCGTTCTTCTTCTGATACCCCGCGATCACGACCTCGATGCTCTCGGAGAGGTCCCCCTGCGTCACCGTCTGGCGGCCCTGGCGCACGGCCCGAAGCGCCGCCTCGTTGACGATGTTGGCAAGCTCCGCGCCGGAGGCCCCGGAGGCCATCCGGGCGATCTGGGTGAAGTCCACGTCGTCCGCGACCTTGACCTTTTTGGCGTGGACCCTCAAAATGGCCTCGCGCCCCGCAAGGTCGGGAAGCTCCACGGGCACGCGCCTGTCGAAGCGGCCGGGGCGGGTGAGGGCCGGGTCAAGGGACTCCGGCCTGTTGGTGGCGGCGAGGATGATGACGCCGCCCGCGCCCTCGAAGCCGTCCATCTCCGTGAGCAGTTGGTTCAGGGTCTGCTCCCGCTCGTCGTTGCCGCCGCCGAGCTGGCCGTCGCGCTTTTTGCCGATGGCGTCTATCTCGTCGATGAACACGATGCAGGGGGCCTTCTCCTTGGCCTGTTTGAAGAGGTCGCGGACCTTGCTGGCGCCCATGCCCACGAACATCTCCACAAATTCAGAGCCGGACATGGAGAAGAAGGGGACGTCCGCCTCCCCGGCCACGGCCTTGGCCAGCATGGTCTTGCCGGTGCCCGGAGGACCCACCAGCAGCACGCCCTTGGGCATGGTCGCGCCGATGGCCTCGTACTTCGAGGGGTCGTGGAGGTACTCCACGATCTCCTTCAGATTGTCCTTGGCCTCGTCCTCTCCGGCCACGTCGGCAAACTTGATGCCGTCGGAGGACTGGACGTACACACGGGCTTTATTTTTGTTCATGCCGAACATCATGGCGTTTTCCCCGCCGGCCTTTTTCATGATCATCCGGGAGATGAGCTGCCCCACAAGGAGGAAGATGCCCACGGGCAGGATCCACTCCAGCAGAATGCTCATCAGCGGCGACATCTGCTCGATGATCTCTTTGGTAAACTGCGCGCCGGAGGCGTACAGCCGCTCCGTAAGGCCGGGGTCCTCCATAAGCCCGGTCTTGTAGATGGCCGTCTCATCCTTGTTGGTGAAGAGGATCTCGTTGCTCTGGACCTCCACCCGGCAGATGTCCCCCTCCTCGGTCATCCGCATGAAGGTCCCGTAATCCACCTCCTTCACCTGGGCCATCATGAGCCTGGGCGTGATGAAAAGGTTAAACAATACCAGCACCAAAAGGACGATGCCGTAGTAATAAAAAAGCGGTTTTTTCGGTTTCTTGACTTCCTTCATTTGACATACCTCCCAAAAATTCGCTGTGTCTATCATACCGCGAAATGCGCGGCAAATCAAGACCCGGCGGTCTATAAAAGAAAAAACATCAAAAAGTTTCCATCTATTAAGGAGGACGCATCATGAGAGCACTTTTTATCGGGGGCACAGGCACCATCAGCGCCGCCGTCGTCCGGCGGCTTGCCAGCGATCCCGGCTGGGAGGTCTGGCTTCTCAACCGGGGGAACCGGGACGGCGCCGTCCCGGAGAACGTCCGGCGGATCGTCGCGGACATCCACGACGAGGAGGACGTTCTGAAAAAGCTGGGGGACATGACCTTTGACACGGTTTGCGAGTTCATCGGCTTCGTCCCGGCGGACGTGGAGCGCGACTGGCGGCTCTTCCGGGGCCGGACGGCGCAGTATATCTACATAAGCTCCGCCTCGGCGTATTTAAAGCCGGCGGCAAGCTTTGTAGTCACCGAGGGCACCGCGCTGGCAAACCCCTACTGGGAGTACTCCCGGAACAAGATCGCCTGCGAGGAATTTCTCATGAAAAAACACCGGGAAGAGGGCTTCCCGGTGACCATCGTGCGGCCCAGCCACACCTATGACGAGCGGACGGTCCCCGTGGGGATCCACGGGGCAAACGGCTTCTGGCAGGTGATCTCCCGGATGCGGGAGGGAAAGCCGGTGCTCGTCCAGGGGGACGGCTCGTCCCTGTGGACCCTCACCTTCAACACCGACTTCGCCGTGGGCTTTACCGGCCTTATGGGGAACCGCCACGCCATCGGCGAGGCGTTCCAGATCACCGGCGACGAGACGCTGACCTGGGATCAGATCTACGCCACTATCGCGGACGCGCTGGGGGTCCGGCTCCAGGCGTACCACGTCTCCAGCGACTATCTGGCGGACGTGGGCAAAAAGTACGGCTACGACTTCGCCGGGGGCCTTTTGGGAGACAAGGCGGTGTCCGTCGTCTTTGACAACGCCAAGCTCAAGCGCACCGTGCCGGAGATGCGCACCACGGTCCCGTTCCACCGGGGCGTGCGCATCGCGCTGGACTACATCCTCTCCCACCCGGAGGAATGCCAGCGGCCCGACCCGGAGTTTGACCGCTTCTGCGACCGGGTCATCGCGGCGCTGGAGGCCTCCAAGGCGGCGGTGTGACGCGCCGTCACTTCAGCTCCAGCGTCTCCTTGAAGAACTGATCCATCTCCTCCCTGGTGGGGAAGACGGCAATGTACATCTGATTGCCCATCGCCCCGGCCAACACCTGGGGGATGCGGCCCACCAGCTTCATTCGCGCCCCGTACCGGCGCATGATGCCCTCGTGGTCCAGGGCGAAGTTCTTCCCGTCCCGGCGGCCCAGGTAGGCGCAGAAGTAGTGGTCCTTCTCGGTGGCGGTGGTCTTGTCGAAGGCCACCATGTCCGCCCAGACCTTGTAGACGTTGGTGCCGTGGGCGAAGTCGATCATGTCCGGGGTGTAGCCGCCGCTGGGGCGCATATTGACCTCAAGGCCCACAAGGTCCCCCTTCTTCCCAAGGCCCTCCTGGTCCTGGGAGAGGCGGAAGAACTCAAAGTGGATGAACCGGCTCTTTACGCCGAAGGCGCGGGCGGTGGCCCGGCCGGCGGCGCGGGTGTCCTCCGGCAGGTCGCGGAGGATGAAGTAGATGGAGTTGTCCCCGTCGTTGACGATGTCCATGATGGACACGGGCGTCACGTTCCCCGCTTCGAACATCGGCTCGCCGTGGGAGTCGTAGATAGCGTCATAGGAATTGACCTCCGCGTAGACGTACTCCTCCATGATGTAGCTGACCTTGGGATCGCGCTTTTCCAGAAACGCCTCCAGGTCCGCCTCGGACTTGAGGGCGTGGGTGTCGGAGGCCCCGACGCCGTTGTCGGGCTTCACCACCACGGGGTAGCCCACCGTCTCGATGAACGCCCGGCAGTCCTCCGGCCCCTCCACCAGATGCCACCGCGCCGTGGGGATCCCCGCCCGCTTGTAGTACTCCTTCATCTGGGACTTGAGCTTGATGGCCGGCATATCCGCTTCCTGAAAGCCGGAGGTGATGTGAAAGGCGGTGCGAAGACGGGCGTCCCGTTCCAACCAGTACTCGTTGTTGGATTCCAGCCAGTCGATGGGGCCGTGCTTGAAGATGAGGAACGCCACGGCCCGGTACACCGAGTCATAATTTTCCAGGCTGTCCACCTTGTAATACTCGTTGAGATTCTCCCGAAGTCCCTGGCTCAGGCGCTCGTAAGGCTCGTCGCCGATGCCCAGCACGTTCATGCCGTTGGCCTTGAGTTCCCGGCAGAAAAGCCAGTAGTTGGCGGGGAAATTGGGGGAGATAAAGATGACGTTTTTCATGTGAAAGCCGCTTCCTTCGTTTGTATTTTGTATTATTTATGTTCTCTCACCGCTCATAGAGCAGCGTGTTCAGGAAAAAGGGGATCTGTCTTTCCCAGCTGGCCTCGCAGTGCTCGCCGCCGGGGACGACCCGCGCCGTGACGAACGCGCCGCGCTCCATGAGCTGCACGGCGGTCCGGCCAAAGAGCTTCGCCGTCCTCATGCCGGGGGACCGCGCCAGCTCCTGGGAGCCGTAGTCCATGTAAACCACCGTCCCCGGCTCCATGGGCGCGGTGCGCAAAAGCTCGCCCAGCTTCCCCGGCGACACCCCCACGGAGGGGGACAGCGCCGCCGCCCCGGCGAAGACCCGGTTGTACGCCGCCACGGCGTAGAGGCTCATCAGGCCTCCCATGGAGCTGCCCGCGATAAACGTGTGCGCCCGGTCGGGCAGGGTGGGGAAACGGCTGTCCACCGTGGGCTTGAAGACGTTCACGAACCACTCCATGGTCTCCCGCCCCCGGCCCTTCAGCGGCCCGAACTCCCTGGCCCGGAAGTCGAAGGGCGAGTACTCCGAAAGCCGCTCGCCGTTTGGCCCGTGACAGCACTCCACGGCGGCCACGATGAGGGGCGTCCCGGTCCTCTCCAGATAGTCCTCCATACCCCAGCTTTTCCCATACGTCGCGTCCGCGTCGTAAAAGACATTGTGCCCGTCGAACATATAGAGCACCGGGAAGCGCCCGCCCGCCGCGGCCTGCGCGGGGAGATAGACATAGGCGAATCTCGGTTCGCTGCCGGTAAGCTCCGGCAGGGTGACCTCCCATTTGATGATCACAGGACTCACTCCCTTCTTTTACCCGCTCAGTTTAGCACGCCGGGCGAAAAAAAGCAACCCCGGCGGGGGAGAGGAGCGACGGAACGGTGGAGAAATACGCCGGGGAGACAAAGAACCGCCCACGGCCAGGGGTTTCTGACCGCGGGCGGCAAGCCCATCAGGAGGAAGCGGATCCGGGCGCAAAAGAATCGCTGCGCCTATGGCGCGTGTTGGCGGGATTCTTTTTAACGGTTGAAGTGGGTCCTATCCTTTAAGAAGAACTCAAACAAGTCTGGAAAAAGCGAGCGGCTGATTCGGGCGGTCCGCCTTTTTCGTATCGTCAGCTTTTAGAAAATGCTCTCCCAATTCAGGCTCTCCATTTTTGTGATGGAGGCCAGATGCTCCCGCACCAGGGCCGAGGCGGCGTTGGCGGCGGGGGCGTCGCGGGTGTAGATGTGCTCTGCCAGCTCATAGAAATCCCCGGTCAGAGTCTCGATGTCCGTGTGGCGCAGGACGATGCCGGTGTAGCCCTGGCGGCTTTTCCAAAGCTCCATCGCCCTGTCAAGGAGGGCGCGGCTCTCCTCCCAATCCTCCCGCGCCGCCGCCTGTGCCGAGCGGTCCACAAGGTCGCCGATGGAGCCGCAGAGGCTCTTGATGGAGGCGGTGTTCCAGACGGACAGGGCCAGCAATACGGCGAGAAGTAGGCCGGCGAACAGCTCTTTTTTCATGAGACGCCCTCCTTTTTGGCGTAGTAGATATTGCCGGAGGCGTCCACGGTGAGAAGATAGACCTCCCTGGCCGAGCGCGCGCCGCGCTTGCGCAGCTGCGCCTCCAGCCATTTTTCGTCCTTGCCCAAAAGACGCATATTTTCCCGCATGATCCGGCCCTCCGTGATTACCGAGACCGGCAGGCCGTCGTCCGGCGCGGCGACCCCCAGCTCCTCCGGCGTGGCGGGGGAGAATTTGGCGTAGGGGAGGACCGAGAGGGTCCCGTCCGTCTCCAAGATCGCGTGCCTGACCTGGGAGATGTCGGTGATGCCGTTGATGCGCAGCTCCACGTAGAGTTCGTCCACGCTCAGGCGGCATTTTTTCATCTCCGACTGGACGATGACGCCGTTGTCGATGAGGATGCTGGGCTTGCCTGACACCACGCGGCGGAAGCGCGAGGATTTGACGCTGATGGCGGAGATGACCAGCTGACAGGCCAGAAGCGTCAGGACCGGCACCACGCCGTAGATGAGCGGCGTACCCGTGTCCTGGAGGGGCTGGGAGGCGAGGTTGGAGATCAGCACCGCCACCACCAGCTCCAGCGGCTCCAGCTCCCCCAGCTGGCGCTTGCCCATGATGCGGATGGAGACGATGAGCAGCAGAAAGACAATGACCGTTCGGACGAAGCTCACACCCATGCCAAGACCCCCTTTTTTGTAAGTATCTGCAAAATGAGGGGACTTATTCAGAATAAATGCCCGTGGAAAAGACGTAACTTCTTGACATGGGGCACTAAAAAGGATAAACTACATAAGATAAGGTATCTATGCGATTTGGCAGCAAATATGGAATCCATTGTGGAGGAAGCTATGGGTAAATATTTCGGAACAGACGGCTTCAGGGGCGAGGCCAACGTGGGACTCACGGTGGACCACGCCTTCAAGATCGGCAGATACATCGGCGCTCATTTCGGGAAGGAGGGCAACAAGTGCCGCGTGGTCATCGGCAAGGACACCCGCCGCTCCAGCTATATGTACGAGGCGGCGCTGACTGCGGGTCTCACGGCCTCCGGGGCGGACGTGTATCTGCTCCACGTCACCACCACACCGTCTGTGAGCTACATAACCCGCGTTGATGACTTTGACTGCGGCATCATGATCTCCGCCAGCCATAACCCCTACTTCGACAACGGCATCAAGCTCATCAACTCCGCCGGTGAGAAGATGGAGGAGGAGGTCCTGACGCAGATCGAGCGGTACATCGACGGCGAGATCGGGGAGCTTGACTACGCCTACAGGGCCGACATCGGGCGCATCGTGGACTATTCCGCCGGGCGCAATCGGTACATCGGCTACCTCATCTCCCTGGCCACCCACTCCTACAAGGGGATGAAGGTGGGCCTGGACTGCGCCAACGGCTCCACCTCCATGATCGCCAAGAGCGTCTTTGACGCCCTGGGCGCGGACACCTATGTGATCAACAACACGCCCAACGGCCTGAATATCAACTTAAACTGCGGCTCCACCCACATTGAACAGCTTCAGCGGCTGGTGGTGGGCAACGGCCTTGACGTGGGCTTCGCCTTTGACGGGGACGCTGACAGGTGCCTTGCCGTGGACGAGACGGGGCGGCTCATCGACGGGGACATCATCATGTACATCTACGGCCGCCATATGCACGAGCGCGGCAAGCTGGAGGGGACCAAGGTGGTCACCACCGTCATGAGCAACATCGGCCTCTACAAGGCGCTGGAGGAGGCCGGCATCGGCTTCGAGGTCACGGACGTGGGCGACAAGTACGTGTGGGAGAATATGCGCCGCACGGGCAACCGCATCGGCGGCGAGCAGTCCGGGCACATCATCTTCGCCAAGTACGCCACCACCGGCGACGGCGTCCTCACCGCCATCAAGCTCATGCAGGCGATGCTGGACAGAAAGCTGCCCCTTTCCAAGCTCGCCGAGCCTGTGAAGATCTATCCCCAGGTGCTCCGAAACGTGAAGGTGGCGGACAAAAACGCGGCGCTCTCCGACCTGGACGTGCGGGAGGCCGAGCACAGGGCCAAGGAGACCTTGGGAAACGACGGGCGGGTATTGCTCCGGGCCAGCGGCACCGAGCCGCTGGTGCGCGTGATGGCGGAAGCGCCCACCGAGGAGCAGTGCAACGAGGCCATCGACCTCATCGTGGAGGCCATGGAGAAAAAGGGGTATACGGAGAATGGTTAAGACGGCGCAGCTTCTTGATTTGAGGCACTCCCTGGCGGGCAGGCTCCTGGCCGGGTGCGAATACCCCTGGCAGGCCCTGGACAGCATCGGCGCGTGGTGCCTGGAGCTGGGGGAGAGCCTTTCGGAGGAGGAGTACGAAAAGCGCGGGGAGAATGTCTGGATCGCCCGTGACGCCGTGGTCTATCCCACCGCGTGGATCAACGGCCCCTGCATCATCGGCCACAAGACCGAGGTGCGCCACGGGGCCTTCATCCGTGGAAACGCCATCGTGGGCGACAACTGCGTCGTCGGCAACTCCGTGGAGCTGAAAAACGTCATCCTCTTTGACAACGTCCAGACCCCCCACTACAACTATGTGGGCGACTCCATCCTGGGCTATAAGTCCCACATGGGCGCGGGGTCCATCACGTCGAATGTAAAGTCCGACAAGACCCTCGTGGTGGTGAAGAGCGGGGAGGAGCGCGTGGAGACGGGCCGGAAGAAGCTGGGCGCCATCCTCGGCGACCTTGTGGAGGTGGGGTGCAACAGCGTCCTCAACCCCGGCACGGTGCTGGGGCGGGGCGTCAGCGTCTATCCCACGTCCTGCGTCCGGGGCGTGGTCCCGGAGGGACACATCTGGAAGGACAGGGACCACATCGTTCCCAGAACGTAATTTTTCGGGCCGCTTTGAACGGCGGCTCGATTTTGCAAAGATTGGATTTTAAAAAGGTAAAACGATGAAGAAGCTTCCGGCAAAAAAGGGCTTCCCCGGACCTGTTGAGGGGGCTGGAGCGCGTCCCTTGCGGCGCGGACAGCCCGGTGGCATACGCGACACGGGGACTTTTTCGGAAGGGCAGGGCCGCCGGTACGGACAGGGCGGGCGGCGGAGAAGAAGGAGGCAGAAAATGCGGATCGTTGTAAAAGTGGGTTCCTCCACGCTCTCCTATCCCACGGGGCGGATGAACCTCCGTCGGGTGGAGGCGCTGGTGCGGGTGCTGAGCGATTTGAAAAACGCGGGGCACGAGGTGATCTTCGTCTCCTCCGGGGCCATCGCCATGGGGGTGGGGAAGCTGGGACTCTCGGAGCGCCCGGCGGACATCCCCGGCAAGCAGGCCGCCGCGGCGGTGGGGCAGTGCGAGCTTATGTACACCTATGACAAGCTGTTCTCCGAGCACTCCCACACCGTGGCCCAGATCCTGCTGACGGCAGCGGACATCGAGGACGAGCGGCGGCATGAGAACTTCAAAAACACCATGCTGCGGCTTTTGGAGATCGGCGCTATCCCCGTGGTCAACGAGAACGACACCGTGGCCACGGAGGAGATCGTCATTGGCGACAACGACACCCTGGCCGCCGTGGTGGCCGTTTCGGTGAGCGCGGACCTTTTGGTGCTCATGAGCGACATCGACGGCCTCTACACCGCTGACCCCCGCCGGGACGACCGGGCGGAGATCATCGAGACTGTCCGGGAGCTTACGCCGTCTATCATGGAGCTGGCGGGGGACTCAGGCTCCGCACTGGGCACCGGCGGCATGAGGACGAAGCTTCACGCGGCGCTTCTGGCTACGCAGGCGGGAGTGGATATGATCATCATGAACGGGAACAGGCCTGAACGGCTCTACGACGCCGTGGAGGGCCGCGGCGTGGGGACGCGGTTCATCGGGAGGGGAGGAAATACGTGACAACTCAGAAAATGCTTGAGCTGGCCAAGTGGGGTTCAGGAAAGCTGGCCGCAATGACGGAGAGGGAGAAGAACGGGGAGCTCCAAGGTATGGCCTTCGGCCTTTTGGAAAACATCGACGCCATTCTCCGGGCAAATAAGCAGGACATGGCCGCCGCCAGAGGGACCATGCCCGATGTGATGCTGGACAGGCTGTACTTGGATCGACACCGCGTCCGCGCCATGGCCGAGGGCATCCTCGCCGTGGCGGAGCTGCCGGACCCGGTGGGGCGGGTCCTGGAGAGCGTGACCAGGGAGGACGGCCTGCGGATCGACAAGGTGTCGGTCCCTCTGGGGGTCCTGGCAATCATTTACGAGAGCCGCCCCAATGTCACCTCCGATGCCGCGGCCCTGGCCGTCAAGAGCGGCAACACGTGCGTTCTCAGAAGCGGGAAGGAGGCGTGGCGCTCAGCGAAAGCCATCGTTGACGCCATGCGGACCGGGTTCAGCCTGCCGGGGTATCAGGAGTTTATCCAGCTGGTGGAGGACACCAGCCGGGAGAGCGCAAGGGAACTCATGACCGCACGGGGCTATGTGGACCTGCTGATCCCTCGCGGCGGCGCGGGGCTTATTAGAGCCTGCGTGGAGAACGCCACGGTGCCGTGTCTGGAGACGGGGACGGGCATCTGCCACGTCTATGTGGACGAGTTTGCGGACCTTCGGAAGGCGGTGAAGATTCTGGAGAACGCCAAAATGAGCCGCCCCTCGGTGTGCAACGCCTGCGAGGTGTGCCTGGTCCATTCCGCCGTGGCCGAACGGTTTCTGCCGATGCTGTACGAGGAGCTGGTCACCAAAAAAACGGAGAACAGCTGCTGCCCCGTGCGGTTCCGGCTGGACGAACGGGCGAGAGCGATCATCGACGGCGCCCCCGCCGGGGAGCGGGATTTCGACACGGAGTTTTTAGACTACATTCTCGCCGTGAAGGTGGTGGACAGCGTGGAGGAGGCCGTCGCCCACATCGCCGCCCACTCCACCCATCACTCCGAGGCCATCGTCACGGAGAACCGGGAGAATCAGGAGAAGTTCGTCCGCGGGGTGGACAGCGCGGCGGTGTATGTCAACGCCTCCACGCGCTTTACCGACGGGGGCGAGTTCGGCCTGGGGTGTGAGATGGGCATTTCCACCCAGAAGCTCCACGCCCGTGGCCCGGTGGGCCTCCGGGAGCTGACCACCTACAAGTACGTGGTCCGAGGCGACGGACACGTGAGGTGAGGGACACGGAGGAGCTGATTTTTGGATGCTCCAAAGTGCCGGCGTGAGGGATGTGATCTCCCGCGTCCCGCTCACTGGCGGGGCTTTGGGAGTTGAAAGGAGACAGAACTATGTATCAATTCGGATTCATCGGCGTGGGCCACATGGGGGCCACGCTGGCAAACGCCGTCATCGGGGCGGTGGGCGCTGAAAACTGCGCCGTCTGCGACGCGGACAACGGGCGGGCCAAGCTCTACGCCGCGGCCAAGGGCTGCGACGTGCTCTCGTCGCGGGAGATCGCGGAGAAGTGCCGCACCATTCTTCTGGGAGTAAAGCCGCAGAATATGGCGGAGCTGATGGCGGACATTGGCCCTGTTTTGAAAGGCAGAAAGGGGTACGCCCTGGTGACCATGGCCGCCGGGATCACCACCGAGAGCCTGTGCGGAATGCTGGGCTTCCCCGCGCCCGTGCTGCGCATCATGCCCAACACGCCCGCCGCAGTGGGCGCGGGCTGTATGCTCTACGCGGCGAATAGCGCGCTCAGAGAGGAGGACAAGCTTGCCGTCCTCAACGCCATGCGCCCCACAGGGGAGCTGGTAGAGACCCCGGAGGAGCTGATCGACGCCGGCTGCGCCGTCTCCGGCTGCGGCCCGGCCTTTGTGTATCAGTTTATTCTGGCCCTGACAAAAGCGGGGGAGGACGTGGGCCTTGCGCCCGAAACGGCGCTGAGATTGGCAAGGCAGACCGTCCTTGGCGCGGCGCGCCTCGCCGTGGAGTCGGGGGAGGACCCGCAGATTCTCTGCAATCAGGTCTGCTCGCCCGGCGGCTCCACCATTGAGGGCGTCAAAAGTCTGGAGGTCGGCCCCTTCGCCGCCGAGGTCCATAAAGCCGTCGAGGCCTCCTTCAAACGCACCGTTGAGCTTGGCCGCGCCCGCTGACCCGGCGGCAAAACCCCTGCCGCCGGAAGCAAGGCTAAAGAGAGAAATGGCTTGATTTGCAAACAAAAAGGATATATTCCAAGTCAAAACCTCCGGCTTAGCCGGAGGTTTTGACTTTCCTTTTTTGGCCCGAGTGGTGGGATTCGGACCCACGGTCTCTTGCTCCCAAAGCAAGCGCGATACCAAGCTTCGCCACACCCGGATCGGGTTTTGCGCCTTCGCGGCGCGACATGGGCATATTATACTCCCGTTTAGCTTTTTTGGCAAGTGCCGGGGTTGGAATTTTTGCGGGTGTGTGTTACAATGGGGAAAAAGCTTTCGGGGTGATGACCGTGAGAATGAGAAAAAAGCCGAATCTGATCCCGCGTGTGGAGCGTTGCGCCGCGCTTCTGGAGCGTGACGCCGCCGCCCACAGGGGCCGATGGCTGGAGGACTATCCCGGATACGGGGCGCTCCATCTGGAGCTTGGCTGCGGCAAGGGCCGCTTCACCGCCGGCATGGCCGAGGCGAACCCCGGCGTGCTCTTCGTCGCCGTGGAGCGCGTCCTGGACGCCATGGTCATGGCAATGGAGCGCGCGGTTGACGCCAACCTTGCCAACATCCGCTTTCTGGACTTCGACGCGGCGGGGTGTGAGAGCGTCTTTGCGCCCGGCGAGGTGGAGCGGATCTACATCAATTTCCCGGACCCCTGGCGCAAAACGAAGCAGTTCAAGCGCCGCCTCACGGCCCCGTCCTTCCTCAAGATTTATGAGAACATCCTGAAGCCGGGCGGGGAGATTTGGTTCAAGACCGACAACCGCCCCCTCTTCGACTGGTCGGTGGAGCAGTTCATGGCGGAGGGCTGGACGCTCTCGGAGGTCAAAAACGACCTCGGCCCCGACGGCGCGGGCGGCTGCATGACGGATTACGAGGCGAAATTCCGCGAACAGGGTGTGCCCATCAACCGGCTCGTGGCCCGAAAGGACCGCGAGGCCGCGAGCCCTCAGACCTCCCAGTTTGAGAGGTAACGCTCCTGCTCAGGGGTGAGGGAGTCGATGGCGATGCCGGAGGCGCGGAGCTTGCGGCGGGCCACGTCGAAGTCGATCTCGTCCGGGACGCTTATGACGGAGCAGGGGAGGGAGTCCCGGTGGTCCGCGATATAGCGCGCGGCCAGGGCCTGAATGGCGAAGGACATATCCATGATCTCCACGGGGTGCCCGTCGCCGGAGGCGAGGTTCACCAGCCGCCCCTCCGCCAGAACGAAGATGGTCCGGCCGTTGGGGAGGGTATAGCCCTTTGTGACGGAGCTTCTGCCCTCCGAGGTGGAGACGGCGTGGCTCTCCAGCCAGTCCACGTCCACCTCCACGTTGAAGTGGCCGGCGTTGCAGGCGATGGCCCCGTCCTTCATTTTTTCAAAATGCCGCGCGGTGATGACGCCGCAGCAGCCTGTGGACGTGACGAAGAGGTCGCCGTAAGGCGCGGCCTCGTCCATGGTCTTGACCTCATAGCCGTCCATCATGGCCTCCAGGGCCTTCACGGGGTCAATCTCCGTCACTGTCACCTTGGCGCCGAGGCCGTGGGCGCGCATGGCGATGCCCCTGCCGCACCAACCGTAGCCCGCCACCACCACGTTTTTCCCGGCGACCACAAGGTTCGTGGCCCGGTCGATGCCGTCCCAGACGGATTGGCCCGTGCCGTAGCGGTTATCGAAAAAGTGCTTGCAGCGGGCGTCGTTCACCGTGAGCATGGGGAAGCGCAGCGCGCCCTCGTGCTCCATGGCGTGAAGCCGGATGATGCCGGTGGTGGTCTCCTCGCACCCGCCGATAACGCCGGGGAGGAGGTCGCGCATCCCACGGTGGAGCATGGAGACCAGGTCCCCGCCGTCGTCGATGATAATGTGCGGCCCGAAGGCCAGGGCCTCGGCCATGTGGCGGTCGTACTCCTGCGCCGAGCAGCCGTAGACGGACCATACCTCAGCGCCCCCGGCGACAAGCGCCGCTACCACGTCGTCCTGGGTGGACAGGGGGTTGCAGCCGGTGATGTGCAGGTCCGCGCCGCCCTCCATCAGCACCCGGCACAGCACGGCGGACTTGGCCTCCAGATGGAGGGAAACGGTCATTTTCAGCCCGGCGAAGGGCGTTTCTTTTTTGAAATCCTCCTCTACGGAGGCCAGCAGCGGCATAAAACGCCTGGCCCACGCGATCTTCTTCTCGCCCGACGGGGAGAGGCTGATGTCTCTGATCTCGCTCATAAGTGCCTCCAAATGCAGTAGTTTCTCACATTTTATCACTGCTTTTGACGCATGGCAAGAGGATTCTGTTGTGTTTTTCCGGGAGATGATGTACAATGGAAAAAAGGGGGGAGCGGCCATGACGGACGACGAGCTTCTCTTTTTCGCGGGACGCGAGGCCGCCCTGCCAATCTACGAAGGGCTTCGGTCCGAGCTTCTGCGCAGATTCCCCGATACGAGGATCGAGGTCCGCAGGACCCAGATCAACTTTAAAAACAGGCGTCTCTACGCCTGCGCGTCCTTCCTGCCTGTCAAGCGCAAATCGGAGCGCCCGGACCCGTACCTCACCGTTACCTTCGGCCTTGGAGGGCCGGTGTACGATGAACGCATCGCCGTCACCACCGAGGCACAGCCGAACCGATGGACCCACCACGTCCTGGTGGG
Organism: uncultured Oscillospiraceae bacterium; assembly: GCA_947627715.1. Classification (GTDB taxonomy): domain Bacteria; phylum Bacillota; class Clostridia; order Oscillospirales; family Oscillospiraceae; genus RUG626. The sequence continues at coordinate 34,470 of CANQXK010000005.1, forward strand.
AAGCCCGGAGGAGATCGACGCGCGGCTTTTGGAATGGCTGGGGGCGGCGTATTTATTTTCGGAGGGGAAAAGATGAGGCGCGTTTTGGTCATCGGGCCTTCCGGGGCAGGGAAGTCTGCCTTTGCCCGCGCCCTCCGCGACAGGACGGGCCTTCCGCTCTACTACCTTGACCTTCTCTGGCACAGGCCGGACAAAACGCATATCTCCCGGGAGGAGTTTGACGAAAAGCTTGCCGCGCTCCTGAATGAGCCGGAGTGGATCGTGGATGGGAACTACTCCCGGACGCTGGAGACGCGGCTTCTGGCGGCGGACACGGTATTTTTGCTGGACTACCCCGTGGAGGTGTGCCTTGCGGGGGTGGCGAGCCGCCGGGGAAAGCCCAGAGAGGATATGCCCTGGATCGAGACGGAGGAGGACCCGGCGTTCACTGCGTGGATTCGGGCGTTCCCGGCGGAGACATTGCCGGAGATCTACAGGCTTTTGGAGAAATACCGGGAGGGCCGGGAGATACACGTCTTTCACTCCCGCAGGGAAGCAGAAAGCTGGCTGAAAGGAGCTTTTTTATGACATATACCTACGATTATTACAAGGAATCCGCCGATTATCTCCTGAAGCGGTTCGGCGGCGCGCCGGAGATCGGCCTCGTCCTGGGGTCCGGCCTGGGGCATTTCGCCTCCCAGCTTCAGGACCCGGTCACCGTGCCTTACGCGGACATTCCGCACTTTCTGCGTTCCACGGCCATCGGCCACGCGGGGCAGATGATCTTCGGCACGGTGGAGGGCCGGAAGGTGGTATGTATGTCCGGGCGGTTCCACTATTACGAGGGGTACGACTTCGAGCAGCTCTCCATCCCGGTGCGGGTTTTGAAGCTCTTAGGGATTCGGGCGCTCATCCTCACCAACGCCGCCGGGGCGGTGAACAAAAGCTATAAGCCGGGGGACGTCATGGTCATCTCCGACCACATCAAGTTCATGGGCGCGTCCCCCATGCGCGGCCCCAACGTGGACGAATTTGGCCCCCGGTTTTTCGACATGGGGTCCGCCTACACGCCGGCCCTGCGAAAGCTGGCGTTGGAGCTTGCGGAGAAATCCGCCCTCACCGTCCACGAGGGGGTCTACTGGTTCTCACCCGGCCCCCAGTACGAGACTCCGGCGGAGATCCGGGCCATCCGTGTGCTGGGCGGGGACGCCGTGGGGATGTCCACGGTGACGGAGGCGCTCACCGCCTCCCACTGCCAACTCCCGCTTCTGGCGCTCTCGGTGATGACGAACATGGCCGCCGGCGTTCTGCCGCAGCCCCTCACCAGCGAGGAGGTCATCGCCACGGCCAACGCCATCGAGGCCCCCTTCACCGCGTATGTCCGCGACATCATCGCCCACATTTATAAGGAGGTGCGCCCATGAGACGTCTGCTTTGCAACTGCGGTATTCTGGAAAGCACGGATAAGGGCTTTTCCTGGCTTGAAAAGGGCTTCCTCGGCATAGACGGGGCCTTTATCGACTACATCGGCGCAACGCGCCCCACGGCGGCCTACGATGAGGAGCGGGATATGTCCGAAACCCTGCTCATCCCCGGCCTTGTCAACGCCCACACCCACACGCCCATGACGCTTCTCCGGGGCGTGGGCAGCGGCCTGCCCCTCCAGAACTGGCTTTTCGATACGGTTTTCCCCGTTGAGGACCGCCTGACGCCGGAGATGATCCGCGTGGGGTCAGAGCTGGCGCTGCTGGAGATGCTGTCCACCGGCACTACGTCCTTTACGGATATGTATATGGAGCCGCAGGAGACGGCGGAGGCGGTGCTGTCCTCCGGCATGAAGGCCAACCTGTGCCGCCCCGTCCAGTGCTTCGACCCGTCGGAGCCGCCGGAGGAGAATTTCCGGGTGAGGCAGTCCGTGGAGCTTTACGACAGGTACAACGACGCCGGGGACGGGAGGCTGAAGATCGACTTCTGCGTCCACGCGGAGTACACCTGCACCGCCCCGGTGGTTCGGTATTACGCCGGGCTTGTCCGGGAGCGGGGCGGAAACCTCCACTTCCATATGTCCGAGACGAAGAAGGAGCACGACGAATGCGTGGAGAAATACGGCGTCACCCCGGCGCGGTGGTTTGCCGGGCTTGGGGCGTTTGACGCCCGCGCCTTTGCCGCCCACTGCGTCTGGGTGACGGGGGAGGATATGGAGCTGATGCGGGAGCATGGCGTCAGCGCCGTCCACTGTCCCAGCAGCAACATGAAACTCGGCAGCGGCTTTGCCCCGGTGAGGGAGATGCTGGGGCGCGGCCTCAACGTGGCCCTGGGCACCGATGGCGCGGCCTCCAACAACAACCTCAATATGCTGGAGGAACTGCATCTGGCGTTCCTCATCCACAACGGCGTCGCCGGGGACCCGACGGCCCTCCTGCCGGAGGACGCCCTGCGTATGGCGACGGTCAACGGCGCGCGCCTCCAGGGAAGGCCCGACACCGGGGAGCTTCGCGTGGGGAAAAGGGCGGACATCGCCGCCCTCTCGCTTAAGGCCCCGCATATGCGCCCGTGCCTCGACCCGCTGGCCTTGGTGTGCAGCTCCGCCCAGGGCGCGGACGTGGTGATGACCATGGCCGACGGGCGAATCCTCTACGACCGGGGGAAATTCCTGACCCTGGACGCGGCGGCCATCTATGAGCGGGCCGAACGCGCCGTCCGGGCGCTCTACGGCTGAAGATCCACCTTCCCCCTGGCGGCCAGAAGGCACAGGGAGACGAGATTCGGAACCATCATGAAAAACGCCGCCGTGTCCGAAAGCTCCAAGATGGCGGGGAAGGGCAGGAGACAGGAGAGGAACGTCACCGAGGCGAAGGCCGCGCGGTAGACGGGCACGGAGCCTTCCCCGGCCAGAAACTCCACGCACCGCTCCCCGTAAAGGGACCAGCCGACGATGCTGGAAAAGGCGAAGAGGGCCATGGACACGCCGAGAAAGACCGTGGAGGCGGTCTGCCCGTAGACGGTGGAGAGCGCCGCACATACAAGCCCCGCCCCCTCCGGCGCGCCGGGGCCTGTCTCCACGCCGGAGCAGAGCACCGCCAGCGCCGTCAGGGTGCAAAGCACCAGGGTGTCCGCGAACACCTCAAAGATGCCCGTCAGCCCCTGCTGGGAGGGACTTCCGGCACAGGCGGAGGCGTGGGCGATGGGGGAGGACCCCATGCCCGCCTCGTTGGAAAAAAGCCCGCGCCGCAGCCCCCAGGAGAGGGCGGCCCCCGCCGTTCCCCCCGCCACGGGCCGAAGGCCCAATGCGCCTTTGAATATGGACAAAACGGCTCCTGAAAGCCGGTGGAAATTGACGAAGATCACCCCCAGGCACGAGAGGACATAGAGAAGAGCCATCAGCGGGACGAGGAGGCTCGCCGTCCGGCCGCGCCCCGCCGCCCCACCCCGGCAGGATAAAAGGACGAGAAGGCCCAGCGCCGCGCCCAGCACGGCCGGGGGGAGGGGGAGAGAGGGCAGGAGCGTCAGGACGGAGCCTGTCTGCATCATGTTCCCAAGGCCGAAGGAGCAGACCGCGCCGCCGAGGGAAAATACCACCGCCAGGGGATAAAAGCTGCGAGGGAGCGCGTTTTTGATGGTGTACATGGGGCCTCCCACGTACTCCCCGCCGCGGGACTCCCGGTATTTTACCGCAAGGGCGATTTCGGCGTATTTTAGCCCCATCCCCAGAAACGCCGACACCCACATCCAGAAAATCGCCCCCGGCCCGCCCATGGTGAGGGCCACCGCCACCCCGGCGATGTTGCCCGTCCCCACCGTGCCGGCGAGGGCCGTGCAGAGGGACTCCAGCGTTGTGGTGCCCTGCCCGCCGCCCCTGCCGCCAAGGCGCGAGAGCGTCCCGCGAATGGCCTCCCCGAAACGCCGAAGCTGGACAAAACGGCACTTATAAGACACATACAAAGCCGCTGCGGAAAGTGCCGCAGCGGTTTGTGTTCCCCATAGACGCACTGAAAATCCCCCCTGCCGGACCTGTCCCTACACTATATGCGAGGGACGGCGTCCATAGACTGTCCGCCGCCGGGGACACACCGACGCGGAGAGCCAAAGGGGAGAAAAAAACGCCTTCCCCGCAGGGCGGGGAAGGCGTTGCCGGAGACAACGAATGAGGTGGCCCGAAGGGCCAGAGGGGAGCTTGGCGGTCATCGGCCTCATCCGGCCCCCTTCGGGGGCCACCTTCCCCACAAGTGGGGAAGGCTTTTTTCTGCATAACGCGAGCCTCCACAATAAAGAGGCGTTTTCCGTTAAAGGAAATGCCTTCCCCGCAGGGCGGGGAAGGTGTCGCCGCAGGCGACGGATGAGGTGGGAAAATCGAAACGCATCGGCCCTGTTCGAGGTTTGTCAAAAGACTCCGCACGACACCTTCTGTATCAGTCCCGCCTTCCGTCAAAGGCATTCATCTCGTATAGAACTCGTATACGGTGGTGGAGCGCAGGGACCCGCCCTGGAGCACCACGGGGGAGGCGAACTCAGGCAGATTCACGGCGTTGGGGACGAAGCCCGTTTCCAGGCAGACGCCGCAGTACGCGCCGTACTCCCGGCCGTTTTTGCCGGTCTCATGTTTTGCACCGGGATCGGTATACAGCACCAGGGAGGGCATATCGGTATAGGTCCTCATGCCGCGTCCCACGTTGTAGGTGTAAAGGTCTGCGACGGGCTTTCCCGACTCCTGCTTATCCAGAACATAGAACTCGTCGTAGCTGACGGGGCCGTCGCCGAAGTAGTCCCCGCCGTACTTCATGGCCTCCCGGATACAGCGCAGATATGTAAAGTCCGCGGCGGTGCCCTTGACGGGGATGAGGCCGCCGTCGGGGATGGCCTCGCTGTCCCGGTGGGTACGGAAGGTGGCCCCGATCCACAGGTCATGGTCCCGGATGTCGCCGGTGCCGGAGAGGTCGAAGTAGACGTGGTTGGTGGGGTTGATCACCGTGTCGCCCTGGGCGGTGAACTCGTACTCGATGGTGAGGCGCGACATATCGTCAAAGCGGTATCTCACCTGGGCGGCCACGCCGCACTTGAAGCCGACGGTGTCGTTGTCAAAATACGTCAGCACCACGCTCTCGCCCTCGATGCGGCCGGACCACAGCTTCTTGCCGTAGTCGTCGTCCGCGCCGTGGAGGAAGTTCTTCCCCTCGTTGCACTTGAGCTTGTACTTGACGCCGTTGATCTCGAATTTCCCCCGCTTGATGCGGTTGGCGACCCGCCCGACGACGCGGCCTGACTTGCCGAAGCTCTCCATCCGCTCGCCACTCTCGCAGCCAAGGCACACATCGTCCAGATTCCCGTTGCGGTCCAGCACCACGATGGAGTGGATGGCGGCGCCGTACTCAAGGATCTGCACGTACTCGCCCTTCTTGTTGGCGATGGTGAACCTGCGCACCTCCCGCCCGTCGGAAAGCTTCCCGTATAATTCGGATGTTATCATGTGTCCGCACCTCACAAATAGATTCTTTAACGTATTAATGCATCTTTCAAATTAATATTATACTCAGGTTTCAGGAAAAATCCAGTGTTTTCCCGAACTTTTATACTTTTTCCAGTTTTGCCCGAAAAGCGATGGCCCGGAGGGTGGGGATTCCGTCAAATTTGATAAGATATGCGCCGCGTCCGGGGTCCGCCTCCCGGATCTCCCCCGGACCAAAGACGGGGTGGCGCACCCGCGTGCCGGCGGGGAGAAGCTCCGCGCTGCCGGGAGACAGCCGCGCCTCGCTGGCGGCGATAGCCGCCCTGGCCTCGCGGATGAGTCCGTCCCTGGGAGGGGTGGTGAAGCGCAGAAGCTCCGGGGCGATGTCCAGCACGAAGCGGGAGGGGTAGCGGGGGGAGCCGTCGGCACCGCGCCCGGAGGCGTAGGAGAGGACCAGGCGCTTTTCGGCCCGGGTCATGGCCACGAAGGCGAGCCGCCGCTCCTCCTCCATACGCTCCCGCGTGTCCGTCCGCCTGGAGGGGAACACGCCCTCGTTCATGGCGCACAGAAAGACGCAGGGGAACTCCAGCCCCTTAGCGGCGTGGACGGTCATGAGCTTCACCCGGTCGCCGTTTTCCGCGGTGTCCTGATTTGTGAAGAGCGCCGCGTGGGCCAGATAGTGCTCCGCCGTACACTCCTCGCCGCAGGAGAGCTCGTATTCCCGCACCGACTGCTTCAGCTCCGCCAGATTGTCCAGCCGCTCCTGAGCGCCCTCGGTCCGCAGCATCCGTTCATAGCCTGACTCGTTCATAAGCTCGCCCAGGACCTCGGACACGGGCCGCCCCGCGTAATGGGCGCCGCAGGTCTCGATGAGGGAGATGAAGGGCCTTGCCCTGGCGCCGCGCATGGGTTCGTCGTCGGCACAGGCCCGCAGCGCCTCAAAGAGGGAACAGCCGTGGCCGGAGGCGTAGCTGCGCAGATACTCCATGCGCCGCTCGCCCAGGTTGCGCCGGGGGACATTGGCGATCCTGAGAAAGGAGAGGTCGTCCCGGTAGACCGCCATGCGCAGATAGGAGAGGGCGTCCTTGACCTCCCGGCGCTCAAAGAACTGGATGCCGGAGTAGATGGTATAGGGCAGCTTCGCCTTGCCTAAGACCTCCTCAAGGACGCGGGTGACATAGTGGGAGCGGTAGAGGACCGTCATATCCCGGTAGGGGAGGCCCAGCTCGTGGAGGCGCTGGATCTCCGAGACGATGTACCCGGCCTCCTCCTGTGACGACGCGGCCTCGTGGCAGATCACCGCCTCCCCGGAGGGGAGCGTGGGGTTCAGGTCCTTCTTGTAGCGAAAGACGTTCTTTTCCACCAGGGAGTTGGCCGCCGCCAGGATCTCCGGCGTGGAGCGGTAATTCTCCGTCATCAGGATCGTCCTGGTGCCGGGGAATTTCTTGTCGAACTCCAAAAGGAACTTCACGTCCGCCCCGCGCCAGGTGTAGATCACCTGGTCCGGGTCGCCGATGACGAAGAGATTTTTGTGCCACCCGGCCAGCGCCTCCATGAGCCGGTACTGGATGTCGTCGATGTCCTGAAACTCGTCGATCATGATGTACATAAGGCGGCTCTGCCACTTCTGGCGGATGGCCTCGTTTTTCTCGAAGATGTACAGGGTGAACTTGAGAAGGTCGTTGTAGTCCAGGGCAAAGCACTTTTTCTCCTGATAGAGGTAGCCGTAGAAGATGATGTCCCTGGCCGTCACGGCGGCCATGTACTTTGCGTGAAGCTCGTCCAGGGACAGGTCGATAAGGTCCAGGGCGTAGTCCGGGCGTCTTAAAAGCTTTTCCATTTCGATCATGTCCCGCGCGGCGGCAAAGGTCATGTCCCGGAGCGTCAGGCCCCGCTCCTCGTAGATGGTGCGCAGCATCTCGTTGATGTCGGCGTTGTCCAGCACCAGGAAGCTTTTGGGGTATTGAACGGCGTTGATGTCCTCCTGGAGGATGGTGACGCAGAAGCTGTGGAAGGTGCAGATGTGCCCGGTGTCGTCGTCGCCCGTCAGCGCGTGGATGCGCTGGCGCATCTCGGCGGCGGCCTTGTTGGTGAAGGTCACGCACAGGATGTTGCCGGGCGGGATGCCAAGCTCCGTGACCAGGTACGCAAAGCGCCGTGTCAGCGCCCGCGTCTTGCCCGCGCCCGCCCCCGCAATGACGCGCACGTACCCTTCGGTGGCGGTGACGGCCAAACGCTGGGCTTCGTTGAGCCCTGCAAGAATATCCCGATCCGCCGTATCGCCGCCCCCTTTCGCCCGGCGCTGGCCGGGCCGCCTTTTCCTCTATTATACGCCTTCTGCTTGCCGATTTAAAGAGGCAGATTCACGAAAAATCAAATTTTTTTATTGCCGCCCTCTGAAGAAGGTCCGAAAGCCCGGCACACATATTTGCCGCCCCCGGCGCATAGCCTTTAGCGTCCAGTGTTTTTCGGGAGTGGTGATATTGAGAACTGACATCGAAGAGAGGGCCGTCACGCTGGCCCGGTACATCATAGACAACCGCGCCACCGTCCGCGCCGCGGCAAGACACCTGGGGGTCTCCAAAAGCACGGTACATAAGGACCTGTCGGACCGGCTCCAGAGGATAGACGAGCCGCTCTACGAGAAGGTCAGGGAAGTCCTGGCGTTCAATAAGTCCGAGCGCCACATCCGGGGCGGCCTTGCCACAAGGAGAAAGTACAAAGGAATTTAAGGCGGCGCGGGTCCAACGCCCGCCGTCACAAAGGCCCGCCGGGCCTGTTGGGGTCGACCCACAGGTCCGGCGGGCGTTTTGCGTTTTCGCGGCATATTGTGAGGTGACGCCGGTTTTGGCCTTCCGGCCGCATGGACCGGCATGAGATCATCTCTTGAAAGGACAGGGAAAATGGACAGACAGGTTGTATCGAGATTCTTTCTGGGGGCCAATTCGCCCGGCGGCTTTAAGTCGCTGTATGACAATTTCACCGACCCCTCCGTTGACTGCCTCCGCATCCTCAAGGGCGGACCGGGCTGCGGAAAATCCACCTTCATGAAGCGCGTGGGCGCGGCGGCGGAGGAGCGCGGCCTCAGCGTGGAGTACATCCACTGCTCCGGGGACCCGGATTCGCTGGACGGGGTCTACATCCCCGCACTCCGGCTGGCGTACGCAGACGGCACGTCCCCCCACGTCATCGAACCCAGCTTTGCCGGGAGCGAGGCCAGCTACATCAACTTCGGCGCGTTCTACGATCTCGATATGCTCCGGCGCGAGCGGGAGGGGATCCGTCTCCTCACCGAGGGGTACAAGGCGCAATATAACCGGGCCTTCCGCCTCCTCACGGGGGTGTCGGCGCTGGCGGGGGGCGTGACCCTCTCCCAGGAATCGGTCCTCAGGGCCGCCAGCCGCGCCAGGGCGCTCATCCGCGCTCAGATCCGAGGGGAGGGGAGCGGCGGCAGGAGCGAAAAGCGGTTCCTCTCGGCCTATACGTGCCTCGGCCCCATGACGCTGTGGGACACGGTGCCGCAGCTTGCCGAAAAGGTCTTTGTTCTGGACAACGAGCTCGGCCTGGGACAGCTTGTGGCGGAGGCCGCCGCCGCTGAGGCGGAGAGCCGTGGGTACGGTGTGATCCGCTGTCAGTCGCCGCTCTTCCCGGAAAAGACGGAGCACGTGCTGATCCCGGAGCTGGACACGGCCTTTGTCACAAGCTCCTCCCGCGACGCCTACCCCGGCGGGTATGCGCGCCGCCTGCGCCTGGACAGCATCCCCGGCCGCGAGGAGCTGGCCGCCCTCCGTCCCGGCCTCAAGCGCCGCGCCAGACTGAGCGCCGCCGTCACCCAGGAGGCCGTGGAGGCGCTTCGGGAGGCCAAGGCCCTGCATGACGAGCTGGAAAAGCTCTACATCCCGGCGGTGGATTTCGCCGGCATCGACCGCCTCACCCAGCGGTGCATAAGCGCCCTCTGATCCACGCTGAAGAGGGAAGCGCGGGCGGGCCGTGTCATGGATGCGGCCTGTCCCCCTGCCCGCTGCGGCGGGCCACAAGGCGGTGAAGGGCGAACATCAGGGCGGCGAGGGCCAGCAGGAACGGGGGATAGAGGCGGACGTCCACATGGGAGGCCAAAAGTCCGAAAAGGGGCGGGATCAGCGCGGTGCCGCAGTACGCCGCGGCCATCTGGACGCCGATCACCGCCTGGGATTTGTCCGCCCCGAAGTACGCGGGGGTGGCGTGGATGAGGCAGGGGTACACCGGCGCACAGCCCAGACCCACCAATATAAGCCCCGCGACGGCGAAGGCGTCCCCCGGAATAAAAAGGAGGACCGCCGCCCCGGCGGCGGAGATAACGGCGCCAAGGCTTACGAGCCTTGCGTCGGACAGCTTCATGGTGAGGAACCCGTTCAGGAACCGCCCGGCGGTGATGCCGATATAGAACAGGCTGGCCCACCCGGCGGCAGTCTGCTCGCCCACCCCGCGCCCCAGGGCCAGGTAGCTGGCCGCCCACAGGCCCGCCGTGCTCTCCAGCGCGCAGTAGCAGAAGAACGTGGCGATAAAGGGGATGGCCCCCGGAAGGCGCAGTACGTCCGGCGGGGCGAGACTGCCGCCGGAGGCGCTTTCCCCCGCGTCCGGGCGCTTCTGCCACAGGGGGAGGCTCAAAAAGAGGAGGGCCGTCAGGACGACCTGCAAAGCCCCCACGGTGAGGTAGCCCGCCCGCCAGGTGCGGTCCGTCAGCGCCCAGCCCATGATGTACGGGCCGGCCGCCGCGCCGATGCCCCACATACAGTGGAGCCAGCTCATATGGCGGTTCTCATAGTGGACGGCGGCATAGTTGTTCACCGCCGCGTCCACCCCGCCCGCCCCCAGCCCGTAGGGGACGGCCAGGACGCACAGCACCCAGAAGCGCGGCGCGGCGGAGAAGCCGAAAAGAGAGAGCGCGGTGACCGCCGCGCTCACCGCCGTCACACGCCCCGCGCCGAAGCGGCGGGTCATGCGGTCGGAGTTGAGGGAGGAGATCACCGTGGAGACGGAGATGATGGTGGAGACGATCCCTGCGTACCCCAGGCCCGCGTGGAGGTCTTTGTACATAACGGGCCACCCCGCGCCCAGCACGGCGTCGGGGAGGCCCAGGGAGATAAAGGCCAGATAGATGACAGCCAGAAGAAGGTGCGTCATGCTCCAAGCGCCTCCCCAAGACAGCGGACGATGATCTCAAGCCCCGCCTGGAGCTGGGCGCGGGGACAGGCGATGTTCAGGCGGACAAACCCGTCGTCGCCGTACCGCCAGCCGTCGTTGAGGATCGCCCCGGCCTTCGTGAGCCTGTCGCACAGAAAACGAGAGCCGAGGCCCGTGGCGCAGATGTCCAGCCACATGAGATACGTCCCCTCCAGGGGCGTGACCCCCACGCGGGGAAGGCACGCGGCCAGCGTCTTCCTCACCAGGGCGGCGTTCCCGGCCAGATAGTCGTTCTGCTCCGAGCACCAGGCGGCCCCGTGGGTATAGGCGGCCTCGCAGGCGACAGCGCCCAGGCTGTTGGGGCCGTCGATGTGGCGCTTCTCCTTCCAGCGCGTCAGGCGCTCCCGGAGCTTCTCGTCGGGGATGATGTCGTTGGAGCACTTGAGACCCGCGATGTTGAAGGTCTTGCTGGGGGCGGTGAGCACGATGAGATCGTCCGGCGTCTCGGCAAGCCCGGCGGTGAAGTGGGCGTTCCCCGGCATGACGATGTCCCAGTGGATCTCGTCGGAGACCAGCAGTACGCCGTGCTTCCGGCACAGATGCGCCACGGCCCGGACCTCCTCCTCCCGCCAGACCCGCCCCACCGGGTTGTGGGGGGAGCAGAGGATCATGAGCTTCACGCCGTCTGAGAGCTTGTGGTCCAGATCCTCAAAATTCATGGAATACCGCAGTCCCTCGCCGCGAATGAGCCGGTTCTTCACCACCCGCCGTCCGGCGGACTCCGCCACGGCGGAAAAGGGGTCGTACACGGGCGTCTGGATGAGCACGCCGTCGCCCTTTTTCGTAAAGCACCGAATGATGTTGGAAAGCTCGGACACGATGCCCGTGGAGGGAACGATCCAGTCTGGGTCGATCTCCCAGCCGTGGCGGGCGCGGACCCACCCGGCCACGGCCTCCCTGTAGGCCTTGGTGGGGGCGGTGTAGCCAAAGACGCACCGCGCGGCGGCGTCCGCCACGGCGGCGGTCACCTCCGGCGGGGACATATAGTCAGAGTCCGCCACCCAGAAGGGGAGGGCGTCCTTATTTCCAAATGCGCTTTCGCGCAGATCCCACTTGATGGCCCCGGACCCGGCGCGGGGGGCGGGGGTGTCAAAATCGTACATGGACAAGTCCTTCCTTTTTCGGTTATTGGCCGAGGCTCAGCCTGTAGAGGAACGCGGCAAGCTCAAGCCTCGTCACGGCCCTCACCGGGGAGAAGGCCGTCTGCGTGACGCCCTGGGCGATGCCCCTGGACGACGCCCACAGGACGCTGCCGGCGTAGTATGCGTCCGCCGGCACGTCCGAGAAGGGGTTCTTCCCGTCCTGGGGAGCCGAGGCCCCGGCGGCGCGGAAGAGGAGCGTCACGGCGTCACAGCGTTTCACAGGGGAGTCAGGGCTGAAGGTCGCCGCCGTGTCCCCGTGGGCGACGCCGTTCTGAAACGCCCAGAGGATGGCGGGATACGCCTCGCTGCCGGGGTCCACGTCGGTAAAGGGGAGCGCGCCCTCCTGCGGCTTCGGGGAGTCCAGCGCGCGCCAGATGGCAAGCACCACCGCGCTTCTGGAGCAGGGGACGTTCCGGCCAAACTCGCTGTCGGAGACAGGGGAGAGACAGCCGGAGGAGACGCTCCACAGGGCGGCGGGGTACATCTCGTCGCTCTCCGCAACGTCGGAAAAGCCGCCAGTGGCGGTCCTCTTCTGAAGGCCCTGTTCGTTCAGCGTGTAGAACACGGGCGCTCCCGCGTCCGTCACGTACCAAACGGCGCTGCCGCCGGCCTCCACAGGGGCGCAGTCGGAGAGAGACCCCCGGACCGTCTCCACCTGGCCCGGCGTCCCCTGGGCGTCGAAGGCCGCGTAGTGAAGCTCGTCCGTGACGGCCCCGGCGCTGTCCGTCCCGTTCCACAGAACGTACCCGCCCCCGCCGGAGAGCGTCACAAGCTGGGGTGTGGACGCGCCGGGCTGGGAGAGGCGCGACACGGTCACCTCGCCGCTCTCCTTGTCCACCGTGGCGAGAAAGACCGACCTTGTCTTGGGACCTGTGCTGACGGCCGCCCCGTCGTAGCTGTAGGCGGCGATATATTTGCTGTCCGTCTCCCCAAAGCCACCGATGGAGCAGCCGGTGACCCGGTAGTCACCCCCGGCGGGGAGGGGAAAGTCGATAAGGCCGATGGAGACCACGGAGCCGGAGGCGATCTGCCCGCCGCCGGCACGCTCGGAGAAGATGCTGACCACCGCCCGCCTTGCCGGGAAGTCGTCGCCCTGGTCCAGCGCCGCCAGCCGCCCGTCCTTACCGGCGAGGATGAACTGATTGAAGGAGTCCGAGACGTAGCCGCAGCCCACGTCCTCCACCAGGTGGGCGGACCCCGCCGCCTCCATGGTCGCCTCCTCCACGGCGAAGGTCATGTTGGCCTGCGCGCCGCCGCCGGAGGATCTGTACATCTTGTGGCTGGTGCGGATATAGAGATAGCCCCCGGCCTCCGCCATGCGCAGAGAGCCGCAGTAGAAGGGCACGGAGGTGTTCGCCCCCCGGATGGACGCCTGGCCGAGCCTCACCCAGTCCTTGGAGTATTTGACCACGCGGATGACCTCCACGCTGTCGCTCTCCACGGGGTTTGACTGGCCGAAGACGAAGAAGTTAAACTCCCGCCCGGCGAAATATCCGCCCCAGATGGGCAGCTCCATGGGGATGGTCCGCTGTGTCAGCAGACGGAAGGAGGCGTCGTACTCCTCGACGACGGCCGCGTTGCCCATGTGCTCCACGCGGGTGAACGTCCCGTCCCCGACGGCGAGGTACGAGTTCACAGGCGAGGCGTCCCAGTTTGCGTAATTCTGGGCGTTTACGTTGGAGGACGCGGCGGGGGTGGCCGCAGGGGAGTCCGCGGCGGCTGGGGCCGCGCAGGCCAGCGCCAGGGCGGCCGCGGCGGCAAGGGTGGCAAAACGCTTGATCATGGAGGCCCCTCCGTTTCTCACAGGATCGGTCCGCAGACCGGCTCATTTCCGACAGAAGACCAACTAAAGGCAATTATACAACATTCCCCGCTTTTTTTCAACCGATTCCGCCGTCGGAAAACGTAAAATTCTGCAAATTTTTTATTGGAAATCGTTGACTTTCAGGGGGTGTTGTGCTAATATACTAATTTAAAGAGACATATCGGGAGTGAGACTTCGTGGAAAAGAAAAAGAGATTCGGCGACCGGAAGGACGGCGCGCTCATCCGGGACCTGGACGCGATGCACTTTGTGGTGCCTCTGCTCTACCCCAACCGTTGCGACAACGAGGCGTACATCTCCGAGCGGGTGGAGCTGACGAACTTAAACGCCTACCTTGAGCGGAAAAACGCCGGGGAGACCGAGTTTCCCTACACCATGTTCCACGTGATCCTGGCGGCCCTTGTTAAGACGCTGACCCTCCGGCCAAAGCTGAACCGCTTTATCGCCAACAAGAATATGTACCAGCGCAACGAGGTGTCCGCAAGCTTCGTGGTGAAGAAGAAGTTTTCCGACAACGGCGGCGAGGCGCTGGCCTTCATCCACGCCAAGGACGGCGACACCATCGACACCATCCACGAGTCCATCCGCTCGCAGGTGATGTTCTGCCGCTCGGGTAAAAAAGACCGCAGTACGGACTCCATGGAGTTCTTCACGAAGCTCCCCCGGTTCGTGAGCAAGGCGGCGGTCCACTTCGTGACCTTTTTGGACAGGCACGGCTGGTGCCCGAAGGTGCTCATCGCCACCGACCCCTATTACGCCTCGGTGATCATCTCGAACCTGGGTTCCATCAAGCTCAAGTCCGGCTACCACCACCTGACGAACTGGGGCACCTGCTCGCTTTTCTGCATCATCGGGGAGAAGGGCATGAACCCCGTGTTTTCCCCGGACGGCACGTATGTGATGCGTGAGACGCTGGACCTGGGCCTGACCATCGACGAGCGCCTTGCCGACGGATATTATTACTCCAAGTCCATCCGCCTTCTGAAGAAGCTTCTGGAAAACCCGGAGCTTTTGGAAAAACCCATGAATGAGGAGGTTGAATATTGATGAGCGAAACGACCCCCAAGACCCCCTGGCTGAAGAGCCTGGGGGATATGCCGTCGCATCTTGAGTATTTTGAGGGTTCCCTTTACGAGATGGTGGCCAACACGGCGAAGAAGTACCCCGACTATGTGGCCTTTGACTTTATGGGCAGGCCCACCACCTACCGGCGCATGATGGAGATGATCGACCAGTGCGCCAAGGCCCTTCGGACCATCGGCGTGCGGGAGGACGACCGGGTGACCATCGCCCTGCCCAACTGCCCCCAGGCCATCTATATGTTCTACGCCGTGAACCGCATCGGCGCCATCGCCAACATGATCCACCCCCTCTCCTCGGAGAAGGAGATCGAGTTTTACCTGAACGAGTCCAAGTCCGTCACGGTGATCACCCTGGATCAGTTCTACAACAAAATCGAGGCCATCCGGGAGAACACGTCCATCGTCAACGTGATCATCGCCCGCATCCGGGACGAGCTTGCCCAGCCGCTGAAGACCGGCTATATGCTCACGGAGGGGCGGAAGATCGAGAAGATCCCGGACGACGCCCCCGTCATCATGTGGAACGCCTTTTTGCGCCTGGGGAGCGCCTGTTTCTGGAACTACTCGGTGAAAAAGACGGGCCAGGACCCCGCCGTCATCCTCTACTCCGGCGGCACCACCGGCACCACCAAGGGGATCCTGCTCACAAACTACAACTTCAACGCCCTGGCCGCCCAAGTCATCGCGGTGAATCCCATGTTCCGCCCCGGAGACAAGATGCTGGCGGCTATGCCCGTGTTCCACGGCTTCGGCCTGGGCGTGTGCATCCACACCATGCTGGCAAACGGGGGCCGGTGCCTGCTTGTCCCCCGGTTCACCCCCAAGAGCTACGGCAAGCTGATCGTGAAGGAGAAGTGCAACTTCATCGCCGGCGTGCCCACGCTTTTCGAGGCGCTTCTGCGCCTCCCCAGCATGGAAAAGACCGACCTTTCAAGCCTGAAGGGCGTGTTCTCCGGCGGCGACAGTCTGTCCATCGAGCTTAAGCGGAAGATGGACAAGTTCCTCTACGACCACCACTGCGCCATCCAGGTGCGGGAGGGCTACGGCACCACCGAGACCGTCACCGCCTGCTGCCTGACGCCGCCCCACATCTATAAGGAGGGTTCCATCGGCCTCCCGTTCCCGGACACGTACATCAAGATCGTGAAGCCCGGCACGGACGAGGAGCTTCCCTACGGGGAGGAGGGCGAGATCCTGCTCTCCGGCCCCACCGTCATGCGGGAGTATATCAAGCACCCGGAGGAGACGGCGGCCACCCTGAGAAAGCACAGCGACGGACTCACCTGGGTCTACACGGGGGACCTGGGCACCATGGACGATGAGGGCTTCGTCTACTTCAAGGGGCGGAGCAAGCGAATGATCATCACCGCCGGCTACAACGTCTACCCGGCCCAGTTGGAGAACATCATCGACGCTTGCGAGCTTGTGCAGATGAGCTGCGTCATTGGCGTCAAGGACGACTACCGTATGCAGCGGGTCAAGGCGTTCGTCATGGTCCGGCCCGGCGTTGCGCAAAACGAGGAGACGCGCCAGGCAATCCTGGCCCACTGCCGCAAGCACATCGCCAAGTACGCCATGCCCCGGGAGATCGAGTTCAGGGACGAGCTTCCCAAGACGCTGGTGGGGAAGGTCGCCTACAGGGTCCTTGAAGAGGAGGAGGCGGCGAAGGCCGCCGCAGCCGGAAAGGCCGCCTCAGACGGGAAAGAGTGACGGAAAGCGCCCCCGGTATCCTTGCGCGATCCGGCCCGGACGGGCCGTTTGATAGAAAAAGAAGTCAATAGAGGAAGCCATCTCGGGTCATTGGCCGGGCCACCGGCCGGAAAGGGAAGGATAAAAATGAATAAGAACACAAACCAGCCCAGGAATGAAGACCTCTACAAGGCGATCATGGAGCTGCGCACACTGGAGGAATGCAAGCGGTTTTTCGACGACCTGTGCAGCATCTCCGAGCTTCGCGCCATGGAGCAGCGTTTTCAGGTGGCGGAGCTTCTCCACCAGGGGTTGATCTACAACGAGATCCTGGAGAAGACCGGCGCGTCCAGCGCCACCATCAGCCGCGTCAACCGCTCTCTGCGCTACGGCAACGACGGCTACGGCGTCATCTTCCAGCGCATGGAGGAGCAGGAGGAGAAGAAGAACAAGTGAGCGCCTACCTCTCCCTGGCCCCGTGGTACGACGAGCTGACGCGGGATGTGCCTTACGGGGACTTTGCCGCCTTTTATGAGCTTCTGTTCAGGAGATACGGCATCGCCCCCTCGCTCATCCTGGACCTTGCCTGCGGCACCGGCACCCTGACGCTGGAGCTTGCCCGCCGGGGGTACGAGATGATCGGGGCCGACAGCTCCGGGGAGATGCTTGCCGCCGCCCAGGAAAAGACCGCCAGGGCGGGCCTTGCCGTGCCTCCCGTGTTCCTGCAGCAGTCCATGGAGGAGCTTGACCTCTACGGGACCGTGGGGGCGGCTGTCTGCTCTCTGGACGGGATCAACTATCTGCCGCCGGAGTCCCTGGGCACGGTCTTTGAGAGACTGCGCCTTTTTGTGGAGCCGGGCGGCCTTTTTATCTTTGACGTCAATACGCCGGAGAGGCTTGAAAGCCTGGACGGGCAGATGTTCTGCGACGAGACGGAGGACGTTTTCTGCGTCTGGCGCGCGGAGCTGTCTCCCTCGCGGGAGGCCCTTCGCTACGGGATGGATCTCTTCGTCCGCCGCCCCGGCGGGACGTATGACCGGGGCTTTGAGGAGCACGTGGAATACCTCCACTCCGCCGCGTCCCTGACGCGCTCGCTCAGGGAGCACGGCTTTGGCGAGATACAGACCTTTGCCGAGCTTCGAGACGCGCCGCCCCGTGAAAACGAGCAGCGCATTTTTATCGCCGCCCGGAGGCTCTAAACAAAATAACCGGCCGGACACTTGCCCTCCGGCCGGTTTTCTGATATAATCGGGCAAAAGAGGTGTTGAGAATGAAAGACAAAAAATGCGCCGCTTTTTCAAGGCGCCTCGCCGCCATGGGCCTTCTGCTCGTTCTGCTCCTGTCCCTCGCCGCCTGCGGAGCGGGGGAGGACGCGAGGCCGGGGTACTCTGCCCCGAATCGGAAGCCCCAACAGATGCCGGCCACCGAACCGAACGCCAATCAGATCTCAAAATCGGAGCCTGAGCCGGAGCCGGAAACAAAGCCTGAGCCTGAGCCGGAGCCGGAGGACCGGGACGGGACCCTCCCGGACCCGTACTCCTTCTTCAACGGGGATCTGTCCTACAACTATGACGCCAAATCCGACGGGAGCCAGGTTTACATAACCTTTAACTACAAGGGGCAGGACCTTGACCCAGCGGAGGCCTACATCCGGCTGGTGTCCGATCCCCGGTACGGTCTCAGCGTTGCTGACGAGGATAGTATCACAAGCAGCAAGGGCGAGGTGTCCGCCTGGGTGAAATTCGACTACACCGGGGACAAGCCGGTGGGCCAGGTGAGCTTTTCCAAGGACAGCGACCCCAAATGTTCGTTTTACATCTCCTACTGGACCGTAAAGAGCAACGACTATACCGCGCTGAACATATGGTATGCCCCCAACGGCTTTACGTTTGAGGACTACGGAGACAGATATTCCCAAGGCCTGACGGACCGTTTTGACGACAGCAAATATCTCGACGGCATCTTGGAGACGGTCCACCCCGGAGAGTCTTCGGGGGAAAGCTCCGGCGGCGTTCCCAACGAGTGTACCAGGTGCGGCGGGACCGGCAAGGTCTTCTGCCCGTCCTGCGGAGGCAACGGCCTGACGCAGTACGGCTACGGCGGGACCGGCAACTGCCTGACCTGTCACGGCAGGGGACGTGTGGACTGCTCCGCCTGCGGCGGGGACGGGAAAAGATGATCCATATTGCGGAGGTACTCAAATGGACAGGGTGATACGCGCCATCTCCCAGGATGGCTTTGTGAAAATGACCGCGGTGGACCTTACGGACGCCGTGGAGCGGGCGAGGAATATCCACCGCACGCTCCCCGTGGTCACCGCCGCTCTGGGCCGGACCATGTGCGCCGCGTCCATGATGGGCAACGCCCTGAAAAGCGAGGGCGACAGCCTGACGGTGCGGATAAACGGCGGGGGACCGGCGGGGACCATTCTCGTGGTCTCCGACAACCTGGGCAACGTCCGGGGCTACGCCCAAAACCCGGCGGTGGACCTGCCTCTGAGGCCCGACGGGAAGCTGGACGTGGGCGGAGCCGTGGGGCGGGAGGGGATGCTGACCGTCATACGGGACCTGGGCTTCGGGGAACCCGTCTCAGGCTCGACGCAGCTCGTCTCCGGCGAGATCGCCGAGGACTTCGCCCGGTATTTCGCGGAGAGCGAGCAGATCCCCACCGCCTGCGCCCTGGGGGTCTTAGTGGACCGCGACCAGCACGTGCTGAAGGCCGGGGGATATATCGCACAGCTGATGCCCGGCGCGTCGGAGGAGACCGCCCAAAGGCTGGAGGAGAGCGTCACCGCCGCCGGGGCCGTCACAAAACAGCTGACGGACGGGCCGCTGGAGGACGTGGTTTTCCGGGTGCTGGACGGCTTTTCGCCGGAGATAGTGGAGCGCGACGAGGTGTCGTATCGGTGCCCGTGCGCCAGGGAGCGCGTCCTCTCCGCCCTTTCCGGGATCACGGAGGGCGAGCTTGACGAGATGTTCCGGGAGGACGGACACATCGAGGTCCGCTGCCGCTTCTGCGACAGGGTCTACACCTTCACCCCGGAGGACAAGCCCGCCATTTTGGGGAGGAATTGAAAAGCGGGACTTTTTTGTAAAAAAAGTGTTGACTTTTTCCCCTGCGGATAGTATACTTTATAAGCCGCTTTGAGCTGAGCCATCAAGCGCCGGACCCCGGCGCGCCTGCAAGAGCGAGTCTCTACTAAATCAGAGGTGAAAAAAGAACATGACAGCGATCATTGAGGCGTGCGGCAAGCAGTACCGCGTCAATCCCGGCGACACCGTGTATGTGGAGAAGCTGGGCGTGGAGGACGGCGCGTCCTACACTTTCGACAAGGTCCTGGCCGTCTTTAACGACGACGGAACCGCCACCATCGGGACCCCCGTTGTGAAGGGGGCTACGGTCACCGCCACTGTGGACAAGACCGGCAAGGGCCGGAAGATCATCGTCTACAAGATGCGCCCGAAGAAGAACTACCGCCGCAAGCAGGGCCACAGACAGCCCTATACCAAGGTCACCATCGACGCAATCAACGCGTAAGTGACCGCCCGACACACATATTGGAGGTGTAATTAACATGGCTCATAAAAAGGGAATGGGCTCCACCAAGAACGGCCGCGATTCCGAGTCCAAGCGCCTTGGCGTTAAGCGTGCCGACGGCCAGTACGTTCTTGCCGGCAATATCCTTGTCCGCCAGCGCGGCACAAAGATCCATCCGGGCAACAACGTGGGCATGGGTTCAGACAACACCCTCTACGCGCTGGTCTCCGGCAAGGTCCGCTTCGAGCACATCAACCGTGAGCGCAAGCAGGTCTCCGTGTACGAGTCCGCCGCCGAGTAATTGTCCGCTCTCTAAAGGAGACGTCGCCACATGACGTCTCCTTTTATTTTTAATGGAAGTGCTATAGGAAAATGCCGACACTTTTCTGAATTTTGTACATTAAAACACTACCATTCCTCCGGGGCCTGTGGTATTATTAAAAGGAAAGCGCATTATGCCCTTTATTCCCTTTAAATAAGAGAACGACAGACCCGCCCGCCCCTGGGCGCGGGAGAGTACGGACAGCCAGGCCGCTCCGGCGGCCCTCCCGGCTGCCCGCCATCGAAGGAGGACGCCCCATGAAAATCAAGATCACGGCTGACAGCACGTGCGACCTGCCGGCTTCCCTCGCGGAACAGGAGAACATCCATATCTTTCCCCTCTATGTGGTGATGGACGGCGCGGCCCGCCGGGACGGGGTGGAGATCACCCCCCAGGACATCTTCGACCACGTCTCCGCCGGAGGTAAGCTTGGGAACACGGCCGCCGTCAACGTGGGGGACTACCTGGAGAAATTCCGGGAGTTTAGGGCCGAGTACGACGCCATTATCCACTTCACCATCTCCCAATCCATGTCCGCCTGTTACCAAAACGCCAACATCGCCGGGGCTGAGGTGGGGAACGTCTACGTGGTGGACTCCCGGAACCTGTGCGTGGGCATCTCCTTGCTGGTGCTGGACGCTTGCCGGATGGCCGCCGAGGGCGCAAGCCCGGAGGAGATCGTGGCCGCCGTGGAGGCCAGGCGGGACAAGGTGGACATGAGCTTCGTCATTGACACCCTGGATTATCTGAAGGCCGGCGGGCGCTGCTCGCCCCTGGTGGCCCTGGGGGCCAATCTCCTGAACCTGAAGCCCTGTGTGGAGCTTCGGGACGGCGCCATGGACGTGGGGAAGAAGTACCGGGGGTCCATCGAGAAGGTGGTCCTCAAGTATCTGGCGGACAGGCTGGCGGACGCCGCCTCCATCGACACAGGCCGCGTCTTCTTCGTCAAGTCCGACGGCTTTTCGGAGGAATTTTTGGAGGAGGCCCGCGCCGAGGTCGCAAGGCTCTGCCCCTGGGGGGAGCTTATCGACGCCACGGCGGGATGCACCATCTCCAACCACTGCGGCCCCAAAACCCTGGGGATCGCTTTCTACAGAAAATAATTAATTGAAATAGGAGACCCATATGTATTCTGATCTTCAAGATTCCATCGGCTTCATCGCCAACACCGACCCCGACCTGGCCGCCGCCATGGGCCGTGAGCTGGGCCGCCAGAAGAGGAACATCGAGCTGATCGCCAGTGAGAACTATGTCTCTCCCGCCGTGATGGCCGCCATGGGCAGCGTCCTCACCAACAAGTACGCGGAGGGCTACCCCGGCAAGCGGTACTACGGCGGCTGCGAGTACGTGGACGAGGTGGAGACCCTGGCCATCGAGCGCGCCAAGGCCCTCTTCAACGCCGGGTACGCCAACGTCCAGCCCCACTCCGGCGCGCAGGCCAACACGGCGGTGTACTTCGCCCTGCTGAATCCCGGCGACACCGTGCTGGGCATGAATCTCAACGAGGGCGGCCACCTGACCCACGGCTCGCCCGTGAACCTCTCCGGCAAGTACTTCAACTTCGTCCCCTACGGCGTCAGCGCCGAGACGGGCCGGATCGACTACGACGCCTTGATGGAGCTTGCCGTGAAGCACAGCCCCAAGCTCATCGTCGCCGGCGCGTCCGCCTATCCCCGCGCCATCGACTTTAAGAAATTCCGCGAGATCGCGGACGCCTGCGGGGCGTATCTCATGGTGGACATGGCCCACATCGCCGGCCTTGTGGCGGCGGGGGAGCACGAAAGCCCCCTTCCCTGGGCGCACGTGGTCACCACCACCACCCACAAGACGCTGCGCGGCCCGCGCGGCGGCATGATCCTTACCCAGGACCCGGAGTTTGGCAAGCAGTTCAACAAGGCCATCTTCCCCGGCACCCAGGGCGGCCCCCTGATGCACGTCATCGCCGCCAAGGCCGTCTGCTTCGGCGAGGCGCTGAAGCCTGAGTTCAAGTCCTATCAGCAGCAAATCGTGAAAAACGCCAGGGTCCTGGCTCAGGAGCTGATGGCGCGGGGCATCAACCTGGTCTCCGGCGGCACGGACAACCACCTGATGCTGGCCGACCTCCGGGGCACCGGCGTCACCGGCAAGACGCTGGAAAAGCGCCTGGACAGCGTGTATATCACCGTCAACAAGAACGCCATCCCCAATGACCCGGAGAAGCCCTTCGTCACCAGCGGCATCCGCATCGGCACCCCCGCCGTCACCACCAGGGGCTTCCGGGAGGATGAAATGAAGATCATCGCCGCCTGCATCGCCGACACCGCCCACGACTATGAGGGCACGCAGGAGAAGACCCGCGCCACGATCAACGAGCTTTGCGCCCGGTTCCCCCTCTATTGAGAGATCAGGCCGGCCCTGTCCGGGATTTTTAAAAAAATCGAAAAAACCACTTGACATTCCCGGACCTCTGTGGTATTATCAATCACGCTGTTGAGAGACAGCGTGATTTCCGGGGGCGTAGCTCAGCTGGGAGAGCGCCTGAATGGCATTCAGGAGGTCATCGGTTCGATCCCGACCGTCTCCACCAAAAAGAAGGACCGCCGTAAGGCGGTCTTTCTTTTTGGTGGACTTACGGCCTTTGCCTACGGCAAAGGCCGCCCCGGCGCAGAGCACCGGGGTCTATTCAACGTGGAGGAAACCCCTGATGGGTTTCCTCCACAGCTCTTTCCTTTCCGATAAATTTCAGCGGGTGACAATAGGATTTTACCTGCTTATTCCAATAAGATTGACCGCCTTACGGCGGCCTTTCTCTTTTCCTCCGGCTTTTTTACCGGCGGGGGTCAAATTGGATTGACTTTACGCGCGCGAAATGGTATTCTATATTATTGGAGTAATTGACAGAAGACGGAGTATTTTTATGTGGTACAGCGACCGATGGAAAGACTATGAGCTTCTTGACTGCTCGTCAGGGGAGCGGCTTGAGCGGTGGGGGACGCAGATCCTCATCCGCCCCGACCCGCAGGTCATCTGGGACACGCCCAGGGAGGACCGGCGCTGGCGGCAGGCGGACGCGCGCTACCGGCGCTCCGCCACAGGCGGGGGCGCGTGGGACAAGCGGGACGTGCCGGAGAGCTGGAAGGTCCGCTACGGGGACCTCACCTTCAACGTCAAGCCTATGAATTTCAAGCACACCGGGCTTTTCCCGGAGCAGGCCGCCAACTGGGACTGGGCCATGGAGAAGATTCGCGGCGCGGGGCGGCCCGTGTCGGTTTTGAACCTCTTCGCCTACACGGGCGCCGCCACGGTGGCGGCGCTGAAGGCGGGCGCGAGCGTCTGCCACGTGGACGCCGCCAGGGGGATGGTCCAGTGGGCCAAGGAGAACGCCCAAAGCTCCGGCGTGGCGGACCGGGAGGTCCGATGGATTGTGGACGACTGCGCCAAGTTCGTGGAGCGGGAGATACGGCGCGGACACACCTATGACGCCATCATCATGGACCCGCCCAGCTACGGGCGCGGACCCGGCGGGGAGATATGGAAGCTGGAGACGAGCCTTGCGCCCTTTGTGCGCCTGTGCGCCGGGGTACTCAGCCAACGGCCCTTATTTGTGCTGATCAACTCCTACACCACGGGCCTTTCGGCCTCCACCATCGGCTACGTGGCTGAGACGGCCTTCGCCGGCCGGGGCGGACACGCCGAGAGCCGGGAGCTGGGCCTGCCGGTGACTGCCACGGGCCTGTACCTGCCCTGCGGCGCATCGTGCCGGATGGAGTTTTAAGGCGGCGGGGGCCGGACCCGCGCCGGCAAAAAATCAGAAAACAGGTTGGAATAGCCATGGACGATACGGCGATCAAAATTGAAAACCTCACATTTTTCTATCCCTCCGAGGAGGAGGGGCAGGCGCCGGAGGACGTGCTGTCCGGCGTGGACCTCACGGTGGAGAAGGGGTCCTTTACGGCGATCCTGGGACACAACGGCTCAGGAAAATCCACCCTGGCCCGGCATCTGAACGCCCTGCTGCTGCCCAAAGGCGGCTCTGTGACCGTGTTCGGTATGGACACCAGGGACGAGGAGCTGACGCTGGAGATCCGGCGGCGCGTGGGGATGGTGTTCCAGAACCCGGACAATCAGATCGTCTCCAACGTGGTGGAGGAGGACGTGGCCTTTGCGCCGGAGAACCTGGGCATCCCCACGCCGGAGATCCGCACCAGGGTGGACGAGGCGCTGAAAACCGTGGGGATGTACGAGTTTCGGACACACGCGCCGCATCTTCTGTCCGGCGGGCAGAAGCAGAGGATCGCCATCGCCGGGGTGCTGGCGATGCGGCCGAAATGCGTCGTCTTTGACGAACCCACGGCCATGCTGGACCCCCAGGGGCGGCGGGACGTGATGCGCATCATCGGGCGGATGAAAAAGGAGCTGGGGACCACCGTTATCCTTATCACCCACCACATGGAGGAGGCCGCTATGGCGGACCGGGTGGTGGTGATGTCCGACGGGCAAATCGCCATGGACGGCGCGCCCGGAGAGGTCTTTACCCGCGTGGAGGAGCTGGAGGCGCTGGGCCTCACGGTCCCCGACACGGTGAAGCTCATGTGGGAGCTGCGGCAAAAGGGCGTGGACGTGCCTCTGGACACGCTGGACGTGGAAGAGTGCGCCAAGGCCCTGGCGGAGCATTTTAAAAAGAAATAAACGGGAAGTATCCTGAATGTTGACGGCGGGGAAGGCACGGAGCCTCATTTAACGCCGCGCCGCCGCACCGTCAACACCCCCGGCAGGACAAAAGAACGCCTGGGGGGCCGCCTCGGCGGGGAACTTCACCGAAAGGATATGCCTCATGAACGAACCCATTTTGAAAACAGAAAACCTGACCCATGTGTATTCCCCCGGCACGCCCTTTGAAATGACGGCGCTGAACGGGGTGGACCTGGAGATCCGCAAAGGGGAGATCCTGGGCATCATCGGCCACACGGGTTCCGGGAAAAGCACCCTCATCCAGCATCTGAACGCCCTCATCAAGCCCACGTCGGGGAGGGTGCTGTTAGAGGGACGGGACATCAACGAGTCCAAGAGCGCCATAAGACAGGCTCGCAGCCGGGTGGGCCTTGTTTTCCAGTACCCGGAATATCAGCTGTTTGAGGAGACGGTGTACAAGGACATCGCCTTCGGCCCCAAAAACATGAAGCTCTCCCCGGAGGAGATCGACCGGCGCGTCCGGGAGGCCGCGGGCTTCGTGGGGGTGGAGGAGCTTCTGGACCGCTCGCCCTTCGACCTCTCCGGCGGGCAGAAGCGCCGGGTGGCCATTGCCGGCGTTATTGCCATGATGCCGGAGGTGCTGGTGCTGGACGAACCCATGGCGGGCCTGGACCCCGGCGGGTGCCGGGAGATCATGGACAACATCCTCTCCTACCACGACAAGACGGGGGCCGCCGTCGTGGTGGTCACCCACTCTATGGAGGAGGCCGCCCGGCGGGCCGACCGCATGGTGGTGCTCAACCACGGCACGGTGGCCATGTCCGGCGCCCCGGAGGAGATCTTTGCCAGAGGCGACGAGCTTCGCAAGATGGGCCTTGCCGCCCCCGTTATGACGGAGCTTTCCCAGAGACTGCGCGCGCTGGGCGTGGAGCTTCCCGGCACGGTCTACACCGTGGAGCAGATGGCCGCCGCCCTGCTGGAGCTGGAAGGGGGGCGGGGACGTGCTTAAGGATGTGACGCTGGGGCAGTATTTCCCCGGCGATACCGTGGTCCACAGGCTGGACCCGCGCACGAAGATCCTGATGGTGATCCTCTACATCGCCGCCCTCTTCAACGCGAAAAGCTGGATCTCCTACGGGGTGGTGCTGGTTTTTCTGGCCGCCGCCATTGCCGTGTCCAGGATCCGGCTGAAGGCGATGCTCAAGGGCCTGAAGCCCGTGGTGTTCATCGTTGTTTTGACCTCCCTTTTGAATCTCCTCTACGGCAGGGGCGAGATCATCGCCCAGTGGTGGATCTTCCACATCACAAGGGAGGGCATCAAGGCCGCGATCCTGATGGGGGCGAGGCTTGTGATGCTGGTGATGGGCACGTTCATGCTGACCTACACCACCTCGCCCATTATGCTGACTTACGGGCTTGAGCTTCTGCTGAATCCCCTGAAGAAGCTGAAAGTCCCTGTCCACGAGCTTGCCATGATGATGAGTATGGCGCTGCGGCTCATTCCCACCCTCATCGAGGAGACGGACAAGATCATGTCCGCCCAGAAGGCCAGGGGCGCGGAATTTGACACGGGGAATCTTATCGAGAAGGCCAAGGCCATGCTGCCCATTTTGGTGCCGCTGTTCCTCTCCTCCTTCCGCAGGGCGGACGAGTTGGCAACGGCCATGGAGGCCCGGTGCTACCACGGGGGCGAGGGACGGACAAGGCTCAACGTGCTCAAAATGGCCGCCAGGGACCATATCACCCTGGGCGTCGGCCTTGCGCTGCTGGCGGGCGTCATCGCCCTGGCAAAGCTGGGCCTTTGACGCTGTTGCTAACGACCGGCAGGGGAGGGAGACCATGAAAAACATCGCGCTGAAGCTTCGCTACGACGGCACCCGCTACCACGGCTGGCAGGTACAGAAAAACAACGTCACTGTGGCCGAGACCGTGGAGGACGCCCTTGGGAAGCTCCTGGGAGAGCGTGTCCGCGTCACCGGGTGCGGGCGCACGGACGCGGGCGTCCACGCCCTCAGATACTGCGCCAATTTCCACGCGGACTGCACCATCCCCATGGAGCGGATGCCCCTGGCCCTCAACTCCCGCCTGCCCGGAGACATCTCCTGCCTGGAGGCCGTGGAGGCCGGGGAGGACTTCAACGCCATCCTCTCCTGCAAGATGAAGGAGTACACCTATCGGATCTATAACGCCCGGATCCCGGACCCCTTTGAGCGGGATCGGTCGTATTTCTACCCGGCGGTGCTGGACGTGGAGACCATGAAGAGGGCCGCCGCCCAGTTTGTGGGGACCCACGACTTTGCCGCCGTGCGCTCGGTGGGGACGGAGACGAAGACCACCGTGCGCACCGTCTACTGGTGCGACGTGGAAAGCGCCGGCCCCGTGGTCACCATGCGGGTGTGCGCCGACGGCTTCCTCTACAACATGGTCCGCGCCATCATGGGGACCGTCCTCTACTGCTCCGAGGGGAAGCTTGACTACCGGGAGCTTCCGCGCCTTTTAAAGACGCGGGACCGCCGCCTCACCGGCCCCACCGCGCCGCCCCAGGGCCTCTATCTGAGTCGCGTGTGGTACGACGGACCCGTGGGAGAGATGATGGCCCGGTAAATTCGGCCTTAATGATTGATCCATGGGTTCGCAAGGGAATCTTAATTTGCAAAATGTTCAAGAATATGTTATAATCTGATGATACAATATCCGCATTGGCGGCGATGAACGAATACACTACTGAAACTACCAAGGAGACGCCATGGAAGAGAAGCGCAAGAAAAACAGGGGCCTTCTCAAGATGCTCCTGATACTGCTCCTGCTGGCGATGGCCATTCTGGCCGTGGCCGTGGCGGTGCGCGCCAGGCAGGAGGGCGGTTTGCGCGCCCTGTGGCGGAGCGTGCGCGGCGTGAAGGAGACGGACGAATTTTTCTTTGAAAACGCCTCCGGCGGCGCTGTGGCGGACTTCGACATGGGGCTGGCCGTGGCGGCGGATTCCGGCCTTTACGTGTACGACGAGACGGGCAAACAGCTCTTCTCGCGCCTCTACTCCTGGCAGAACCCGGCCCTGGCCGTGGACGGGAGCTACGGCGCGGCCTGGAACGTGGGCGGCAGCTCGGTGCTCTTCTTTGACCGGGACGGGATCATCCGGGAGACCTCCGAGGGGAACCCGGTGGTCTCCGCGTCCGTCAACTCCCTTGGGTATCTGGCCGTCTCCACCGAGGCGGATGGATATAAGGGCGAGGTCACGGTCTACAACTCCGTGGGCACGGCCATCTACCGCTGGTCCGCCGGGAGCGGGCGGGTGCTGTCCGCGCGCGTCTCCGGCAGGGACGATTTGGTGGTCCTGACCGTGGGCAGCGGTGGCAGCCGCTTCGTGAAGCTCAAGCTTGACAGCGAGGAGCTTCAGGGCGACTATACATATCCGGGCCTTGTCATTGATTTCGCGTTCACCGATTCCGGGATCACCGCCGTCTCCACCTCGTCCCTCGTGGGCCTCTCCGGGCAGCTCCAGGAGCGGTGGACCTACAGCTTCGACGGGAGATTTCTGGAGAGCTATGCCCTCTCCGACAGCGTCTGCGCCATCGCCCTGGCGGATTTCCAGGTGGGGGGCGGCAGGGCGGTGGAGACCGTCGCCGCCGGGGGCGGCCTGAAGGGGACCCTGACCCTGGCCCAGGCCCCGGAGGACCTGGACGCGCGCGGCGGACAGGTGGCGGTGCTGACGCAGGATTCCGCCGCCGTATACTCCGACGCCCTTGAGGAGCTGAGCCGCTACGACTGCTCCTTCGGCGCGGGCCGGACGCAGCTGCGCGCCGACGGCACGGTTTTGTGCGCGGGGACGTTTTCAGCCTACGTCTACGGGGAGAAATGACCCCGCCGGATGGGGGAGAACATGAATACCTTGATTTTCTGGAGGAAGTACTGTGAGATTGACCATTGATCTTGTGCTGGCAGCCATCGTGTGCCTGTGCGCCTGGAGGGGGTTCCGCACGGGGATCATCAACGGTGTCTCGTGGATATTGGCCATCGTGATCGCCGTCTACTGCGCGAATATCGCCTCCACCGCCTATCACGGGGAGTTTTCGGATATGGTGGAACCCTTCGCCGTCAGCGTTGTGGAAAAGACCGTCCGGGGCGACGACAGCGCGGAGGAGGGCGGCGCCGTCATCGACGAGGCGGATATGGACCTGGAAAAGTGGGAGAGGTTAGACCCCTACGAGGTCTCCATGGCGGTCCTCACGAAGCTGGGTATGTGCCGCAGCGCCGCCGATTCCCTGGCCCAGGAGGTGGCCTCCACCAATGACCAGGTGGACAACGACATGATCGAGGAGCTGACGGTCCTCATCTGCGACCGCCTCACCTATGTGGCCATCTTTGCCATCGCCTTTATCCTCATCGCCATCGTCTTCACCGTGGTGGGAAATATCTTCGATTTCTCCTTCGGCATTCCGGGACACGAGAACCTGAACCACGTCACCGGCGCGGCCCTGGGGATCATCCGGGGTATCCTCATTCTCATGGTCATCGGTTGTTTTGCGCGGTATACGGGCATACTGATTTCCCAGGAGACCGTGGGGAAGACATTCTTGCTCAGTAAATTTGTGGATACCAACAAGATCGCCCAGCTTCTGAACATATAATGGAGCCATAGGCCGGCCCTACGCTTTTTTCATGAAAAGGAGTTAACCATGGAACCTACACTTTGCGCCCGCTGCCACAAGAACGTGGCGGTGATCTTTGTGACGAAAATTGAAAATGGGAAGACCACCAGCGAGGGGCTGTGCCTGAAGTGCGCCCGCGAGCTGGGGATGAAGCCGGTGGATGATATGATGCAGAAAATGGGCATCACCGACGACGACATCGAGGGGATCGCTGGGGAGATGCTTCAGGCGTTCGGCGGCGCGGAGGAGGTGCCCACCGACGTGGACGGGGACGAGGAGGACGGCAAGACCGCCACCTTCCCCTTCCTGGGGAAGCTCTTCGGCGCGCAGGACGCCGGCGCGGGAAACGGCGGAGGCGGTGGAAACGGCGGCCAGTCCGGCGGACAGGGCGGCGGACAGGAGAAGCGCACCCGCGACCGGGACAAGAAGCGCAAATACCTGGACACCTACTGCATCTCCCTCACCAACCGCGCCCGGGAGGGGAAGCTTGACCGCATCGTGGGGCGCGAGGAGGAGATGGAGCGGGTCATTCAGATTTTGAACCGCCGCCAGAAGAATAACCCCTGTCTCATCGGCGAGCCGGGCGTGGGCAAGACCGCCATTGCCGAGGGCCTTGCCATCCGCATCAACGACGGCGACGTGCCCTATAAGCTCCGGGATAAGGAGGTCTACCTTCTTGACCTCACCTCCCTTGTGGCCGGGACCCAGTTCCGGGGCCAGTTTGAGTCCAGAATGAAGGGCCTCATCGAGGAGATCAAGTCGGTGGGGAACATCATCCTGGTCATCGACGAGGTCCACACCTTAGTGGGCGCGGGGGACGCGGAGGGCAGCATGAACGCAGCCAATATCTTAAAGCCCGCCCTCTCCCGTGGCGAAATACAGGTCATTGGCGCCACCACCTTCAACGAGTACCGCAAGCATATCGAGAAGGACTCCGCCCTGGAGCGGCGCTTCCAGCCCGTGACGGTGACGGAACCCTCCATCGAGGACGCCATCAAGATCATCAAGGGCATCGCCCACTACTACGAGCAGTACCACGGCGTGAAGATCTCCGACGCCATGTGCCGCCAGGCGGTCCTGCTCTCCGAGCGGTACATCACCGACCGCTTTTTGCCCGACAAGGCCATCGACCTCATCGACGAGGCTTGCTCCGACGTGAACCTGAAGAGCAAGAATTACGCCCGCCTTGCGGAGATCGACCGGGAGCTTGCGGACATCGCCAAGGAGCGGGATATGCTTTTAGAGCGCCCCGAATCCGACCAAAGCCCCTACGCCGAGGAGGACTACGCCCGCCTTGCCAAGCTGCGCGGCCGGGAGATCGCCATCGCCGACGAGAAGCAGCGCCTCCAGGCCCAGGGGATGCCGGAGCTGGGCATGGACAACTTCGCCCGCATCATCGAGCTGTGGACGAAGATCCCCGCCTCCTCCATCCGCGAGGACGAGCATGAGCGGCTGGCCCACCTGGCAGACCGCCTGCGGGAGCATATCGTGGGGCAGGATGAGGCCGTGGACGCCGTCTGCGCCGCCATCAAGCGCAACCGTGTGGGCATCTCCCTGAAGCACAAGCCCGTCAGCTTCATCTTCGTGGGGTCCACCGGCGTGGGCAAGACCGAGCTTGTGAAGCGCCTGGCCGCCGATATGTTCCAGAACCCGGAATCCCTCATAAGGCTCGATATGTCGGAGTTCATGGAAAAATTCGCCGTCTCCCGGATCATCGGGTCGCCTCCGGGCTACGTGGGCTACGACGAGGCCGGGCAGCTGACGGAGAAGATCCGCCGCCGGCCCTATTCCGTGGTGCTCTTTGACGAGATCGAGAAGGCCCACCCGGACGTGATGAACATCCTTCTCCAGATTTTAGACGACGGGCGCATCACCGACGCCCAGGGCAGGGTGGTCAATTTCGAGAACACCATCATCATCATGACCACCAACGCCGGGTCCGACCGGCGCGGCTCAGGGACCGTGGGCTTCGGCGGCACCGCCAGGGACCAGGACCGGGAGCGGGTGATGAAGGCCCTGCGGGACTTCCTGCGCCCGGAGTTTATCAACCGCGTGGACGAGGTGGTCTACTTCAACAGGCTCAGCGAGGAGAATTTCCGCGCCATCGCCGTGCTGATGCTGGGCGAACTCAAGGAGGGGCTTTCCGAGCGGGCTATGACCTTCACCTGGGACGATTCCGTGGTGGACTACCTGGTGCGCAAGTCCTACTCCGCCGAGTTTGGCGCGCGGAACCTCCGCCGCACCATCCAGAAGGACATCGAGGACAAGGTGGCCGCCGAGCTGATCGACAACTATAAGCGCGAGCTGACCCGCGTGGGCGTCTGCGCGGAGGGTGACAACATCACCGTGGTCATCGCGTAAGAGGATACTGTGAAAGGAAAGCCGGGGGTCCCCCCGGCTTTGTCCGACGCCATGAGAGAGCTTCAGAAAAACGACATCGTGAATACCGTCTGTACCGGCTACGCCTCCGACGGCATGGGCGTGACCCATATCGACGGCCGCGCCGTGTTCGTCTCCGGGGCCGTTGCGGGGGAGGCGTGCGAGATCCGCATCCTCAAGGTGCTGAAAAACGCCGCCTTCGCCAGGGTGGAGCGCGTCCTGACGCCCTCGCCTGAGCGGTGCGATCCCGGCTGCCCCCACTACCCGGCCTGCGGCGGGTGCAGGACGCGGCACATGAGCTACGCCGAGGAGCTGCGTTTTAAAAAGCAAAAGGTGGAGGACGCCCTCCGGCGCATCGGCGGCGCGGACGTCACGCTGGAGGCCATACACGCCTCCCCGGAGACGGACCGCTACCGAAACAAGGCCCAGCTGCCGGTGGGGGAGGGACCGCGGATCGGCTTTTACCGCGGGCGCACCCACGACGTGCTGGACGTGCCGGACTGCCGGCTCCAGCCGGAGGCGGTCTCCTGCCTTCGCGCCGCCGTCCTTGGATGGATGCGGGACTACGCCGTCCCCGCCTATGACGAGCGCGCCCACCGGGGGCTTGTGCGCCACCTCCACGTGCGCACGGGCAGTAACGGGAGCGCCCTTGTGTGCCTCGTGGTCAACGCTCCGGCGGAGAAGGAGCTGCCGGGGGAGGAACAACTTGTCCGCCGCCTTCTCAAGGCCCACCCCGCCCTTTCCGGGGCGGTGCTCTCCTCCAACACCGCCAGGACCAACGTGGTCCTGGGCCGGGACTTTCGCACCCTCTGGGGCCGGGACTTTCTGGACGAGACGCTTTGCGGCCTCCGTTTCCGCCTGTCCGTGCCCTCGTTTTTCCAGGTCAACCGGGGGCAGTGCCAGCGCCTCTACGCCCGCGCTCTGGACTTTGCCGCCCTCACCGGGCGGGAGACGGTGCTGGACCTCTACTGCGGCATCGGCACCATCACGCTTTGTATGGCCCGGCACGCATGGCGCGCCATCGGCGCGGAGATCGTCCCGGAGGCCGTGGAGGACGCCAGGGCCAACGCCCGCTTAAACGGCATGACCAACGCCGAGTTTATCCGCGGCGACGCCGGCGGCATCTCCGCACACCTCGCCCGTGAGGGCGTCCGTCCCGACGTCATAACCGTGGACCCGCCCCGCAAAGGACTCTCCCCGGAGGCTGTGGCCGCCATAGCCCAAATGTCCCCGCAAAAAATCGTCTATATCTCCTGCGACCCCGCCACCCTTGGGCGGGACGTGAAGCTCTTCTCCCAGCGCGGCTTTCTTGTTCAAAGGGCGGAGGCAGTGGATATGTTCCCCAGAACGGAGCATATCGAGACGGTGGCGCTGCTGAGCGCCGGGAAATGAGGGAGCGAGACGATGGGACACACGCTTGTAGCCGTGCCGGACGCACGGTTCCAGTCTCGGCGGTTTGCGCCGTGAGGGCCTGCGCGGGGCTTGCCATTCCACTGGACCGGGGGGGGGAAGTATGAAAACATCTGATTTTGCGCTTTGGAACGGGTACATGACGGCGTGTCTCTCCGACGGGTCCCACGACCGGGACCACGTGTACCGGGTCCTATATAACGCCCTGGACGTCGCCTCCTTCGAGCGCGGCGTGGACATGGACGTGCTGGTGTGC
The DNA here is from genome assembly GCA_947627715.1 of uncultured Oscillospiraceae bacterium. Taxonomy (GTDB): domain Bacteria; phylum Bacillota; class Clostridia; order Oscillospirales; family Oscillospiraceae; genus RUG626. The sequence continues at coordinate 68,073 of CANQXK010000005.1, forward strand.
GCCTGCCTGCTCCACGATGTGGGCCGCCCAGAGCAATTTGCCGACCCCGCCCTGGACCACGCCCAGGTGGGGGCGGAGAAGGCGGAACGGTTCCTGCTGGAGAACGGCTTCTCGGAGGACTTCGCCCGCCGCGTATCCTCCGCCATCCGCACCCACCGCTTCCGGCGGGCCTCGCCCCCGGAGAGCCTGGAGGCGAAGATCCTCTTTGACGCGGACAAGCTGGACGCCTGCGGCGTCATGGGGATCGCCCGCACCTTCCTCTACAAGGGCGGCGTGGGGGACCCCATCTACACCCTGGATGGTGAGGGCGTGCCCTCGGACGGGACGGACGGGACGAAGATCTCCTTTTTTCAGGAGTATAAATTCAAGCTGGAAAAGCTCTACGACCGCTTTTTCACCGCCAGGGGCAGGGAGCTTGCCCTGGAGCGGCGGCAGGCGGCGGAGGATTTTTACCGGGCGCTGCTGGAGGAGTCCCGGCGGCCCTATCTGGCGGGCCGGAAGATCTTAGAGACACTTTTGAAGGAGGACTGAGCATGGGTAAAAAGCTGAGCGCGGAGGAACGGATGCACATTCTGTGCGAGAAATCCCTGCCCCTGGTTTCAAAAATGCTGGACGGGGCCGGAGCGCCGCCCTGGCGGAATTTCGCAACCCTTCAGATCCCGGAAAACGACCGGGTGAATGGCCTTTTGGAGGTGGGGATCCAGCGGGAGCGTTGGTACGTGCTGGCCGGGGTCATCCCCGCAGGGACAGACCGGCTCGTCTCCCAGTACTTAAAGCAGGGCACGAAAGAGGAGGTCCGGGCGTACATGGAGGGACCCGACAGCCCAAGGGAGATGGAAGCGGCGCTGCGGGACCTCATCCGGCAGGTGGAGAAGGGATATGACGAATAAGGAGATCGTGGAGACCGCCCTTCGTCAGTCCGCCATCGACTGCGCCTGTGGACCCGGCGACTTTCTCAAAGACGGCCACACCCTGACCCGTTCCCGGCCCCACCCGGAGGCCAGACGGTATCTGGAGCTTCCGCATATCTGCAATTTCGTGACCTACGGCAGCGGCGTTGTCGTCACGGCGGGGGAGGCGTATATGGACGCGGCGGCGCAGTGCCTTGCGCTGTTTCCGCCGGAGAGCGGGGCATACAGGCTCTTTGAAACGCCGGGGCTTCATGAGGTAAACGGCCTTTTCGCGCCCCTGGGAGGGACAGTGCGGCATATGGCGGAGTACTTTTTGCCGGACGCGGACCTTCTGAGGCCCCAAAAATGCCCTTATGAGACGAGGCTTTTGACGAAAGAGGACTTTTCCGGCCTCTATACCCCGGCGTGGTCCAACGCCCTTTGTGAAAAGCGCCGGGAGCTGGACGTTCTGGGCGTGGGGGCATACTGCAACGGCACTTTGGTGGGGCTGGCCGGGTGCTCCGCCGACTGCGAGACCATGTGGCAGATCGGCGTTGACGTGCTGCCAGCGTATCGGAAGAGGGGCGTCGCCTCGGCGCTGACCTCCCGGCTGGCGCTGGAGATCATGGAGCGCGGCAAGGTCCCCTTCTACTGCGCCGCCTGGTCCAACCTCCCCTCCGTCCGCAACGCCCTCCGTTCCGGCTTCCGCCCCGCCTGGGTGGAGCTGACGGTGAAGAGGAAAGGAGAGAGCCTGTGAAAACCGAATGGAAGTGCTTTTGGCTGGAGCTGGCCGTCTGGGCGCTGATGCTCGCCGGCATCCCGGTGGTTGTGCTGTCCCATGGCTTGGGCGGGAAAATTTCAGCCGCCGCGATCTTTGCGTCTGCCTGGATCCTGTCGATTTTCGGCCTCATCCAGTGGGAACACATCCCCGAGAAGGAGCGGGAAAAGCAGGAACGGGCGTCCCGTTTTCTGCGCGTCAAGTATACTATCATCTGGCATCTCCCGCTTGTTTTGCCGATTTTTATTCTGCTTGTGTTTGTCCTGGACTGACAGGATCATAACAAAAGGGGGAGACACCGTGAGCGATAAAAGAAAATGCTTCTGGCTGGAGCTTGCCGCCTGGGGACTTTTTATTGCTGCTTTTATCTTCGGCGACTCCATTTCTGCCCATTTGAGCTGCAACGCGGAAAAGCTCATCGGTATTCTCATGTTCGTGCCGTCTTGGGTACTGTCCCTCTTTGCCCTCAATGAGTGGAGCGGCATTCCCGAAGAAGAACGGGACGAGATGAACCACCGATTTGGACGCTTTCTTTATAGGCTCAAACCGGGTTATATCATCATGGTCCTTCCGATCCTCTTGCCCGTGCTGGTGCTGTGCGCTGTCTTTTTTGACTAAAGGAAAATCAGAATTTGGGGAAATGGGATATGAAAAAAATTCTTCTTATCGGCACCGGCGGGACCATCGCCTCGGAGGAGACGGGGGAGGGGCTGGCGCCGGGGATCACCGCCTCCGGCCTTCTCAGCCGTCTGGGCGGCCTCGGCCCGGAGACGCGCGTTGACAGCCGGGAGCTGCTGGCCCTGGACAGCACCAATATCGAGCCGCGCCATTGGCTGATGATCGCCGGGTGCATCAAAGAAAATTATGAGAGCTACGACGGCTTTGTGGTCACCCACGGCACGGACACCCTGGCCTATACGGCGGCGGCCCTGAGCTACCTGGTGATGGGAAGCCCCAAGCCCATCGTCCTCACCGGGGCGCAAAAGCCCATCGGCATGGACTCCACCGACTCCAGGGAGAACCTGCGGGACGCGCTTCTCTGCGCCGCCTCGGATATGCCCGGCGTCTCCATCGTCTTTGACCACAAGGTGATTTTGGGCACGCGGGCCAAAAAGACGCGCTCCAAGAGCTTTTCCGCCTTTGAGAGCATCAATTACCCGGAGCTGGGGGTCATCCGCGACGGGGCGGTGGTGCGCTTTATCCGCCAGGAGTGCGGGGCGGAGCCTGTTTTCTCCGGGGCGCTGGACACGAAGGTCTCGCTGTTGAAGCTGATCCCCGGCATCCGCCGGGAGGTGCTGGACTTCCTCTTTGAGCGCAGCGACGCCGTGGTCATCGAGAGCTTCGGCGTGGGGGGACTGCCTGAGTCCGGCGGCTTTTTCGAGTCCGTCCGCCAGTGGCAGGAGCGCGGCAGGATCGCCGTCCTCACCACGCAGGTGGAGAACGAGGGGTCGGACCTGGGGGTCTACCACGTGGGCAGCCGCCTGAAAAAGGAGTTGGGGGTCCTGGAGGCGTGGGACATGACCACCGAGGCTGTGATCGCCAAGCTCATGTGGATCTTGGCAAAGACAAAAAACGCCCCGGAGGTGGAGAAGCTCTTCTACACCCCCGTGGCGATGGATATGTTTCCGAGATAATTTACTTCGCGATAAGAATGACCTCGCCCGTCGCGGCGTTATAGCCCACGGTGACCTTTTTGCGGAAAAAGTCCTCATAGCGCGGGCATTTCCAATTTGTGCAGTAGATGGGCCGTGTTCGGACCTTGACGGGGTTCCCACCGGCGTCCCGGAGGTTGACGCGGAAGGTCACGCGGTTTCCCAAAAGGCCCGCGTGCTCAAATTCCTCCAACACCTGGCCGGAGAAGACATAGCTTTCCGGCGATTTAAAAAGAGCCGCGTACTTCACTCCGAAATAGACGGCAAAGGGGACATACCACACGGTAAGGACTCCGAGTAAGATCAATAGAACGGTATTCCTGTAGCCGGGATACCGCGCCATACCGATGCAGACGATCGCGGTAGAGACAAGGAGCAGCAGGACGTAGGCCGCCGTCAGGAGCTTGAGGTCAGAGCGGTACGCCTGGGCCTCAGCGGAGCTTTTGATCGTTTTCCGTGTGTCCATGGATGTCACCTCGGAAAATATTGTACAACAAGGCGTCGAGTTTTGCAAGTTCCCCCTGATAATACTTTTAAGTAAATCTATTATACGCCATCGCGGAGGTGTTTTCAATGAAGATCACATTCATCGGCGCGGCCCACGACGTCACCGGGAGCTGCACGCTTTTGGAGGCCGGCGGCCACCATATCCTGATCGACTGCGGGATGCGGCAGGGCGTCACCGCCTTTGAACCCGTGCCGCTGCCCGTGGCGGAAAAGGACATCGAGTGCGTCCTGCTGACCCACGCCCACGTGGACCACTCCGGCAACCTGCCCCTCCTCTACAAAAACGGCTTCCGGGGCTGCGTGTACACCACCGAGGCCACCCGGAATCTCTGCGAGATCATGCTGCGCGACTGCGCCAACATCCAGATGAGCGACGCGGAGTACAAGACCCGCAAGGCCCGCAGGGCGGGGGAGCCGGATGTGGAGCCGCTTTTCGACCTCAACGACGCGGAGGGCGTTTTGAAGCTCTTCCGTGGGTGCGAATACGGCCGCGCCATCCAGATAAACGAGGCCCTCACCGTCCGCTTCACCGACATCGGCCACCTTTTAGGGTCTGCCTGCATCGAGGCGTGGCTGCACGAGGGGGAGACGGTCAGGAAGATGGTCTTTTCCGGGGACGTGGGCAACACCGCCCAGCCCATCATCTGCGACCCGCAGAGGGTGACGGACGCAGACTACGTGATGCTGGAGTCCACCTACGGCGACCGCCTCCATGGGGCGCGGGGCGAGTACATAAACACCCTGGCCGGGTTCATCCAAAAGACCCTGGACCGGGGCGGCAACATGATCATCCCCTCCTTCGCCGTGGGGCGCACACAGGAGATCCTCTACTTTATCCGGGAGATCAAGAACGCCGGGCTTGTCCACGGCCACGACGGCTTCCCAGTCTACGTGGACAGCCCCCTCGCCAATGAGGCCACGGCGGTGTTCATGCAGTGCGACACCCAGTATCTGGACGAGGAGACACGCGCCGTAATGGCCGCCGGGGAGAACCCCCTGGTCTTTCCGGGCCTTCGGCTCACCACCTCCACGGACGAATCCCGCGCCCTGAATACCGACATGGAGCCAAAGATCATCATCTCCGCCTCAGGTATGTGCGACGCGGGGCGGGTGCGGCACCACCTCAAGTACAACCTGTGGCGGCCGGAGTGCATGGTGCTCTTTGTGGGGTATCAGGCGGCGGGGACGCTGGGGCGGATCATCTACGACGGCGCGCCCTCCGTCAAGCTCTTTGGGGACGAGGTGGCGGTCAACGCCGAGATCGAGTTCCTGCCCGGCGTATCGGGACACGCGGACAAGGAGGGACTTGTCCGCTGGATCACGGGCTTTGAGGCAAAGCCGAAGAAGGTCTTTGTCAACCACGGGGACGAGGGGGCGTGCGAGGAGCTGGCCCGGTGCCTCCGGGAGGAGCACGGGCTGGACGCCTGGGCGCCCTACTCCGGCACGGAGTACGACCTTGAAAAGGGCGAGTTCGTCCGCGTCACCGAGGGGGTCCGGGTTCGCAAAGAGAAGCCCGTCTCTCCCGCCCGCCGCCGCGCCGACGATGCGTACAGGCGGCTGATGGACGCGGTCAACCGCCTGGTGCTCACGGCAAAGGGCTGCGAGGGCATGGCAACAAAGGAGCTGGCAAAGCTCACGGGCATGGTCGTCTCCCTCACGGACAAGATGAAGAAGTAACAATTTGTGCCGCCTCAGCGCACCCCGCCGCTGAGTTCTGCCCGGCCCTCTGCCAGGGCGGCGGCGCGGGGGAAATCCACAAAGACCTCCCTCACGCCGGCCTCCCCGGCAAGGCGCAGCTTCTCCCGCAGAGAGTAGAGGTCGTCCCAGAGGACAAGGTGGGGCCTCCCGGCGCTTTTGTAAGAGGCGTATTTCGCGCACAGCTCCGGGGAGAAGCGCGCCCTTGCCAACAACGCCGGGGGAAGGCTCTCCTGACGCACCTCGCGCCCCCGGCCCGTGCGGCAGGGGAGGGGAAAAACTACAGCCGCGCAGGACGCGGCAAGGGCCACGCGCCCCGGCCCGTGGAGGGAGAGGATGCCGCCAAGGCGGTCCCTGTACGTGCCGGAGAGGTTCTGGGCCGGGATGAGAAGCGATGCGTGTGGGGCGCTGCGGGCGTAGCTTGCGTCAAGGTAGAGCCGCAGGCCGCTCCGGGCGGCGGCCTCGTCCAGCAGGGCGCAGAAGGCGCACAGCGGCGCTTTGGGGCGGGGGAGACGGAGGACCATCCCCCGGAAGCCCCCCAGCCGGCACTGGCGGAGAAGGGCCTGGGCCAGCGCCTGATGCGGCCCCCAGCCGCGAAAGGCCCTGGCGTCCACGTCCATCAGCTCCGCCCCCGCGATGTCGCCGGGGACCCGCAAAAGGCGCACATCGCGCCCCACCCGGAAGGCCGCTGCCGACACAGGCCCGCAAAGAGCGGCCTCCCGGAGCCGGGCCGGGGGAGCGGTCAGATATATTTTTAATTCATCCATATACATTTCCCCCGTTATGTGGTATACTGCGTATGGAAATGCGTCCGGGCGGACAGGCCCGGCTCTAAAAACTGTATGCGCGAGGAATGGGATTATGAGCTTTTCCCTCTGCCCGGAGAGAAAATTTGACAGCGTGACGCAGATCACGCCGGAGCTTCTGCGCGCCCTGGGCGTGGAGCTTTTGATCCTCGATGTGGACAACACCATCGCGCCCTATAAGACGCTGACCCTTGAGGAGCCGGTGCTCGCCTGGGCGCGGGGCCTCCAGGAGGCCGGCGTGCGCCTCTTCATCGTCTCCAACAACAAGGGGGAGCGCCCGGAGGTGTTCGCCTCCCTTCTGCGCGTCCCCTACATCAAGCGGGCGGGGAAGCCCAGCCCCCGTGGGGTGCGGGAGGCCCTTCGCCTCTCCGGGACGGCCCCGGAGCGCGCGGCCCTGGCGGGGGATCAGATCTACACCGACACCCTGGCCGCGAACCTGGCGGGCGTCCATATGCTGCTGGTGGAACCCATTCGGTTCACAAACGTCCTGCTGGCCGTGCGGTACTTTTTTGAGCTGCCCTTCCGGCACGGAAAACGGAACCTGTAATTTTCTTCATAAAGGAGTGTATTCCCATGAACAATGTCAAAAAGATCTCCGCCGCCGTGGCGGAAAGCGGGGCCGGGGCCATCTTCGTCACCTCGGACCAGAACCGCTACTACGCCACCGGCTTTGCCTCCTCCGCCGGGGAACTCATCATCTGCGGCGATGGCCACGCGGCCCTTTTCATCGACGCGCGGTATTTTGAGGAGGCCAGCCGGAGCATCAGCGAGGTGGAGGTCATCCGTTCCAACGATAAGCCCGTCTACGACCTGATGAACGACTACTTTAAGGAGCACGGCGTTCAAAAGCTTGCGGTGGAGGAGTCCTCCCTGAGCTACGCCCAGTACGTCGCCCTCCAGAGCAAGCTGGAGCCGGAGTTCGTCCCCGGACAGAGCATCCTCCGAAATCTGAGGGCGATAAAGAGCCGGGAGGAGATGGACATCCTCATCGCCGCCCAGCGCATCGCCGAGAAAGCGTTCAACAATACCCTGAAGCTCATCACCCCCGACGTCACGGAGAAGGAGCTGGCCGCGGAACTCACCTGCCAGATGTTGAAATTAGGCGCGCAGGACAAGTCCTTCGACCCCATCGTGGTCTCCGGCAGTCTCTCCAGCGTCCCCCACGGCAAGCCCAGGGACGTGAAGCTCCAGCGGGGCTTTTTGACCATGGATTTCGGCGCGCTCTACAAGGGCTACTGCTCCGACACCACCCGCACCGTGGCCATCGGCGCGCCCACGAAGGAGATGGAGAAGGTCTACAACACCGTCCTCGCCTCCCAGTTAGAGGCCATCCGGGCCGCCCGCGCCGGGATGACGGGCCGGGAGCTTGACGGCGTGGCCCGCAAGGTCATCGCGGACGCGGGGTACGGGGAATACTTCTCCCACAGCCTCTCCCACGGCGTGGGCATCGACATCCACGAATACCCCAACTGCTCGCCCAAAAGCGAGAACGTCCTTCAGGCGGGCGACGTGATCTCCATGGAGCCGGGGATCTACCTGCCCGGCCAATTCGGAGTTCGCATCGAGGACGTGATCCTGGTGCAGGAGGACGGGTGCTTTGACCTCACCGACCTTCCCAAGGACCTGCTTGTTTTCTGCGAATAAAGAGCGCCGGGAGATTTTTTCAGGGAATGGCAGAATTTCTCTTGCAAAAAGAGAGAAAATGATGTAGAATAAATCAGATTCATCGAATTGCGAATACTACTCTACGGGAGGATTAAACATGGCAACCATTACCGCCAGCGATTTCAGAAACGGAAAGACCTTTGAGTACGAGGGAAAGCCCGTCGTGGTCGTCGAATTTCAGCACGTCAAGCCCGGCAAGGGCGCCGCGTTCGTGCGGACAAAGATGAAGAACCTCATCACCGGGGCCGTCACCGAGACGTCCTTCAACCCCACCGCCAAGTTTGAGGAGGCGTTTGTGGAGCGCAAGGAGGCCGAGTACCTCTATCAGGACGGGGACCTCTACTACTTCATGGATCCTGAGACCTACGAGCAGGAGCCTGTTTCCGGGTCCAAGCTGGGGGACAATTTCCGCTTTGTGAAGGAGAACATGATCTGCGTCATCAGCTCCTACAAGGGCGACGTCTTCTCCGTGGAGCCTCCCAACTTCGTGGAGCTTGAGGTCACCGACACCGACCCCGGCTTTGCCGGAAACACCGCCACCAACACCCTCAAGCCCGCCACGCTGGAGACCGGCGCCGAGATCAAGGTGCCCCTCTTTATCAACGTGGGCGACAGGATCCGCATCGACACCCGCACCGGCGAGTATCTGGAGCGGGCCAAGGGCTGACGCCGCCGCGTATGCGGCGTGCCCTCGCCGTGTTCTCCCGCGCGGGAGACCCCGAAAAGAGGGCGGAAGCCGCCTGACACCATCAACGATTTTCATTTGAGTTTCATTTGAGGAGGTATATTCAAATGACACCTGCCGAAAAAGTAGCGTATATCAAGGGCCTTATGGAGGGCATGGAGCTGGACACCGCGAAGGGCGAGGGGAAGATCCTCGCCGCCATCGTGGACGCTCTGGAGGATCTGGCTCTCCAGCAGGAGGACATGGGCGACGCCATCGTGGAGCTTAACGACGGTCTGGACGCCGTCTCCGACGACCTTGAGGACGTGGAGAACGTCGTCTTTGGCGACGGGGAGGATGAGTGCTGCTGCGGCCACCATCACGACGATGAGGACGATGAGGACGACGAGGACTACGAGTACGAGGTGGAGTGCCCCGCCTGCGGCGCCCAGCTGGTGCTTGAGGACGGCGACCTTGAGCAGGGCGTCATCCAGTGCCCCGAATGCGGCGAGACCCTTGAACTCGATCTCTCCGAGGTGGAGGAGGACGACGACTCCGGCGACGATGACGACTACGAGGAGTACGACGACGAGGACTTAGAGCCCGAGGAATAAGCGTTTGAACAACAAGGTAAAGGCCGCCCGCTGGACGGCCTTTTTCCGTGGCTTTTGGTGAAACATGATTGATCTATCCGTACAAAAGATCCGAATCGCCTTTGAAAAGGGAAACGACATCCTCAAAGGCGTCACCTTTGACGTGAATACCGGGGAGCACGTGGGGATCCTGGGCCGCAACGGCGCGGGAAAGACCACGCTCTTCCGGGTGATCTCCGGGGAACTCACCCCCGACGAGGGTATTGTGATCGTCGCGCCGGGAAAGCGCGTGGGCGTTCTGAGCCAGATCCCCGTCTACCCGGAGGGCTTTACCGGGGAGGATGTGCTCCGTCAGGCCCAGCGGCGGATCGAGCGCATGGGGGAGAATATGGAGGAGCTGGCGGAACGGATGGCCGCCGGGGACGACTCCGCGGACACGCTGAGGGCCTATGACAGGCTGTCGGCGGAATTTCTGCGCCTGGGCGGGTACGAGCTGGAGCGTTTCCGGGACACGGTGGCCAACGGCTTGGGCATTCCCAGACGGCAGCGGGAGCAGCTCTACAGTGAGCTGTCCGGCGGGGAAAAGACCCGCCTCAATCTGGCCCGCCTCATCCTGGAGGACACGGACATCCTCCTTCTGGACGAACCCACCAACCACCTGGATATGTCCGCCTCGGAGTGGCTGGAGGACTATATCGGGAAATTCAAGGGAACCGTCCTCACCATCTCCCACGACCGCTACTTTCTGGACAGGACCGTGGGCCGCGTCATCGAGATCGTGGAGGGCGCGCCGGAGTTTTACAGCGGGAATTACAGCTTCTACGTTGCGGAGAAACAGCGCCGGTACGAGGAGCGGCTGAAGCAGTTTGAAAAGCAGGAGGCCAAGATCGCCCAGCTGCAAAAGGCCGCCGACGACCTGCACCTGTGGGCGTTTATGGGCGCGGACAAGCTCCACAAGCGCGCCTTCTCCATGGAGAAGCGCATCGAGAGAATGCGCACCGCCGTCCGTCCGAAGCAGGAGGTGAAGATGAAGTCCCGCTTTGGCGAGACGGAGTTTCGCGGGAACGAGGTGCTTGTGGCAAAAGGCGTCTCCAAGGCGTTCGGGGACAAGCGGATCCTGGCGGAGACGGACCTCCTTATGGAACCGGGGGAGGCCGTGGCCCTCATCGGCGACAACGGGGCGGGGAAGTCCACCTTAGTGAAGATGATCGTGGGGGAGGAGCCGCCGGACTCCGGCTTCATCCGTCTGGGACCCGCCGTCAAGGCCGCCTATCTGCCCCAGACGGTGACCTTCCGGGACGAGACGCTCACCGTGCTTGAGACGATGATGTTCGAGGCCCAGTGTACCCAGCAGGAGGCCAGGGACCGCCTGGCGGCCTTCCTCTTCCGGGGGGAGAGCGTGTTCACCTGCGTGTCGGACCTGTCCGGCGGGGAGCGCAGCCGCCTGAGGCTGTGTATGCTGATGAAATCGGACATCAACCTGCTCATTCTGGACGAACCCACCAACCACCTGGACGCGGCCAGCCGGGAGTGGATCGAGGAGGCCCTGTCCGACTACACCGAGGCGCTGCTGTTCGTCTCCCACGACCGCTGGTTCATCAGCCGCTTCGCCACCCGCATCTGGGCCATGGGCGGAGGGGAGCTTCAGGATTACCGCATGGGGTACGAGGAGTACCGGGCCTATCTTGAGCGGCAGAGGCAGCTCGCCCAGACCAATGCCGTCAAGACGGAGAAGCCCCGGAAGGAGCCGAAAAAGGCCCCCGCCGTGAAGGACCGCTCGGCGGCGAAGTTGGAGCGGGAGATCGGCCAGCTGGAGGAGAGGATCGCCCAGAACGAGGCCGCCCAGGAGGCCGCCTCCACGGACTACCAGCGGCTCATGGAGCTGACGGAGGAGCATCAGGAGCTTGCCGCGAGGTTAGAGGAGCTTTACGCGGCCTGGGAGGAGGCGTCGGAATGAAAAAGACGGCAGGGTATCTCATCGCCGCCGGTATTTGTCTGGCACTGGCGGCGTTTTTCCGCTTCGCCCTGATGGGCTATGGCTTTTTGGGCCTGTGCTTTGCCGCGCTGGCGGCGCTGATTTTGTGCTTTTGGGGACTGAAGCGCCTCTCGGATAAGCACGGGAGGACTGCGCGGCGCCTCAAAACGGCCCTCCTGTGCCTGTTGATCGCCGGGAGCCTGGCCGCGGCAGTCACCGAGGGGGCCGTCGCGGCCGCGTGTCTTCGGGCCGGGGCGGGGGAGAGCGGGGCGCGGTGCGCCATCGTCCTGGGGGCCGGGGTCAACGGGACCGTCCCCTCCAGGGCGCTCCACGCCCGGCTGGAGGCCGCGCTGGCCTTCTCGCAGGAGGACCCAAACGCCATCCTCATCCTCTCCGGCGGCCAGGGTCCCGGCGAGGACGTCTCCGAGGCGCAGTGTATGGCCCAGTGGCTGACGGGGCGCGGCGTAGCGCCGGAGCGCCTTGTTCTGGAGGACAAGTCCACCAGCACCGAGGAAAATTTGACCTTCTCCAAAGAGAAGCTCCGTGAGCTGTGCATCGATAACGCGCCCGTGACCCTCATCACCGCCGGGTATCACATTTGCAGGGCCAAGCTCATGGCCGGGGACCTGGGCTATGAAAACGTCTCCGCCCGCGCGGCCTTCACAGGCTACCCCCTTCTGGAACTCAACTACTTCCTCCGGGAGATCCCGGCCATCTGGGTCTACCTTCTTACAAGATAGCCCGCCTTGGCCCGATCCGGCACAAAAAAAGCACCGCTTTTCCCGCGGTGCTTTTCATAATTTCGAGTTACCCGTTGAACTCCCCGCCGGCCTTTATGGTGTCCAGGGCGCTTTTCACGTAGCCGTCCACCTCGCTGCGGTCGATGTCCAGGGCGACGGCCAGCTCCCCGTAGAGCATATCCTCCGCCCGCTTCATATACCGCTCGTCGATCTGGCCCAGCTTTTTCCCGCGCTCGGCGGCGACGCGCCGCTTCTCCACCACGTCCTTGATGAGCTTCACAAGTCCGATGCACTCGTACTGCTGGATGGCCTTCTGATAATGCTCGGTGAGGAAGCGCAGATTCATGCTCTCATACAGCTCCCCGGTGACCGCCGGGATGGCGCGGATGAGGTCGATGGCCTCCTGCCGGGAGATGACCGGGCGCATAAAGACAGGCGTGTCCACAGGCGCAAAGACCTTCCCTGACCTGTAGAGGGGCGACAGCGTATAGTAAAGCCTGTCCTTGTTCGCGCCGGACACATTGGGACAACCGATGTCCTCCACGACGCAAACGCCCTCTCCTCCGTATATGATATAAGCCCCCGTGTCAAACATAACCGCACTCTCCCGCATCATCTGACGAATCACCGCAATTTCAGCTCCCAATATAGTCATTATAACACATATTTTGCCCGAATGTAAGTAGAAATTTTCAAAAACAGGCGAAAATTGTTGCGATTTTTGCGGAGTTGCGCCGTAAACCTTGCATTTTTGCCAGAGAATTACTATAATATTTTCAACAAATAAACGGACGGAGGAGATCCCATGAAGAAACTCGGCTTTGGCCTGATGCGGCTGCCCACCCTCGATCCGGCGGACCAGAAGAGCATTGATATGCCTCAGATGTGCCGGATGGTGGACACATTCTTGGAGCGCGGCTTTACTTATTTCGACACCGCCTGGATGTACCACGACCATCAGAGCGAGATCGCGGCCCGGGAGGCGCTGGTGAAGCGCCACCCCCGCGACGCCTTTACCCTGACCACCAAGCTCCCCACCATGATGCTCAAGGAGGAGGGGGACCAGGAGCGCATTTTCGAGGAACAGAGAAAAAAGTGCGGCGTGGAGTTCTTTGACTACTATCTTCTGCATAACCTGAACAGTAGAGTCATCGACACCGTGGAGCGGCTTGACTGCTTCGGCTTTGTCCGCAAGCTCCGGGAGGAGGGGAAGATCCGCCACATCGGCTTCTCCTTCCACGACAAGGCCGACCTTCTGGACAGGATCCTCACCGCCCACCCGGAGGTGGAGTTTGTCCAGCTCCAGATCAACTACCTGGACTGGGAATCCCCCCGCGTCCAGTCCCGCCTTTGCTACGAGACCGCCGTTCGCCACGGCAAGAAGGTCATTATCATGGAGCCTGTCAAGGGCGGCGCGCTGGCCCAGCTCCCGGCGGAAGGGGAGAAGCTCCTGAAGGCCGCCGATCCCGATGCGTCCGTCGCCTCCTGGGCCGTCCGCTTCGCCGCCAGCCTGCCGGAGGTCCACGTGGTGCTCTCCGGCATGAGCACCCTGGCCCAGCTTCAGGACAACACCGGCTTTATGGCCGATTTCAAGCCCCTGACGCAGGAGGAGCGGGCCATGCTCATGAAGTGCGCGGACATCATCAACAACTACACTGCCGTCCCCTGTACCGCCTGCCGCTACTGCACCGAGGGGTGCCCCATGGGCATCGAGATCCCCGACCTCTTCGCCTTCTATAACGCCCACGTCAAGGCGAAGATGCTCAGGAGCTGGTCCGACCCCTCCAAGGACCAGTACCGGGAGTTTGTGGAGACCCATTCCAAAGCGTCCGACTGCGTCCAGTGCCGCCAGTGCGAGGGGGCCTGCCCCCAGCATCTGGAGATCGTCAAGTCCCTGAAGGACGTGGCCGCCGCCTTTGAGGCGTGACAAACGAAAACTTTTTATTGTTCGAGGTGTATTATGAAGGTACTTTTGGTCAACGGAAGCCCCCACGAGAAGGGCTGTACCTACACGGCTCTTGCCGAGGTGGGAAAGGCGCTGGACGCCGCCGGCATTGCAACAGACGTCTTTTGGATCGGCAATAAGCCCGTGGCCGGCTGCATCGGCTGCGGCGGCTGCCGCCGCAGCGGACAGGACCGCTGCGTCTTTGGCGGCGACACGGTCACCGCGTTCATCGACCGCATCGACGACTATGACGGCTTCGTCTTCGGCTCGCCCGTCCACTACGCCTCCGCCGGCGGGGCAATGACCTGCTTCATGGACCGGGTGTTCTACTCCGCCGGGTCGCGCCTCCGCTCCAAGCCCGGCGCCGCCGTGGTCTCCGCCCGGCGCGGAGGCACCACCGCCGCTCTCGACCAGCTCCAGAAATATTTCTATATCACAGGGATGCCCATCCCCACCAGCCAGTACTGGCCTATGGTCCACGGCAACACCCCCGACGAGGTGCGGCAGGACCTGGAGGGCCTCCAGACCATGCGCCTTTTGGGGGAGAATATGGCCTGGCTTTTAAAGTGCATCGAGGCCGGGAAAAAGGCCGGCATCCAGCCCCCCGAAAAACAGCAGAAGATCAACACCAACTTCGTGAGATGAAATTTTCCCCTCCCGGCGGGAGGGGAAAATTTTTTAGATATTTTGTAAAATATACTTGACAAACTATCGCAAAAATGCTACAGTAAAGGAAATATAAAAAGGGAGGTCTCAGCTTATGCCAGGGATAGCCGCTTTGACGATCTTAATTCTTGTGGGAGTTTTTTCCGCCATCATCTACTGGGGGGCCTATGACCGCAAGGGCAAAACGGGCCGGGGGCAGTACGACGAGCGGCAGGTCGCGGCCCGGGGGAAGGCGTTCCAGTGGGGCTTTTGCGTGATGCTGGTGGTGGGCTTCGCCATCTTTCTGGCGGAGACCACTCTGGACCGGCCGGTGATGGCCGCCGGGGAGGCGCCGATTCTGATGATCTGCTGCGGCAGCACGGTCATGGCGGTCTATTGTATCGTGAAGGACGCCTTCGTCTCCATCAACGGCAGCAGGTGGGTCGTGCTTGTGAGCATGGGCTTCGTCAGCGTGAACCAGCTGATTCTCGGCTTTGAGCAGTTGGAGAAGGAGGGGGCCGTGGTGGACGGGATGCTTGGTTACTGCTGGGTCTTTTTCGGCTTTGCCCTTTTGGCCCTCAGCGTCTTTGTGAGTATGCTTGTGAAGCTGCTCTTAGAGCGGAGGCGCGGCGAATGAAAAATCTCCGCCTCAAGGCCGCCCGCGCCGCCCTGGACCTCTCCCAACAGGCCCTGGCGGACAGGGTGGGCGTCTCCCGCCAGACCATCAACGCCATTGAAAACGGCGACTACAACCCCACTGTCAACCTGTGTATCGCCATCTGCAAGGTCCTGGGCAAGACCCTGGACGACCTCTTCTGGAACTGAGACTCCATGTATGTTCGCCCGCCCCGGCTGAAGCTCAGCCGGGGCGGGCGTTTTCATGCTTTGAATTTTGGGTCCTGCGGGATCACTGCCCGTCGAAGGGGTTCTTCCACTCCCCGTCAGGGGCGCTCTTCTCCTCCATCTCCTGGCGCTTGGCGTCCTCCAGGGCCTCGGCGCGGATCTCCTGCATGATGGGGTTCTCCGGCTCCGGCTGTTCCTGCTGGTCCTGCTTCGGCTCCGCCTCCTCAGGGGAGGGGACCGTCCCATGCTCGATGAGGTACTTAAACTGGGCGCCGGTCATGGACTCATGCTCCAAAAGGTACTCGGCGGAGGCAATGACGATGTCCTTATGCTCGGTCAAAATCTCCTCGCACTTCTTGGCGGCCTCGTCGAAGAGGCGCTTGACCTCCTCATCGATCATCGCCGCCGTCTCCTCGGAGTAGGACTTGGTGGTGCCGAAGTCACGCCCGATGAAGATGGAGTGGTCGGAGCTGTCGTAGCTGATGGGTCCCAGCCGGTCGCTCATGCCGTAGCGGGTGACCATGCTGCGGGCGATGTTGGTGGCGGACTGGATGTCCCCGGACGCGCCGGTGGAGATGTCGTCCAGGAAGAGCTTCTCGGCCACGCGCCCGCCCAGGCTTATGACGATGTTCTCAAACATCTCGGAGCGCGACTTGTAGTTCTCCAGGTCCTCCTCCGGCCGGAAGAGCGTGTAGCCTCCCGCCTGGCCGCGTGGAACGATGGTGATATAGTGCACGGGGTCCGTGTGCTTGAGGAACATATCCGTGACCGCGTGGCCGGACTCGTGGTAGGCCGTGAGGACCCTGGCCTTGTCCGACATCTTCCGGGACTTCTTCTCCGGCCCCATCTGGACCTTCAAAATCGCCTCGTCCACGTCGGCCATGGTGATAAAGGGCCTGTTGCCACGGGCGGCCAGCAGCGCCGCCTCGTTCATGACGTTCTCCAGGTCCGCGCCGGTGAAGCCGGGGGTGCCCCGTGCGATGCTGCCCAGGTCCACGTCGTCCCCCAGGGATTTTCCACGGGAGTGGATCTTCAAAATCGCCTCGCGTCCCTTCACGTCGGGGATGCCCACAAAGATCTGCCTGTCAAACCGTCCGGGCCGCAGGAGCGCCGAATCCAGGATGTCGGCGCGGTTGGTGGCCGCCATGACGATAACGCCCTCGTTGGTGTTGAAGCCGTCCATCTCCACCAAGAGCTGGTTCAGCGTCTGCTCGCGCTCGTCGTGGCCGCCGCCAAGCCCGGAGCCGCGCTGGCGGCCCACGGCGTCGATCTCGTCGATGAAGATGATGGCGGGGGAGAGCTTCTTGGCCTGTTCAAAGAGGTCGCGCACGCGGGAAGCGCCCACGCCCACGTAAAGCTCCACAAAGTCAGAGCCGGAGATGGACAAAAACTGCACGTTGGCCTCGCCGGCCACCGCCTTGGCAAGCAGCGTCTTACCTGTTCCCGGAGGTCCCACAAGCAGAACGCCCTTGGGGATCCTGGCGCCCAGCGCCGTATATTTATGCGGGTCCTTGAGGAAATCCACGATCTCCTCAAGCTCGGCCTTCTCCTCGTCCGCGCCCGCCACATCGGCGAAGGTCACCTTCTTCTTGTCGTCGGAGGCGAGCCTTGTCCTGGCGTGGCCGAAGCGTCCCGCGCCGTTGGCGCCGCCTCCGCCCGCGCCCATGCGGTTCATCATCACGTACCACACGATCACCATGACGATCATGATGATGACGTAGGGGATGATGGTCACCCACCAGGGCGTCTCATAGACAGGCTCCAGGTTGAACTGCAAGATCCCCCTGGCCTCCTGGTCGCGGATGATCTCCCCTAAGTCGTCCCAGAAGATGGAGACGCTCATGAGCTTGTGGAAGACCCGCTTGCCGGTGATGTCGTCCATGGAGCTGCGCAGGTCCATGTAGACAACGCCGTCCTCAATGGTGAAGTACTGGATGTTCTCATTCTGGAACTGGTCGCGCATCTGCCAATACTCGATGCCGGTGGAGCTGTCGCCGGGCCTGCTGAGAAGATAGATGGCCGCCACAAGGATGATGATAATGAATATATAGAACCCAATATCCGGGCGGCGCACTTTTCTGTTCAGATGAATCAGCTTCTTTCCTGTGGGATTTGCCGGGGTGGGCGGGCAGCGACGGCCCGCGGGGCCTGCCCCGTCCCGCCGGTAAGGGGAGGGGGCAGGCGTATATCAGGCGTAAATTTCGGACTTCAACACGCCTATGTACGGAAGATTGCGGTAGCGCTCGGCGTAGTCCAGGCCGTAGCCCACGATGAAGGCGTCCGGGCACTCAAAGCCCACGTAGTCGGCGTTGATGTCGGCCTTCCGCCTAGCGGGCTTGTCAAGCAGGGTGCAGATCTTGACGGAGGCGGGCTTCCTGGCCTCGATGTACTTCTTGAGGTAGGAGAGGGTCACGCCGGAGTCCAAAATATCCTCAATGAGAATAATATGCCGCCCCTCCACGTTGTAGGTGAGGTCCTTGTTGATCTTCACCGCCCCCGTGGTGGTGGTGCCGGACCCGTAGGAGGACACGGCCATAAAGTCGATGTCGCAGTAGAGGTCCACCGCCCGCATAAGGTCGGCCATAAACACAAAGGACCCCTTCAGGACTCCCACGAAAAGGGGGTCCTTGCCCTGGTAGTCGCGGGTGATGGCCTCTCCCAGCTCCCGGACCCTGGCCTGAAGCTCCTCGCCTGAGAAGAACATTCTGTCAATATCTTTTTCCAGCATAGCTATTCCTCCGCTTTTTCTGTTTTGAGCAGGACAGCCGGCTCCCCTCCCGCCGGGAGGGAATCCACGCTCTGCCCCAGCCCGTAGACGGCCAACACCTCATCCCCGGAGACGAACACCGGGAGACGGTTCCTGGTGGAGGCCGGTATTTTCCTGTCGATCATCAGCTTCTTCACGGATCTGGACCCGCCGGGAAGCCTCAGCACGTCCCCCGTCCTGCGGGGGCGGACATAAATCCCAGCTTTGATTTTATCCCTTTTTATCGGGAAATTCGTTAAGGAATTGTAAATCCCGCCCGGCTCATAGGGCACGCACTCAATTTTCAGGCGTATATCCTCTATTATAACAGGTCTGTCAAGGGGGATCTCCGTCTCCTCAAACGTATCACCATCAGCGGGGGCTGCCGTGAGTACGTCGTACTCCCGCCGCACGGTAAGGCCGGGGAGGCTCACCTTATCGGACGGCCCGCCATCTCTTGCCAGGGCCAGCACCGCCTCCACGTGGGCGCTCCCCAGCTTCTCCCCAAAGAGCGCCCGCACGGCCCTGGAGGCCACGGGAGCGGGGAGGGCCGAGAGCTTCCCGGCGCTGACGGACAGCCCGGTGGCGTTCTCCCGGAGGAACTGCGCGGCCTGGGCCGCCAGATACGCCTCGTCCTGCCGCAAAAGCCGCGTCATGCCCGTGACGTTCAGGGAGGGATTCAACGCCTTCAGCGCCGGGATCACGGTGTGCCGCAGTCTGTTTCTCACAAATTCGTCGCTTTCGTTGGAGGAGTCCTCCCGGTGGGGAACGCCGTTTTCCCGGCAGTAGGCCTCGATCTCCTCGCGGGTGACGCACAAAAGCGGCCGGATGATCCGCCCGGAGACAGGGGGGATGCCCCCCAGCCCCCGCAGGCCCGTCCCACGGACGATGCGCATGAGGACGGTCTCTAAATTGTCCCCGGCGTTGTGGGCGGTGGCGATCCGGACGTTCCCCAGCGTGTCCGCCACCTCATGGAAAAAGCCGTAGCGCAGCTCCCTGGCCGTCTCCTCGATGCCGCGCCCCCGCCGCCGGGCCTCCAAGGCCACGTCGCCGGAGCCGGTGTAGAGGGGGATGCCCCGCTCCCGGCACCATGCGCCCACGAACGCCTCATCCCCGTCGGACTCCGCGCCCCGCAGTCTGTGGTTGAAGTGGGCGGCGCTGAGGGTGAAGCCGCCCCTGTCCCGCAGACGCTCCAGCACGGACAGCATACACATGGAATCCACCCCGCCGGAGACGCAGGCCAGAACGTGCGCCCCTGGGGGGATCAGCCCGTATTGTAGACAGAAATCCTCGATTTGATCCAGCATACGAAAACCCGTTGTCAATCCTCGTGCCGCCACTCAAGGGAGGAGAAGGTGGTGTACTCCGGCGTCCACCGAAGCTCCACGGTGCCCGTCTCGCCGCGGCGGTTTTTCAGAATGATGCACTCGGCCACGTTGGGCCGCTCAGTCTGCTTGTTGTAGTAGTCGTCCCGATAGAGGGCCAGGACGATGTCCGCGTCCTGCTCGATGGCCCCGGACTCACGAAGATCGGAGAGCATGGGCCGCTTGTCCTGGCGGCCTTCGTTGGCGCGGGAGAGCTGGGAGGCGCAGATAATGGGGACGTTCAGGTCCTTGGCCATGATCTTCATCATGCGGCTGATCTCCGACACGATGGTCTGCCTGTTCTCGTTGGCCCGGTTGTTCCCTCCGGCGGAGGTCATCAGCTGGAGGTAGTCGATGATCACAAGCCCTAAGTTGTCCACCCGCCTGCAGGCGGCGGAGATGTCCGCCACGGTGAGAGTGGGGTTCTCGTCGATGAAAATGTTCATGTCACTGATGGACACGCAGCTCGCCACCACCTTCTCCCACTCCTCGGAGGAGAGCTGCCCCGTCTGGAGCTTCTTCAGCTCCACCTGGGACTCCATAGCCAGAAGGTTCCGGCACAGCTGGGCGCGGCTCATCTCCAGAGAGAAGATGGCGATGGAGACGGGGGACTGGTGAGCGACGTTCAGGGCGATGTTCAGGGCGATGCTGGTTTTCCCCATGCCGGGCCTGGCGGCCACCAAGATGAGGTCCGAGCGGTTGAGGCCCATCATGGCCCGGTCGAGGTCGGCAAGCCCGGTGGAAAGCCCCGGGATCTGCTGGCCGCTTTTGGCCGCCTCGGCCAGGGAGGAGTACACCGACCCCATGACCTCGGAGACCTTTTTAAGGCCCGCGTTTTCCCGCCCCTGCCGGATGTCGTAGATCTTCTGCTCGGCAAGCTGAAGGATGTCGTCCGCCTCACCCTGGGCCTCCATGGCGGCGGCGTTGATGTCGGTGCCCGCCAGGGCAAGCCGGCGCAAAAGCGCCTGGTCCTTGACGATGTTGGCGTATTTGAGGTAGTTTTTCGCCGTGGGCGTCAGCTCTAAAATTTTGAAGATGTAGTCCCGCGTCTCGTCGGAGTATTTGCCCCGCTTCCGAAGCTCGTCGGTGAGCGTCACCGCGTCCACGGTTTTGGAGTAAATGAACATGGAGTAGATGGCCTCGTAGAGGTCCCGGTTCAGCTCGAAGTAAAAATCCTCCGGCTTCAGGACCCGGACCACCTCAGGGATGCACCGGGAATCAAACAGCATCGACCCCAGCACCGACTGCTCCGCGTCGGCATTGTGGGGAAGCTGTGTGAAATTCAATAGCTCCGGCATAGGTTGTCCCTCCTGCGGCGCTCACCTCGATATGAGCGTATCTCTTTATTTCGCCTCGGTGATGAGAAGGTGTACGGTCCCGTTGATCTCGTAGCCGAACTTGCACTTGACCTCGTAGGAGCCGTAGGCTTTGATAGGCTCGGCGATGATGATGCGGCTCTTCTCGATGTCGATGCCGAACTGCTCCTTCAAAGCGTCGGAGACGTCCTTGTTGGTGACGGACCCGAAGAGCCTGCCGCCCTCACCGGCCTTGGCGGAGATCTTCACCACCAGGGACTCAAGCCGCTTGGCGTTCTCCGTGGCCCTGGCCTTCTCCTCCTCGATCTGGCGGAGCCGCGCCTTCTCCTTGAGCTTCATGGTGTTCACGGCGTCCGCCGTGGCGGGGACGGCCAGCTTGCGAGGGAAGAGGTAGTTGCGGGCGTACCCGTCGGAGACCTCCACCATCTGGCCCTTCTTTCCGTGGTCGCGGACGTCCTGCTGTAAAATGACTTTCATATCGGTATTTCCTTCCTGATTTGAATTTATTCGTCTGATATGGAGTAGTCCTCAAGGTATTTGTCGATTTCCGACAAAAGCGCCTCCAGCACCTCCCGCATGGTCCTGCCGCCGATCTGCGCCCCGGCGGTGGACTTGTTGCCGCCGCCGCCCAGCCGCTCCACAATGACCTGGACGTTGATGTCCCCCAAAGAGCGGGCGGATATGTTGATCTTCTCGTCCAGCGGGAAGAGCACAAAGGACGCCTGGATGCCGGAGATGTTCAAAAGCTCGTCCGCCGCCTGGGCCGCCGTCACCTTGCTGTCCACGTTCTCCGCGGCGGCAATGGCGATGCCGGCCTTGTAGATCCTGGCCTTCTGGACGATGGCGTACTTGGCGATGGCGGATTTAAGGTCGGACTGGAGCAGGTGCTTCACGTCGGAGGTGTCCGCCCCCGCCCGGCGCAGGAACGCCGCCGCGTCAAAGGTGCGCCCGCCTGTGCGCAGAGTGAAGTTCTTGGTGTCCAGCACGATCCCCGCCAAAAGCGCCTCGGCCTCCACCCGGAGGATGTCGGACTGCTCCACCATGTACTGCAAAAGCTCCGTGACCAGCTCCGACGCCGAGGAGGCGTAAGGCTCGTGGAAGGAGAGGGCGACGTTCTGGATGTAGTCCGCGGCCCGCCTGTGGTGGTCGATGATGGCCACCCGGTTGCACGACTGGAGCAGGGATCCCGACTCCACCTGGTCGGGCCGGTTGGTGTCCACGATGATGAGAAGCGTGGAGCCGTCCATGCTGAGAAGCGCCTCCTGGGGGTTGACGAAAACATCCTTATATTCCTGGAGGGTCAGCACCTTGTCGATGAGCTGCTGGCTCACCTGGGTGTCCATGTCAATGACGATCTTCGCCGCCTTGCCCAGGCTCCTGGCCGCACAGCACAGGCCCACGGCGCTGCCCACGGAGTCAAGATCGGCGTACTTGTGGCCCATAATGTAAATTTGGGAGGCCGAGCGCATCAGCTCGGAGAGGGAGTTTGCCATGACGCGGGACTTGACCTTGGTGCGCTTCTCCGCCTGGCTCGTCTTGCCGCCGTAGAACTCAAAGTTGAAGCGGTTCTTGATCACCGCCTGGTCCCCGCCGCGGGACAGGCTCATCTCCAGCGCCAGGGAGGCGAACTGGTAATTTTCCTCAAGGCTCTTCCCGTCCAGCCCCACGCCGATGCTGATGGTGGGGTGCATCCCCTTGGGGGTGGACAGCTCCCGGATGGAGTCCAAAATGGAGAACTTGGCATCCACATAGGACTGTAAATACCGCTCCTCAAAGATGAAGATGTACTTGTCCCTGTCGGGCCTTGTGAGATAGCCGCACTTGTCCCGCACCCACTCGGTGAGCTTGTCGTCCACCGAGGACATGAGCATGGACTTGTCCTTCTCGCTCATCCCGGAGGTAAGCTCGTCGTAGTTGTCCAGCATGATGATGGCGAATACCGGCCTTGTGCTCACAAATTCCTCGCGGATCCGGGAGTACTCCGTCTCGTCCACCCAGTAGGTGGTGGCGACAAAGTTCTTGATCCCCGGCGCGTCCGACCCGCGCACTAAGTTGCCAAAGACCCGGTAGCGCCTGTCTCCCACGGGCACAAGCTCCGGGTACTCGTTTTTCCCCTCCATGAGCCAGCGGGCGGAAAAGCCGGGCACGATGGAGGAGATGGTGATGGCCAGAAGCCGCTCCCGTTCCCCGGCCAGGGCGAGAAACTGTTCGTTGGCGTAGATGATCTCGTTTTCCTCCAAGGTAAAGGCGACCATGGGGAAGGGGAAATTCTGGAGCGTGTTCTTGGTGGCGCTGTCGATATTTGCCGTGACGGACTCGATGTACCCCAGCATCTCCCGGCTCCTCCTGCGGGAGGTGACCCTGGTGTAGATGAGGAGGATGACGATGACGGCGGCCTCCGCGATGGAGAGCGGAAGGCTGTACTCGCCGAAGAAGAAGGTGGCAATGGCAAAGAGCACCAGCGTCCCCACGAAAAGATGGATGTTGGAGCTGAGAAGGCTTTTTATTTTTCTGTTCATTCCGCGCCTCCTTTTCAGGGTGTCTGAGCATATACAGTCTCATTATACCAAATCTCGCGGTCATTAACAATAGCAAATATGCAAATAATTTTTCTTCCCGGAAAAGCTATCAAGGTGACGGGAGCCGAACCCGCGCCGGTTTCTGACGGCGAATTTGCGTCCATGCGGCGTCAAAGCCCTTGACAATACACAAAGTATTCTCTGCGGGCTTTTCCTTGCCTGGGCACAAATCCGCTCGCCAGAAACTGCTTCGCACTCCACGCGGAGCAGTTCAACTCCCGTCACCTTAAAAGGAAAAAAGAGAACAGGGGAGAAAGATATGAAAGCGATCGTTATGGCGGGGGGAGAGGGCACGCGCCTTCGCCCCCTTACGGAGGGGCGGCCCAAGCCCATGGTGGAGCTGCTGGGCGCGCCAATTTTGGAGCGCACGGTGGAGCTTCTGAAGAACAACGGCTTCACCGACATCCGCTTTACGCTGCGGTATCTGCCCAAGGTCGTGGAGGACTGGTTCGGGGACGGAGAGCGGTTCGGCGTGAAGATAAGCTGCAGCGTGGAGACACGCCCCCTGGGCACCGCCGGGGGCGTGAGGGCCTGCCGGGAGTTTGCCGGGGGAGAGCCTGTCCTTGTGATGTCCGGCGACGGCGTTTGCAACTTCGATCTTCGCGGGTGCGTGTCGTTTTTTGAGAAAAAGTCCGCCGACGCGGCCATCGTCCTCTACGAGCACCCGGAGCCTACCCGCTTCGGGCTGGTGCTGACGGACCCCGACGGGCGCGTCACCGCCTTCTCCGAAAAGCCCTCCTGGGACAGGGTGGTCACCAGCATGGTGAACACCGGCATCTATATCCTCTCGCCGAAGGTGCTGGACATGATCCCCGACGGGGAGCCGTATGACTTCGGCAAGGACCTCTTCCCCCGCCTTCTGCGGGAGGGAAAGCGCCTCTTTGCGATGCCCGCCGGCACCTACTGGTGCGACGTGGGGTCCCCGGAGGCGTACAGGCAGTGCTGTGTGGACATCGTCTCCGGCCGGGTGGGGATGGACCTGAAGGCCCCGGAGGTTTCGCCGGGGATCTTTTCCCGCGTGCCCCTGGACGGCGTGCGTCTCACGTCCCCCGTCTATGTGGGGGAGGGGTGCCGGGTGGAACCCGGCGCGTCCCTGGGTCCCGGAGCCGTCCTGTCCGCCGGGTCTTCCGTGGGCCGTGACTCCACGGTCCGGGAGAGCGTCCTCAACGGGGCCTATGTGGGCGCGGGCTGCGCAGTGGAGGGGGCCATCGTGGGGAGAGACGCCAAGGTGGGCGACGGGGCGCGGATCGGCCGTGAGTGCGTGGTGGGCGACGGGGCGCGCCTGGGGGAGAACTGCGTTCTGGCCCCCGGCGTGCGCGTCTGGACGGGCCGCCGCGTTCAGGGCGGCCGCCGCCTTGCCAAAAGCCTCACCGGCGACGCCCCGGCGGAGACCGGGAAATTCCTCTCCGACAGCGTCCTCACAGGCGTTTTGGGCGCGTCCCTAACGCCGGAGACCGCCCTGGCCCTGGGGGGCGTTCTGGGGAAGGACGGGCGCATCGGGGCCGCCTTTGCCGGAGGGCCGGGGGCGCGGCTCTTCCGGGACGCCCTGCTGTGCGGCGTCACCGCCGCTGGCGGGGACTGCTGCCGCATCGACGCCCTCTACGAGGCCCAGCTTGCCGGGGCGGCGAAGCTCTTTGCCCTGAACGGGGCGGTGTTCGTCCGGGAGCGGGGGGAGGAGCTTGTGGTGACCTTCTTCACCGGGGCGGGCACGGCCATCGGCAGGGAGAAGCGGGGAAAGCTCCAGGCCGCCCTCACGAGCGGCGCCACGGCGACGGCCCCGCAGGTGGGCGGCGTCTCCTCCGTGTCCGGCGCGGCCAGAGCGTATATCTCCGGCGTTTTGGAGGAGGTCCGCGCCCTGGCCGGCCCCGGAGGGCGCGGCCCCGTTTCCGTGGCCGTCACCGGGGGCGGCAGTGAGAACCGCGCTCTCAGGTGCGTGCTGGCGGGCTTGGGCTTCACGGTGGGCCGGGCAAAGATAGGGACGGCCTCCTTCTGCGTCTCTGAGGACGGCTTTGACCTCACCGCCGTGGACGAGCAGGGCCGGGAGGCGGACCCCCGCCACACCGTCGCCCTGGCGGCGTTGTGCCTCATGCGGCTGGGGACGGACCGCCTGGCGCTCCCGGAGGACGCCCCCGCCGCCCTGGAGCGGATGGCCGCCCGGTACGGCTGCCGCCTTATCGATCCCCGGACCGAGGCGGGAAAAGCCCTGTGGGAGAGCCAGAGGTCCCTGCGGGACGGCGCGGTGAAGGCGGCCCTCATCGCCTCCGTGATGGCGCGGGAGGGGGTGCGCCTCTCGCAGCTCTACGACGATCTGCCCACCTTCACGGTGGAGGAGCGGCAGGTGGAGCTTCCCGCCTCCCCGGCAAGGCTCATGCGCCTCATGACCGAGGCCAGCGCCGAGACGGCCTCAGAGCTGGCGGGCGGGCTGAGGATCGCCACCACACGCGGCCAGGTGCGCGTCGCCCCGTCCTTCGACGGCGCGGCCCTGCGCTTCACCGCCGAGGCGGGGAACGCCGAGACGGCGGAGGAGCTGTGCCTGAAGGCGGAGAGCCTGGCAAGGGAGCTGTCCCAAAAGGACGAAAGCGGCGGCAGGTGAGCGCCGCCCTCTCCCCGCGTAAGGTGCGGGGAGAGGGCCTCCCGGCCCCATCAGGGCGGACCCCCGCCCCTACATATTGGCCTCTTTCCGGCCCGTACCCTTAATTTTTCGATTTTTTCATTTTTCCTGTTGCGAACTTGGGAAAAATCAAATATAATAATAGACTGGATTTGAATGGGAAAGACACGGACCGGGAAAGACAGATAGATTATGGTAGATATGAAAAAGCTTGCCGCAGCGGCGCTTGCCGCTTTACTCGCATTGACCCTCGCCTCCTGCCGGGCCGGCCCGGAGAACACGGTCTTCCGCCCGGAGGACCTGGAGGGCGCACTTGTGGGCGTGTTGGAGGGGAGCCTGTCCCAGGCGACCATGGACGCCTATGGGAAGGCGGAGGTGAGAGCGTATGAGGACCCCGCGCGTCTGGCCGCAGACGTGCGCGACGGGGTGTTGGACTGCGCCCTTGTCAGCTCCGGGGAGCGGGGGGACGTGGTGCGCCGGGGCCTCACAACCCTGTCCGAACCCTTTTCGGACGACGACTACGCCATTCCCGTCTCGGTGGAGAACAGCCTGCTCATTGAGAATCTGGAGTCCGCCATGACCGTACTGCGGGCTTCCGGGGAGCTGGACAGGATCGTCCGCCGCTGGGAGGACGGCCAGGAGGGGGAGGCGTACACGCCGGACCCGGAGCGGGACACCATCTCCGTCGCCATCTGCGCCAACGTATACCCCTACGCCTTCTACGACGGGGAGGGGGCGCTGGCCGGGCTTGAGGTGGACGTGGTCCGGGCCTTATGCGGGCAGTTGGGGCTTGAGCCGGTCTTTACCGACGTAAAACCCGACATCCTTCTCTATATGGCCGAGAGCGGCAAGACCGCCTTTGCCATCGGGCGCATCACCTCCGACCCCGAAAACGAGGCGGTGACCTTCACCTCCGCCTATCTGCACTCCACACAACTCATCGTTGTGAGAAAATAAGAGGTACATCTATGGAAATCAAAACAAGCGTTAACGAGGCAAAGAAGCTTAAGATCGCCGCCGTCTTTGCCGACGCCGAGAGCCTGGACGGCAAGAGCGTCTGCGTCTCCGGCTGGGCCAGGACCATCCGGGACATGAAGAATTTCGGCTTCATCGAGCTTAACGACGGAAGCTGCTTTAAGAACCTCCAGGTGGTCATGGAGCGGGAGAGTTTGGAGAATTACGCCGCCATTGCCGCCCAGAACGTGGGCGCGGCCCTGACGGTCCTGGGAACCGTGGTCCTGACCCCCGATGCCAAGCAGCCTCTTGAGCTGAAGGCCGCCGCCATCACCGTAGAGGGGGCCTCCACCCCCGACTATCCGTTGCAGAAAAAGCGCCATTCCGTTGAGTATCTGCGGACCATCCAGCACCTGCGGCCCCGCACCAACCTCTTCTCCGCTGTGTTCCGCGTCAGGAGCGTGGCGGCCTACGCCGTCCACACCTTCTTCCAGGAGCGGGGCTTCGTCTACGTCCACACCCCCATCATCACCGCCTCCGACTGCGAGGGCGCGGGGGAGATGTTCCGCGTCACCACCCTGGACCCGGCAAACCCGCCCCGCACCGAAAAGGGTGAGGTGGACTACAGCCAGGACTTCTTCGGCAAGCCCGCCAACCTCACGGTCTCCGGGCAATTAAACGCCGAGAACTTCGCCATGGCCTTCGGCAACGTCTACACCTTCGGCCCCACCTTCCGGGCGGAGAACTCCAATACCCAGCGCCACGCCGCCGAGTTCTGGATGATCGAGCCGGAGATGGCCTTCTGCGACCTGAAGGGGGACCTGGACGTGATGGAGGCCATGGTCAAATTCATCATCCGCACCGTTTTGGACAAGTGCCCCGACGAGATGGCCTTCTTCAACGCTTTCGTGGACAAGGGGCTTTTGGAGCGGCTTCAGAACGTGGTCTCCAGCGACTTTGCCAGGGTGACCTACACCGAGGCCGTGGAGATCCTGAAGAAAAACAACGACAAATTCGACTACAAGGTGGACTGGGGCACCGACCTCCAGACAGAGCACGAGCGGTATCTCACCGAGCAGGTGTACAAACGCCCCGTCTTTGTCACCGACTACCCCAGGGAGATCAAGGCCTTCTATATGCGCCTCAACGACGACGGGAAGACCGTGGCCGCCGCGGACTGCCTGGCCCCCGGCATCGGGGAGATCATCGGCGGCAGCCAGCGCGAGGAACGGCTGGACGTGCTCACCGCCCGGATCCGGGAGCTGGGGATGCGGGAGGAGGATTACTGGTGGTATCTGGACCTCCGCCGCTACGGCGGGTGCAAGCACGCCGGCTTCGGCCTGGGCTTCGAGCGGATGATCATGTACCTCACGGGCGTTTCCAACATCCGCGACGTCCTGCCCCATCCCCGCACCGTGGGCAGCGCGGAATTTTAATCACTGGCTCGAAAGCCCGGAGGGCTTTCGATGCCAAAAGAGAACGTGCGGAAAAATATTCTGAATTTTGCGAAATTCAGAATATTTTCCCTGCTGTCGCCCTGCGCGCGCCCCGTTGGGGCACACTTGTGCGACAAAAGGGATTTTTCGCGAGGCCGAGTCCCGCGAAAAATATTGGTTTTGAGTTTTTACTAAGGAGATATTATGGCGGATAAGAAGAAGGAGCCGAAGATCTACGGGACGAATATCGACTTCAACGCCTTCAATCTGCGCCCTGCTTCGTCCTATCTTGACGACATCCGGCGGATGGGGGACGATCTGGCCGCCACGCTGAAGGGGTTTGGGGCCACGGTCACGCCGGAGAAGGGCGGGGAAAAGGCGGCAGGGGACACCGGGGAGGAGCTGCGCGCCTCCATGGACGACGCCAAAAAGGCGGCGGACGAGCTTCTTTCCGAGATGGAGAAGAAGGGCGCGGCCCTGAGTCCGGCGGCCCCCAAGACCGAGGCGGAGAAAAGCCCGGAGAAGCCGGACCTTGACAAGCTTCTTCAGGAGCTTGACGAGCTTGTGGGGCTGGAGGAGATCAAGAAAAACGTCCGCAGCCTCATTAACCTTGCCAAGGTGCGCAAGCTCCGGGAGGAGCACGGCCTGCCCACCCCGGCCATGAGCCTGCACCTTGTGTTCATGGGCAATCCGGGAACGGGGAAGACCACGGTGGCGCGGCTCATCTCCCAGCTATACTACGCCATCGGCGTGCTCTCCAAGGGGCAGCTGGTGGAGGTGGACCGCTCCGGCTTAGTTGCCGGCTTTGTGGGCCAGACGGCCATCAAGACAGGCGAGGCCGTGAAGAAGGCCATCGGCGGCGTGCTCTTTATCGACGAGGCGTATTCCCTGGCAGCCAACACCGGGGAGAACGACTTCGGCCGGGAGGCCATCGAGACGGTCTTGAAGGCCATGGAGGACAACCGGCGGGACCTGGTGGTGATCGTGGCGGGGTACGAGGACCTGATGGAGCAGTTCATCAGCTCCAACCCCGGCCTCCAGTCCCGGTTCAACCGCTACTTCACCTTTGAGGACTACGACGGGGAGGAGCTTTATCAGATCTTCCTGTCCATGTGCAAAAAGAACAGCTACAAGCTGACGGTGGAGGCCCAGGAGTACGCCAAAGCTCTCTTTTCAGACCTCTATGAGAACCGTGGGCCTAACTTCGGGAACGCCCGCGACGTGCGCAATATTTTTGAAAACATCATCGGCGTCCACGCGGACCGGGTGGCCACCGACCCTGAGATCGACGAGCGGGACCTGACGCTGGTGATCCGCGGGGACGTGGAGCTGGCGTCCCGGATGTGAGGGCCGGAGAGAAAAGGGAGGTGATGGCCCTGGTCGTCATGGATCTTGAGTTTAACAGCGGTATGTACAGCAAGGCGAGCCTGGAGGAGGTCCTTCAGATCGGGGCCGTCCGGGTGGAGAGGCTGGGCGGGCCTATCGTGGGCGCGTTCAACGCTTTCATCAAGCCCCGCGTACAAAAGCGCCTGTCGCCGGGGGCGCGGGTGCTGCCGGAGCTTGCGGACAGCCTGGAGTCCGGCGTCCCCTTTGAGGAGGCGTACCAGGCGTTTTTGGAGTTTTGCGCGGAGGAGACGGTCTTTGCCGAGTGGGGGAGAGACGACTTTAAAATTCTGGGACGCAACGCCGTGCATTTCGGCCTGACGCCCCTTCTGCCGGAGCGGTACATAGACGTGCAGTCCGCCTTTATGAGGACGGTGGGGGCGGAAAATTCCCCCCAGCTCACCCTGGCGGCGGAGTACTGCGGCATCCCGGACTCCTTTGTCTTTCATAACGCCCTGAACGACGCCATGTACACCGCCCTGGTGGGGGGCTTTGCCGCGCGGGAGGTCCTGCCGGAGTACACCTACGCCCTCCTGCCGGAGGACGTGCGGCCCGTGGTGAAGCCGGATAAGCCCCGGAAGAACCAGACGCGCCTGGGTCCCTTCGCCTCTGCGGAGCTGGCCCTGAACAACATGGGCTGCCGCCGGGCCATGTGCCTTGCGTGCCGCAAGCCCGGACGGATCCACGAGTGGTACACCGCCGACGGGCAGTACTACTACGGGGAATATATCTGCCCCGTCCACGGCAGCGTCCTGCGTCGTCTGCGCCTGGCGGAGGGCCAGGACGGGCGGTTCTGGACGTATAACGACAGCCCGGCCATCTGCCGGGACAATCTGGCCCGGCTGGAGGCCGCCCGCGCCGGCGAGACCTTCGTCTGCCGCCGCAAAAGCCCTCGCGCACGCCGCCGGAGCCGAAAACGGCGTGGAAAAAAGAAATCATAAAAGCGGCATTTCTTCCGGGGAAATGCCGCTTTTAACCTTGATAGGGACGCGGGGACCTGTGCGACCATCGCCGCTCAGACTGAGGCGGGATAGGCGGATTCTCGGAAGTTGAGAGAGATTTACGGTTTGTTGGGTGGTATTCCAACTGTCGGAACGGTAGAATGAGGCCATAAATTCAACCAAAAGGGGAGATAAACATGGAGAAAAAAACCATCGGCGGCTTCATCGCCGCCCTGAGACGCGCCAACGGGATGACGCAGAAGGAGCTGGCCGACAGGCTCAACGTCTCGGACAAGACCGTCAGCCGCTGGGAGCGGGACGAGGGCGCGCCGGACCTGAGCCTCATCCCGGTGATCGCGGAGATCTTCGGCGTCACCTGCGACGAGCTTCTCAGAGGCCAGCGCAAATCCCCGGAGGAGCGCGCAGAGCCGGAGTCCGCCTCCGAGGCCACGGCGAAAGGGGAGCGGGAGCGCCGGAGGCTTTTGAAATCGGCGCTGGTGACCCTCCAAAACCGCACGGTGGCGGCCCTGGGGGTGTCGGCGGCGGGCCTCATCGCGGCGCTCATCTGCAACTTCGCCTTTCTCCGGGCGACGCTGGGATTTTACGTGGGCCTTGTGTTCTTCGCCGTGAGCGCCGTCTGCCAGGCGGTCTTCATAAACCGCGCCCTCCTGACCGTGGACGACGACGAGCCGGACAGCCCGGACAAGGCGGCCTTCCGCCGCTCGGCGGTGCGCATCGCCCGCAACGCCCTGGCCGTCACCGTGGGCCTGTGCGGCTTTACCGCCCCTCTGGCGGTGACCGGGGCCTATGTGGGCCTGAATTTACCCTACCTGCTGGTCCGTGGCGCGTTGTTCGCCGCAGGGGCGCTGGCGGTTTACGCGGTGATATGGTATTTCGTGGGGGCGCGGCTTGTGAAAAAGGGCGTCCTCGCTCTGGGAGAGCGGGAGAGGGAGACCTATTGGTACAACCACCGCCTCCAGGCCGCCTGCGCGGGCGTTCTGGCGGGACTGTTGGTCATAACGGCGGCGGGACACGTGGCGGTCCTCTCATGGGACGGCCTGCTGATCCGGGGGACGGTATTTACCGATTATGACGAGTTCGCGGCCTTTATGGAGCGGGAAACGCCTGACGGCGGTTCTGAACAGGAGGGCATGACGCCCCCGGCCCCGGAGGCCTCCATCAACGCCGGAAGCCAGGAGGAAAACCGGGATGAGGACAACAGGCTCTCCCTCTACGACAGCGAGGGGAACGAAGTCTGCTCCTATGTCTGGCGAAACAGGGACGTGTGGAGAATAAAGTATGCGGCCTCCGAGGGCGGCCTGCCCATCACCGTCTACACCATGAGCGACCTTGACGAGGCAAATCAAAGGGAGAAGCTTGTCTCCGCCGGGTTCGCCGTCCTCTATCTTCTCGAATCCGCCGGGACCCTTGCGTGGTATCTGCGGAGGAAGAGGGGGTAAGCGGAGCGAAAAAGCCTTCCCCGCAGGGCGGGGAAGGTGTCGCCGCAGGCGACGGATGAGGTGGGAAAACCCGGCGCGCAACGGCCTCATCCGACCCCCTTCGGGGGCCACCTTCCCCACAAGTGGGGAAGGCTTTTTTGTGCGCAAATGCGTACAGCCGCATAAAAAGGACAGGCTATCAATTAAGAAAATGCCTTCCCCGCAGGGCGGGGAAGGTGTCGCCGGAGGCGACGGAATGTAAATCAAACTACCTCTTTGGCGCCCTTTTTTAAAGGGAGCTGTCGCCGCAGGCGACTGAGGGTTCACCGTTAACGGACCACTCTACCATCGGTTTAACCCTCAGTCAGCTTCGCTGACAGCTCCCTTCCCGCTTAAGCGGCAAGGGAGCCATTTTTGCGCGGTACGGGGAAAAGAGCATAGATACCTCCCGTGGCAACGTGCACCTTCCCCCTCACATATGCAGGTTTTGCGTATTATAGAGGTTGGCGTAGTCGCCGGAAAGGGCGAGAAGCTCCCGGTGGGTGCCCTGTTCGGTGATGACGCCGTCCCGGACCACCAGGATTCGGTCGGCGGCGCGGACGGTGGAGAGCCGGTGGGCGATGATGAGGGTGGTGCGCCCACGGGCCAGCTCGTCAAAGGCCCGCTGGATCTTGGCCTCAGTGACGGAGTCGAGGGCGGAGGTGGCCTCGTCCAAAATCAGGATGGGCGGATTTTTGAGGAAGATCCGGGCGATGGAGATGCGCTGCTTCTGTCCGCCGGACAGGAGCATTCCCCGCTCGCCCACGAAGGTGTCAAAGCCCTGGGGCATTTCCATGATGTCGTCGTAGATTTCCGCGCGGCGGGCCGCCTCGGCCACCTCGCTGTCGGTGGCGTCGGGCCGTCCGTAGCGGATGTTGTTCATGACAGAGTCGGCGAAGAGGAATACGTCCTGCTGGACGATGCCGATGTTGCGCCGGAGGGACCGCTGGGTCACCTGGCGCACGTCCAGGCCGTCCACCGTGACGGACCCCTCGGTGACGTCGTAAAACCGGGGGATCAGGGAGCAGAGAGTGGTCTTTCCGCCGCCGGAGGGGCCGACCACGGCCACCGTCTCGCCGGGGGCCACGTGGAGGGAGACGTGGTGCAAAACCTCGCCGTCCTCCCGCTCATAGGAGAAGGACACGTCGTTGACGTCGATCTTGCCACGGACGTCCTTCAGCTCCACGGCGTCGGGGCTGTCGGCCAGCTCCGGCTCCACCCGCATAAGCTCCACGAAGCGGGAGAGGCCCGCGGTGCCGTTGACCAGCATCTCCGAGAGGGCGGCAATCTTCCGCATGGGGTTGATGAATGTGGAGGTGTAGAGGGTGAAGGTGATGAGGTCCCTGGAGTCCATCAGCCCCGCCATGATGAGGTAACCGCCGTAGGCGATGACCACCACGGGCATGATGGAGGTGAACAGCTCCAGGGACGCCTGAAAGATGCCCATGGCCTTATACTGGGCCTTTTTGGAGCCGCGAAAACGGTCGTTCGCCGCCTCGAACCTGTTGTGCTCCGTGTCCTCGTTGGCGAACGCCTTGGCGGTGCGCATCCCGGAGAGGGAGGACTCGATGTCCGCGTTGATGGAGGCGGTGACGCGCTTGACGTTCCGGGAGGTGTCCCGCAGGCGGATGCGGTTGAGGCAGGCCGCCGCCGCGAAGAGGGGGATGAGAATGAGCATCAGAAGGGCCAGACGCCACTGCACCGTGAAGAGGATGGCGATGGCGCCGATGAGCGTGACGGAGGAGATGAACAGGTCCTCCGGCCCGTGGTGGGCAAGCTCCGTGATGTCGAAAAGCTCTGCCGTGAGGCGGCTCATCAGGTGGCCCGTGCGGTTCTTGTCGAAAAAGCTCACGGGAAGCGTCTGCAGGTGGGTGAACAGGTCCTCCCGGATGTCCGCCTCCACCAGAACGCCGAAGCTGTGGCCCCAGTAGGTGACCACGTACTGCAAAAAGGCGCGGAGTATGTACGCGGCGATCATGGTCCCCATCACGGCGAAGAACGCCCCGTAGACGTGGCCGGGGATCAGCTCATAGAGGCAGATGCGGGAGACATAGGGGAAAGCCAGGTCCACCAGCGCGATCATCAGCGCGCACGCCAGATCCAGCGAGAAAAGCCCCATGTGCGGCTTGAAATAGCTGAAGAAAATGGAGAAAAGACCCCGGTTTTTAAAATCTCTCTTCACGGTGTTCGCTCCCTTGAAAAAAACTGCCCTCAAGTATAGCACTCGCCGGGACATTTGGCAAGGGCGGTTTTTGCGGACTTTACAAACCGCCCCGGAGGTGGTAAACTGGAGCGGAAGCGGGGGTGAGTCCACTGGACCTTTTGGAATTTGAAAACGTCTCCGTCTGCTCCTTCACAGGCAACCGCCCGGAGAAGCTCCCCTGGGGAGAGGACGAGCGGGACGGGCGGTGCGTGGAGCTGAAGGAGCGGATCGGCGACGCGGTGAGGCGCGTCTACCGGGCGGGGGTCCGGCGCTTCATCTGCGGGATGGCGAAGGGGTGCGATATGTACTTCGCGGAGGCGGTGATCGCCCTCCGGGACGAGTATCACGGCATCACCTTAGAGGCCGCCATCCCCTGCCAGAGCCAGCCCCACGGCTGGGGGGAGGCCGACCGGGAGCGGTACGAATACATCCTCCACCAGTGCGACAGTCTGACGCTGATCTCCCGGGAGTACACCCCCGGCTGTATGCAGCGGCGCAATAAGTACATGGTGGACTCCTCCCAGATCCTCATCGCCGCCCGCACAGGCTCGCCCGGCGGCACCGAGCAGACCATACGCTACGCCAAAAGCGTGGGCGTCCGGGTCATCGAGCTTTTGATCGAATAAAAAACCGCGGCTGAACGGGAACTCCCCGCAGCCGCGGCTTTTTCATGTATAAAGGCGCGTCCCTCAGAGAAGATTGGCGACGCACCCGTACATCCCGGCGTCGTTGCCCAGGGAGGCCAGGACGATGGGCGTGTCCTTGCAGGCGTTGAAGGCGTAGGCGCGGTATCTCTCCGCGGTCATGTCCGCCAGGATCTGCCCCGCCTTGGAGACGCCCCCGCCGATGACGATGATCTCCGGGTCCACGGTGCTGGCGACGGCGGCCAGGCCCCGGCCGAGGATCCGGCAGAAGCGGTCCGCGATCTCAAGGGCCAGCGCGTCCCCGGCCTTCACGGCGTCCCAGACGGCCCTGGCGTCCACCTTCTGCGACGCGCGCAGGAGGGAGGGGGTGTCCGTGGCGGACAGGGCCTCCATGGCAAGGCGGGCGCAGCCCGTGGCGGAGGCGTACTGCTCCAGGCACCCTCGGTTGCCGCAGCCGCAAACGCGCGTCTCGTCGGGGTTTACGGGGATGTGGCCGATCTCGCCTCCTGCCCGGTGAGCGCCCTGAAGGCATTTGCCGTCAAGGATGATCCCGCCGCCCACGCCCGTGCCCAGGGTGACAAAAAGGAGGCTCCCGTACCCCTTGCCGCCGCCCTGCCAGTACTCGCCCATGGCGGCTGTGTTGGCGTCGTTGTCCCCCACGGCGCGAAGGCCCGTGACGGCCTCTAAAGTGGGGAGGAGCGGGAACCGCTTCCAGCCCAGATTCACCGCGTCCGCCGTGCCGTCCGGCCAGACCTGGCCCGGCACGCCGATCCCGACGCCCAGAAGGTCCGAAGCGGCGAGGCTGTGCTTTTTCATGTTGGTAAGGATGGAGCTTCCGATGTCCGTGGGGATGCTCTCCCCGCCGGAGGCAGTGTTCGTGGGGATCTCCCACTTGTCCGTAAGCGCCCCCGCCTGGGTAAAAAGCCCCATTTTGACGGTGGTGCCGCCCAGGTCCACGCCGTAGCCGTATTTCATAAATTTTCTCCTCCGATCTCAATGATGGAACCAATATCCGTAAGCTCCTCGCCGGGGAAATAGCGGACGGAGAGTCCACGGGAGACGATAAATTCACGCATTTTCTGAAAGTCGGGGTGGCGGGACACGTCGCCGTTAAAGACGATCTCGCCGCCCACTCTGCCGCTGGCCCCGCCGATAAACCCGGTATCGAAGCCTGGCAGGGAGACGTGTCCCGCCCGCACTGTCAGGACTGTGATACCGGGGCAGGCGGCAAGCGCCCTGCCGATCCCCAGATCGGACGTGATGACGCTCTCCCCGTCCACCGTGACGCAGGAGCACTTGGTATAGCCCTGGCGGACGTTGACCTCCCGCAATCCCCGCGCCCTGGCGTACTGGAGGATCCCGCTGTCCGTGACGTCCAGGCGGTGGATGAGGAACCCGTCCAGAAGAACGGCGCACATGGCGGCGTTGTCCGGGTAGGCGGGGGCGCGGGGCGGCGCGGACGGTCCAAGTACAGGCCCGGCAGGTCCCGCCTTACAGAAGCGCAGGTCCGGGTGCGCCTCCACCCCTGGGCCGCAGCGGGGGTCGTCCCCCAGCAGCCGGAGACGGTGTCCGCGGGAGAGAAGATAGTCCACAAGCCCGCCGCAGGCGCGGTGGGAGAGAAGGACCGTGCTCATGACGCCTCGCCGCCGTCCAAGTCCGCGCTGCCCTCCGCGCCGGGGACGAACAGGGGCGGAACCTCCGCCTCCGCGTATGTCCGGGCCATATCGGCGTAGTACTCCACCAGCAGGTCCACGCACGCCCCGTAGGAGCGGATGCCCATCTCCTGGCCCTGGGCCTTCAGATACCCGTCGTAGACCTTGGAGCTGACCTCCTCCACCTTGCCCTCGAACTGCTTCCAGTAGGCGTTGTTGTCGTTCCAGTCCGTCCGCATCTCCTCGCTCATCAGCGGCTCGATCTCCCACCACAAGTCCGGGGAGACGGCGTAGAGGGCATTGGACAGGTGGACCGCGCCGGCCAGAAGCCCGGAGTAGGCGTACACCGGGTCGCCGGAGGCGATGGCGGCGCGGATGCCCACGAAGTTGGCCTCCTGCTCGGAGTATACGCCCTTCTGATGGGCCAGCTCGTGGCAGACAGTCTCCGGGATGAAGGGGCCGGGGGCGTCGATGTTGATGTTGGACTCCCCGGAGAAGGGGAAATAGACCCCGGTAAAGCCCATCCAGGAGGAAAGACGGCTGGTCAGGTACATCTTCTTGGGGATACGGGACTTTGCCGGGAGGAAGGGGTACTCAAAGCTCAGGTTTTCGTATATGTATTCGGACTTGTCCAGAATTTCGTCCAGATCCTCTGCCCAGTGGAGGCCGCCGTCCCGGCGGACGTCGGAGGCGTACACGGAGGCGTTACGGACGAAGAGCTTCGTGACGGCGTACAGGTCCGAAATCTCCACCGGCGGCGCCTCCATGCCGCTGCGCCGGGCGAAGGAGTCGGAGCGGTAGTCGATGGCGAAGCACCATAGGAAGAACACAAAAAGGTACGCCGCGATCACAAGGAAGAGAAGCGTCCGGCGGGCGAGAATGCGCAGCTTCTTCTCCCCACGGACCGCCAGCACCGCCGTGCGGACGGCGTAGACAACGGTGAATACCAGCGCCGCTATGTACTCAAGCTCCATGACGGAGAAGGGGAGCAGTCCGAAAACCGTGCCCAGCGCCGTCTTTACCGGCCTTGAGAAGAAGCGGGTGATGAAATTCGCCGCCGGTTTTATGGGGGCCAGCGCCGGGAAGAGCGCGGCCAGAACCGCCGCGACGCCCAGGGCGGCGGCCAGAGCGTGACGCCGTTTTACGGGCTTTTCCAGAGTTTCCATGGTCCCGGACTCCTTTCCATCAGGTTTGGACGGCTGCGCCGTCCCGCGTCGAACGCTATACAACGCTGCCATTATAACACAACTTCCCGCAGAATGCACTGGAAATAAAAAGATTTGAAATTTTTTTGCCAGCCCCTTTATTTTGCGGCGGAGCTATGTTATACTATCCATATATCGACAAAATACGACATTTTCCATGAGGGGCCTGAAACGCGGGCCGTCGGGAGAGCAGGTACCATGCAGTTCAACTCCATCCAATTCATATTCTATTTCCTGCCCGTCTTCCTGGCCGTCTATTATATTCTCCCGGCAAACTTCGGCACCACGGTCCTGGCGGCGGGGAGCTTCCTTTTCTACGGGTTTGCGGTCGGCTGGGACCCCCTGGCGCTGGGCGTTTTGTTCGCCGCGTTTTTCACGGCGTTTTTCGGGGGAATGGCGGCGGAGAGCGAAAAGCGCCGCTGGGTCTTCTGGCCGGCGGTCTTTTGCCTTGGGATGTCCCTTGTCTTTTTCAAGCTCTTTTTGTGGGGGATCCTTCTGCCGGTGGGGATGAGCTTTTACGTCTTTCAGCTCATCGCCTATCTGGCGGACGTTTACCGGGGGAAGATCAGAGCGGAGCGGGACGTGATCGACTTTTTTGCCGAGGCGTTCCTTTTCCCCAAGCTCCTGTCCGGCCCCATCGCCTCCAGCCGGGACCTTCAGAAATATGCCCGCCGCCCCCACAGGAAGCTCTTCACCTTCCATATGGGGCTTCAGGAGTTCATCCTGGGGCTGGGCCTGAAGGTGGTGCTGGCCAACCGCCTGGGGGGCGTGTGGGCGCAGGGGAGTACCGTGGGGTTCGAGCAGGTCTCCACGCCCTACGCGTGGCTTGCCGCCGTCACCTTCTCCATGCGGCTCTACTTTGACTTCTACGGCTACTCCCTTATGGCCGTGGGGCTGGGTCACATGGTGGGGTGGAATCTCCCCATGAATTTTCTGGAGCCGTACAGCGCCAAAACGGTCTCGGACTTCTACCGCCGCTGGCACGCCACCCTGGGCCGCTGGTTCCGGGATTACATCTACATCCCCCTGGGGGGCAGCCGGCGCGGGACGGCCCGCACCCTTCTCAATCTGGCCGTGGTCTGGGCGCTCACGGGCTTCTGGCACGGCGTGGGCGGGGGGTATATGATGTGGGCCGGCATCCTCTTTGCGCTGATCGCCGCCGAGCGCCTCTTCCTGAAAAAACCTCTGGAAAGATCCAGAGTCGTCTGTCATATCTACCTCGTTTTGGCGATAGTCTTGAGCTGGGTCCCCTTCGCGGCGGGCAGCGCCGGGGAGGCAGTGACCGTCTTTTCCCGACTCTTCGCCGTCGGCGGGGTGGGCATGACGGCGGATTTTCTGGACTGCCTTCCCAAGTACGCATGGCTCCTGGCGGGCGGCGTCCTTTTTGCGACCCCGCTCCCGCGAAAGCTCTGGGGGAAGCTCCAGAAGACCGCCCTGGCGGACGTTTTCCTGTTTTTCCTCTTCTGGGCGTGCCTGTATCTGGTGGCGACGGCCAGGCAGGACCCCTTTATTTACTTTGACTTTTGACGGTTGAGGCGATAGGCATATGAAGAAACGATACGCGGCTTTTGGCATCTCGCTGCTGCTCAGTCTCGTCTTAGTGGTGGCCGTTGGCGCGTTCCAGAAGGACGCGGTGCTGGCCCCTCTGGCGCTGGAGGAGGACATGGACCCGGCGGAGGTCCCCTTCCGGCTGGCCGGGGACGAGGACCTGAAGGCCAGGATCGAGCTTGCCCGGCAGGAGCAGACCGCTCCCCCCGCCCCACCGGCGGCGGAGGAAACAGCCCCCACCGAGACCACGGGGCCGGAGACAGCCCCCGCCGCGACCACGGGGATGGAGACCGTCCCCGCCGGGAACACGGCGGAGACGACAGCCGCGCCCACGGAGCCTTCCCCCGGCGAGACCGCGGGCGGCCAAACGGCCGCGCCCACAAAGGAGTTTGACGAGCCGTTGAACGGCACGGCCTCCGACCGGGACTCCGCCAGCTCCAGGCCCCTGGGGTCCGGCTCTGCCGTGGAGGGCAGCGGTGCGGGCCTTGACCGGGAGGATTCCGCCGGACAGACGGCCCCGTCCGTCCCGGAGGAGAGCGATCCCACGGCTCCCCCCGCCCAAGGGGAGGGGAGCGGCGACACCGGCGCGGACAACGGCGGCGGGGAGACTGCGGGGGACGGGGAGGTCCTGTCCGTGACCCCCGGCACCTCCGGGGAGTTTACCCCCGAAGCCACGGTGGACGACGCCTGGTTTGACGACGCGCTGTTTATCGGCGATTCCCGCACGGACGGGCTGCGCCTTTACGCCCGCATCGGCAAGGCCGACTACTTCTGCAACACCGGGATGACGGTTTTCACCGCCCTCAAGAAGTCCCTCTCAGACAACGCCTTCTCCAATATGACCTTGGAACAGCTTCTTCAGTCCAAGACGTATGGGAAGATCCTCATCGGCCTTGGCATCAACGAGTGCGGGAGCAATCTCGACTCCGTGATGAACGCCTATGCCGGCCTTGTGGACCGGGTGCGGGAGCTTCAGCCCGGCGCCAAGGTCATCCTTCAGGCCGTCATGGCCTGCAGTCCCAAGAAGGAGGCCCAGAATCGGTGCTTCGGGCCGGAAAACCTCTTCAAGCTCAACAACCGCATTGCCGCCCTGGCCGACGGGGTGAACGTCTTTTACATAAACGTCAATGAGGTGTTTGCCGACGAGAACGGGTATCTCCCCGCCAACTTCTCCAGCGATGGCTGCCACCTCTACGCCAAATATTACCCGCTGTGGGTAAGCTGGATCAAGTCCGCCGTCGCCGCCATCCCCGTGTCCTCCGAGGCGGAGCCGCCCGCCGCGACAGAGGGGGAGACGACGGACGGGGAGACTTCCGCCTCCACACCCGCCCCCGCCGAAACCCTGCCGGCAGAGAGCGCCGGGACGGAGAGCCAGCCGTAAGTAAAGAATACAAAGAATATAAGGGATAAAAATACCGGCGTGAATCATCACGCCGGTATTTTATGTTCTTAATGGGGAAGAAAGCCTTTTACTTGTTGAGCGCCTGGTCTACGGCCACGGCCACGGCGACGGTAGCGCCCACCATGGGGTTGTTGCCCATGCCCAAAAAGCCCATCATCTCCACGTGGGCGGGGACGGAGCTGGAGCCGGCGAACT
Organism: uncultured Oscillospiraceae bacterium; assembly: GCA_947627715.1. Lineage (GTDB taxonomy): Bacteria > Bacillota > Clostridia > Oscillospirales > Oscillospiraceae > RUG626. Next base: position 109,128 of record CANQXK010000005.1, read on the forward strand.
GGGCGTCGGAGTGCATACGGCCCATGGTGTCGGTCATGCCGTAGCTGGC
>CANQXK010000006.1 GCA_947627715.1 uncultured Oscillospiraceae bacterium
CCGCGACTGGCTCTCGTGGACGCCCATGGAGACGCCGCCCTCTAAGGAGGTGAAGCAGAACCTGTCGTCGGAGTGCAGGTCGTAGAGGGCGTGTCCCCCCTCGTGGACCACGGAGTACATGGAGGAGAGGAAGTTATCCTCAAAATAGTGGGTGGTGATGCGCACGTCGTACTTGGAAAAGCCGGTGGTGAAGGGGTGCTCCACCTCGCCGATGATGCAGTTGTCCTTGGGAAGGCGCATCAGCTCCATGAGCTTTGCCGAAAGCTCCCGCTGGGCGGGGACAGGGAAGGGGGTGGAGAGAAAGGAGGTGTCGATGGGCTTCGCCTCCATGACCCTCTGAAGCAAGGGCACGATGTGCTCCCGGAGCGTCTTAAAGAACGCCTCGCACTTCTCCCGCGTCAGCCCCTCCTCGTACTTGTCCAGGCAGTAATCGTAGGGGTCCATGTCCGGGGCGACGTACCCCGCGAAGCGCTTCTGGGCCTCGACGATCTTCCCCAGATACGGCTCGAACAGCTTGTAGTCGGACTTCTGCTTGGCCTCCCGCCACACGGAGCCGGCCTCGTCGGTGAGCTGGGAGTAGGCCACGAACTCCTCCATGGGGATGGCCTTCATCTCCCGCATATTCTTCTCCCGCAGGTCCGTGCGCCGCCTGTCCTCCGGGGAAAGCTGGTCGTAATGCTCCCGGAGGGCGTCCAGCACCGCCCTGGCCTCGTCCCCGGTGGAGAGCTTGTAGCTAAGCTCGCTGAGCACCCCCATGGTCTTGCCCCTGGGGATCTGCGCCCCTTTGGGCGCCACGGTCTCGTCGTCCCAGGAGAGGATGCCGAAGGCGTGTCCGTAGGCAAACTCCTGAAGCTCCAGCTGGTTTAATTTCTCGATGGCTTCCTGTACGTTCATTTTTACCGTCTCCTTCTCTTGTGTGCTGCCGCCCCGACAGGGCAGGTCATTTGCGCCGCTGCTGTCTCGTCTGGCCCTCGCCGTTCCCGCCGCGCCGCGCCCGCTCGTAGCGGTCATACGCCTCCACGATGCGCTGGACCAGGACGTGGCGCACCACGTCCGAAGAGCTCAGGCGCATGATGGCGATGTCCTCCACCCCGTCCAGGACCCGGACGGCCTCTCGGAGGCCGGACACCTTGTCCGCCGGCAGGTCGATCTGCGTCTCGTCGCCGGTGATGACGATCTTGGAGCCGAACCCCAGGCGCGTCAAAAACATCTTCATCTGCTCCCGGCTGGTGTTCTGCGCCTCGTCCAAGATGATGAAGCTGTCGTCCAGCGTCCGCCCCCGCATATACGCCAGGGGCGCCACCTCGATGTCGCCGCGCTCCAAATATTTCTGATACGTCTCCGCCCCCAGCATATCGAAAAGCGCGTCGTAGAGGGGCCGGAGATACGGGTCCACCTTGGACTGGAGGTCCCCCGGCAGGAAGCCCAGCCGCTCCCCCGCCTCCACGGCGGGGCGGGTGAGGATGATGCGGTTGACGCTCTTGGCCCGGAAGGCCGCTACGGCGGCGGCCACCGCCAGATACGTCTTGCCCGTGCCGGCAGGGCCGATGCCGATGGTGACGGTGTTCTTCAGGATGGCCTCCACGTACTTCTTCTGCCCCAGGGTCTTGGCCTTGATGGGCTTGCCCTTGGCGGTGACGCAGATAACGTCCCGGGAAAGCTCGCCGATCTTGTCGTCCTGCCCGGCCCGCACCAGGCCCAGGACGTAGCGGACGTTCTGCTCCTCGATGGTCTCCCCCTTGGCGGCCAGCTTCATCAGCCCCTCGATGGCCCTCTGGGCGTACATGACGTTCTCCGCCTCGCCGGAGATCTTCAGCTCCGACTCCCTGTCGGTCACGTGTACGCCCAGCTCCGCCTCGATGAGCCGGAGGTTCTCGTCGAAGGAGCCGAACACGCTGATGACGTTCTCCATCCGATCGATATTCATGATCTGTTCTGTCATATGATAACCTCTCTTCGGTGTGGAAATTACCCCTGCCCCGCGGCGGCGATCTCCTCCTCCGTCAGCTCGCGCTGAACGCCGATCTCCTCCACGCACTCGGCCCGGAGGGTGACGGTGACCGCGCCGTCCCTGTTCTCCGTCTCAAACTCCCTGGAGACGATCCACCCGTCCCCGATCTCCTGCTCCAGCAGCTCCAGGAGCTTCACGGACAATATCCGCTCCGCCTCCTCCGGGGAGAGGGCGGCGGGGGTACGCTCGTACTCCTCGAACCGCTCCCGCACCACCGTTACGGGCAGTACCGCCCCGCCGGGGAGGGTCAGCGTCTCATACGTAGTCATTTTATCACAACTCGTATACGGATTTCCACCCATAAAATAAAGATTTATCCTTTTTCCGCCCAAAATAATCGCCGTGCGGGCGCGTTTTTTCCCGGTGTACGCCTTTCGGTCCGCCGCCAGGGGCATTTTCAGCCTCAGCTCGTACCACGTCCGCGCCCGGACGCTGCCGTAGGCGTGGGTGAGAAAGCCCTTTCCCTGGGGCACCCAGGCGGAGATGAGCGTGTCGCCCTCGTCCACCGTGTCCCCCGCCTTCACGCAGCCCCAGCCCTCCAGGGCGGTTATTTCGCTTATTATGCCCGCCTTGCGGGCGTATACCCCCGTGGGCACGTCCCGGTCGTAAAGCTCCGGCTTTGCCACCTTCTCCCGGACGATGACCTCGATGCGGCTTCCGTGGTTGTTGAGGGTGATGAAGCTCAGCTCCGGCACGTCCAGCAGCATCCGATTGGCCACCAGCGACTCCGTGATGTTCAGAACGCACGTGCCGATGCCCACCCCCTCCTTTTTCAGCGCCGCCAGGATCTGGGAGGTGGGCACCGTCTCGTTCCCCACCACGTCGATCTGCCAGACGTAGACGGAGGACAGGCCCGTGAGGAAAAGGCACGCCAAAAGCCCCGCCAGCAGGGCGTAGCGCTTTCGGATGCGCCACAGGAAGAAGGGAACGCCGCTGCGTCTCACGATCTTCACGGAAAAAGCCCCTGTCTCCCCCGCCGCCTGCCGCAGCTTCAGATACCCCGGGATGCTGACGCTCATCTGCGCCGCGCCGCTGTCCGCGCGCTTCAGGTCCCAAAATTCCACGTGGTTCCGGGCGCATATGTTCACCGCCCGCTCGGAGTACCGGCAGGTAAGCTCCACCCGCGCCCAGCCCCGGATAAAATTCATGACTGCTCCCATGGCGCCCTCCTAAGAGATGAACTCCACGCCGGCCACCTTCCCCGTCACCACCAGCTCCATATCGCTCATGGCGGAGATCTCCAGCCCCGCGCCCCGGATCTTCACCATCAGCCCCGCGCAGTTGGCGATGATGGTCTCCGGCCCGTACTCCAACAGCCCCCGGTGGTTCTCCACGTGGACGGTGTGCGCGCCGGTCACCGTCACCCTCGGCACGCCAAGCCCCGCCTCTCCCGGCAGGTCAAACAGCTCCACCGCCTTCAAAAGGGCGCTCCCGCCCCGTTTTTTTCGCATATTTTCGCCTCCGCCCCTTGTTTGTCCTGTTCATCTTATGTGGAGGGCGGCAATTTTAGGCCACCGCGAACATACTCTTCAAGGGGCGGGCGGCGGAGCGGCTTCGCCGCCTCCGGCCCGCCGTATCTGTAAGGAGGAGATCCCATGTCGTTTCAAAGCGCGCGCCAAAAGGCGTTTGACCTGATGACGGTCCTGGGTCTGGCCGGGGTCGCCGCCGGCCTGATCGTGCTGCCGTCCCAGACGGTGGAGGCGGCCAGGGGCGGGGTGGAGCTGTGCTTCAACGTCCTCATCCCCTCGCTCTTCCCGTTTTTCGTGCTCTCCTCCCTCACCGTGGAGCTGGGCCTCGCCGACGGTCTGGGGCGGCTCATGTCGCCCCTGATGGAACCCCTCTTCAACGTGGGCGGCGGCTGCGCCCCGGCACTGATCCTGGGCTTTATCGGCGGCTACCCCGTGGGGGCAAAGACGGTGATCAACCTCTATCAGAGCAAAAAATGCTCCCGGCGGGAGGCCGAGCGGATGCTGGCCTTCTGCAACAACTCAGGCCCCGCCTTCATCTTCGGCGTGGTGGGCGCGGGGATCTTCTCCAGCTCCGCCGTGGGGCTTACGCTGTACCTCACCCACCTTCTGGCCTCCGTGCTGGTGGGGCTTATCTTTCGCGGCCACGGGGGGCGCGGCGGCGTCACCCGCCCCCCGCGCTCCGGCGGTACTCGGACGGCCTTCCCTGCCGCCTTCGTCAAGGCCGTCAGCTCCTCCTTCCAGTCGTGTCTCGGCATCTGCGGATTTGTCATCTTCTTCTCCGTCCTTTTGAAGCTCCTCTTCCTCTCCGGCCTCCCCGCCGCCCTGGGGACCCTCTTCGGGCTTTTGGGGCTTGAGGAGAGCTGGGCGTTTTCCCTGCTTTCGGGGCTTTTGGAGCTGACCAGCGGGGTGTGGACCCTCCGGGGCGCGCCGGGGGGCCTGGCGGCCTCCGTCGCCATGGCGGCCTTCATGCTGGGGTGGGCCGGCCTCTCCGTCCACTGCCAGGTCCTCTCCTTCCTTCAGGAGACGGGCCTGTCCGCAAAGACCTACCTTTTAGGCAAGCTCCTTCACGGCCTTCTCTCCGCCGGCCTTGCCGCCATCGCCGCCTCCTTTCTCTCCGTGGACACCCCCGTGGGGGCGTTTCTGGCCATGCAGCTCCGGGGGCTGACCGGGCTGGACTTCGCCTTCTGCCTCAGCGCCTCCGCCGTCCTCTCCGCCCTGCTTCTGGCCCTCTTTCTCCTGGCCTCCCGGCTTTTTGCCCCCGCCGTCAAAAAAACAGGTGGAAAAAAAGGGCCGCCTGATGTATAATGTCCCTATCAGCTGACGGGAGGGCATCGCATGAAGCTTTTCAACAAAAACATCGAGCCGTGCTGCGCCTACTGCCAAAGCGGCACGCGCATCAGCGAAACGGAGGTGGCCTGCCTGAGGCGGGGCGTCGTATCCTCCGCCGGACAGTGCCGGAAATTCACCTACGACCCCTTGAAGCGGGAGCCGCCCTGCCCCGCCCCCGTGCCCTCGGAGAAATACGCCCAGGAGGATTTTTCCATTGACTGAACGGGAGATCATGGCCCTTTTGCGCGGCGTCCCAAGCGGATTTACCGTCCGCGTGACGGAGGCGTGCGCGTCCACAAACTCCGCCCTGAAGGCCGCCGCCCCCGCCCTAAGGGCGGACAGCGCCCTCATCGCCCGCCGCCAGACCGGGGGCCGTGGGCGGCTTGGGCGGAGCTTCTTCTCCCCGGAGGGGTCGGGCCTGTACATGAGCCTTCTGCTCCACCCCTCGCTTTCTACGGACGACCTCACCCTCGTCACCCCCGCCGCCGCCGTGGCGGTCTGCCGGGCGCTGGAGGCCGTCTACGGGGCGCGGGCGGACATCAAATGGGTCAACGACGTGTATCTTCGCGGCAAAAAAGTCTGCGGCATCCTTACCGAGGCGGTCTTCACCCCGGAGGGCCGCGTCTCCCACCTTGTTTTGGGCGTCGGAGTCAACGTCTACCCGCCCCCCGGCGGCTTCCCGCCGGAGCTTGCCGGGATCGCCGGCGCGGTGCTGGAGACGCCCCGCCCGGACTCCCTCGCCCCCCTGGCTGCCGCGGTGATCTCGGAGTTTTACCGGCTCTACGGCGACCTGCCGGAGGGCGGGCTGGCCCAGGCGTTCGCCGCGCGGCTTTTGTACGTGGGGTCGCGCGTGGACGTCCGCCGGGGGGACGATACCCGCCGCGCCCTTGTGCTGGGGTCCGACGGGCGCTGCCGCCTTCTGGTGCGCTATGAGGACGGGGGCGAGGAGGCCCTTTCCGGCGGCGAGATCACCATCCGCCCCACGGGAGGCGCTCTATGAACCTGCGGCCTCACCACGCCCTGTGCATACAGAAATTTACCGGCCACGGCTACGACCGGGCGTTCACGGACCATATGACGAAGCTCTGTGAGACGCTGAGAAATCAGCCGGAGACCCCCGTGCGCATCATTTCCGGCTGCGATGAGCTGTGCGCGTTCTGCCCCAACAGGGAAAACGGCTCCTGCTCTACCCTTGAAAAGGTAGACTCCATGGACATCGCCGTGAGAAGCGCCGCGGGCCTCTCCCCCGGCGGCACGCTCCCCTGGCGGGAGCTTGCGGGGCTTGCGCGAACAAATATTTTTGAGACGGACCAATTTGAGAAGATCTGCTCAGACTGCCAATGGTTTGCGCTGTGCCGTTCAACTCCCTTAAATTAACATGAACAGTTTCCCCTCTCCCGTGGAAAGATAGAGACGAGATCGCAAAGGAGGGGTTTGTATGACTGAATTTGCCAAGGGCATCGCCATCGGCATGATCGCCGGAGGGGCCGTGGGGGCCATCGCCGCCATGCCGAAAAAGCGCGTCACCGCCGCCGGCCGCTTCCTGAAGACCGCGGGCCACGTCATCGAGAACATCTCGGACGCCATGGGCCTGTGAGCTTTCGGGAGGAGACCTTCGCCGGGTGAGAGGCGTTTGTGGGAGAGCGCGGGGAACTGCCCGCGCCCTCCCTTTTTTGTGCCGTTTTCCCGCTTTACTCCCGCGCCGGGCGGCAAAAGCCGGGTTTTTGGTTGCTTTTTCCCTCCCCGTATGGTATGATAGTTTTATGGGGGGGCGGCGCGCCGTCCCCGCCCCGTATACCCGCCCGCAGAGGGCCGCGGAAGAGATAGAAAAGGCAAAAAATGCCGTGGAAGGACCATAGAAGGAGCCGGACATGAAAAAGTGGTTTGGGAAACTATTCGCGCCTGTCCTCATATGCGCCGTAGCCGTGGCGTCCGTCGCGCTGGGCGCGTGGTATTATAACTTCATGTCGGCGCGCATCTTTGAGGACAGCACCGGCCATTTGGAGGAGATCTACGCCCAGGTCAACCGCACCTTCGGCGCTTTTGTGGAGCGCAACTACGGGCTACTCACCAACTGGGGGCAGTATTTTGCCCGCACAGGCGGACAGACCGTGGAGGACGCGGTGGCGTACATCGAACCCAAGCAGGGCTACTGGGGCTTTTCGGAGTTCTACTTCCTCACCGCCGACGGCAGGGCCTTCACCATGTACGGCGAGGAACGGGAGATGGCGCTGGACGGCTGCTGGGACACGGTGATGGTCAATCACACCCCCATCATGGCCTGCTACACCCTCCCCTCCGGCGAGGACGCCACCGTCTTTGTGGCCCCGTCGGAGCAGGGCCTTTTCAACGGCACGGAGTTTTCCGCCGTGGCCATGAGCTTCACCAGCGCGGACCTGTCCGGCGCTCTGAAGGTGGACGCCTTTTCCGGCAAGGCCAGGAGCTTTGTGGTCCACTCCGACGGGCGGGTGCTTCTCTCCACCCAGTCCGGCGGGATGGTCTTTCAGAATTTTCTTCAATATCTCAAGGGCGCGTCTGACCTTGACGAGGAGGAGCTGGCCCGGATCCAAAGCGACTGGAAAAACGGCGTGACGGGCCTTGTGCTGTGCTCCGTGGGCGGGACCGAACGGTGCGTCCTCTATCAGCGCGTGGGCTTTCAGGACTTCGTCCTGGTCTCCTCCGTGCCGGAGAACGTGGTCAGCGCCGGGTTCCTCTCGGTCCAGAAGACCACGGTGCTGGTGCTGGCCGTTATCTTCCTGCTCATCTGCGCGGGCCTCATCACCCTTCTGATCGTCCGGGGCCGCCGCCTCTCGGCCATGAATCAGATGGAGATCCAGTCGCGGGACCTGATGTACGACGCCCTCTCCGAGAGCCTGGACGACATCTTCCTCATGCTGGACCTGGAGACGCTGCGCACCGACTACATAAGCCCCAACGTGGAGCGGCTTTTGGGGATCCGCGCCCAGGAGGCGGAGAGCGACATCCGGCTCCTGGGGAAATGCGCCGTCAACGGCGATATGTTCATCCCCATGTCCGAGCTTCAGGCCATCCCCTTTAAGGGCAGCATCTACCGGGAATGCGAATATATGCACCAGCAGAGCGGCGAGCGGCGCTGGTACAGGATGACCATTTACCGCACCGGGACCCTGGACGTGAAAAAGTGCATCTTCGTCCTCTCCGACAGGACGCTGGAGCGCCAGATGAACCTGAACCTCCAGGAGGCCCTCACCGCCGCCAGGAGCGCCAACGAGGCGAAATCCAACTTCCTCTCCAATATGTCCCACGACATCCGCACCCCCATGAACGCCATCGTCGGCTTCACCATGCTTCTGGAAAAGGACGCCTCGGACGTGGAGAAGGTGCGGGAGTACACCGGGAAGATCAAGGCGTCCTCCCACCACCTGTTGAGCCTTATCAACGACGTGCTGGACATGAGCAAAATCGAGAGCGGCAAGACCTATCTGAACCCGGACCTCTTCAGCCTGCCCGATCTGATGAACGAACTCAACATCATGATCCTCCCCCAGGCCAGGGCCAAGGGGCAGACCTTCACCATGCACCTGAAGGGCGCGCCCCCGGAAACGCTCATCGGGGACAGGCTCCGGCTCAATCAGATCCTCATCAATCTCCTGTCCAACGCTGTCAAGTACACCCCGGAGGGGGGCAGCATCGAGTTTACCGTGGCGGAGCTGGCCGGGTCCTCCCCCCAGCTTTCCAAGCTGCGGTTCACCGTCCGGGACGACGGCATCGGCATGAGCCGGGAGTACCTGGATCAGATCTTCGTCCCCTTCAGCCGGGAGATCAGCTCCGTCACCAACAAGGTCCAGGGCACGGGCCTGGGCATGGCCATCACAAAGAACCTGGTGGACCTGATGGGCGGCATCATCACCGTGGACAGCACCCTGGGCGAGGGCAGCACCTTCACCGTGGAGCTTTCCTTCGCGCTGCCGGAGAAGGCCGAGGCCGCCCAGGGCCTTCGGGGCCGGGTGGCGCGGCTTCTGGTGGCGGACGACGACGAGGACGTGTGCCTTGACGTGGTGGAGACCATGCGGGACACCGGCGTGGCCGTCTCCTACGTCACCGGCGGCATCGACGCCGTAAAGGAGGCCGTCCGGGCGCACAGCGCCGGAGAAAAGTACGACGTCATCCTGCTGGACTGGAAGATGCCCGATATGAACGGCGTGGACACGGCCCGCTCCATCCGCGAGAACATCGGGGCCGACGTGCCCATTCTGGTCTTGACCTCCTATGACTGGAGCGACATCGAGGCCCAGGCGCGGGAGGCCGGGATCAGCGCCTTTATGCCCAAGCCCTTCTTCGCCTCCACCTTCTGGAGGACCGTGGAGCCGTTCTTTGCCGCGGAGGCCCCCGGCCAGCCGCCGGAGCCTGTTCAGGCCCCTCCGGCCTCCCTGCAGGGCCGGCACTTCCTCATCGCCGAGGACAACGAGCTGAACGCCGAGATCCTCACGGAGATGCTGGACATGGAGGGGGCGAGCAGCGAGCTTGCCGTCAACGGCCGGGAGGCCATCGAGCTTTTCCAGCGCAGCCAGCCCGGACACTTCGACATGATCCTCATGGACGTGCAGATGCCCGTCATGAACGGGTACGAGGCCACCAGGACCATCCGCGCCAGCGACCACCCGGAGGCCGCCTCCATCCCCATCGTGGCCATGACGGCCAACACCTTCGCCGAGGACGTGAAGGCCGCCTTCGACGCCGGCATGGACGGACATCTGGCAAAGCCCATCGACATGGACGCCGTCCGGGCGCTTCTGGGCAAGCTCTTTGAGGAACGGCGCTCCCAGGGAGGGCAGGACGCATGAAAAGACGTATCGCCTCCCTGCTCCTGGCCGCGCTGATCCTTCTCCCCCTCTCCTCCTGCGGGAAAAAGGGGGCGGACAGCCTGACGCTGCTTGGGAAAAAGAGCGACCTGGAGCGCAGCTATATGACCGCCATCTTCGACCTCTACGAGGAGAAGACGGGGCAGAGCCTCAATCTCATCAGCATCGAGGACGCGCAGTACGAGTCGGAGGCCGTGAAGCTCTTTGAGAGCGGCGGCGCGCCGGACATCTTCCTGCATTTCAACAACGCGGACCTGGCCCGCTTCGACGTGGACGGCGTTTTCTACGACCTCTCCCACGAGGCGTGGGTCTCCGACCTCACCGACGGGGCCTGTGACTACTGCCGGGACGCGCAGGGCCGGCTTTTGGGCCTTCCCTTCTGGGAAAGCTCCGTGTCCGGGTGCTACTACAACAGGACCATCCTGGACGGCCTGGGCCTGAAGCCCGCCGCCACCCAGGCGGATTTTGATATGCTTTGCCAGGCCCTCCTGGAGGCGGGCCTCACTCCCATATGCTGGCCGGCGGACGGCTGCGGCTGGATACCGCAGTTCGGGCTTGACCCCATCTTTGCCGACGACCCGGAGCTTCTGCGCTCCCTCAACGCAAACGAGATTGCCTATTCCGACATCCCCGCCGTCCAGAGCATGGTGGACTGGATCGCGGGGGCCTCGGAGAAGGGCTGGTTCGGCGGAAACGCCCTGAAAACCGGGTGGGACGACATCGGCCCCGCCCTGGCCTCGGGTCAGGCGGTGATGACCTTCATCTGGGACACCTGGTTTACCACAGACTTCACCCCCGGAAGGTACGGCGCGGAGGATTTCGCGCTGATGCCCGTCTTTATGAATACGGCGCCCCTGGGCACCTACGAGGGCGGGAACCTCAATATGATGATGGTGAACAAAAGCTCCCCACGGCTTGAAAAAGCCCTGGCGTTCCTGGAGTTTTGCGCGACGCCGGAAAACTACAACGCCGCCTTCGACTCCATCGCCACGGTGAGCTGCTTCAAGGGCCAGACCACCAACATCCAGTCCCCCATGGTCACCGAGGCCGCCGACTCCATCCGGCGTCTGGAGCGCGTCTCCACCGCCGCCTCCCGCATCGCAGGGTACAGCGGCGACGACACAGCCGCCCTCATCCGCGCCCTTTTGGCGGGCGAGACCGACAGCGCCCAGTGCGTCGCTGAGATGGACCGGGTCCGCATGGAGGAAGCAAAAAAGCAGGGCGTCCCCGGTTTTTAAGCAGTATAGCACATTTATATTACTTTGTCAAGTAGTATTTTTAATTATTTTGAAGTTTTTTCTCTCAGGGCGGCGCGCCGGTTTGGCGCGGCGCTCCGGGGACATTCAACGGAAAAAATGAAAGGAGAACAACGCAATGGAGAAAGCACGGATCAACAGCGCCCTTGAGAAGGCGCGGGCCTACATCGACGCGCTCACGGTGGATTCGCCTGTCAACGTGCCGGAGGAGGTGGTGGCGGACGAGCACCGCTTCTTCACCTGGGACAACGAGAAGCGCACCCCCTCGGAGAAGCCGTATCTCTTTGACTGGAGCTACTACAACGGCGTGGTCATGGAGGGGCTGTTTGACATTGCCGAGGCCGGGGGCGACCGGGACGGCAGGCTCCTTGCCTATGTGCGCCGGTATCTGGACGCCATGATCGTCACCGGCGAGGACGGGTCAAAGCACATCAGCCGCAATCTGGGCGGGTATGTGGACCACCACGGGGCGGACTGCTACAAGACCTCCGCCCTGCTGATCCGCGCCTCCCAGGGGGAGGACAGCTACATGGAGGTCTGCCGGGAGATGTACCGGGACCTGACGGACGAGACGCACATAAACTCCACGGGCCACAACGTGCCGAAGGAGTACACCGAGGCCGCCCTGGGGCACAACTACTGGCACTCCTGGGCCCACGACAAGGCCCCCAAATACAAGGTCTGGCTGGACGGCATCTATATGCTCCAGCCCTTCATCTCCCACTTTGCCGCCAAAACCGGCGACAGGCGGCAGCTGGCGCTTGTGAATGAACGGCTCTCCTGGGTGGCAAAAAACCTGCTGGCCCCGGACGGGATGTACTGGCACGCGGCCAACTCCGCCCAGGACGTGTGCCCCTACCACTGGACTCGCGCCATGGGCTGGTACGGCATGGCTATGGTGGACGTGATGGAGGTCCTGCCGGAGGAGTACATGGAGGAGCGCAAGGCGGCGCTGAAGCTCTTTGTGGACGGGATGCTGAAGTATCAAAAGCCGGAGGGCCTGTGGACCAACGTCGCCGACTGGGAAACCACCGAGACCAACCGGCTTGAGACCAGCGGCACCGCCATGATCGTCTACACCATCCTCAAGGGGGTGCGCCACGGCTGGCTGGACAGCGCCTGCCTGGACGCTGCCGTCAGAGCCTTTGTGGCGATGGCGGAGCTGAAGATAAACGGCAGCCACCTTGAGGACATCTACCTCAAGGCCAGCGCCAACAACACCGACAACTACCAGCTCCCCGAATACTATCTCCCCGACGAAGGCAAGGGCGCGGGGCCGTTCATCATGGCCTACTCCGAGATGCTGTACCTTCAATGAGAACGGGAATTTTTCCAGGGCGCGTCTCCTTGGAAAAATCATTTGACTTATTCCGGGAGCGCATATGACCAGGATCCTGTTTGTCTGCCACGGGAACATCTGCCGCAGTCCCATGGCGGAGTTTGTAATGAAAAAGCTGGCGGCGGAGGCCGGGGTCCGGCTCTACGCGGAGTCTGCGGCCACCAGTACGGAGGAGATCGGCAGCCCCATCTATCCCCCGGCGAAGCGGGAGCTGGCGCGGCACGGCATCACCTGCGAGGGGAAAACGGCGCGGCAGATCGTCCCGGCGGACTACGGGCGGTTTGACCTGATCGTGGGGATGGACCGGGCGAATCTACGGAATATGCTCCGCCTCTTCGGCGGCGACCCGGAGGGCAAGGTGCGGCTTCTGCTGGACTTCACCGGCCGCCCGCGGGACGTGGCGGACCCCTGGTACACCGGGGCGTTCGAGGCCACGTGGCGGGACGTGAACGAGGAGTGCCGGGCTATTCTGGAAACCCTCCTCGATCAGCGCAAAAAGGCGAGATAACGCGAAAAGGCAAATTAACGCGAAAAGGCGAGCCGTGAAGGCTCGCCTTATTTTTTCCGGCTTCAATTTACGCGGATATGGTCCGCAGGGACTTTTTAAACTCCACGGAGAAGAGGGTCACGGTGAAGGCGACGGCCAGGAAGTCCGCCACGGGCTCGGCGGTGTAGACCGCCATGGTCTTGTCCTCCATGAGGCGGGGCATCAGGTAGATGAGGGGCAGGAGCAGGACGAATTTGCGGACGATGGCCACCACCGCGCTGGAGGCGGCCTTGCCCAGGCTCACGAAGGTCATCTGGCAGGCGATCTGCGCCCCGAAGAGGAACATGACGGCGCAGTAGACCCGGAGGGCGCGGGAGGCAAAGGCCACCAGCTCCGGCTTTGAGTTGAACATGGTGACAAAGACCTGGGGGAAGGCCATAATGAGCGCCCAGAGGGCGGTGGAATAGAGGATGCTGGTGAGGAACAGGAGCTTGAAGACCTCCCGGACGCGTGCGGCGTTCTTCGCCCCGAAGTTATAGCTGGTGATGGGCTGCGCCCCCTGGGCGAGGCCCTGGAGGGGCATCATGGCAAACTGCATCACCGAGTAGAGAATGGTCATGCTCCCCACGGCCACGGTGCCGCCGTAAGCGCGCAGAGAGGTGTTGAAGCAGACGGAGATGACGCTCTCGCTGGCCTGCATCACGAAGGGCGCGACGCCCAGGGCCACGCACGGGAGGACCAGGGCGGGGCGTATGCGCATGGAGTCCCGCGTCAGGCGCAGGATGGACCGGGGGCTTGCCAAAAAGCAGGTCACCCAGACGGCGGAGACCGCCTGAGAGAGGACGGTAGCCAGCGCCGCGCCCCGGACGCCCAGGCCGAAGAGGAAGATGAAAATGGGGTCCAGAACGATGTTGCAGACCGCGCCGATGAGGACGGTGACCATCCCGGTCTTGGCAAAGCCCTGGGCGGTGATATACTGATTCATGCCCAGGGTCAGCTCCACGAACACCGTGCCCAGGGCGTAGACGCCCATGTACTGGGTGGCGTAGCCGACGGTGCTCTCCTCCGCACCGAAGGCCAGGAGCAGGGGCCGGTTCCATATGAGAAGGACGGCGGTGAGGAGCGCGGAGACAACGATCTGGGCGGAAAAGCAGCTTCCCATGGTGCGCTGGGCCGACTCCCGGTCGCCCCGGCCCATGAAGATGGAGGCCCTGGGCGCGCCGCCCTGGCAGATGAGGGAGGCGAAGGCCGAGACGAACATGATGATGGGCATACAGACGCCCACTCCCGTGAGGGCCAGGTCACCCTCCGGCCCCATGTGGCCGATGTAGATGCGGTCCACGATGTTGTAGAGCATATTGATGACCTGGGAGGCGATGGTGGGTATGGCGAGGCGGAAGAGAAGCCGTCCCACCGGCTCCGTTCCGAGAAATTCATTGTCCCTGTTCATGGCCGCGCCTCCTTCTTTCCCCCATTATACACCCAAATCCGAAAAACTCAAGCGCCGCTTCCCTTTTGCGGCAAAATAAAGGACAGCCCCGAAGGGCTGAATCACTTGGGTAAACGCAAATAAAGCACGACCGGCGGGCAAAATGCCCGCCGGTCGGTGTACTCAGGGCAGGGATCAACCCTTTTCCTGCCCGGTGTACATGGGTGGATCATTATTCTTTCCAGTCGCCGTAGTGGGGCAGATAGTTGCCCGCGGCGTCGGTGCCGGTCAGATAGGGGTAGTTCTTGGCCGTCTTCGTGCCACCGCTGGTAACATACAGGGCGTCGTCGTAGGGGTAGGCCGTGATGGTGACACCCGTGGGGGAAGAGGGTGCGGGAGTGGTGAGGTAGGGGGTTTCTGTGCGCGGTGTGAGGTCGTTTCCATCCTTGTCAAACGCCTTGCCCGTGGCGTAGGCGGTACTGCCGGTCGCATCAACCGTCGCGGTGTTTTCCACGGTGCCGATGAGCAGGCCGATTTCGTTAGCGTGCCCGGACGCTCCGCTTACCGAGCAGGTGGAGTAGTTCACGCCGGAGAGCGTGACGGTGCCATTACCACTGACATAACCGATCAGCCCGCCCACCTGCTTGCCGCTGGTGGCGTCGCCGGACACGTTGGCATCGGCGGGATTGTATTCGCCGCCTTTGTATGTACCGCCATCAATATAGCCAGTGTGCCCACCGCTGTAGCAGTTGGTGAGGGTGCTGGAGTCGTCCCCGGAAATCTTTCCAATCAGTCCGCCGACCTCGTCGTACCCGCTCACCTTCACGGCGGCGAAGCAGTTCGTAAGCGTGGTGCCTGATTTAACGCTGCCGATCAGGCCGCCGGTGCTGTTTTGGTCGTCGGTCTGTTTGACCATGAACTCTTCATAGGCGGTGCCACCAACGCTACTTGGCTTGCTGGTTTCGTCCACATAGACGCCGCAGTCAGTAACCGGGGCCGACCCCTGATACCGTCCGGCCAGCGCACCCACATATTCGCTACTGCTCTCGACGCTCACGTTCACCAGACGGATATTACTCAGGGTGCCCTTGGTGTTCCCGAACAGGCCGGTGCCCTTCTTGGTTGCGGTAGTGTCCTCGCCAATGTACAGGTTACGGATGATGAATTTGCCACCGACATAGCTGCCGCCGCTATCGTTCAGCGCGGCGGGGAACTGTGGCGCGGTGCTACTCTTGCCCACCGTCAAATCCGTGCCTTTGTACAAGGCGTAGTCGATGTCCAACAGCTGGACATAGGCACGCTTTTGGGCGGTCTGCTGGGCGGTATCAGTAGTCTCAAAGTTGCTCCCCGTGGCCTTCGCCATGTTGGCCAGCTGCCGCGCGGTGCGGATAATGACCTTGCCGTTGAAATTGTCAGTCTCCACTTTATCGGGGTCTAAATCATTTGTACCCTCCTTTGCCTGTGGCGTTTCCATGTCTGCCGGCGCAGTCGTTTGTATCTCGCACGCGAAGAATGGGTTGAACCAGTAGTCAGTCGTGTCCACGGTAATCTTGCGGTAGTAATCGTCATCGATCTTTATGCCACTTGAGGTGTTAAAAAGTCCGTCGATCGCGTAGAGGTCGTACTGCGCCGTGTTGACAGTTACGTCAGTGGCCAAAGCCGTCGCGTTGACGCTATAGGTTTTAGTAGTGGCACCCTCCGTGACCGTGACCTCTGTCGGGGCGGTTTGGCCGCGCTCCACCACCACGCAGTAGCCGTCCTTGGTTGCGAAGGGGCCGGAGCCGGCGGTGCCCTTTTCGAGCGTGTTTACAGGGTTGAGCGTCCCAGCAGAATCGGCAACGTAGCCCCAGACTTGGTATTTGCTG
Source organism: uncultured Oscillospiraceae bacterium (assembly GCA_947627715.1). Lineage (GTDB taxonomy): Bacteria > Bacillota > Clostridia > Oscillospirales > Oscillospiraceae > RUG626. Next base: position 16,027 of record CANQXK010000006.1, read on the forward strand.
CCGAATTGCTCATAGTAGCACAGGGAACTTGCGGAGGCGGTTTCTTCCAGCCAGTCGCCGTGGTGGGGCAGGACAGCGGTGGTGGGGGTCCCGGTGGAATCGGTGACGAAAAGCATCGGATAGGGATAATCCTTCCCGCGAAGACCCGTCGTCTCACTCGTCAGTCCATAAGCGTGGGTGTCTCCCGACGTGGTACTCCACTGTGCGCTACTAAGCGCCGTTTTGATCTCATCGGAAGTCTTCGCATCGCCGTAACCGGTTGTATACGTTACGCCGCTTTGCTCTATGTAAAATGCGCTCGTCCCCGTTGCCCCGGAAGCCGCAACGCCGTAGACGGTAGCGCCGCTGATACCGCTTGTGACATACCGAACGGCGGCGTAAGAGTTTCTGATGGTACTGCCATTCCCATGAGGCGTGATACCGGCGACTTGCAAGTTAGTACCGTCTACTCTCGCTATAATCCCGGCGGCGTAGGAATCGGTGACAGTTACAGAACCGTTACTTCCTCCAACGAGGCCGCCCACGGAATGACCGCCGCTCAAATAGCCAGCGGCGTAGGAATTTTCCACAGTCACGCGTCCGTTATTAGCTCGGATGGCCCCCACAAGTCCGCCGGCGCCGGTGGTTCCATTCACTACGGTGGAGGCGAAGCTCCCTGTTATAGTGACACTCTTATTATCAAACACTACTCCAACAAACCCGCCGTCGTATTGGCCCCCGGACACATAGGTTACCGTAGGCTCACCTGCTGCATTTATTTCAGGGTTGGACAGCCACGAACGGCAGCCGTCAATTTTTACATTCCCGTCCATAATGCCCACCAGCGTACCTGCGGCAAGGCTGGAACCGCTCGCGCGCGCGTCCACAAGGTATGTATTTGTGATTGCAAGCGTCCCGGTAACGTTGCCAAAAAGCCCTGCCCCTTGCTCAGTCCCGCTATGAGGCACAGCGTTCAAATTCCGTATCTCCTTGGTTCCGCCGTTGTATGAGGTGAGGTTATTGTTCGTTATTGCGGTAAAGCTCCCGCCCGAATAGGTGTCATGCCATGAGTAGACAGCTTCCCCGCCGGTGGCGCCAAAGTCGATGTCCCGCACCTGCTCTGCGGCGGTAATGCTGCTTGTCACGCCAGAGGTAGCGGTATCCAGATTTTGCAGATGCCGCCCGTAGGCAATATGGGCGGTGCCCGTAGCCTCATCCACACTCTCAAAGAGACCGTTCACATCCGTCCAATATATGTACTGGGGAAGATAATCAACGTGGTCCTTGCCACTGGTTGAATCGACAGCAGTGACCTTCACTTCAATATTGAAATTCGCTCCGGGGGCGATTTTGTAGGTGCCTGAGCCTGTAATGGTTTCTACCCATTGTTTGAACGGCTTACCCATGTTGCCTGTTTCAAAATTATTCGCGCTATTGGCCGCTGTATATTTTCTGCTATCAAGGGTATCCAGTGCAATCGTGCCGGTGTAATCACCCGAAAGCGTCTCAAATTTGAGATCAGCGTCTTCAATTATTTTACATTCCTCGCTGCCGTTAATCAGTGTAATTGTCGTTTTAATACTTATATGTGTGCCAGTAAACCCAGCTCCCGGCACGGTGATGGTCAGCGCAAGTTCTTCGGCGTTGATCATCTGCGCCGACGGCAAGGGCGTCTGGCCGATGTTGGGACGCTCAATATAGGTGCCGCCGTAGTAGCCGACCATACGTCCGGCGTCAAGCCTCTTGTCCTTTTCCGGCTTCACTTTGTCGTATGACTCGTTTGTATAGTCAAAGTCCTCCTTCTCCCAATACCACACCGCGTAGACCGCCCCGGTTTTCGCGTCGATCTCCACCACATAGTGGTTATCATGGAGTTGGGATTCGATGGAGCCTCCCGGCACCAGGGAGGCGAGACTGTCGGCCTGCGCCGAGGTCACGGCAAGGAATCTCCCCGTGCCGACGCCGGGATCGGGCTTCTCGTTTACCTCGACGGTGCTGAGAGCGTATAGGTTCGCCCCCGCGCTCTTCAACGCCGTCAGGCGGTTCTGCGCTGCCACGAAGATGCTCCGGGCGCTGTCGTCCAGCTCCGTCAGCTTCAGGGAACGGTAGTAGCCGATCACGTTGGGGACGGCAATGGCCAGCAGGACCCCGATGATTGCCACGACGATCAGGACCTCAGCCAGAGTGAAGCCATGGCTCTTCTTTCTTTTGGCTGATTTGAACATATGGCGGATACCTCACTCGGATCGGCCTCGCCGACTGTTCAATAAGGTACGCTTTTTGTAACAGGCCCTATTGAATTTGTTTCCGCCCCGTGATATAATGTTATGTAGCTATTTCCTTTATTACTATGTACAAATTCCGGCTTTTCGCCTCTGTTCCAAAAGGTGTACTTTTTGTAACAGAGACTTCTCTGGCCCAACGCAAAAAAGTGTTGTACGAGATCCCCAGCTCCTTTGCCGCCTGCCGGGAGCCGATGTCGCCGGAGACATAGCGCGCCAGCACATCCGAAAATCCCTGGGGTCTGTTGAGGGGAGGCCGCCCGAACTGGACGCCCCGCTCCTTTGCCGCCGCGATGCCCTCCGCCTGACGCTGGCGAATGAATTCCCGCTCCGTCTGGGCCACGTAGCTCAAAAGCTGCAACACGATGTCCGCGATCAACGTCCCCGTCAGGTCCCGTCCCTGCCGCGTGTCCAGAAGGGGCATATCCAGCACCACCACGGCGGCCTGCTTCTCCTTGGTGATGATCCGCCACTGCTCTAAAATTTCCTCATAGTTTCGCCCCAGCCGGTCGATGCTCTTGACCACAAGAGTGTCCCCGGCCCTTATTTTTCTCAGGAGCTTCTTGTAGCCGGGGCGCTCGAAGTCCTTCCCCGACTGCTTGTCCATAACGATGCAATTCTCCGCTACACCAAACTGCCTCATGGCGATGAGCTGCCTGTCCTCGTTCTGCTCCCGTGTGGACACACGGATATAACCGTACATTTTGCCTTCCATCCGATCTCCTCCTTGCAAAGATTACTCTTCCAAGAAGCAAACTAATATATTCCTCCACACGGCCGCAACCCCTAATTTAAAAAATGGATAAGCAAAACCCGTCATCGCGGCAAATCACCGTTATGACGGGTCTTACAAGTATTGGTCTCTTTTTATGCTTTAGGGTAAGAGGGCGTAGGGGCCAGGCGGAGTTTGCGCGGGAATTGGGGATCGGTCATACGCCCCTTCAAAACCTCACCGCCACGTAGACAGGGTTGTCATGGTCCGTTGAGCCTGCGGGGTTTAGTACTTGAGGTTGGGGGCGAGCCAGCGTTTGAAGATCTCCGCCGACTCGGCGCGGGACGCGCGGCCGCCGGGAACAAGCTTCTCGCTCCCGCCGTAGCCCTTCACAAGCCCGGTCAGCGCGGCCCAGCGCATGGCGTCCTCCGCCCACGGGGACGTGTCGGCGGCATCCGAGAAGGCCAGCACGTAGTCAGCCGGGACCTCCTTCAGTTCGCCGAACTTCTCCTCGTAGCGGTAGAGGATGGTGACCAGCTGCTCCCTGGTGATAAGGTCCTCCGGCCCGAAAACGGTGTCGGTGTAGCCCCTCACCACGTCCTCGCGCTGCGCCCAGGCGATGGCGTCCGCGTACCAGGTGCCAGGCTCCACGTCCACGAAGGTGCTTGCGCCGCTGACTGCGGGGGTATCCATCATGTTGTAGAGCATCTGCGCCACCATGGCACGGGTCAGGCCCGCGTCGGGCAGGAAGATGTAGTTGCCGTAGCCCTTCATGATGCCGTTCTGGAGGACGAAGTGGACTCCGTCGTGATACCACGCCTTGGGCGAGGCATCCGTGTACTGGTCGATGGGGCAGGTTGCGTCCTTGGGGCAGTTGGCCGAGAAGATCACCTGCACGTCCACGTCGGAGGCCGGCATATTGAAGCTGTAGGTCCCGTCGCCGTTGTCGGTGACGGTGAGGACATTCCCCTGGGCGTCGGTGACGACAACGGAGTCAACGGTGCAGTCCGCGTCGGGCGTGACGGTGAGGGTGACCCTGGTTCCGGGGGCCGCCGTGTCGCGGTCCGCCGTGACGGTTCCGCCGTACTTCAGCTCAGGGACGTTGACCTCATACGCGCCGCCGCTGACGCCGCCGCTGCTGGGCGTGCTGTCCGGCACCGGCTGTTGAGAGACGCCGAAGGCGTACACGGAGAAGTTCCTGGCGCGGATCACGATGTAGGCCGTGCCCTCGCTTCCCTCGGTCACCTCGATATAGTAGCACTCCATGGTGGCTCTCGGTCCGTACTCCGGGGTGACGCGCCTCATCTGTTCAACAGTCTCCTTATCGCCCTGCTTGTGCTGGCGGTAGATGAAGATGTGATCGTAGGCATCCTCAATGGGGATAAATTCTCCGCTGTCATCCGTAAGGGCTTCGAGCTTGTCAGCCATATCATTGGAAATCGGGAAGCGAAGCTCAATGAGGCTGGCGGTGGTGGGGATGGCTTCAGGGTCGCTCGTTGTCCCTCCGTCCCAACCTGAGCCGGTACTCGTGTACTCTGTCACCTGTTTTGTGACAGTCACATCGATCCAGTCGGAGATTTCTTTCGTATTCGATGCTGTCGGACTTTCATCGATCCCGGCTGCTTTATTGATTGCGTCCTTAATTCTACTCGCTTCATCTGCGGTCATTTCGATGCTCGAATCAACACCCAGTTCTTTTGCGTAGAGCGTAATATCGATCTCCGTCTTTGTAGTTGAGCCGCTGCCAGAATCGGGTATCGCCGCCTGCTGTTTTTCCGCATTGCTCAACACCCCGTCAAGGCCGCTGACCGTGGGTTCATTGCCATTTGATGAAAGGTTGCTTTCCATATTAGTGTCTATCGCAACGGTTTCAGCCTTGAACTCAACGGAAGCTGTGGGCGCGTTTACATTCAGCGACCCGGTTGTGCTGCTGACGCCATCGATTACCACTTCCACAGTATAGGGACCATACTCAACATCCGTCAAATCTGTTGTCCACTCAGTAACCTTTCCGTCATCGCCGGTGGTGCCGGTGGCAACCACTTCTCCATCTTTGTCCTTTATGGTCACCGTTGCGCCGCTCACGGGAGCGCCGCTCTCGGAACTCTTGACGGTAATATCCGGCTCGCCCACGTAGGTCCACTTGGGATCTTCAGAAGGCTTACCCGGTTCATCTTCCTCCCACTCGTAGGCTTCGGTCTCCGCCGTGCCCTTGACGGTCACGTCGCCGGACTTCATGGTGATGTTGCCGTTCTTGTCCACGCTGAGGGTGGACTCCTTTCCGTCGCCCGCCTTGTCGGTCACGGTGGTGAGGGTATTGCCATTCTTGTCAAGGATGGTCAGGCTCTCGCCGTCGTTAAGGGTGATGTCGCCGGAGGCCTCGCCAAGGGTGACGGTCCTGCTCACGCTGCCGGTGACAGAGACATTTCCGTCCTTGTCCACGGTGATGGTGCAGCCACTCTCTCCGCCAACGTAGGTCACGCCGTCCACGGTCAGCTTCTCGCCTTCATCAAGGGAGAAGGACACATTTCCGCCGGACACAGAGGAGCTTGTCAATTCCTTAGCTGCATCATCAGTACCATAAGCGCCCTTGACCTCAACGCCGTTGACCTTGGCGCTGCCGTTCTCAGGGATGGTGACAGAGGGGCCGCTGGCGTCCACGGCAACACTTCCGCTGCCGGTGTTCTCAAAGAGCGCGCCGCCGGCGCCGAGGGCATTGCCTTTTTCAAGTTCGACCTTGCCTTCGGCCAGCATGGGTCCGTCGGCTGTGAGTTCAACGGTGATTTCATCAGACCCTTCGGCGGGGGTGTAAGTGCCGGACTTGTCAGCGCCGGACTTGTCCTCGAATTTGACGCTGAGGTTCTCGCCCGCAGGAACGATGACCTTGGCTTTGTTGCCGTCCTCGGTCTCGACCGTCAGGCCGTCCTTGCTCTCCACGGTGAAGTCCCTGGTGTTCTCCCCGCTCCCGGCGGTGTAGCCAAGGCTGCCGTCTGTGGGAAGCTCAACGCTGCCAGACTGGAGGGACACGTTGCCCTCCCCGTCGGAGTGAAGCGTGAGTCTGTCGCTTCCGGCGTTCTTGTAGGTCACGTCCTTGCCGCCCTGCTGGACGGAGACGGAGCCGCCGTTGGAGACCTCAAGCTCGGCGTAAGGCTCGGTTGCGGGTGTATCTTCGCCGCCCTCGGTTCCCTTATAGGCCGTCACGGTGACTGTGTCGGAGGCGGGTTCTTCCTCCACAGGGTTTGTAAACCTGGTTTCCTCGAAGAGGATGTCCGCGCCGTCAGAAAGCTCCACAACGCCGTCCTTCAGGTACACGTTGCCCTGAGCGTCCATCCAGAGTTCGAGGCCGCCGTCTTTGGCGGTGTAGGTCTTGCCTTTGATGGTGACGCTGCCGCCTGCGGGGACGGAGATGTCCGCGCCCGTGCCGCCGTCAAGGGCGGTTCCGGCGGTGACGGTGACTTCCTTGCTCTGAATCACCTGGCCGCTGACGGTAAGCTTTGCGCCAGCCTCATCGCTGCCGGTCACGGTCATCTTGCCCTCCGTCAACGTGACCTCGCCGGTCTCGTGGTTGACGGTGGCCTTTGTGTTGTCGGACGCGGCGGCGTAGTGGCCGATGGAGTCGCCCGCAGGTTCTTCAACCGTGCCCGTCACTTCGCCCTTGTCCTTGGGCTTTACGTCAAAGGCGGCACCATTATCAAGGTTCATGGCGGTGTTGCTGTCGTTCGTGCCGTTACGGTCTACATAGATGTTCTTTTCAGGGTCATTAGCGGGATCGGGCACAACAACATATTTCTGGCTGCTCTCGCCAGCCCTGTTGCCGTTGACCTTTTCCATCGCGGGAGGATCAAGCTGATTGTCCGTCCCGGAAGTGATGGCGGCATTGCCCTCATCGGAGGGGACGAAGTAATCATGCTTATTCTCAGGCGACGTACTCCCGGTCACGGTGACGGTGCCGCCGTCACGGCCGTCCTCGGCTTCGGTGTTGTCCACACCCTTGACGCCGGCCCTGCCGGCGTTGACTTCCACGTTCTGACCCTTGTAGGTGGTGGTGCCGCTGCCGTTCTCCACCTTCACGCTGGCGTTGTCAGTGCCAAAAGGCGTGGCCTGGGGCAGGATCACAGAACCCTGCTCCAGAGTGGCGGGGCCATTTTCATCTTCCTCAGCCAGGGTCAAAACTGTGTTGTCGGAGCCGGTGGTGAGCTTATCGGTACCAGCACCGGCGGGGACAAGAATCTCCGTTTCGGCGTCTCTAACCTCCACGGTGCCGCCCGTCAGGGTGGTTTCGGGGGTCGGATTGTCGGAGTCCCCGTCCTTTTTGATGGTCAACTGAAGAGGTCCATCACCGGCGTTGGAGAAGTGGCCGACGACCTCATCAATCTCCTCGATTTCGTTGCCTTCCTCGTCCTTCTTGACGGTGACCGCCTCGACCTCGCCGTTCTCAACGTTGATCCAGGCCGGGCCGCCGGTAACTTCGATCTTTTTGCCGTCCTTTTCAACGGTCACGGTCTCGCCGTCCTCAATGTGGACAAGGCCGGCATCGGGATCGACAATAACGGTGAAATTCTCTCGGCCGGTTACATTGCCATCCTTGTCAACGGACAGTGAGGCTTCTTCCTGGCCTTCCTTCGGCCTGTAGGTCTTGCCATTGACGGTGACTTCGTTGCCCTCTCCGGGCTTAACCTTAATGCCGCCGTCATCGTCAAGCTCTACCGTAATGTCGTCGCCGCTGGCTACCACGGAGTTGTCGCCGATGTCCGCGCTGCCGCCGGAGAGGATTTCCACGGAGGCGTTCTCCAAATCGCCCTCGCCCTTGGCGTGGACGGTGATCGTCTTATCGCCGGTGTTCTCCACGGGGGTGCTGCTGTCGCCGGTCTTGACGTTCAGGCCCTCGCCGGGGTTGCCGCCCGCGGCGGGGTCAAGCTCGGCGGAGCCGTCCGTCAGCGTGGGATAGCCGTTCTCCGTATTCACGGGGACCTCGATCACCATGTCCTCGTCGGAGGGGTTGGTGTACTCAAGCTCCTTCTTATCGTCTGTGGGATTGCCCTCTTCGTCCAATACGGGGACGTCCAGGGTGACAGAGTTTTTGTCACCCTCAGGCTCAGAGCCGGGGACGGTGACGGAGAATGTCTCGCCGTCCTTCTTTTCGACCTTCGTGCCGTCGGTGGGACTTTGGACCTCAGTGTCGCCCGCAGTAACGGGGGTGTCCGCAGGCAGGGTGACCTCGCCGCCGTGGAGCTTCACGTCTCCCTCCGGGGTGACCTCAAGCTCAAGGTCGCCGGAGCCTTCGTTGGTATACGTCTTGGTATCGGGGTCTTTGCCCACGACAACGGAATTGCTGCCGGAATCGCCAGCGGCAGGCACCACGACCTTGGCGGAACCGTCTCCGTAACCATCATCGGCAGTCATAGGCGCGGTCACGGTGACCTGATCACTGCCGGAATCCGCCGGGTTTTCAAACACAATATCGCCAAACGGGATACTCTCGTTATCGTCCAGCACGATGGAGCCGTCCTTGAGGCTGACGTTTCCGTCCTCATCCACGTGCAGGGTCAGGCCGCTTTCGCCCTCAGCCGCCGTGTACTCGTCTTCGCCAATCTTGACAGACTTGCCAGCGGGAACCTTCACGTCCGCGCCGCCGTCATCATCGGTCATGGTGACGGTGACGTCCTCGCCGGAAACCTCCAAGCCCTTGCCGCTCTCGTCTTCCGCAATGCCCTTGAGGGTGACGGAGGGATTATCTGTTTCGCCCAAATGCGGCTCAGTCTTCGTCATGTGCAGGCCGCCGTCTTCCAGCGTGACTTCGCCGGTGCCGTTGTCCACGGTGAAGTGGGAATCCGGCTCCGTGACCTCATAATGGCCGAGGGAACCTTCCTTGAGGTTCTCCTTATCCGACGTTCCCGGATTTGTTTTCTCCTTAATGTCGAAGGCCGCGCCCTTTTCGCCGAGTACGTGCGTCACCGCTCCTTCGTCTGCTTCAGCCGGCTTGTCCGTCCAAAGAGTTCCCTGGCCGTCTACTTTTCCGTTATTTCCATCCGGCACCAAGACAAAATTTCCGTCGCCGGGGCCGTCCTTATTGTCGCTGATCTCGCCCTTGGCAGGATATTTCAGCGTGCCTTTCTCCATATCGGCGGCTCCACCATCTTCTCCCTCCGGGAAGATGTATTCGGTGCCGTCCTGAACCTTGACCTTACCTGCGGGTGTCGTGGGAGCAACCTTGACAGACGGGTTCTCGCCGCCCTTTTCCGCAGCAAAGACTTCAACGTCCGTGCCTTCCAGCTTCTTCTCGCTATCACCATCTGTGGGGTCTTTGACCACGACGCTGCCCTTCGTTCCGTCCGAACCATCCGGGAAGATCACGTAACCCGACTCCAGCAGCGGGGGATTGCTCTTCTTTCCACTCTCTTCAGTACCGCTCTGCTTGAGGGTCGCGCCCTCCGCCCCGGCGGTCAGGGTATTGGGGTTTGCACCGCCATCATCGGTTATGGTGATGGACGAGTTGGGTCCGAGATCAAGACCCTTTTCGGGAATCTCATCGACTGTGACGTTACCGTTCCCGTCAACGGTGAAGGTAAGTTCACTGTCGCCGTTATTTTTATATGTATGCTCATTGCCATCGGCATCGGTGACGGTCAGGGTCTCGCCCGCGGGGACGGTGACCTTGGCCTTGCCGTCCTCCTGGACCTCGACCTTGACGGGATCCTTTGTGTCGCCATCAGGATCGGAATTACCGCTGCCAATCTCCACGCTGCCGAAGCCCACGGACTCATCGTCGTCCAGGTCCACCGCGCCGGAGGTGATGTCGGGCTTGCCGTCCTCACCAATGACAAATTTGGTATTGCCCTCACCTTCGGGGACGCTGTACTCGGTCGCAGCTTCGCCCTCGCCGATTTCTACCGCGCCGCCGCTGGGGACGGTAACGGTGGGCTTGCCCTCAGCCTCGGTATCGGAACCGTTGACGGTGACGTCGCTTCCCTCGCCGCCCTTGTTGGTGACGGGGATATTCTTCTCATTCTCCCCTTCTCCGGCCTTGACGAGAATCGAAGCGTTAGTCTCCTCATTTCCGGGGAGGGTCAAGGTGCCGCTGGTCAGAGTATTTCCGTCATCGTTGATCTCAATGACAAGAGGATCATCCCCGGCGTTGGTGTACTCGTCACCGCCGATTGTTACCTTGCCGTCTTCGGGCACAGTTACCGTGCCGGTTCCCTTTTCCTTATCGGCTCTAACGGTGATGTCTTTGTCGGTGTTGGGGTTGGTGACCTTTTCGCCGGCCACGTAGACAGAATTTTCGTGCGCTTCGGGGGTCCCGTCCTTCTTGGGCAGGGTGATCTCATCCTCCACCAGCTGGGCGTGGTCGCCTTTCTCGGCGTCCTTCACGAGGTCGAGCTTTGCGCCGGCCTCGCCAGCCGTATACTTGTTGTCATTGACCGTGACGGTATCGCCAGCGGGGACCTCCACCTGTCCGGCCACGTCGCCGTCGCCGCCCTTGGTGATCACGGTGTCGCCGGTGTTCCCCGCATCGGTCTTGACCGTGAAGCCGTCAGATTCAGTGCCGGTCACCTCAACAGTGGCCTCAGTTCCGCCGGGAATCGTGGCCTTTCCGCCGTCCTTAAGCCCGTCAAACGGCTTGTCCAGATCGTAGCCAGTATCTCCGCTGCCCTCGAACACCACGCCGTCAATGTCAACCGCAGTCTCCGGGTCGTCAGGCGTAACGGTGCCGGTTTTTTCCGCGCTATCAATATTAAAGGTAACAGGGCCTTCGGGAATGACGGTGTGATCTTCACCGTTGCCGTCTTTGACCTTCACGGAATTATCTTCCATGCCTTCGGGCAGGGCGTGGCTGTTGTCGCCCCGGTCAGGGTTAAACGTCACGGTTCCGTTTTCAACGGTGATCGTGCCGTCCGTCTCCACAGTGAGCGTGGCTTCAGCCCCGGCGGGCACAGTGTACGTCCGGCCATAGTAGTCCACAAAGGTCTTGGGGCCGGAGACGTTATTCCAGGTCTGCGCTTCATCCTTGGGAAGGCCCACGACGTTGACTGTGTTGTTGGCGGTCTGGTCATCTGTAAGGGCGTTCGTTGCCTCATCCACGTCGGTGCACATGGTGGAGCCGACCTGATAGACTACGGCCTTGGCGGTGCCGTCCGGGCCGACTACGACCGTGGCGGGACCATCAAATGTTTTGGGGCCTCCCTCTACTCCGTTGCCGGAGACTTGCGCACTGCCGCCGTCGGGAATCTCAATGACGGTATTGCCCTCGGTGGGATAGTCGTCCCTGACAAGCAGGTCCTTACTGCCGGTATTCTCAATCTTGGCATCATTGCCGCCATCACGGGGAAGGGTGACCTTCGCGTCAGAGGCTTCTTCGCTATCAGGCAGGACGATCTCGCCATCTTCCAGCGTCACGTCGCCGGAGGTGACGGCTTTGGAGCCGTCCGGGCGCAGCTCGACCTCGACCGGCTCTACGCCGTTGTTGGAGTACACGTCGTCCCCGGTCTGCATCTTACCGCCAGCGGGGACGGTGACGGTGGCGCCATTTTCAGGCGAATCTGCATCAACGGTGAGTTGCGTGTCATCGTCCACGTTCTCAACCTTGACGTCCTCTTCGCCGACTTTGACGTGTACATCTTTCTCCGGGCCAACCTTCACGTCGCCGGATTCCAGCGTATAGACAGTAGGATCGCCTGTAGGATCAACCACAAGTACAGTGGGGCCTTCGGGAATCTCATACTCGCGTCCGTCAATTATTACCTTGCCGCCTGTTCCTTCGGGCGCGGTTACCTTGATATTACCGTCCTCGCTCTTTTCAACGGTAATATCCGTGCTGCCTGTATTCTCAACGACCTTGCCGTTGACCGTGACGGCGTTGTTGTGTTCACCGTCTTTCTTGGGCAGAGTGACGCTGCCCTCGGCAAGCTCCACGTGTCCCGCGCCCTCGCCTTCGTCCTTCACAAGGTCCAGCTTCGTGTTATCGGTCCCCTTGTAGCTGTTGTCGCCGACCTTGGCAGTCTTGCCGCTCTCAACCGTCGCCCGACCCACTTTGCCCGTGCCGTCTTCGCCGTCGGGAGCGGTCTTGGTCACTTCGGCTTCGCCGGTCACGGTAAGATTCGCATTGTCGCCGTCGGTCTTGAGGGTCTTGCCGGAGGGAACCGTCGCCGTCCCGTCAACCTCAAGCGCGGAATACGGGTCGTCAAGGGGGTATTCGGGGGCAGAGGGGCTGTTGAAGGTCACGCCGTCGATGGTGACGTTTTGAGCGGGCACACTCGGTGTCACCGTGCCCCCAGCCTCAGTCCCGGCCTTGACGGTGGCGTTTCCGTCCACGCTCACGTCATGAGCCGCACCGTTCTTATCGTTGGCCTTAAAGCTGGCCGTGCCGCTGGGGGTCACGTCCACCGTGCCGGAGGTGACGCTGCTCACGTTGCCGTTGGTGACGCCAACAGTGGCTTCGCCAGTCGCCGTAAAGGTGTTGCCAGCCGTATCTTTCAGCTTCACGCCGTCCGGGACAGTGGCGGAATCCTGACTAACGCCGTTGTGAGCGATTTCAACCGTCTCGCCATTCTTTGCCGCCTCAAGCGCCGCGTCAAGCGTCTCATAGTACTTATTAGTCGTTGTGTTCTTCGCAGCGGCTTGTTTCAGGGCGCTGGTAAGAGCAAGTGGCGTATCATTTGAAATAGAATTTGGAGGGAATGTTATGGTGGCTATCCCGCTTACAGGGTCAACCGACACCGTTCCTCCCACAAGTCCTACAATTGCTTCTAACTGCCCCGCATCGAAGAAATATCCTGTATGCGGTGCCAACGTAAGCTTGCCACCTTTTTCAGGATTGACCGTAAACGTTGCTCCACTCCCGGTGATACCCTCTCCGTCAGGTAAGGCTGTGCAATTTTCCCCGCCTACCAAAGTGATTGTCGGCCACTTCTTAGCGTTTACAGTAACAACAATATTGCCAGTGACGCTCTTGATGCTGACAGTATTTGTTGCAGCATCATAATAATACTGGCCAAGGCCAAGTAATACTTTGTTTGTGACTGACGTTAAGGTCATGCCGCCCATGGTTACGCTTGCCACGCCGGTGACAGCGCCGCCTGTCGCGGTCATAACGCCATCCCACTCTTTTAATCTTTGAATAGTTGTATTAGGTATAATTGACACCGACACCGACGACTCAGAGGAAGTAACACTCGCCGTATATGTCGGTCGGCTGGAGCTTGTATAGCCAGGTCCTGAAAAGCCGGGAAGGTCGTTCCTTGAAATACAAGTGATACCCACTCCCCAAGGATAGAAATAGCCGCTTCCATCTCTTTGAAAGTATTGCGTATCATCGTTCAAGTCGTTCACGACTGCGGCGAGACTTCCCATGCGCGAGCCTATGCCAGAAGAACTATTGTATGTATACCAAGAACCACTTTCATAGGTGTAGCTGTGCTCAATTAAATTTGTACCACCATTCTTATTGCCAATAAAGCCATTTCCACCGCCCTTATGGGTACAAGTCACAGAAGCCCAGCAGTTATAAATATAGTTAACCTTACCTTCATTGTGTTCTGTCGTTCCAATAAAAGCCGCCGCGCCATAACTGCTTGTATAGCCAACCGCGCCACAGTTCAAAAAGGTTGCTCCAACTGCGCTTCCTGCGAAAAGTGATACCAAAGATTGATTTGATGTTTCATTGACATTCCCGGAAACAATCAAATTTTTTACAGTTCCGCCGTTAATCGTTCCAAAAAGGCCACTCTTATAAATTGAATCTGCTGCATCAGGATCGCCGCCATTATAAACCCTTGAAACATTGAAATTGTAAATTACATGGCCACAGCCATCAAATGTGCCGCCATAACCTGACGTCTTTTCCCATGTACCAGATTCATCACTCTTGTTTGTCTGGCCTATTGGTTGAAATGATCCCACAATTGAAGTCATATCAATATCTCTAGTCAAATAAGCATCAAGCTTGCTTATTTGACCGGCCTCTCTCGTTGCATTATTCACCTGTTGCGCAAACGCAAGAAGCTCTGCTGCACTCCCAATCGGCGTGCCGCTTGCCGCTTTCGCTTCCGTCCCGGCGATGCGCGTCGCGGGCAGTAGTCCTACCACCATGAACACCGCCATCGCAAAGGCCAACAGCTTGTATACCTTTCTCTTCATACGCTCACCTCATACATAAAAATATTGCCACCCCCGGATGACGGGTGTGGCCGGGGCTTGTCCCTAAGGTCTTTTCAGTCATTCCGCAAGGAATGACTGACTCCCCCGGGGGAGTCGGCCGAAGGATATTCCGTTGTGACCATTATACACGACCACTCAGAATTTGACAAGCCCTTTTTTTCTTTTTTTCGGGAATTTAACAGAAAAATGGAAAATTTACTCCGCCTCGGACTTGAGATCCGCCAAAAGCTCCGCCGGGGAACACACACGCACGGGAGATTTTGCGTAGTCCCGCCCGTTGCGCGTAACGATGACGTCCATCCCGGCGCGGAGGGCGGTTTCGACCATGAGCGCGTCCTCATAGTCCGAAACGTCCGACGAGATGGCCTTCCGGCAGTCGATCCCCGCCGTGTCCAGCAGGTCCAGCGGGATAAGCAGGGCGGAAAGCACCCGGCGGGCCTCCTTTCCGTCATGGGTGAAACGGTGAGTCAAATAGTAAATATCTGTAAGAGACTTGGCCGTCACAAACCCGTCAAAGCGCCGGTTGGCCGCCGCCAGAAACAGCGCGTAGGCATCGTCACAAAACGGCTCGCGCCGCCGCAAAAAGTCCACCACTACGCAGGTGTCCAGCAATACCCTCATATCCTGTCAAGCCTCTCGTTCCGCGCTTCCTCCAGCGTCACGTCCGCCGGAAGGACCCCATAGAGGGACTTGACCACGTCCACCCGGTCCTGATAGGGGTTGGTCAGCTTGGCGATGACTTTGCCGTTGCGGGTGATGTATATGTCCTCGCTCTCGGCAAGCTGGAGGTATTTTCCCAGATTGAGCTTTAATTCAGTGGAGGTGATCAACATTGTAAGCGCCCCCTTTCGCCGATGACGTCTCCCTATACAGTATAGCAAAATCGTTCGATTTATGCAAGCCAATCGAACGAAAAATTTTTGCCTTTCGCACAAAAAACAGGGGCGCGAGAAACCTCGCGCCCCTGTTCATGGGTCACTTCTCTTCCGGCTCAAGCTGGCAATAGCGCATGAGGACCGCGGCCATCTCATTGCGCCGGGCATAGCCGCGAGGATCGAACACGCCGCTGTCCCGGCCCTTGATGACGCCGTTCATGTTGCACCACGCCACCGCCTCAATCGCCCAGTCGGACATCTTGTCAAGGTCGGTGAAGGGCAGGCGGTACATCCAGTCGCCCGTGAAGCCGCCCTGGCCGTACTCCTGCTCGTAGCGGTAGAGCATGGCCGCCATCTGCTCGCGGGTGATGGGATCGTCCGGGCCAAACCTGTTGTTGCCGTAGCCGCCCGCGATTTCCTCGCTGGCCGCCCAGCGGATGGCCTCGGCGTACCACGCCCCCTCGCTGACGTCGGAATAGGTCATGTAATAGTTGACCACCGGGCTGCCGCTCATGTTCCACAGTACCATGACCATCTGGGCGCGGGTGACCGTGTCTTCGGGGAGGAAGCGGTCAACGCTTATGCCGTGCATCAGGTCATGGGCGAGGACATAATCGGTATACTCATGGTACCAGGCGTTCACATCGAGGTCCGCAAACTTCCGGCCCGGACAGTTCTCGCCGCCGAGGCACTTGAAGACGGCCTTCACGGTGACGCCGCCATAGGGCATCTTGAAGGTGTAGGTGCCGTCGCCGTTGTCGGTGAGGGCGACTTCCTTGCCGTCCTTGTCGGTGACGGTGAGTTCGCCCAGGGCGTAGCCCTCCTCCGGCGTTACGGTGAGGGTGACGGTGGAGCCGCGAAGGGCGTTGCGGTGATTGACCGTCACGCTGCCGTTCTCCACGCGCTCCGGGAGCTTCACGGTGTAGTAGACGCCGGTGCTCTGGGTCCAGGTCAGCACATATGTGGAGTAGAACTTCGCGTGGATCTCGATGGCCGTGCCGTCCCGGATGACCCTCAGATACTCGCCGTCCCTGTTGGCGGACGTGGTGATGGTCTGCATATCCGCACTACCGTCACCGTCCGTATCGTGGAAGCGGTAGACGGTGTAGCTGGACTTGCCCTGTATCTCCGCGGGCAGGTGGATCACGGTGGTGATGAGCTGTTTGGAGTCGTGAATCTCCGTGGTTCCGTCACTACTACTACCCGTCACCGTCTTTGTCAGCTCCAGATCGACCACCAGGCCGATGCGGTCCTCCGGCACGGGAACCTGCTCCTCCTGGGTGGAATTAAGCTCCGTGCCCTTGACGGTCATCTTGAACTCCACAGAGCCGCCATTCTTGACTGTCTCTTCATCGTCAGTGGTGTATATCCCCTCGTCGGCGGTGGCGCTGGGAGTTTCCACGATTTCCTCCATGTCCACCACGGCGGTGACGTCGGCCTCCACCACGGTGTTCAGCGCCCCGTCGGGCAGGATGTAGTCCCCGGTAAGGTTATCCTTTTCCACGTCCACCAGGAAGGTCTTGACCACGGTGGAGCTTCCGTTAAAATAGCGGACCTCCAGGTTGTAGATGCCGGGCACAAGGTTTTTAAACGAGAAATTACCGTCGGCGTCGGTGATCGCCTCGCCAGCCTCGTTATCGCCCTGCTTCAGGGTCACTGTCGCGCCCAGCAGCGACTTGGGTTCGTTGCCCTCCACCTCCTGCTTCACGGTGCCGCCGACCGTGCGGGTCTCCTTCACGTCCAGCCACTCGGCCTTGAAGGTCACGTCGGAAGCCGGCATGGGGAACTCCTCGTTGGGCCGGTACGTGATGCCGCCGAAGCTCCATCCCTGGAAGAGGTAACCGTCGCGGGTCAGGCCCGCGGGGAGGATCACCATCTGGCCCTCAAGGAGGTTCTCCATGGCCTCAGGGGCCGCGCCGCCCTCATAACCGGCGTCGAAGGTGACCTTGTAGGTCTTGACGCTGGCGAGGTTGTTGGTGAGGACCAGCTCTCCCACCTTGTGGAACGCGCCGTCGGAGGTGGCGGAGTGGCGGAAGTTCGTGTTGCCGATTGCCACCCAGACCTCGTATGTTCCGGCATCGGTGGGCGTTACCTCCTCGCCGTTCTTCTTGTAGACGATCGTTGTATCAAGCTCCGACACGACCGCCGTTCCCGGATCGGGATACTGGTGGTCGGTGCCCTCGTCCTTATCCGGCGTTGTGGACACCACGCCCCAGACGGGGGTCAGCTTAACCTCGGTGGGGTGACTTTCATCAGTGAGATCCCACACGTTATTGCTCACGGTGAAGGTCACCGGCGCGGGGACGATGCTCACGGTCGCCGTGGGGTTCTTCACAGTGTAGTTCCCGGCGTTCTGGCCGTAGAGGCCCGCCGTCACGGTGTACTCCTTCACATCCGAGTCATCAGTGGCGGCGAAGGCCACCAGGTACGCACCGGAGTAGCTTTCGGGATTATCAATATTGAAATCGGAAGGCAGCCCCTGCCCCGGAGGCAGCTGTTTGTTATCGTTCTCGAAGGGATCCTGCACCCGAATGTCGGGGTGCATGGGGTGGGCGTGGTAGACGTAGCTCAGGTGGGTCCAGATCACCGTGACCTCGTAGGGCTTTATCTCGATCGTGCCGATTTTCAACTCGCGGGTGGCGGTTTCCTGGTCGCTAAAGGCGTAGTTGTAGATGCCGTCAGCCGTGGGTGTGAAGGTCACGATGATGTCATACGTCCCGGCGTTGCGCACCTCGTTAACATCGGTGCTACCCTTGCGGTAGGTCACCTTGTAGCCGTTGCTGGCGGCGGCGTTGATGGCGACCGGCTCGCCCGTAGTCTGGCTCACGTTGGCCTTGTGGTTATAGCTGTCGTAGGTCATGGTGAGGGCGAAATCCGTGCCGCTGCCGGTGAGGGTGTAGCCGCCCAGGTTGGGATCGTCGTTGGTCTCGCCCCTTGTGGACCAGTCAACCTTGGCCTCCGCGCCGATGGTAAAGCTCACCGTGGCAGGGGCAATGGTGTATTCCTGAGAGTCGTCTGTAAGCGTGTAATTTGTGGCGTCCGCGCCCGCAAGGCTCGCTTTGGCGGTATAGGTCCCCGCGTCGGTCTCGGCGTTGCCGGAGAACGTAAGTCTGACGCTGCTGTTCTCTGTGTCTGCCGCCACAAAATCCGTTGTTGTGGCGGTGACGCTTACAGGTTCGCCGGAGTACACAAGATCAGTATACCCATCCCACGTCAATGTGACCTCTTTGGCCGTGATCTTCGCGGTTGTCGCAGCATCGGAGATTGAACTCTCTTTAAGGGCGTAATCCGTGGAGTTATTGAGCGTGATGCCGGACACGTTGACGTGCTTATTCTCCCCCACGTTCTTGTCGGTGAAGGTGAAGGTCCCTGTCGCGGTGGGCTTGTTGTCTTTGAACGGCACTATGTCCAGATTCTCAGCAAATTTCAGCGTGCCGTTTTGGGCATTTACATTCCCATCGTAGGTCTTGCTGTCCACCGAATCCACCTGCGGCGTAAGCTGATAGGGATTGACGGTGATTGTCACAGTCGTTTTGAGCGTGGAGGTCTCAAAATTGCCCGCGTAGGTCTCACTGGGCGTAAAGACCGCCACATAGTCGTGACTCTTATCGGAGGGCTTGGGATAGGTGTCAACCTGAATCTCCCACGCCCAGGTGCCGGGGATAGTCGCTCCGCCGTCGCCCGCAATCGTCGCCGTGCCGGTGAGATTGCTCTCGTTCAGCGTATCGCCGTATGTGATGGCGGAACCTGTGACCGTCAGCTCCAGCGTGGCCTGCTCGATGGTCATGGTGCCGACTTTGACCTTTCCTTGCTTACCTTCAAACTCGTAGTTATTTTTGGCGTTGTCGCTGGTCAGCTCGACCCAAACGCCGTAAGTCCCAACGTTGGTCTCGCTCGGATTGGCGTCAGTCGTGCCTCTCTCATCACTGTTGGCGCGGTAGGTAACGCTGTAATCGCTGCCCTGCGTCAGCGCGGGAGCGCCGCCGGTTTTGACCGTGACATCGCCCACGGTCTGCGGCTGCGTGGTATAGGTAAGCTCCATCGTGATATTATCCACGCTGACAGTGGCCTTTTTGATGGTGTAGGTCTGGGTCTTTACCTCGGGCAGGGTGTAGTTTGCATCATCGCTAAGTGCGGCAGTGGCGGTGTAGGTATTCGCGTCTGTCTTGTCGCCATCGGTGACGGTGACGGTGCAGGGGTATTTCTCCACAGGGTTCGTCACTGTGGCCGTGACCGTGTGGGAGTTGCCATCGTAGGTAATCTCGAAAGCATTCTCGCCATCCAGCTTCCACTCAAGCATCACCACCCGCTTGCCGATGGACGCCGTGGTATTCTGCTTGCTGAGTTCCGTTGTGGTCAGCTCATAGTTGGCTCCCCAGTCGCCCGTCAGAGTGATGCCTGTGACGGTGACGGTCTTGTTCTCGCCGGCGGTGGGGGTATCGAAGTTGAATGTCCCCGTCGCCGTGGGGTTCTCGTCGCGCACCGCGCCGGTGAGCTTGATGGTCCCTGTGGTTTCGGTTTCGCCGCTGAACTGGTCGATGTTCTGAACAGTGTCGATGCTGGGCGTCAGCTTCGCCTTGTTGACGGTGATTGTGATGGTTTTGCTCAGGCTTTCGGAGGTAAAGTTGCTTGCATCACTGCTGGTGGGTGTAAACTTTACCGTGTACTCAGTGTTCTCACTGTCCTTACTAACACTGGGATATTTCGCGGCATCCGTCGTATCCCACGCCCAGGTGCCGGTGATTTCCGTGCCGTCACTGATCTTCGCCGTGCCGGTGAGTTCACTCGCGCTCAGCGTCTGCCCGTAGGTGATGGCAGAGCCGGTGACGGAGAGGGTCAGCTCGGCCTGCTTGATGGTCAGCTTGTCGTCCAGCTTCAGCTCGCGGGTCTCGTCGGCCTCGTCCTTAAACTTGAAGTTGTCGTTCTTGAGGGTAACGTAGATGTCGTAGGTGCCCACATTGGTCTTATTTGCGGTCTTATCTGCGGCTCCTTCCGTGCCATATGTAACGCTGAAATCGTCCTCGCTCAGTTTGGGGGTCTCGCTGTCAGTCTGCTTCACCGTGGCGGTGTGGGCCTTGGTGTCGTAGGTGACCGTGTAATCCGTCACCTCAAAGCTCACCGGGGCTTTCTTGATGGTGAAATCCTGCGTGGGGTTATCATCAGGCAACTTATAGTTCCCCGCCGCGCTCCCGGTGAGCTGTGTGGCCTCAGCTGTGTAGCTCCCGGCGTTGGTTGCAGTTGCGCCGGTCGCCCCAGTCTCGCCGCCGTTGGCCTTTACCTCCACGGTCACATTGACCTCATCGCCGCTTTCCTTGTTGTTAACGGTGGCAGTGATGGTATGCGCCGATCCAGTGTAGGTCAGGCTCTCGTGGCCCGTCCACGTCAGCGTGACCTCTTTCTGCTCAATCTGAACGGTGATGCTGTCGGGATCAGTGTCGTTGTGGTTATCGTCGCCCACGACCTTATACCACACGGTATACGTCCCCGCGTCCTTGCCGGTGATAGCGTCGGAGTCTTGCCAAACTACATCTGCGCCGGGTTGAGTCGCAACGCCCTTCTCGCCGACATAATACTTCATCGTGCCGCCAGTGGCACTTCCAACGGTTTCAATCAACTTCTGATTCCCGCCGTTGTACACAAGGCCGCTCTCACCTGTTGGCTCGGACATACTACTTTCGGCCTTGGCGATTTCTATGCTATTGCTGGTAGCCTCTCCCGGCGTATAGTACTTCGCGTCTTTACCCTTCAATGAAGAGACTGTCACCGTGACAGGTTTGTTCTTCCCGACATTTGCATCGTTGGCTTTGGCGGTAAAGGAATCGACCTCCACCGCGTCGCCACTCACAAGCTGACTCGAAAAATCAGCAAAATTGCCGCTGACATTCTCGTTACCGTCGTATGTCTTATTACTCGCGTTAAATGTAAACGTCAGCGTCTTCTGGCTGACTTTCACTTCAGTTGCGTCGCTGGTTTTCTCAGTGATGTTGTTATTCCCGCTGTAAGCAGCGGTGACGCTCACAGTCCCGTTCTCGCCGAAAAGTGTATGCTGCTTCTCCTGATCGTTCGCCTCGATTGTCAGCGTCGCCTTGCCAGAAGCATCCACGTTCACGGCGGCGCCGAAGTTTTCGCCGCCAACCTTAAACTGCACCGTTGCGCCGCTGAATTTGTCGGCGGTGATGGAGCCGGACGTGACCTTTGCCGTCAGAGTGAAGTTGCTGCCGTAGGTGGCGGAATCCACTTCGCCGACGGTGACCGTCGATTCGGCTTTGCTGATTTCGACTGTCCCGACTTTCGTCGGCCCCACGTCCGCGTGGTTCCCGTCGCCGGTGACCTTATACCACACTTCGTATGTCTTTGCGTCGGTCCCGGTGGGAACGTCGTCCTGATAAACGCCTGCCTCCGAAAGGCTGTACTGAATTGTACCGTCCTTGGTGTCTCCAGCGTCCACCAGCTGTTGCGCCTCGCCGGTGTAGACGAGTCCAGTCTTCGCCGTTGGCGCGGTATAGCTTGGCGTTTCCTTGCTTATGGTTGCCGTGACGCTCTGAGGTATCGTGTCGTTGTGGTTATCATCACCCTTGACATAGTACCAGATAGTGTACTCCTTGGCATCTGTGCCCTTGATGGTAGAAGCATCCTCTGTCCAGCTATCAGCCGTTGTGCCGGGGTTTGTAGTCCCTAAATAGTACTTCATCGTACCGCCTGTAGCCGTACCGGCGGTAATCAGCTCTTGCGCTACGCCAGTATATTTAAGCTCCTTCCCCGTGGGTGCGGAAAACTCTGTAATATCCGCCTTGCTGATGTTCACCGTCACGCCTGCGGGATTCGTGGCCTTGTAATAGTCCGCATCGTCCCCGGCCAGCGTGACCACCACCGTGACTTCCTTGTCAGTTCCCGCGTCAGCGTCGTTCATTTCAGCGGAGTAATTCGCCGTCACGGTATCGGTGCCCACAAGCCCCGTGGTTACTTTGCCAGTTTCGTCCGTCTCGTTCAACTTTCCCGTTATAGTTGTATTGCCCGCCTCATAGTCACGGGGTTCCGGCGTGAACGTAAACGTCAGCGGCTTGGGGTTCACCGTGACGGTGATCTTGGTGGTGCCCTGTTTCAGGTTGTCGCCCCCGCCATAGTTGACGGTTACGGTATTATCCGAACCTGCGTTGAAGTAGTTTTTAACTTGGTCCGCCGAGATTGTGACGGTGGCTTTGCCTCCCTCGGCAGGAATATTATCAACAATCTCCGTTTTGCCGCCCTTCGGGAACACAAACTCAACCTGATTTGCCTCTGCGCTGGTGAGCGCAATGCCCGCCGCAGCCGCCTTATTCGGCGCGACCGTGACCTCAAGCGTGATTCCGCTCTCGTTGCCATAATCGTAAGTAATTGTACCCTGAGTCGGCGTAATATCAGCATCGGACTGGCCTATAGTCACATTGACAGTCCCGCTGGTCCCGTTAGTATAGGTATAATTATCCGTGTCCGCGCCGTCTATCTTCCAGTAGACAGTATAAGAGCCAACATCTTTCCCTGTCGGAACGTCCGTTGAATAATCTCCAGCCTCATCAAGGCTGTACTGCATCTCGCCGCAGCCCGAAACACTTGAAACACTTTCAACGCTTCCCGCGTCGATCAGCTCCTGCGCCGTGCCGGTGTAGGTCAGCGGCGCCTTTGCCGTGGGCGGGGTCACCGTGGCCGGGGCCTTGGCGATGGTCACCTTGACCGTGAGCGTCACAGCTTCCGTGCCGTAGCTATCCACGCTCATAAGCGAATACTGCGGCGTTTTTTCCGTTGCCGTAACAGTAATCGTATAATCATTCGCGTTAAGCCCTGTGGGAACTGACAGCGTATTCTCGTTTTCTATGCTCGCGTTCGTGTTGCCCTTATCGCTTATTGCGTATGTAAACTTACCCGCAGCCTCAACATCCTCGTTCGCGTACTTCATATGCTCGTCCAAATTGACCGTAAGTGGCGCCTTGTAGCCGTAAGTCTCACTCAGCGTAATGTCCGCACTGTCTCCGCCGAAATGGTCGCGTCCCACGGCGTACACCGTCATATCCTCGGTAACGGGGGTTTCCTCGTCAAACTTTTCACCGTCCGCGTTCTGCGTCTTTGCCCACTTCTCAAACGTATAATTATCCTTTACGGGGGTTTCCGGCATTTCCACAGTGCCGTTCGGATTTGTATATTTCGCGTCGTATGCCTCGTTTTCCTGCGTCGCGAACGTAACCTTCAAAACCTTTTTACTTTCCTCACTCGTAAGCACGGGGTAATCGTCCGCCTCGTCGCTGAGCTTCTGCCCCCACGCTTGCGGCTCCTGCTTGTTTTGCAGCAGCCACGCCACCTCGCCGGAATTAAACGCGTCCTCCGTTTTTGACGTGCCTTCACCTTTCGCGCCGCAGGTATCGAGGTAGTAGCAATTTTCGATGCTGCCGCCGGAGTTATATCCCGCAATGCCGCCAATACTGGTGTTTGTGTTGCTGCTTACCGTTCCCGTGTTATAGCAATTTTTAACGCTGCCGGAATTAGATCCCGCAATGCCGCCTATTCTACTATAGGAACTGGAACTGCCTTTTATCGCGCCCGCGTTACAGCAATTTTCAATGCTGCCGCCCTCGTTGTATCCCGCAATGCCGCCTACAGCGTAGCTGCCGTTTACCGCGTTCGTGTTACAGCAATTTTCGACGCTGCCGCCATTGTTGTATCCCACAATGCCGCCTACATCGTTTTTGCCTGTGACGCTGCCCGAAACGGTGAGATTTTTGATCGTGCCGGTGGAAAACCCAAACAGACCTTGGTAATCATCCGTAGTGTTTATGTAAATTCCGCTTATCGTGAAGTTGCCACCGTCAAATGTGCCGTTAAACGGCTTTCCAAACGTTCCGATGGGCGTCCATGATGTGCCGCTCGCGCTGTACTTTGACGACATATCTATCTTCGCCGTCTGCTCAAAATATTCACCGCTGCCGCCGTTCGCATCAGTGTTAATATATTCACAAAACGCCTCCAGGTCGGTAAGGTTTGCGATTTTGTACGGATCGCCCTCAGTACCCATACCGCCGCCCGTGCCCGCAAATTCGGCGTTCGCCGTAAGCAAGGGACGACCTAAAGCGGCGCAGTCATACCACACTTTCAATCCGTCGTTGAGTGTCGACGCGAGTGTCTTAAATCCCTCGGCATTCTTTTTCTCAACCTTTTCCACCGTACCCTCTTCGTCGCCGATACCCTTTTCCGCCGTACCTGTAAGATAATAGCAGATTGATACCGTTCCGTATCCTCCCGTTCCCGCAATACAGCCGACGGCAGCGGCACCGCCGACGGCAAGCGTTATATTGCCCACGTTATAGCAGCTCATTATCGCTTGGTGATTTTTACCAACAATACCGCCCGTTCCGTCAGAACTGTCTGTCGAACTGTTTGTAATATTGCCCGTGTTATAAGAGTTGATTATAGATCCATATGAATTCATTCCCACAATGCCGCCGATCGAACCCTTTCCGGTGATATTTACGCTGCTGTAACAGCTTTCTATTCTGCAATTACCGCTGTTTTGTCCCACGATGCCACCGATAGCAGTTACATCGGCAGTACTGTTTATTGAACCCGATACGCCGAGATTGCTTATCGCGCCTCCGTCGCCGATGATGCTGCCTGTCGTTCCAAATAAGCCTACATATGTAACGGTATTATCGGTATATAACAACGACACTTTTATCGTATGACCGGCTCCGTCAAATTCACCGTTAAACCCTGTTGACGACGTTCCTATCGGCGTCCAACTGTTACCGCCCGCGTACTTTTCGGACATATCTATATTCGCCGTCAGCTTGAAATACTCGCCCTTGCCGCCGTCAGCATCCGCGTTGATATAGTCCCGGAACTTCTCAAGGTCGTCAAGATTGGAAATAAGATACGGTTCATCCTCCGTGCCGCTGCCGCCCGAGCCGACAAATTCCGCCGACGCGGCGATTTCCGCCACTCCGCCGGGCTGATCCGCCCACGCCGCCGTGGGGAGCAGGGTAAAGACCATCCCTATGGCCAGCAACGCGCTCATAATCCGTTTTTTCATTATCCCATCCTCGCTTTCATATTGGTAGTTTAAGTTCGTTCGGTCCGTGGAACCCCACGGACCGGGCTGGGCCGGCCCAGCCTTGATGAAAATTTTTCATTACGCACTTGACAAATCACATTTCTTCATTTATCATTATATCATGTTCACCCGTGAACAAGTCAAGAGAGAAAGCGAAAAAAGTTGAATAATTTTTTCTCGATCAATCAGGTGGGCCAGAGCTGCGGAGTGTCCCGGTCTACGCTCCTGCGGCTGGAGGAACGCGGGCTGCTCACCCCGGCCAGTTAGTCAGCGCCGCTCCCGCCCTCAGCCGCATGAAAGGCCGGGAAATACCGATTTTTGATGCGGCGGAGGTAAAAATAGGCGCAGAAAACTTAAGCCGCAAAACGATTGCTTTTTTGCGGCTTAAGTTTTTATGCCATTTTCAAACAAATGTCTTGTATTTTCGACGCGCTTTCGGACAGCTTCACGATGTCGCGGGTGACGCGGTAGAACATCCGGGCGAACAGATGCCGCAGGTTGTGGGGGAACACCTTGGAGCGTTCCACCCCCCTCTTCGCACAGGGCCTTCATCTCCGCCCAGATCTGCCGCCGCGTCAGCCCCTTTCCGCTTCTGGTGAGAAAAGATCTCGCCGGAGGCGATTTTTTGTTGCCTGGCGTACTTTATAAGCTTCCGGCACAGCTTGCCGGGGAGCATGATGCCGCGAATTTTCCCCTTGAGGGAGATCTGCGTCTGGCCGTCCCGCGCCGCCTCCACGGTGATATACTGTACTTCGCTGACACGGATGCCGGTGGAGCAGATGGTCTCCATCAAGAGCGCCAACCGGGGCGTCATTGTCAATATGAATGAGATCACCAGCATGGACCTGGAGACCTGCGCCCTGTCCGACGGCTCTGTCCTGCCCGTGAAGCAGAAGGACCGCGCCGTCATAAGGAAGCAGTACAGCGACTTCCTCTTCCACGAGCTTCACCTTATGGCCGCGTCAAAGAGGAGGGAGAAGCCGTGACCCTGTTGCTCTATCTCGTTGAGGCGGTGGGGTTCCTCTTTCAGTTCCTCCCCTGCGCCATCATGTGCTTCGTGCCCTTTGACGACGACAAGCTGAAAATACGCAAGAGGACCCTGTTCCTTTTGCTGACTCTCTGCGTCCTCGCCGTCTCGGCGCTTTTCCCCTTCGCGGCCCACGCGGTCCCGACCCTCGACGTCATGATACACATTGCAGACTCCTATATGCTCCTTGTTGTGGTCGTCTCCGTCGCGGCTTACGGCGTCCTCGTCCGGGAGCATATCATGAAAAAGCTCCTTGTTATCTACATCATCATTTTCTACGCGGCGCTTATATTCTGGCTGACGAACCTCGTGGGGTCGATCTGGGACCCGCTCTTCCCCCGCTTTCCCGACGACACCCTGTCGGTCTACCTCCCCAAACATCTGGCGTTTTACCTCCTGTCCTATGTGACCATTTTGCCGGTGTTCGTGATCTTCCTGCGCCGCTATGTGTCCTCCTTTTTGCGGGAGATCGAGCCGCAGCGGCTGAAGCGGGAGTTCCGCTACGCCACTATCTCCACCGTCTCCTTCCTCATCCTCATGATGACCGCCCATACGCTCTTTGATATATACCCGTACAACTTCCTGTTAAATTCCCTGCTTCTCTTCCTGGTGCTGAATCAGGCCATCCTGTACTGGATGATCGTTACCAGCGCCGTGAACCGCTCCCGCGAGGAGACCGCCCACCGCGCCCTTGAGGCGCAGAAGCTCCAGTACGACCGCATCAGCGCCGACATGGAGCGCACGGCGCGGCTCCGGCACGATATGCGCCACCACTGGAATTACCTCTATTCCCTGGCGGAGGAGGGGGACCTTACGAAGATGAGGTCGTACCTGTCGGCCCTGGCGGAGCAGACGGGACATCTGCAAAACGAGGTGTTCTGCGAAAATCCCACCGTGAACGCCCTCTTGCAGTACTACGCGGAACGGGCCAGGAGCGACGGGGTGACCTGCACCGTGGCGGCCCAGTGCGGCGAGCTTGACGTGCGGCCGGAGGACCTGACGGTGATGGTGGGGAATGTGATGGAAAACGCCCTGACCTCCTACATGAAAGCGCCGGAGCCGCGGAAGATGGAGGTGGCTGTGGGGCAGTTCCACGGGTCCTTCACGCTGGAGGTCACCAACTCCTGCCCAGGGGTCCGAGTCTCCAGGGGCTTTACGCCGGACGCGGAGGGCTTCCTGCCCGCCGGGGCCTTCCAGAGCACCCGGAACGGCGGCGGCCACGGCATGGCGTCGGTGGCGGACCTGGCAAAGGTCTACTCCGGCTCCGCCACGTTTAAGTTCGACCCGGAGAGAATGGTATTCGTGTCGAGGATCATATTGAATCGGGCGTAGAGGGACCGTCAGGGTCCCCCCCTCGAAATTAATAGCAGCTCCACAAGAAAACGCACCAGTCCGCGGACTGGTGCGTTTTCTTGTGGAATAAGTGGTTAAAAGTCCTATTATTGAGAAAGCCTTGCGACGCAAGGGATTTGGGTTATTGGTTCATCCAGCCAAAGAGTGCGCTCCAGTAGTTGAGTATCAGCATGGCTCCGCCGAGGAGGGTCAGCACGGCGCCGGTGGCAAGTCCCACGGTGCGTGCGGGGACACGGTTGGCAAACCGGGCGGACAGAAGGCTGGAGACCGTGGCAACGGCGATGCACAGGATCATCACATCCCACTTTTCCAGTACGATGGCCGGGTGGATGAAGATGTGGCTAACGGAGGCAATCAGGGCCGTGAAGGTCATGATGAAGGTGCTGGTTCCCACCGCCGTCTTCAGCTCCATGCCCAGGAACGCCGTGAAGGCTACCAGCATCATCATTCCGCCGCCGGTGCCCACAAAGCCCGTTCCGAAACCGATTGTCAGCCCGAAAAAGAGGGAGATGACCACGCCTTTCCAGTCCAGCCTCTGGCCCCTTGCCGCCTGATGCTCCCGGCTGGTGTCGGGCTTTACCAGGAAGCGGATGCCGATGAAAAAGGTGAGAAAAAGAGTGAAGCTCCCCAGCACCACATTCCCCGCCAGGTACGCCACGTAGCTGCCCACGGTGCTCATGGCAAGGATGCACACCAGCATGATCCATCCTCGTCGGAGGTCGATGTTTTTGTGCCTTGCGTATGTCCAGGTGGTGACGGCGGAGCCCAGGATGTCCGAGGCCAGGGCGATGGCCGTGGCTTGGTAGACCCCCGTCTCCCCGGAGAAAGAAGGACACAGTACGATCAAAATCGGCACCATCACCGTGGCCGCGGACAGGCCCGCCAGCCCTGTCCCGATACCTCGCTCTTTTGATAGTATATCAACGAATTTCGGAAAAGGAAAGACTGGCGTTCAAAAATATTGTGAGGTCACCCCTTTGTTTCGGGGACGGCCTCATCTTGGTTTATAAGTTCATGTCATGCCGCGAGAATGCTTGTCCACTTTGCATATGCCACCATAACCTTTGAGCGTAGGCCATCTATAGACTACCCTATCCCAGGACCTTCTAGCGCCCATCGGCTCGTTGTTGTAGGCCATTGGTGCCAGCTTCGGGCGTTCGCCGTGACTCAGTCCTTCTCCGCCAGCGGGGTCCCATGATAACGCCGTCACAGGGAGCTTTTAGGAAAAGTGTGGATAATTTCATCCGTTTCTACAGCAAGACCTGTCCGCACATGACGCTGATTTACAAGACTTCAGCGGATTTTGAGGAAAGGTATTTTGAGAAAACGCACAAAATTTTATGAGAAACCACTGTCTAAAAACCGTGCTATCCGCGAAAAAGTTTGTGAAATTAGGAAACTTTGACAGCCGCCTAATTTTATCCGATTTGTAATCCTATACTCCCGCAACGGTTTTCAAAGAGATGCGACCCAGTTTTCGAAAAAATGCTCGAAAACTGGGTCGCATTCAATTTTTCCCTTTTCGTGGGTAGAGAAAAAACATTTTTTTGTAACATTATGTCGTTATGAAAACATTTATAAATGTAGGGGATGTGAGGGTCCCTTTATGTATACTGAAATTATCTTTAAATTTAAGGAGGTTTAGTATGAGAATTAACACAAAAATTATCAGTCCAAGAGTCGTCCATCAATACGGCGAAGAACATGTTTCTTTTCATTCAGCGTTCTCCCACTAACATTATTTTTTGGCACTGTTCTAATAGTGTACTTATTTTTTTATAATTCCCAACGTTTTTTAAGATACGGCACCTTTTTTGAGAAAAAGGTTGAAAATTAAACTGCATCTTAGGTCCCCCGTTGACGTTTTTGCTGAATTGTGTTATAATTCGGCAAGAATATTCTGTATAATTGTATATTGGTTTTAGGAGAATTTATTTGTGTGGTCGAAACAGTTGGCTCGGATATTGGAATCTTTTTATAATGTTCAGGAAAGAAATAAAAACCGAGTTCTTAATGCAAGCGAAAAAGAACAATTAGTTCAAGAGCTTATCTCTGCTTATAATATACTGAGCGACGCAGGAAAATATGACGTGTTAGTTCCCGCAAAATGCGAATTTTTGAATGACCGTGCAATTAATGCAGATATGGTTAGTAGTGGAAGCTACAAGTATGAAATAAGTTATAAGTGGCCACCCAATGATGGGTTCCAAGGTCTTCCGCAAACAATAACCCTTAAGCCCGGAAGTGCGTATGATAGAATTGGGAGCTCGAAAGGTAGATATCTTTCCCCGGTGTCTATAGGCGGAGAATGTTCGTCATATCTTGCCCGTGCTATACCGTATTATATTCCAGAAAAGGATATATGTGACAACCCAGCTTATCATCGTTACAAAGTTGTTTCGGAGTATCGCGGAGTTGGTTCAAAGATAAGCGAATCCGTTCTGGAAGGTATATTATCCAAGCATTCTGGCACAATCCTGACGATGGCGGAGGTATTCAGGAAAAACTCCCAGTTGGAATTAATGTTTTAGGAGCGGTGTTTGATGAAGTGCAAATGGAAACTGAGAAAACGAAAAAATGAAGAACAGAGATGTAAAGAGGCATTCAGAAGCCAGGCAATTTTACACGGTGTGGCGGATGATTGTGTCATTGATAAGGATACCTATGCCGAAATTTCTTGTGTCACAGGTTGCTTCAAATCAGGCTATTACTGGATTGTATATGATACAGATGAGAGATCCCATGTTTATGGAGAAAAAAGGCATTTATCACCAACTGATGCATTTGCAGACGCTGCTACTCGACTTGGATTTACCTATTGCTCTCCAGTTACTAATACAAACAAGGCTTTATATAACAGAGAAGCGTTTGCGATGGTTTGCGAAAAAGCCAACGCAAAGTTTGATGAGACCGTTGAACTCCATGTAAGGTTAGGCGTTGACTCCCGCCACGCTGACCAACAGGTCCGCGGTGCCGTCGTCCTGCCCCACGGCACCGGCAAGACCCGCAGGGTCCTGGTGTTCTGCAAGGACGAGCGCCGTGACGAGGCCCTGGCCGCCGGCGCCGATTACGCCGGAGCCATAGACATAGTGGAGAAGATTCAGAAAGAGAACTGGTTCGATTTTGACGTGTCCATCGCTACGCCTGACATGATGGGTGTGGTGGGCCGCCTCGGTAAGATCCTTGGTCCCAAGGGCCTGATGCCCTCCCCCAAGGCCGGCACCGTCACCCCCAACCTGACCCAGGCCATCACCGAGGTCAAGGCCGGTAAGATTGAGTTCCGTCTCGACCGCACCAACATCATCCACTGCCCCATCGGCAAGGTCTCCTTCGGCGCCGAGAAGCTCACGGAGAACTACAACGCTCTCATGGACGCCATCATTCGCGCCAAGCCCGCCGCCAAGGGCCAGTATATCCGCTCTTGCGTCACCTCCAGCACCATGGGTCCCGGTGTAAAAATTGATACTATGAAAGGGCTAAATATAGCTCCTGGAAAACTGGGTAATTAACTGACCGCTATCAGGAATTAGCCCTTGAAAGGCGCTCTGGGGGAGTGCTACATTTCCTTTTCAAACTGCCGCACAGTGCGGCTTTTCTTTTTCCTTTCTATTCTTGAAAACTGAAGAAAATTTTTATTCTCCATTATGATTATGTTAATTTGAATTGCAGAGTATTTTTTTTGCAATTGGTGCCTATTAATCCGCTACGAAACAAGTCTGGCCTGTTAGGTTCTATATTATCAAGATAATCGATTGCGATTTTGAAACTCCCTTGTACCTGTAATCTCCGAAAGCCACTGATGTGATAATTCGCATTCTATGCCGATACCCCGGAGCCTTTCATAAAAGTGCAGAGGCACCTTGGATGAAGGCTCTGCTATAGCTATAAATGTGCTTATATTCCACTCGTCCATGTCTTTCCCTCCCATTTTTAATACGCTTGCTTTTATTTTATATATGTATATATGTAGCGTAATCTCTGTCCTGTCCTTGAAGCGAATTTGGAGAGTTTCTTTGTCCACTACCTTGATGGTGCTGATAAGCTGGCGAGTGCGGATATCGTCGTATTCGGTGATGGATGCGTCCATCTGGTCGATGGCGGAGGTGATCTGCTCCATGCGCCGGTCAAGGCCTGCGGCGGAGGACTGTTCCAACTCCAGCTTGGTCTGGAGGGACTTGAGGCTCGCAATTTTCTCGTTGGTGGTGCGGAACTCATCCTCGAAGTCCTCATACTTGGCGCTGTCCGCCAAGACCAAATCCAGAAGTTCCTTGTACCGTGTCTCCAGTGCCGCGAGCTTGCTTTTGACGGCCGGGAGGGACATTTTCGGCTGCGTGGACGCCAGCGCAGTGGCTACGCTCTCCTGAAGAACATCTCTGGCGGCCTGCTGGGAGAACATCTCATTCATGGCAGCGACAATGGCGGTGTGCAGAACCTCCTCTCTGAAGGTGGGAGAACTTTTGCAGATGCGCTTGCCGTTCTCCATTCGGTTGAGGCAGCGCCACACGTATATCTTCTCGCCCTTGGGCATATAAGTCTGGCGGCGGTAGGGGCTCCCGCACTCGCCGCAGATCAATATCTCACTGAGGGCGTATTTGCCGCTGTACTTGCCAAGCTCGGTTTTGGCTCTGGATGAGGTTTTGCGCTTTCCGGCGCGGCGGGCGATCTCCTCCTGCACCTTCTGGAAGGTGACCCGGTCAATGATGGCGGGGTGGCAGTCGTGGACGTAGTATTTGGGGAGCTCGCCCATATTCTTCTTCGTTTGGTGGTTGAACAGGTCCGCCACATATGTCTTTTGGAGGATGGCGTCGCCTATGTACTTCTCATTCCGCAGGATGCCCTGGACGGTGCTGTCATGCCACTCCGATGTACCACGTGCCGTCCTGATGCCGTCGCTCTCTAATCCCGTACATATCCTCCTGACGCTATAGCCCATCAGATATTGGGAGTAGATGCGCCGGACGATCTTGGCCTGTTCCTCGTCCACCACGGGCTGACCGTCCTCTCCTTTTCTGTATCCGAGGAAGCTGTCGTAGTGGTAGTAGACCTTGCCGTCCTGAAAGTTCTTCCTGTGGCCCCACTTCACGTTGCCACTGAGGGACTCGCTCTCCGCCTGGGCTTGGGAGAAGAAGAACGTCAGGATCATCTCGTTGTCCATGTAGAGCGTATTGACGTTCTCCTTTTCGAAGTAGACGCCGATACCGAGGCCCTTGAGCTGGCGGACGGTCTGGAGCCCCTCCAGCGTGTTTCTGGCAAAGCGGGTGACGGATTTGGTGATTACAAGGTCAACACGGCCCTTTTTGCAGTCGGCAATCAGTCGCAGGAATTCCTTGCGCTTCTTCATGGAAGTGCCCGTTATGCCCTCATCGGCGTACATCCGGACCATGGTCCATTCCGGGTTGTCCGCGATTTTGGCAGTGTAGTATTCGATCTGCGCCTCGTAGCTGTTGAGCTGCTCATCGGAGTCGGTGGAGACGCGGCAGTAGGGCGCTACCCGGAGGCACTTCTTGTGGATGTCCCGCTGAACGAGCGCCGGGTCGGGTGGCATGATGGTGACGTTCTTGGCAATTCTCTGTTGGGTAATCATTGCTCTGCCTCCTCTTTACTGGTTATGATTTTTCCGTTTATGAGCTCTATGGAAACGCCGGACTCTCTGCCAAGGAGAATCCGGCGAATGGCTTTTTGTTCTATCTCTCTGCGGTTATCTTCCGTGATGCCCTCGACGGCAATGGCAAAGATGAGGTAACGCATATATTTGATGTTCTCCGTACATCGGTTGAAAGTGGCTGTAAGCTCGTTCTAAAGGCCGAGGACGTCCGGGTTTACCTGTTGCTCGTCAGGGACGTACGTAGCCAGCAGGTTGGGCGAGGGGACGAGGTGATTGAATTGGTCTATCTCGCGGAGAAAAGGTTTCCCTATTGTACATTTCTGCCCTCCTTGATAAGCTATTCTCAACTATATTAAAGGAGGACTGTAAATGCCAAAAGAATACTCAGAAGACTTCAAGCGCCATGTGATCAACCGATATGAAAAAGGTGAGTCGATTTTGGCTCTTTCCCAGGAGCTGGGCGTCGCGCAAAGCACCATTTACACCTGGCGTGGGGAGTATTGCGCTGTCCAAACGCCAGACCGGGTGTACACGCCGAAGGAAATCGACTTACTCGTGAAGCACGTCAAGAAGCTGGAGGAGACATTGGAGGTCATCCGCGTCTCTGGCTTTATCTCAATTGTCCCGCTGGGTGACAGGCTTGCTTTTCTGGAAAAGCTCTACCGCTCGGATTCCAAGTACAGCGTACATACGATTTGTGATGCCATGGACGTTGCGCGAGGGACCTTCTATAACCACATTTTCCGCCGCGCCGACAGAACAGCGAAGCTGGAGGAGGAAGCAAAGCTTATGCTGCTGATTCAGCAGATTTTCAATGACAGCGGTCAGCGATTCGGAGCCGGAAAGATACGGGTCAAGCTGCTCGAAGTGGGAGTTCATGTGAGTACGAAGCGCATATCCGAGCTGATGCGCCGACTTGACCTGCGCAGCGTAAGACCTGACGCGAAGAAACAGCGGCTTAAAACTCAGGCTCAGGAGAGAAAAAACATCCTTGAGCGCAACTTCACAGCCGAACGCCCGAACCAATTCTGGGTCAGCGACATCACATGCTTCAAAATCTGCGGAAAATACCTGTACCTTTGCGCCATCCTCGACTTGTTTTCCCGACGGGTCGTAGGCTATCGCATTTCTGAAAACGCCAGTACACAGCTGGTGACGGCGACCTTCAAGACGGCATTCGCACAGCGTGAAAAACCCAAAGATCTCACTTTTCACAGTGACCGGGGTAAGCAGTACACCTCCAAGGCGTTCATGAAACTGCTCCGATCAAGTGGCGTAACACAGTCCTTCTCCGCCAGTGGGAGCCCCCATGACAACGCCGTGGCGGAGAGCTTCTTCGGCACCTTCAAAAAAGAAGAGGCATACCGCAGAGAATACACCTCGGAAAGAGATTTTCGGAAAAGCGTGGATGATTTCATCCGTTTTTACAACGGAACCTGCCCGCACATGACGCTGAATTACAAGACACCTGCGGACTTTGAGGAAAAGTATTATGAGAAAACACATGAAGCTTTATGAGAAAACGCTGTCTAAAAATGGTGCTTATCACAAAAAAATAGTTTGTGAAAATGGGGAGTTTTGATAGTCACTTGATTTCTACTGCTTTGAAAAATTCCCTACTCCCGCAACGGTTTTCAAAAAGGCGCGACCCCGTTTTCGATAAAAAAGTTCGAAAACGGGGTCGCATTCTTGTGGAGCTGGATGCGAGATTCGAACTCGCGACCTCATGATTACGAATTGCAAACGCCATAAAAATTCAGGCATTTCTAAGGCTT
The DNA here is from genome assembly GCA_947627715.1 of uncultured Oscillospiraceae bacterium. GTDB lineage: Bacteria > Bacillota > Clostridia > Oscillospirales > Oscillospiraceae > RUG626. Next base: position 50,870 of record CANQXK010000006.1, read on the forward strand.
TCGGCCCCTTTTCCCTCCAAAATCAGCAGCTCGTTCCTGCTATTCCCTCCACTGTTTCCACCCGCAAATTTCGTCCAGTGGGTCAACTTGTGGGTCAGCCCACCTTCCGTGCGAAAAGTGGGCTAGCCGATTCGGGTTAGCTCGTGAAAATGGGGTAAAAGTCCGCCATTCGAGGGTTACATAGTAACTCTGAAAAGCAGAAAAGTCAAGTATTCAAAAACTGGACCGCTATAAGCAAAAAGAGCCTTTTCTCTCTGCACGCCATCAACCGAAACAGAGCTCCAACTACGACCCCTCAAATTTTGCGGGGGACCCCCTGCATTTTTTGGGAGGGGAATAGTATTAACAAGACGTAGAGCAACAAGTATAAAGCCCTTCCAAAAGGTCTTCCGTGCACGCGGTTTCTCCGTTTTGCCAAAACGGTTTCACTCGACTTTTCTGCACCTCTGCGGTATTGTGTGTTGCCAAGGAGGAGTGAAAATGGAGAATCTGATTAATGAACTCTATTACGGCAATCTCTGCCCAGTTGAACAGATGGGAGGGGGCACACCGAAGGAAAAAAAAATATTGAAGCGGATATACGAAAACGAGGAAAAACTGAGAGCGACTCTTGATGAACAAGAAAGAGCCATTCTCGACGCTATGAAAGATGACTGCCTCACCGTATCCAGCTCAATAGGCGAAAGACGCTTTTGCGAGGCGTTCAGTTTGGGAGCAAGGTTGATGGTCGAAATCCTCACATGAGACCCTCAATAATTGCGGGAGTTCCCCACGAAAGGCAAGATGCATGGTTGATTGTTTTCCGGCAAGGTAGTTATACCATAAGGGTCTCGAATCGTCAACGGTCTTAACGACACCGTAAGCACGCTGTTGGGCCTGTATGCGGTTTTAGGGCAAAGGGTAGAAATGTACACCTCCATGGTTGCAAAACGCCGTGTTGGGCGTTTGTGAGGGAAAAGCATTATCTTTTTCTGTTTTCATGAATTAGCCCCCTTGTATTTTTAGTAATGTAGCTACCAAACCGTTACTACTATTATACCTATACTTGGAGGCTTAATTCCTCTCAATCTCCCTTTGAGCTTGCGTTAAGCTCGCCCATTTTGGCTTCGCTGAAGCCGTTCCCCTCCCCCGGTAGAACCGAGGGGCGTTGCATAAATGCATCAAACACATGGCACAGGGAGTAAAACTCTCTACCCATAATTTAAAATCTATTTAAGTATTGCCTAACAAGAAATTGATTGCAGGCATGCTGTGCTTAAATAAGGGAACTTTGAGCTTATTACAAATTTTATCTAAATGTGCTATTTCATCAGAAACATCTACATATTTCATAGATTCTGCTAATGCTCCTTGCAAATATTCTGTATCACCATTGCAATATTTGAGAGTTTTTTCTCCTATATTTAAACGCATTAATATTTTATCATTGACCATAAGAGGCCCCGTGATTATACAATGGGCACTATTAGCAGCAAGTTCTACAATTTTCTCTATTTCACTGTTTGGAATAATAAAGGAAGGGAAAAGAGGTCTAATTAGTAGCATAGTTCTAATGTTGCTGGTTTTTAGTTTTGATAAAAACTTTATGCGTTCTGTTGTCTTAGGGATTAAGTGAGTATTTTCTGAAACATTTGCAGATTCCATTCCTATTACAGAACACGCCCAAAAAAGCATTTTATTTTGAGCTGTCATAATTTTGTTGAGTTCCAAGAGGCGCTGGTACTGGTTGTTATCCAATATATTTCTTGTAATGATCAATATATTACATTTGTAACGTTGAAAAACTTTTTCACATAGTTCTAAACCTACTGCCGGATCAGCAAAGCTGTCACTACGTTGAGAAATATATACTATATCAAATTTTTCATTGGCAATCGAGGCAACAATTTGATCGATGGTACGTTTTACGTCCCTTTCTATTTGATATGTATAACAGTGTTTACATTGAAACGGGCAGAAATCATCAACGGAAATTAACACACGTTTTTGTATATTCATCTATTTTCCCCTCCAATAATAACTTCAATTTTTTTGATCAAACCTATAGTATCAGTTTTGCTGATTTCTTCGAAAAGGTTTTTAATAACGTAAAGCGCTTTAAAAATAAAGTTAATTTCATTTTCCCTAAAAACAAATGCTGGATAATTTTCTGTTTTTGTAGTAAAATCTATAGAACATGCGCCTATAACCTTTGCGTCTCTTTTAATCAAAGTGGTAGCAATAGCAAAAATTTTATTGTTCACATCCCATATTGGTTTATTATATAGAGGAAATATATCATCATAATCATCTGTAGATATCATTGTTAATTTATCATTTTCGTAAATATATGCGTTTTTCGGAGAATTATCGTTATACTGAAATTGTGCGAAAAGTGATTTGTTGTTTTTCCTAGTATTTTCAAAAAGGGCTCCAACAACTCCATATTTTATTGGCTTACTATCTATAGTTGCTTTTTTCCCTTCAATAATCGAATATCGTTTTTGGCTTTTTCTATCCAGCAATACTATATGATAATCTACTTTTAAATCATATGATATGTTTCCGAGAATATCTGTTATAGGAGATAGAACGCTTTCAAACATATTATTTAACGAATTGTCTGATAAAACTGATTGGAGATTTAGCAAAGTAATATCTTGACAATAGGGTTCTTGTTTTTTATTGTGTGGATTTTCTTGCGCTCCTATACTGGTCATTTTTTCCTCCTATGTAAATCCTCTTCAATTTTTGCAATAATATCGGTTATTCTCATCTCTAATTCAGCAATATGATTGTCGGCTATTTCGATATCTTCGAATTTATGGTTTGTACGCCATGTGTGCCAACTGTTATATTCGTTAATTAAATCATAAAATCATAAAATAGAAAAATGTTATTTTTGCTATCTTGGCTTTAAAATTCCTTGCATTGAAAAAGCAACTCCATTTTTTGCCCATATATCCATGCATCAAATACTGGCGTAGAAACAGGTTCGATATAATAATATACTGCATCCTTATCTTTTCTTTGAATATCACGAATCGTTTTCTTGACGCAATCCAATTCAGATATAATATTATCTTTTATATTATTCCTTTCTCTCCGTATATTCCTTTTATCATATATGCTAGTAAAAAATATAGCCAATGTACAGCCAACACAAGTGGAAATTAAAGTCGGTATAAACTGTGACCAATCCATAATAGCATCCCCTAAGCTAATTATTTTGATATTTTCTTCTATCGTGCCGCCCATTCTCCAAAAATGCAACAAAGAGCATAAACATTTGTTAAATTTTCATATAAAAACGTTCCTAAAAGCTATATGTTTTATCTAATAGTTTTTGTTACACAGTTTCTGTATTTTTTGATTTTTTGTGAAAGGAATATTTAAACATCATGCTTTCTTCAAACGCTTTTGATGTCAACGCTACCTGTAATGGCAAATTATGGCCCAACAGGACTGCTTTGGAGCTGAACATTGCATAACGTAATGTTTGTACTAATATTTAATTTATTAAAGATCTTTAACCGAGCGGCGAGATTTTTTCGTACAAGGCAAGAAAGACGGTGCCGGGAATGCAAATGTTCAACCGCGATACCTCAAATTCTGCGGGGGGACCCCCTGCAATTTTTGGGAGGGGAATCATATTAACAAGACGTAAGGCAGCAAGAATAAAGCCCTCTGCCAATGCGGGTACGTAGCTACCCTGCCGCCTTCATCGCCAGCACCCCGTCCGCGATGGCCTGGGCGATGGTGTCTTGATAGGCTTCCGACTGGAGCCGGGCGCGCTCGGCGGGGTTGGAGAGAAAGCCGATCTCCACAAGCGAAGCGGGCATGACAGTGTCCCGAATGACCTGGTAGTTGGCGTCCTTGACGCTGCGGGTCTTGACGCCCAGTTCGCCGGCCGCCGCCAATATGTACTCTGCCAGGCGCTGCCCCTTTTTGCCGTTGTGGTAGTAGCTCTCAAGGCCGTTTATGGAGCTGTCCTCATAGGAATTGCAGTGGACGCTCACAAAAAGGTCCGCGCCGGCATCGTTGGCGATCCGGCACCGCTCGTCTAAGGACACGTCCGTATCGTCCTCCCGCGTCAGGATGACCGTCACGCCCTCGGCCCTCAGCTTTTCGGCGGCAAGCAAAGTTACTGCGAGAGTGATGTCCTTTTCCAGCACGCCGTCAAAGGCACAGCCGGACTGGACGCCGCCGTGGCCCGCGTCCAGAACGACCACATACGCTTCGGCACCGGCCTCCGTCGCGGGATCGTTCCCCGTTTCTGCCCCGCCTGAACCCGCGATCGTCTCCCCCTTTGGCTGGGCATCGCCGCCGCTTTTGGGGAAGAGATGCTCCCTGACGTACAAAACGCCGCAGATCAGGAGCGCGGCCAGCAGCGCCGCCAGCAGGGCAAACAGCGCCTGAAGGGCATACGCCGCCGCCAATCTCGCCCCGCGCTTTCTCCTTCTCCCCGCCGGGCGGGGACGTGTGGAGGCAAGGTTTTCGTTTCGCTGTCCGTCCATTTAGTCGAACGCTCCGTCCGGCATGACGTTCTCCCGTTCGGAGGCGGTGACGCGCAGTCCTTCCGCCGTCAGGCGAAAATCGCTGACCGCCTCCTCGCTCACAAGGGCGGTCTCCCCGGTTTTTGTGTCGCGGCGCGTCAGGAACCCCTGGGCGCTTATATAATAGATCGCTTCGCCGTCAAAGGCGACGTTGCGGGTTGAAGGGATCCCAAGCGCGGAGACCTTCCCGGTCCGAAGCTCCACCCGGCGGATGTCGGAACCCAGGAGGTAGACGTACCTGTCATCCACGAAGAAATCCCCGCCGATGGGGACGCTCAGGTCTTGCCCGGTGGGCACGTCGATCCCCAACACCGTATGCTGGACCACCCTCTCAAACACCACCCGTGAGGTAAACGTGTCGAGGTTTACGCAGATGAGGGAGGTTATGTAGGTCTTCCCGGTATCTGACGAGAGCTTCTGCCCGTACCCCGCCGAGGCCTGCCTCCACAGATAAACGCAGTTTCCGGCGGCGTAGAAATTGGCGTCATACGCCGCCCCGTTCACGCTCTTGAGGGCGTCGCGGATAAGCGGGGCCGAGCGGCCGGAGCTGTCCGTCACGGCAAGCTCCCCGTCCCTGACGCTGACAGTGAGGCCGTTATATTGATAGCTTCGATGGTCGCGGCTGTTGTATATGGGGTCCGCGCCGGGGGCTGGCGCCTCTTTCGCGCATCCGGCCAGCGTGAGGCAGAGGGCCAGGGAGAGACACAGCGCGGCAGCCTTTCTCTTCGGCCCACACCCGCCCGAAAGGGCCGTTTGGTATCGCTTACGGATAAACAGAACGCCGGTCACGCCGATCAGCAAAGCGCCCGCGGCGGTCAGGGCGAGCTTCTCCCAGCCCACCTCCCGGAACACCGCCACGCTTTGGCCGGTTATGGCATCGACCCCATACTCGCTTCCCTGTATAAAACCGACCGCCGTTATAAAAGAGGAGGGCAACGGGAGGGCATATTGAACGGACCTGCCAAGCCCGATCCACGGAAGGACCGCGACGGCGGTTCCAAGGAACGCGGACAGGGCGAACTGGCCGCAGAGGGCGGAGAAGGCAAGGGCGATTATGGCAAGCTCCATTGCCCCCAGGAGCCGGAGGCCCACCGCCAGGGTCTCCGCGCCCCACAGCGGCAGGGTCTTCACGGCGGAGCCGAGGCTCTCCACGCTCTGCATGGGATAGCCGCCGTGGGGCAGCCCGTACTTTACCGCGAAAAACACAAGGCGCACAAGGTCGGACGACAGCGACAGCACGGCCGCGACAGTCAGCGTCAGGACGATCTTATGCCGCGCAAAGAGGCGCCTTCCGTTCCGGGAGGTCAGCGCCAGCGGCTCCATGCCGCCGGCCGCCTCGCCGCAGTAGACGGGGACCGCCAGCAGAATGACGGCCGCGACGAGAGGGAGATCCAACGCCCTGTCCGCCAAAAGGCCCGCCCAGCCGTTGGCATCCAGAAAATAGCGGTTTTCTTTTCCCTCGTTTACATAGAGGTACTGCTTATAAAGCACATCGAATCCCTCACTGCCCCGCGCCGTATCCCGCGCCTCTTTTTCCAGGAAGGCGGCCTTTTCCGATGTCCACGGCCCCTCCACTTTCTCAAGCTCGCTGAGATACTGCTCCCTGTAAAGCGCCGCGCCGGCGTTGACCGGGGCGTCTCCCAGAATCAGCACGGCAAGCTCGGACATAAGGAACAGCGCGATGATGAGGACACCGCGGTTCCTTTTAAACATTTTCCGCACCTCAAGCTTCCACAGCGTCATCGCAAGGCCCCCTTTCGCAGTTTGCTTTTGCCGCCGAAAAGGACGGCCAGCGCGGCGGCGGCAATACCCAGCAGGGCCGTGAACACAAGTCCCGCCTGCCAGGTAAGGACGGGTACGCCGAAGATGCTTACAAACTCCGTCCTGCCAAAGAGGAGCCGGTTCACCACCACGGAATAGGGGTTCAGCACCTTCGCAAGCGCACCGCTTGAATAGCCCCACCTGACCCCCGCCAGAGTGCAGATGAGGAACACGCCCGCGCCCAGGGCGAAGGGCAGAAGGGCATGATTTCCGGCCTCGCCAAGCGCCAGGAATACCATACCCAGCGTCCAGAAGCCCAGGGCGCGGCTGAGGGCGCTGACGGCGCTGTAGGCGAAGAGCGTCATGTTGACCGACGCCTCCCTGAAGGTCTCCGCCGCGTAGACCGGGAGGCCGCCCGCGTCCGTGAGGTTGGAAAACGCCTCAAAGCCCGCGAAGTCCACGGCGGAAAACCACAGGGAGACGGCGAATATGTAGATCGAGGCCGCCGCGATCTTCGCAAATATCGTGGCGGGTCCTCCGCCGGGTGAGGTCAGCATCAGCTCCGTCATGCGGCACTCCTTGTCACGGGTGAAGGTCTGGGAGAGGGCGTAAAGCGCCAGCAGGAGGATGAGCATGGTGGAGAAATCATAGTTTAAGTAAAGCTTGTACCCCTCCGTGTAGTAAAACCGCGTGACGCGCCGGCCCTGGTAGAGCCTCGCTATGGCCGCGTTTTTCCGGGCCTCACAGGTATTTCCCAGACTTTCGTAAAATTGCGCGTTCTCACGGGCCGCCCGCACCACCTCCGCCGCGTCCGTTCGGTAGGTGTAGAACCGCTCCATGGGGTCAACGAAGTATCGCTCAAGCAGGTTCTTGTCGCTGTATACGTTCCCGGTCAGCGTCCCCTCCACATCGCCCCGCGTCGTGGCGGTGAGGTCGTTGACCGCTGTTTCCAAGGGCTTGTAGACGTCCAACAGCGCGTTTATCTTGGCAAGGGTGATCTCCCCTCTGTAGTTTTCATACTGCTCCCAGTAGACCCGGTCCCAGGCCGCGTCCTCATGCAGATAGGAGATGCTGTCCACAGTGGCGTAAATTTTCGCAAGGTCAAAAACCGTGAATGCCGCCAGAGCGACGAGGACAGGCAGCCGCAAAAAGAGCTTTTTCAGTTCAAAACCCACAAGCCTCACAGCTCCACCTCCCCAAAGTGGGAGAGGAACACGTCCTCAAGATTAGGCTCCGCGTGGACCGCGCCGGGGTGGGGCATCCCCCGGCAGACGATGCGCATGGTGACGCCCGCGTCGGTCCTGCGCATATTGCTGATGTTGAATTTGTCAAACTGCCCCAGGTCCTCCCCCTCCGGCACCGTCACCGTCCAGACGAGTCCCGCGCACTCCCGCTCCAGCTCATGGGGCGTGTCCTGACAGATAAGCCGGCCCTCCTTCAAAAGAATGACCTCGTTGGCGATGAATTCCACATCGGAGACGATGTGGGTGGCCAGAAGGACCATCCGATCCTTGGAAAATCGGGTGATCAGGTTGCGGAACCGAATCCGCTCCTGGGGGTCAAGCCCCGCCGTGGGTTCATCGAGAATGAGGATGGCGGGATCCGACAGCATGGCCTGGACAATGCCCACGCGCTGGCGCATACCGCCGGACAGCGCCCCCACCTTCTTGTCTCCGGCGTCAGAGAGGTTGACCACCGCCAAAAGCTCCGACGCCCGCTTTTTGCCTTCAGCCGCCGGGATGCCCTTCAGGGCGCACATATAGGCCAGAAAGTCCGTCACCGTGAAGTCCCGGTAGAACTCCGGGTACTGGGGCAGGTAGCCGATTTTTGACAAAAACTCCCGCCCCAGCTCCCGCACGTCTGTGCCCTCCACGGTTATTCTGCCGGAATCGGGCTTCACCAGGCCCACAAGAATGCTTATGAGCGTGGTTTTCCCCGCGCCGTTGGCGCCTAAAAGCCCATAGACGCCGCTTGAAAGCGCGGCGGAGAACTCCCGGAGGGCGTACTTCCGGCGGTATCGCTTGGAGATATTTTCAAACCTGATTTCCATATTCAAGCCTCACGCGAAGGACAGCGCCACGACCCGCGCCGGTACGTCTGAAAATCCTCCGATCTTCACAAGGCACAGCTTCAGGTCGTCCAAAATGACGAGGCCGGGAGCGGCGCCGAAAACATCCCCGTTCTTGTCCGTGATGGTGTACTCCAGACGCAGGCTGTCATCCTCCGTCCCGTAGATACGCACAGTCAGGCTTCCGTCAAACGCCGTGGTGGCAAAATATTCGCCGTCGCGGGAGATATAGAGATCCCCTCTGCCCTCCGGCGCTGAGTGCCTGTAAATCGCGCTGGTCAATCCGTCCACATCCACCACGGCCATGGCCCCGGAGGCGGTAAAGAAGTTTTCATTGAAAAGCATCCTTCCCCCGGCGTACCCCACCGGCCCCTGGGGGTCGAAGCCATCAAACCCGGCGCAGACAAAGCCCTCGCCGTCAAGCCCCACGCTGCCGAAATGGGCGTTGTCGGAAAAAACGAGCTTCGAGGAGTCCCCGCTGAACCACAGGCCCGTGGCCATGGTGATGCCGCTGTTCTCCTCCCGGCGGTCGCGGGCCAGATCGCGCAGGAGCGTGACCTTATCGTTGCCGCGGTCATAGAGGTAGATCCCGTCATTCATAACGGAGAAAGCCGCATAACGCCCGTCCGGGGAGACGGCGGCACACATGATGTTCTTATCCCCTCCGGCGAGAGCGGAGAGGGAAACCCTGTCTGTTTCCGATAGCGTGCTGTCGAGGAAAACGCACACCGTGTCGCTCCCTTCGGAAGCGGCCTCGGTCAACGCGGCGGCCCCGCCGCCTCCCTCCGCCTCGCCCACGGCGCAGAAGCCTCCGTTGATTGGATGGTATGCGGCGTTCTTGAGAGCAGGAACCGGCCCCTCGGCCAGGACCTCGCCGGATCTCATGTCTACAAGGCATACTGTGTCCGCCTTTCGGACAAGCACAGTGTCCCCTGTGCCGTACCACAGGGAACGGACGTTTTCGTCCATCGCCTCAGGGATTTCCGCCACGCTGCAGGCGGGTGTGCCGCTTTCGGTCTGATTCCCGCTGTCTTGAGGCCCGCCCGCGTCAAGCTTGTCCTGAGACCATATGGGCAGGGAGTCTGTTTTGATCAGCCCCCAGCTTCGGGCGTTGCCGTCCTCGCCGTCCCTGATGCAGGCGACGGCATAGAAGGTGGTCACCCCCTCCAGACCGTCCAGGCTGAGGTCGCCTTCCACTCTCGCGACCTTCCCTTTTTCCAAGGTCACCTCCCAAACCGCATCGGCCCCGTCCGCCAGGGGCACGTGGTCCGCGAAAAAGGAGACCTCGTAGGTGATCCCCGGTATTCCGCAGATGTCCAGCGCCACGTGGAGAGAATCTCTTCCCGTGACTTCAAGGTCGTTGAGTTCCTGCTTTCCGTCATAGGTGTCGAAAACGTAGACGGTCTTGTCGAGTCTGTCCTGGCGCGTCTCGCCGTCCAAGGCGGTCATGCCGGTCTGCGCGCCGAGGTTTTTTTCCACAAATTCCGCGGTCATCAGCTCATTTGTGACCGTAACGCTGGTTAGCGCCTTTAAGGGTTCCGCGCCGGGGGCCCCGGTTTCGGGGCCGGCGGAGAAATGGATGAAGTTTATGGTGCTGAGCGCGTCTCCGTAGAGGCCGAAGTTAGACGAGTTCACCATATCCGGCTCAAAATCGGCGTTGAAAATATTGGCCACGGTAAACGTCAGCGTCTCCCCGGCCGCCCCCGTAACAGGGACAAAGTTGAAGGTGAACTGCTCCTCCACGTTATCCTCGCGGAGGGTGAACGGGTGCATATAGCCGTACTCGCCCTGGCCGTTCAACCTGTAGGGCTGGGGTATGCCGTTAAGGAACAGCAGGAACCCCACGTTTCTTCCCGTCCCATCGCCCTCGGCGCGGTAGGGGACCTCAAGCTCGCCGCCGGTATACTCCAGCGGCACGTCTTCTTCGCGCCCCGACCAATTTCCGCTGTGTGAAACATAGCCGAGGATCTCCGGCGGCCCTTCGTAGTCGAAGGGGTTGCTCTCCGCCTCCATCCCCGCGTCCCCGCTGCTCTCTTCGGGATCCCCGTTTGTCCCGCAGCCGGACAGAAGGGAAAGCAGCAGGCAGACCGTCAGAAATAACGCCGTCCTGGTTTTCATGAAAATCGCTCCTTTCCAAACGATGGCCTGAGTATACAGTCGAAAGGTCAACTTTTGGACAAGGCCGCGAAAAAAGCCGCCCACTTTTTTGTGAGCGGCCTTTTTATACAAATTGAATATTAGTCTTCTATTCTTTTGACAGTCACCGCGACCTCCACCGCCGCCCCGCCGGATGGACAATTACCGAGCCTGAGCGCGCCGCCGTGCCTTTCGCAGAGGATCTTCCCGACGGCGAGGCCCAGCCCCATGTGTTGGCCGGAGGCGTCCTCGGAATAGTATAGGCTGTTTTTCTTCATCAGCATCCGTCGGGAAAAGCCCGGCCCGTCGTCGGTCACCCGCACGCAAAGCGTCTCCCCGCGAAGCTCAAACGCAAGCTCGATGCGGCTTTGGGCGTACCGCGCCGCGTTGGAGAACACATTCTCCAGCACCCGGTAAAATATCTCCACGTCCAGCCCGATCTTCGCGTCAGGCGCGTCGAAGGACGCCGCGACCTCAAGCGCCCTCCCCTCCGTCAGCACCTTCACCGTCTCCGCCGCCCGGTATAGAAAGTCCGGGACGGACACCTCGGTCAGGCGCACCTCGGTATCTTCCAGCGCGTCAAGGTCGCGGATATGGTCCGTGTAGCGTTCCATCCGTTTCGCGGTCACCGCGAGACCGTCGAGGGCGGCGTCCAGCCTCTCGCCCGTCAGCTCCCCGGCGGCCGCCAGCTTGCGCATATGTTCCACACTCCCCTCCATGATGGTCAGGGGATTGCGGAGGTCGTGAGCCACACACTGCTGCATGGTCCGCCGCTCCTCCATGGAGCGCCATAGCTTCAGATTGTTCTCATAGAGGGCGCGGCGCATCTTCTCAAAGGACCCGCAAAGCCGGCCAAGCTCGTTACGAAGCGGACACTCCACGGTGAAGTCCAGATCCTGCCCGCTTATGTGGCGGGCGGCGTCATCCAGAGCGGTGATGGCCGGAGCCACCCTTTTTCGGTAGAACCACAGCGCGCAAAAAAGGACCCCCGCCATCGCGTAGGTCACAGGGAGGGCCACCGCCAGGACGCCAGCCGCCGTGTAGACGGCGCGCTCGCCGAGATCGAGCTGCGAGACGCTGGCCTCGATGCGCTCCACGGAGAAATCGGCTTCTCCCACCAAAATGCTCGGATCGTCTATGAAATCAGGCTTTGTCATCTCCTTGGACATCCATATGACCGGCTCCGCCTTTTCGTCCAGCGTAAGCTCGACGCGGTTTCTCTGATACTCTTTCCCGTCCGCCGAGGTCTCCTCGATAATAAGCGCCACCTTGTTTGGCTCCGGGAGGATAGTGTGCCGTACCGCCCAGCACTCCCACGCGGTGAGGGCGGAGGCGAGGACGACGGCGAGCATTGTGACCGCCACAGCGGCGGAAAATTCGCCCCTCAGAGATCTTCCCTTCACTTTTTCCATCTGTACCCCATCCCCCATACCGTCTCGATGAACTCCCGCCCCGTGACCTCCAAGAGCTTATTTCGTATTTTGCGGATATGCTCCTTGATGACCCGGCTGTCTCCCTCGGCGTCCAGGCCCCAGATAAGCTCGTACATCCGCTCACGGTCAAAGACCTGGTTTTGGTTCATGGCGAGAAACTCGATGATCTCGTATTCCCGCCTGGAGAATCGAATCTCCTCGCCCTGCCACAACACTCTCCTGCCTGTGAGGTCCACGATCAGCCCATGGGAGGAGATGAGGCTTGCGCTTCTCCTCTGCCGCCGGTCCCGCCGCAGATGCGCCTCGATCCGCGCCGACAGCTCCGCGAGGCTGAAGGGCTTGGTGATGTAGTCGTCGCCCCCGGCCTGAAACCCCCGGACCTTGTCCTGTTCCGTGATCCGCGCCGTGAGGAAAAGGATAGGGCAGCTCACCGCGTCCCGGATGGCCCTGCACAGCTCCAGCCCGTCCATTCCCGGCATATTGATGTCCAGGAGGATCATATCCGGTCCCTTCGATAGAAGCTCCAGGGCCTTCTCCGCGTTCCCCGCCGTCATCGGGATGTACCCCTCCCGCTTTAAATGCTCCGCAACGATCTCCACCAGCATCTCCTCGTCATCGGCAATCAAAATCTTGTACGCCATGCCGTCACCTCGCTATCATGACTATCATGTTAAAAACATACCGCAAAAAAGTCAAGAAAAAGTCAAAAACAAACTCTCCCGCTTGGGAGAGGCAAGCATCGCATTTGTCTGTACACCGGGCAAGCCCGGCGTCCGGCAAATGCTTTTCCGGGCAGAAGCCCGCACCCACTGAGAGTGAAAAGTTATCCGTTTGTACACAATTTTCCCCTGGCTATTTGGCGAGAAAGCTGGTATGTTGTGTGTTTGCCGAAGGGCGGAAAGGAGATACGTAGCATGGCAAAACGGAGAGCCAACGGCGAGGGTAATATACGAAAAAGGCCAGACGGTCGATGGGAAGGAAGGTATATCGCAGGCCACGACGAGAACGGGAAAGCGATTCGGAAGAACGTGCTCGGCAGGACCCAAGCGGAGGTTAAGGAGAAGCTGAAGCGAGCCATTGGGGAGTGCGCGGAGGTAGACGTTGAACGAGCGGAGGAATACACGGTGGGAGCTTGGGTTAAGACCTGGTACGAAACCTACTCCAAGCCGCACGTCAGAGAGAGTACACAGAGGTTCTACGAGGACTACATCGAGCACCATGTGGTGCCCCGTATTGGCGGTATCAAGCTCACCAAATTGACTGGCAGAGACATACAGAAGATGTACAACGACGTCAAGGCAAAGGGGCGCATCAGGAAAAAGGCAGACGGGGACACCAGTATGAGCGCAAGCTACGTCCGCGGCCTCCATATGATGCTGCACAACTGCCTTGGGCGGGCAGTAAAAGAGAGGCTCATTCTGCGAAACCCCACAGAGGACTGCATCGTGCCGAAGCTGGAAAAGAAGGAAATGCACATCCTCCACCCCGAAGACATCAGCGCCTACCTCAAAGAGGCGGACCGGCGGGGCGTGCTGGCGATGTTCTTCCTCGAATTGACCATCGGTCTCCGAAAAGGTGAACTTGTCGCCCTTCTGTGGAGCGACCTCGATGAAACGTCAATTGCCCTGAACGTCTGCAAACAGGCCGTCAGGGTCAAAGGCGGAGGGGTGAAGGTCACACGTCCAAAAACTGAAACCTCCATCCGCAGAATCTCACTGTCCCAGGAAACGATAGACGTCCTCAAAGCGGAACATGAAAAGCACCCGGAAATCGAGATCATGTTCCCCTCCCCGGTAACGCTCGGCATGTACTACCCTGATTCCGTCACAGCCATCCACAACAAAATCCTCAAATCCGCCGGGCTCCCACACATCCGTCTGCACGACCTCCGCCACACCTTCGCCACCTTGGCGCTGCAAAACGGCGTGGACGTGAAAACGGTCTCCTCCATCCTCGGCCACTACGACGCCGGCTTCACCCTCCGAACTTACACCCACGTCACAACAAAAATGCAGGAAGAAGCCGCAGCAACGATGGGAAAGTTGATAGGAGCGAATGTATGAGTAAAAACTACACAGCCATAACTAAAAAAGGCCGTGGGACGCAAAATCCCACGGCTTTGTGCTATCCTATCCTTTCCGCTCCGAAATCCCGTTGGTGCCAGAAGTGGGTCAACGGCAGGCTGAAATCTGTCGGAGGGAGGGGTGCTCGAGGGGGACCGTCAGGGTCCCCCTCGAATTTTAATAGTAGCTCCAAAAGAAAACGCACCAGTCCGCGGACTGGTGCGTTTTCTTTTGGAGCTGGATGCGAGATTCGAACTCGCGACCTCATGATTACGAATCAGGCGCTCTACCGGCTGAGCTAATCCAGCGTCCGGGCGGGGCAACGGGAGAATTATAGCACATCCCCGCCCCGTAGTCAATGGGTAAATTCCCGGACGGGGCGGATTTTTTCAAAGGAGGCGGATGACGCCGTACGCCGCCGCAGTGGTGAGCGCCGCCGCCGCCAGCAGCCCCAGCAGGATGGCCGGTACGGCCCGCCGCACACGCATATCCAGGATCGCCGCCACCAGCGCCCCTGTCCACGCGCCCGTCCCCGGCAGGGGGATCCCCACCAGCAGCACAAGGCCGAGGAAGCTGTATTTCGTGACGATGCGCCCCTTGAGGTGCGCCTTCTTCTCAAGGGAAGAGATCACGCCGTCAAAGCGGCTGCTGCGCCGCCGGAGCCACGCGAATACGCGCTTGATATAGAGTATGATAAAGGGAACAGGCAGGAAGTTGCCAAGCAGCGCGCACATCAGCGCCGTGGGGTAGTGAAGCCCCAGCGCCATGGCGTAGGGGATCCCGCCCCGCAGCTCCACCACGGGCAGCATGGAGATGAGAAACGTCGCCGTCATCTTCCCGAGCTCTGTCCCGGTCAGCCAGTCCAGCATAAAACTTGTCCACCTTCGCAGTTACTCGTATTATGTCAATTCTATCTTACCGGGCGGGAAAATGCAAGGGGAAAATTCCTTAATTTTGCACAAAACCCCTCGGCGAAAAATTTTTAACTTTTTCATTTTGCCCTATTGAAAAGCGGGAACGGCGGTGTTATAATGCAAACAATTTCCCCGGCGTCCCAGGATGCCGGGCGGGATCGCCCGGCGTTTTGCCCCGGCAAGACGTCCTTTCATTTTTTGAACCGGGCTTCATTGAAGCGCCGATTTAATAAATTAAGAGGAAGGGTAGATCATGAAAAACCGCTTCGAGATACTCGTGCGGCACAATTTCCGTTTCGGCCGAATGTGCGGGGCTTATGCGTTTTGACCCCCATTATTCTAAAATTGAAAGGAAATTGATAAAATGTCCGCATATCATTTTGAGACCCTCCAGCTCCACGTGGGGCAGGAGCAGGCCGACCCCGCCACCGATTCCAGGGCGGTGCCCATCTATCAGACCACCAGCTATGTGTTCCACAACTGCCAGCACGCGGCGGACCGCTTCGGCCTCGCCGACCCCGGCAACATCTACGGGCGGCTCACCAACTCCACCCAGGACGTGCTGGAAAAGCGCGTGGCGGCCCTTGAGGGGGGCGTAGCGGCTCTGGCCGTGGCCTCCGGCGCGGCGGCCATCACCTACGCCATCGAGGCTCTTACCCAGAAGGGCGACCACATCGTGGCCCAGAAGACCATATACGGCGGCAGCTACAACCTGCTGGCCCACACCCTGCCCCTCTACGGGGTGGAGACCACCTTCGTGGACATCCACGATTTGAATGAGGTCACGGCGGCCATCCGGCCCAACACCAAGGCCATCTTCATCGAGACGCTGGGCAACCCCAACTCCGACATCCCCGACATCGACGCATTAAGCGCCATCGCCCACGCCCACGGCATCCCCCTGGTGATCGACAACACCTTCGGCACGCCCTACCTCATCCGGCCCATCGAGCACGGCGCGGACATCGTGGTCCACTCCGCCACCAAGTTCCTGGGCGGTCACGGCACCACCCTGGGCGGCGTCATCGTGGACAGTGGCAAGTTCGACTGGAAGGCAAGCGGCAAATACGCCCCCATCGCGGAGCCGAATCCCAGCTACCACGGCATCAGCTTTGTGGACGCGGTGGGACCGGCGGCCTTCGTGACGTACATTCGCGCCATCCTTCTCCGGGACACCGGCGCGGCCATCTCGCCCTTCAACGCCTTCCTGCTTTTGCAGGGCATCGAGACGCTGTCCCTGCGTTTAGAGCGCCACGCCGAGAACACGAAGAAGGTGGTGGAGTACCTGGCCCATCACCCCAAGGTCGCGAAAGTCAACCACCCCAGCCTGCCGGACCACCCCCAGCACGCGCTCTACGAGAAGTACTTCCCCAACGGCGGCGGGTCCATCTTCACCTTTGAGATAAAGGGCGGCAAGGACGCGGCCTTCCGATTCATCGACAGCCTGGAGATCTTCTCTCTGCTGGCGAACGTGGCGGACGTGAAGAGCCTGGTCATCCACCCGGCCTCCACCACCCACAGCCAGCTGAGTCCCGAAGAGCTTGCCAGCCAGGGCATCACCCCCGGCACCGTGCGCCTCAGTATCGGCACGGAGCACATTGACGACATCATCGCAGACCTTGAAAAAGGCTTCGCGGCGGTATGAGAGGCTTGAAATCGTAAGGAGGTTTCTATTATGAAGGTCTATCAAAGCGCATCTGAGCTGGTGGGGCATACGCCCCTGCTGGAGCTGACACATATCGAGAAGGAGTACGGCCTGAAGGCGCGGCTCCTGGGCAAGCTTGAGTATTTCAATCCCGCCGGTTCCGTCAAGGACCGCATCGCCCTGGCAATGATCGAGGACGCCGAGGCGTCCGGGGCGCTGAAGCCGGGGTCCGTCATCATCGAACCCACCTCCGGGAACACCGGCATCGGCCTTGCGTCCGTGGCTGCCGCCAAGGGCTACCGCATCATCATCGTCATGCCGGAGACCATGTCCGTGGAGCGCCGCCAGATCATGAAGGCGTACGGGGCGGAGCTGGTCCTCACCGAGGGCGCCAAGGGGATGCCCGGCGCTATCGCCCGTGCGGAGGAGCTGGCAAAGGAGACCCCCAACGCCTTCATCCCCGGCCAGTTTGTGAATCCCGCGAACCCCAAGGCCCACCGTGAGACCACCGGCCCGGAGATCTGGGAGGACACGGACGGCCAGGTGGACGTGTTCGTGGCCGGCGTGGGCACGGGTGGCACCGTCACCGGCGTGGGCGAGTTCCTGAAGTCGAAAAAGCCCTCCGTCAAGGTGGTGGCCGTGGAGCCTGCCAGCTCCCCCGTCCTCTCCAAGGGCGTCTCAGGCCCCCACAAGATCCAGGGCATCGGCGCGGGCTTCGTGCCCGACGTGCTGAACACCGGAATCTACGACGAGGTGATCCCCGTGGAGAACGAGGCGGCCTTTGCCGCCGGGAAGCTCATCGGACGCCGTGAGGGCGTGCTGGTGGGCATCTCCTCCGGCGCGGCCCTGTGGGCCGCCGTCCAGGTGGCTCAGCGCCTGGAGAACGAGGGCAAAACCATCGTCGTCCTCCTCCCCGACACCGGCGATCGGTATCTGTCCACGCCGTTATTTGACTGAGTAAGACCCCTTCAACAGCAAAAAAGAGCGCCGCAAGGCGCTCTTTTTTCCTTTTACTCCTTGGAAAAGCTGTCCTTGCCCACGCCGCACACGGGGCAGACAAAATCGTCGGGCAGGTCCTCGAACTTGGTGCCGGGGGCGATACCGTTGTCGGGATCGCCAACAGCCTCGTCGTACTCCCAGCCGCAGACATCGCAGACGTATTTCATGCGCTTTGTTCTCCTTTCCGATCAAATCGTCTCACTGTATAGGCTCAAAGTCCGCCGCGCCGTGCTTGCACAGGGGGCAGACAAAGTCCTCAGGCAGCTCGTCCCCCTCGTAGACGTAGCCGCAGACCTTGCAGACCCAGCCCTTCTTGCCCTCGGTCTTGGGCTTGGGTTTGACGTTCTGCTGGTAGTAGTTGTAGGTCATGGTCTCCCGGTCGCTCATGACCCGCGCCTCGGTGACGGTGCAGATGAACATACCGTGGGTGTCCATGTCCAGGTACTGCTCCACCTTCAGGGACATGAAGGAGTTGATGTACTGGGGCAGGAACACAAGGCCGTTGTCGCTGCGAAGCACCTCACTCCCCTGGAACTTGTCCATGTTCCGGCCGCTTCTGAAGCCGAAGCACTCGAAGACGGAGAAGGGCGCGTCGGTGCTGAGGCAGTTGACGTTCATCTTCCCGGTCTGCTTGATGATGTGGTGGGAGTAGTTGTCCTTGTTGATGCAGACGGCAATGCGGTTGGGGGAGCTGGTGACCTGGGCGACCGTGTTGACGATGAGGCCGTTGTCCCGCTTGCCGTCGTTGGAGGTGACCACGTAGAGGCCGTAGCCGATCTTGAAGAGGGCGGACATATCGCTCTTGTTGGCGGTCTCGCCGTTGCGGGCCACGTAGTCGCGGGTAAGCTCCTCCGCCAGGGCGTCCAGCTGTGCCTTGCTCTCGTCGCTCAGGGCGGACAGGATATGCACCGTGGCGTCCGTCCAGGTGATGTTCTTGCAGCCCTCCATCATGGACTTCATCACCTTGGCCGCCTGGGGCGCCCAGGAGCCGTTTTCAATGAGGCCCACGGTGCGGTTCTTGTAGCCCCGCTCGGTGAGGTGATCGATGAACTCCCGCATGAAGGGGAAGATCTCCGCGTTGTAGGTGGTGGTGGCCAGCACTAACTTTCCATAGCGGAAGGCGTCCTCCACCGCCTCGGCCATATCGCACCGGGCAAGGTCGGTGACCACCACCTTGGGGCAGCCGCGGGCCGTCAGCTTCTCCGCCAGCAGCTCCACGGCCTTCTTCGTGTGGCCATAGACGGAGGTGTAGGCGATGACCACGCCCTCGCTCTCCACCGCGTAGCTGGACCAAATGTTGTAAAGGTTCAGGTAGTAGCCCAGGTTCTCCGTGAGCACCGGCCCGTGGAGGGGGCAGATGATCTGAATATCCAGGCCCGCCGCCTTCTTCAAAAGCACCTGCACCTGCGCGCCGTACTTGCCCACGATGCCGATGTAGTACCGCCGCGCCTCGCAGGCCCAGTCCTCCTCCACGTCCAGCGCGCCGAATTTGCCAAAGCCGTCGGCGGAGAAGAGGACCTTGTCGGTGCTATCGTAGGTCACGATGACCTCCGGCCAGTGGACCATGGGCGCGGTGACGAAGGTGAGGGTGTGGCGGCCCAGCGTCAGGGTGTCCCCCTCCCCCACCACGATCCGCCTGTCGGCGAAATCCGTGCCGAAGAAGTTCTTCATCATCGTAAACGCCTTCTGGGAGGAGACGACCACCGCCTCCGGGTAGGCTTTCACAAAGCTCATGATATTGGCCGAGTGGTCCGGCTCCATGTGTTGCACCACCAGGTAGTCGGGCTTCCGCCCGCCAAGGGCCTCGCTGAGGTTGTCAAGCCACTCGTGGGTGAAGTTCCGATCCACCGTGTCCATGACCGCGACCTTCTCGTCCAGAATGACGTAGGAGTTGTAGGCCATGCCGTTGGGGACCACGTACTGCCCCTCAAAGAGGTCCACCTTGTGGTCGTTGACGCCGACGTACTTTATGTCTTTTGTAATGTTCATTCCAAAACCTCCAAAACCGTGTGGATAGACCTCATTTTACCACGGCGCTTTCGTTTTCGCAACGGGTGACGGAAAACTTCCTTCCAAAATTTTTTGAAAAAGTGGTTGACATTTGTTATCCTCCCTGCTATAGTATAGATAACAGCTGTTATCTATACTGACAGGAGGAGCCTGAAATGGAAAAACTGTCCCTTTCCGACGGAGAATGGAAGCTCATGAACCTTCTGTGGGATGAAAGCCCCCTGACCATCGGCACAATGGTGAACGCCCTGCGGGACGACACGGCCTGGACGAAGGCCACGGTGAACATCATGCTGGGCCGCCTTGCGGACAAGGGGGCCGTCCGGGTGGACGACTCCGGGCGGGCAAAAAAGTTTTACCCCCTGATCTCGCGGGACGACGCGGTGCGTCAGGAGGCGAGGAACACGCTGGCCAGGATCCGAACGGGCGGTCTGGGTCTGCTGGTCAGCACCATGGCGCGGGACTGCGACCTCACGGACGAGGAGATCGACGACCTCTACCGCGTCCTCAAGGAAGGGAGGAAAAAGTGATGGATGTGCTCATCTGGATCTTATCCTCCAGCGTGCTGATTTTGGCGGTCCTTGCCATCCGGGCGCTCTTCGGGCGGAAGCTGCGCCCCGGCCTTCGGTATGCCCTGTGGGCGTTGGTGCTGGTGCGCCTGCTGGTCCCCGGAAGCTTCTGGCAAAGCCCCGTGAGCGTGGAGTCCGCGGCCTCCGGGGCCGGGCTTGTCCGGGAACTCAGCGCCCTTGAGAACGTGGAGTCCCTGACCCTCTCCCCTGACGGACGCCTCACCGGCACCCTGCGGGGGGACGCGCCCTCCCCCGCCGCTCCGGCTCAGCCGGAAACCGTCCCCGGCAAGACCGGCGGCACGGCCTCCGGCGACAGGCAGCGCGTCACCATCGCCGAGAACGTCACCCTGAGCGAATACACCCGCATGAACAGGACCCTCACCGTGCGACGGGCGGCCCAGACCGTCTGGGTCACAGGCTGCGTGGCGGTGCTGACCCTGTTTGTCCTGACCAACATCACGTTTTATGTCAACCTTCACCGCCGCCGCAGGCGGCTGGACGCGGACTGCCCCGTCAGGGTCTACGAGGTGGAGGGGCTTTCTTCCTCCTGCCTCTTCCTGAACGCGGTCTACGTCAACGCCGAGGCGGCGGAGGACGAGCTGAAGCTCCGCCACGTGCTGGCCCACGAGCTGAGCCACCGGCGGCATCTGGACGGGCTGTGGACGCTCCTTCGCTGTGCCGCGCTGACGGTCCACTGGTTCAACCCCTTGGTGTGGCTGGCCGCCTCCGCCTCCCGGCAGGACAGCGAGCTTTTTGCCGACGCCGGCGCTCTCCGGCGGCTGGGGGACGGGGAGCGGGAGCTTTACGGCCAGACGCTCATCCGCCTCTCGGTACACGCCCCCCACTCCGTCTCTCCCCTGTGCGCCGCCACCGCCATGTCCGGCGGGAAGAAGGCCCTGCGCCAGCGGGTGGAGCTGATAGCCCGCAGTCCCCGCGCCACCGTGGCCGTCCTGCTGGCCGTGGCCTTCATCGCCGGGATCGCCGTGGGCTGTACCTTCGCAGGCGCTGTCAGCGAGGAACCCGCCGTCCAGCAAAATATCGGCCCCTCCCCCGCCGGGACCCCCTCTGAGGGGACCGGGACGCCCACGCTCCCGGATATTGAGTCCACCGGCGGGGAGACGGACCCTGCGCCCATTCCCCCCGCCGCTCCAAGCGACCCCAACCACTATTTCTACACAGGCGACGGCTGGACCATGGAGGCCCCGAAGCTCCTGGGCGGCGACCCGGCGCTCCCCTTTGAGGCCACGGTCACCTCCGGGGACGGGTCCCTTTACTACGCCTTCTCAGCGCCGGACGGCTCGTCCCTCACCGTCTACCGGGACAGATACGCCACCGCCGCGGAGCGGTTCGGCTTCATGTCCTCCCAGGACGGCAGCACAGGCGATGCGGATTCCCTCACCGTCTCCTATACGGACGAGGACGGAACGCCCCGGGAGGAGCGTTACATCGACTGCCCGGAGGGGGAGGGCGGTCATTGGGAGATCTGCGTCACCGGCTCCGGCCACCTGGAGGAGCTGCGCCAGATGGCCTCCTCCTTCCGCGTCACCCCCGGCACAGAGCCGGTGATCGAGAGCGATGTGACGCTGAGACGCCTTTTCGCGGACGCAGAGCTTGACGATATGACCATCACCCGGATCGAGAGAGGCGCGGTGTGGCCCGCTGCCAGCGCCGCCGGGTCCTGCCACGGGGTGGAGTATCTTGACATTCTCCGCTCCCTGCGCTGGGCGGACGATCTGGCCCCCTATGAGGGCGAGGACCCCGGCTGGTGCGTGATTCTGGAGACACCCGATTTCCGCATTGCCATGAACGACGTGGGCTGGGCCGGTGTGACCACCGCCCAAGGGAGCTTCGCGGCGTGGATCGTGGATTATGAGGAGCTTTATCACGGGTCCGGCCTCTTCGGCTGGGACCGGCTCACCGAATGGTACGACGAGGCGGTCGCCGCAGAAAATCTCACCGGCGAGCCTACCCAAACGTCCGAGCTTTCGGTCTATGAGAGTGCGGCGCTGAACGCCGCCCTCCTGTACCCCGCGTGGTGGAACGGGACCGTCACGCTGTCTGACGGCCAAATCCGCGACGGCTTCTTCCCCGGCTTCTCCGAAGGTGTGCCCTGCGTCCGTATCGACCTTCGGGAGGACGTCTTTGGCGTGCCGCCCTACGACGCCTTTGATCAGAACGTCGTCTATGAAAATGGCGTGGGATACGTCTACTGGCTCCCCGCCGGCATGAGCGGCCCCGAGGCGGAATCCGGCGAGAGCGTGACCCTGTACTTCGCCGGGGACGGCAGCGAGCTTCGGTGCTGGCTGCCCATGAACTCGAAGCTCAATTGGCTGGGTGCCGACGCCGGCTCGGAGGGCGAGCGGATCTTCAACGCCTATGATACCATCGAGTGGGATATCCGGGGCGGGAGCCTGATCGCGCGTCCGGCGGACCAGGCTGAAGGAGAGTCCTATGGATCAAATCAGGCGGGGTCCGTTTCCTTTTATGCTGCGCCGATAGATGAAGCGCCATATGTAAACAGGTTAAAACCCGTTCGATACCGTGCCCAACTCACCGCGGAACAGGCGGACAGAATCAACCGAATCCTGAACAGCGTAGAATTGTGGCATGATGACAATATCGTTGACAGGATCACGTTTTACTTCGACGGTGAGTTTCAGCTTGCCGACAGCGATTTTGTGGTTTATTTTTCTGATGAAAACAATGTTCTTTATTACGACTGTTATTTTGCAGAAATTTCAGAGGAGGATATTCGGTATATCATGGGCATTGGACAGCCGGATTAAGCCATGCAAAGAAGTAAGGGCGGGTTTGGAACCCGCCCTTACCGTTTGTGTCACATGAACCCCCGGCTATGCCGGGGGTTCATGTGACACAAACGGACGCGCCGCCCTTTCGGGCGGCGGCATCTTTCTTATTCTCCTATTCCTCGTCGTAGATCGTGGAGACCTTGTAGCGGATGCGCTCCGGGGCGCGGCCGATGGGGAACGTGCGGTAGTGGGCGCGGATGGCCGCCGCGTCGTCCAAGGCCCCAAGCTCCGCCGCGGAGGAATACATCTCGTCCCGGATCCGTATAAAGTCCACCAGGACGATCCCCAGCTCGGAGAGGCATTCGCTGATGCGCCTGGCGTTTCGCAGATTCCCCGCCGATAGAGACGGAAACTCCGACAAACTCCCGCCCGCCAGAATGACGGCGGTGGAGCCGCACATGGCGGCCTTCCCCGTCACGGCCCGGATCAAAAGCTCATCGGACCCCACGATGTCACAGCTCAGGGGCCGGAAGTTTTCGTCGAGGCAGATGACGTACATGACCTCGCTCTTCACAAATCTCAGGCGCGGGGAGATAAAGCGCCGCACCTCCTCCGGGGAGGAGAGAATACACGTGCGCCGCCGCTGTTCCTCGCACCGCCTTGACGCCTCCCCGGCCAGGGTGATGAGAAAAGCGGTGCTCTCCCCCACGCCGGGCAGCTTCATCAGGTCCTCCTCCGGCATAGCCAGCAGCTCCCCCAGACTCCCGGCCTCCCGGATCAGCTCCTCGGCCATGGGCCGCACGTCGCGCCGGGGGATGGCGTTGAAAAGAAGTAGCTCCAAAAGCTGTGCGTCCGTGGGGTCGGTCAGCCTGCCGGATTTAAATTTCTGTCTCATTCTTTTGCGGTGTCCGTCGTGGTCGCCCATACTCAAGCCTCCGTCCCCTCTGCGTCCGTGTCCCGGCACGGGCAGTAGATCTGCCGCTCCGGCTCCGTCTCCCCGCGAAAATCCCCGTGCGCGGCCATGGAGACATAGCTTACGCCGGAGACGACGATGTGGTCAAGGAGCGTGATCCCGGCGTTTTTCAGGCTGTGCAGGAGACTTTGGGTCACCATCACGTCTGCGTCGGACGGCTCCGGCCCGCCGACGACGTGGTTGTGGGCCAGGATCACGATATGGGTGCCGGAGTTGAACGCCGCGCTCACAATGGGAAACGTCCCCGCCTGCGTGGAGAATGCGCCGCCCTCGCCCACGAAGCGGCACTGCTCGCAGCGCAGGTCGTCCGTTAGGCACAGCAGAAGCGCCGCCTCCCGGTCAAGGAACCGCAGCTTCGGCGCGATATACTTCGCCGCCGCGGCGGGGCTGTCGATGAACCGCGACGCCTCGCGCTCCTCCTCCGCGCGGGCGCACACCCGCGCCGTGACGCTGAGAAATTCCGCCGTCTCCCGGCTTACGTCCGCGATGCGCTCCAACTCGCTCAGGGAGACGGCGGTGAACCGCTCAAACCCGTTCATATGCCCGCAGAGCCGGGTGCCCAGGTCGCGGCTCTTCTGCGCCACGGACGGCGCGCAGAACGTGAGGAGCGACTCGTAGATCTCCTCGTCCCTCATCTCCGCCACGCCGACACGACGGGAGTGCTCCAGAAGTCTCTCCCTCTTCTCCGGGCGTCCCATTCCAATTCATCTCCCCAGCTCGTCGATTCCGTCATAGAGAGCGCGGGCCGCCGCTCGCGCCCGGCCTCCGCAGGCCCCTCTCCCCGCCCGCGCTCCCTCCCCGCCGGGGGCGGAGCCTGCCCTGTCAGGCGGGCCTTATTTTTATTTTATTATAGCATTTTCAACGCTTCAGTCAATAGGAAAGCCCTTACGGCGCGGCATTTTTCGCCGCTTTTGCGCCCCCATAGACAGCAATCGCCCCGCAACCGTCCAACGCGATTGCGGGGCTACGCCACGTGTTCAGTTGTCAAGCTTGAAATGCTCCTTCCATTGTCCCTCTGCCCTTCATTCTTTCGCTCAGTCCTACCCAGCTTCTTTCATACGCGGGAACCTCCGCTGACGGTGCTGTGGTCTGTGCTCCGGGATGGCGCGCTTCGGGTTTGGCTTGTCATTCCGCCTTGAACTCAGCTTTGGCGGAACCGTGTAACCTGTACATCGGAATCCCCTCCTTTGCTGTGACTACAATATACCATATTGCACAAAGAACGTCAACCCCATATTTTATTTTTCAGCACAATGACGTCGTTTTTCCTGTTTCCGTTTTTAACCTCTCCCTGTGAGGTTCTGAAAAGCAGGAAAAAAGGCCGTTTTATGCTCTAAAACGGCCTTTTTTATTCCGATTATTTGCGGAGAAGCCCGTTGATGACGCTCAAAAGGCGCTCCACGCTGATGGGCTTGGGGACGTGATCGTTCATCCCCGCCTCCAACGCGGCCCTCCTGTCCTCCTCAAAGGCGTTGGCCGTCATGGCGACGATGGGGATGTTGGCCACAGCCGGGTCCGAAAGGCCCCGGATGGCCTTGGCGGCCTCGTAGCCGTTCATCACGGGCATCTGGATGTCCATGAGGATGAGGGCGTACTGTCCCGGCTGGGAGGTCTCCACCTTGCTGACGGCCTCGGTGCCGTCCCCGGCGGTGTCCACCTCAAAGCCCGACTCCGTCAAAAGCTCCTGGGCGATCTCCCGGTTCAGCTCGTTGTCCTCCACTAAGAGGATCCGCGCCCCCTGCCTGTCCCCGGCGGCCCTCCAGTCCGCGCCGGAGCGAACGGGGGCGAGGTCTGCCCGCCCGATGGCGGCGGCGAGGGTGTCCCGCAGCTCGGAGAGGAAGATGGGCTTTGCGCAGAAGGCCGTGACGCCGGCCTTACGGGCCTCGTCCTCTATGGCCGTCAGGTCATAGGCGGTGACCACGATAATGGGCACCTCGCTCCCCGCCAGGGCGCGGACCTGGCGCACCACCTCAAGCCCTGAGAGGTCCGGCAAGGCCCAGTCGATGATGTAGGCGTAGAACCTGTCCCCCATCTCCACGGCCTGCCTGGCGCGGAGGACGGCCTCCTTGCCGTGAAGCGTCCACTCGGCGCGCATCCCGATCTGCGTCAGCATCTTGGTGACGGAGTCGCAGGTGGAGAAGCTGTCGTCCACCACCAGCGCCCGCAGCCCCAAAAGCTCCCGGATGGATTCCACCTTTTTGGAGCCGGAGCAGAGGCGGAAATCCAGATCGATGATAAATTCCGTCCCCTTCCCCTGCTCGCTGATGACCTGGATGGTGCCGCCCATGGCGTCCACGATGGACTTGGTGATAGCCATGCCCAGGCCCGTCCCCTGGATGCCGGAGACGGTGGAGTTGCGCTCCCGCTCAAAAGGCTCGAAGATGTGCTGGGCAAACTCGCGGCTCATGCCGATGCCGGTGTCCTTCACCCGGATCTCATAGGAGCCGTACCCCTTGGGCGCGCCGGGCTTCTGCCGGATGGTCAGGGACACCGAACCCCCCGCGGGGGTGAACTTGATGGCGTTGGACAGGAGATTCAGAAGCACCTGATTGACGTGGAGCTTGTCGCACCAAATCTCCTCGTCGATAACGTCCACCGTGTCCATGAAGAAGTTGAGCTGCTTTGCGTGCATCTGGGTCTGGATGATGTTGCGCATATCCCGGAAGATGTCGGAGATGGCGCACTCCTTCTCCTCGATGTTCAGCTTCCCGGACTCGATGCGGCTCATATCCAGCACGTCGTTGATGAGGCTCAAAAGGTGGTTGGAGGAGGACATGATCTTCCGCAGGTACTCCTGGACCCTGTCGGGGTTGTCGATGTTGGCCTCCGCCAGGGTGGTAAAGCCGATGATGGCGTTCATGGGCGTTCGGATGTCGTGGGACATATTGCTGAGGAACGTGGTCTTGGCCCGCTCGGCGGCCTCCGCCTTGTGGAGCTTCTCCTCCAGCACGGCCCTCTCCACCGCGTAGGCGGTGTTCCGCCGTGCCTGACGGCGGATCATCACGTAATACGCCGCGAAGGCGACGGTCAAAATGACGCCCAGCAGGATGCAGATACTGCGCACGGAGTAGACGCTGGCAAACGCCTCCCGCTCCGGCACGGAGACGGCGATGGACCACTGGTTGATCCCCGCCGGGGCGTAGTACATATACTCCCACCCGTCCGTGTTGTCCGTGCGGAACACCACATAGCCCGTGCCGGAGTTCAAAAGGTCCTCGATGTACTCCTCCCAGGTCTGATTCCCCTTGGAGCGCCAGCCCTGGTCGTAGTCCCGGACGTTCCCCAGTTCCTCGTGCCACGTGTCCATAAGGAGATCCCCGTTGCGGGTGTCGATCATGTAGACGTTGGCGGAGGCGTTGTAGATGTTGTCGATGTTGATGGTCCCCGGCAGGTCCTCTAAAAGCGTCACGCCGTAAAGGAGCGCCGCTGTCTCGCCGTCCTGCACGATGGGGACAAAGTGCCGCAGAACGGGCATCCCGTTGTTGACGCTGTCCACCCGGTTGGACACGTGCTCGCCCAAAGGGGCCTCCGCGTCAAAGCTCAGCTCGTCGTTGTTGGAGACGTCGGTGATCCCGCCGTCGGCGGTGAGGATCCGATCCCCCGGCAGCAGGAGGCGGATGCGCATGGTCTCCAAAAGCGGCCCCACGCTCCTCATGGTCTCCAGGGTCTCTTCCTCGTCGAAGTTGTCCGCGGAGGAGATGATGTCCGCCGTGGCGTTCAGGATCCGGCTGTCCCGCGCAAGCTTTGCGCGGACCTCGGTGATAACGGTGTTGACGCCCTCCTCCATCCGGCCCAGAGAGCGCCTTTTGATGTTCGTGCTGATCAGTACATACGCGGTCACCAGGAGGACCGCCATTGCGGCGATGAGCACGATGGTGGCTGCGGTGCTTCTCTCCCAGGAAGCTTTTTTCTTCATGGATCGTTCCTCTCTATCCGGCGCTTCGCGCCAAGCGGTCACACGTCAAGCTGGGATGCGAACTCCCTCACAGCGCCAACCGTGGCCTCATAATCCGCCCGCACCGTCTCAAAAAGCGCGGGGGCGGCCTCGCTCCAGCCGCTGCGCAGGGCCTCCGTAAGCTCGTGGGCGGACTGCCCCAGCTTCGTGAAGCTCAGGTTCTGGCACATACCCTTGATGGTGTGGGCGGCGCGGAACGCCTCCTCCCTGTTTTGGGCGGCCATCGCGCCGCAGAGCGCGTCGAAGCTCCCGTCCTCCGGGAACTTCAGCACAAATTTCTGGACGAGCCTCTCGCTTCTGAGGCGTGAGATCACCTCGTCATAATCCCCGCCAAGGGCGGCGTAGCACTCGCGCAGTGTCATATGCTTTCTCCTTTCTCTCCGGCGGGTTCTTCGTAGAAGCGAAACTGGTCCTTCCCGGCCTCCTTCGCCTCGTAGAGCGCCAGATCTGCGGCGTGGTAAAGCCCCTCGTAGGTAAGCCCTGAGGCCTCGCCCCGCGCCACCCCCATGGAGACGGTGATGCGGCGGCCCTCAAGCTCAAAGCGCAGGTTGTTGAAGATACGCTCCACCGTGCGCTCGATGTCCGTATTGTACTCCAGGAACAGGAAGAACTCCTCCCCGCCGGCGCGGCAGCAGACGTCCGAGCTTCGCACCGAATGTCTCATGCGGGCGGCCAGCTCCTGCAAAACGCGGTCGCCGAAGATATGCCCGCGCTCGTCGTTGACGCGCTTGAAGTTGTCGATGTCGATCTCCGCCAGGGCGAAATGCCCGTTCGGGTGGACCAGGAGCCTGTTCTCGATCTGTTCCCGCGCGCTGGAGCGGTTGAGCAGGCCCGTCAGCGGGTCCAGGGACGCCTTCTTTTCAAGCTCGGAAAGGCGCATCTTCTCCTCGTGGATGTCGATGGCCTTGCCCAGAAGCCCCGCGTAGCGCGGCGGCATATCGCTCGTCCAGACGGAGCGGGTGATGACGCGGAACCACCGATTCTCCCCGTTGATATGGACGATAAGCTCCATGGAGGAGTCGGGTTCGTCCGGGGTGGACCGATGTTGGTTGGCGATGATCTCGTCCAGCGCCCCCTGCCCCACGATGCTCAGGAGCTTTTCGTTGTGCTGGGGGTCCATGAAGATCTCCTCCAGCCCCAGCATCCGGGAGCCGTAGGCCGACAGCGTCACCATGCTGGGCGACGCGGTGTACTCGAACTGGATTTCCTCGCTCATGGCGGCGAAGAAGCGGTACTTCATCCGCTCGTAATCCAGCAGTCTCAGCGTCCGCTCGGAGACCGCCCCGCCCTCGCCGCGCAGCGCCTCCTC
Source organism: uncultured Oscillospiraceae bacterium (assembly GCA_947627715.1). Taxonomy (GTDB): domain Bacteria; phylum Bacillota; class Clostridia; order Oscillospirales; family Oscillospiraceae; genus RUG626. Next base: position 79,990 of record CANQXK010000006.1, read on the forward strand.
GGAGATACTGCGGAGGTTCCGCTGCTGGATCTGCTCGGCGGTGTCCCCGGTGAGCGCGGTGCGGATCTTCTCGGCGTTCTCGGTGAGGCACTCCAGCAGCAGGGGGTTGAACTGGCCGCATTGGCCGTCCAGGATCATCTGCAGCGCCTCCTCGTGGGGGATGGCCGGCTTATAGACACGGGGGCTTGTCAGCGCGTCGTACACGTCCGCCAGGCTCACCACCTGGGCGGAAATGGGGATGTCGTCGCCCTTCAGCCCGTCGGGGTAGCCGCGCCCGTCCCACCGCTCATGGTGCCAGCGGCAGATCTCATACGCTACCTTGACCAGGTCCTCCCCGTTCTGAACAGGGAGGCTCGCCAGCATATCGGCCCCGGCGGTGGTGTGGGTCTTCATCAGCTCATCGTATTCCTCGTCCGTTATCCAGCCGGGGACAGCCGCCTGGAGCATCTCCGCGCCCACCGTAGTGTGGGTCTTCATAACGGAAAATTCCTCGCTGGTCAGCCGGCCGGGCTTGTTGAGGATGGCCCCGTCAATGGCGATCTTCCCCACGTCGTGGAGGGCGGAGGCGGTGGAGATAAGGGAGATGTCCCTCGGCGACAGGTTGTATCGGTCCGTCCTGGCGCAGATGAGGTCCAGAAGCATGGCCGTCAGCGTCCGCACGTGGAGGATGTGCAGGCCGCTCTCGCCGTTGCGGAACTCCACGATGTGGGAGAGGATGTCGATCATCAGGGAGCTTCTCTGCTCCGTCTCGTAGATTTGGTCCTCCACCATGCCGATAAGGCGCTTCTGCTTGGCGTACAAAAGGATGGTGTTCACCACGCGCCGCCGGACCACCAGCGCGTCAAAGGGCCGGTTGATGAAATCCGTGACGCCCAGCTCGTAGGCCCGTTCCACCTGCCGGGAGCCGGACTCGGCGGAGACCATGATCACCGGCACGTCCACGATCCAGCCGTTTTGGTTCATGGCGCTGAGGACCCCGAAGCCGTCAAGCCGGGGCATGACGATGTCCAGCAGCACAAGGCTCAGCTCGGAATATTGCTTACTGAGGATGCTCACCGCCTGGACGCCGTCCTCGGCCTCCAAAATGTCATACTCCTCCCCCAGCATATCCGCCAGAATGGAGCGGTTCATCTCGGAGTCGTCTACGATCAGTATTTTCTGCTTGTTTTTTTCTGCCATGGTATGCCTTTCCCTTTAAACAGCTTTACCCTCCCCGCAGGGAGGGTGGCTGAAATATGATTATATCCCGTTCAGCGGCTTGACGGTCACGCTTCCGTTCCACAGCTCTTTTCCGCCGCTGTTTGCAACAGTCACGGAAATTTCAATATTGCCGCTGCTGTCTTGTTCCATTTTGAACTTGCCCACCTTCAGGTGGGTGTACGCCGAATCGGATAGGACCTTGTGGAATTCCGGCTCAGTCATGGAATGAAGCGCTTCGCTGTCGACGTAGAGCTTTCCGTTGACGTCCACGGAGAACTTCGCTCCGGGTCCGAAGGTCATGCTGTCCATCTGGGTAACGGCCCCCGTTGCGTCAACGACAAAATTCCGCCCGTAGCGCACCTCGTTGGCCATCGTCGTCAGCACGTCGGACCCCAGGACCTCAGCGTCGGCCGTCTCGATCATGCCGTTTCTCACGCTGATCACCACCCCGGACGCCACCGCCCCGGCCGCCGACAGGATCGCCAGCAGCGCCACGCAGAGCAGCGTCTCCGTGAGGGTGAAGCCCTTTTTCGATCTCAGCTTTCTCATGGCGTCACCTCATAGGCGGTCAGCCCGTCCTGGGAGTAGACGTTAACGTCAACCGTTTCCGACCCCGCTCCGTCATCTATGGTGACAGTGCCGGAGGAAGTGGTGGCCGTCCCCTCTTCCACGTTGCTGATGGCTTTGTAGAAATCCGCGTCCTCCATCCGCGCCGCCCGGTCGATGCTGCCGGAGGCGGAGACCATGGACGCCATCAGAAGCGCGGCCATAGCGACAATGAGGATCGCCACAAGCACCTCGGAGAAGGACTCCCCGGCGCGGGAGAGGAGCCTTGACACGCTTTTTTTCATGATCAATTCCTCCCCTGACTGATGATGGCGTTTTCTTCCTGCCACGTAACTGTCACTGTTTTTGTCGTTGTGGTGGTGGTTGTGTTCGTCGCCGTGTCTTCTTCCGTCTTAATATCCGGCGCGGAGCTGTTCGCCGTTCCCACCAGCGTCAGCTCAGTCTTGTAGCTGTTGCCCAGCGTGAACGTGAACGTCAAATTATACCCCGACGCCACGCACGTCACCTTCACGTTAATTTTATCAAATGTAACCGTAAAATCAGCCGGCGCGGTAGTCACCGAACTTGAAAATTCTTTTGCTTCTACAGCCGATTTAAGATAGGCATCAAATTTCTTTGGGATCGTCGAATCCACGGATTTCGCCGAATCAGCCTGCTCTATTGCTCCATTTTTGACTTCATTCTTAGTGCTAATCTCTGCGCCTGTCGAAAGGATGTTCTCCTTCACAGTTTCCGCCGTTGCAGTATATTTGCTGTTCACAAACTCATCCCTGAACAGCTTCGCCGCCGAGCTGACGGCCAGATACGCCTGCTGCTCGGCCTCTAAGTGGGTGTAGCGCCCGGAGTTGGCGGCTGCGGCGGTGAGGGCCGCAGTCCCCGCCAGGACGCAGAGTAAAAACACCAAAATGGCGAACAGGAGCGACGCGCCCGCCCGGCTCTTCAGTTTTTCAGTGACGCGCTTCACACCCACCGCCTCCTTGAATAAAAATTTTAAATAGGTTTACCGAACCTCTAATGCCTTCCCCACTTGTGGGGAAGGTGGCCCGAAGGGCCGGATGAGGCCCCACTTGTGGGGAAAGTGGCCCGAAGGGCCGGATGAGGCCAACGAGCGCCAAGGTTTCCCACCTCATCCGTCGCCTCCGGCGACACCTTCCCCGCCCTGCGGGGAAGGCTTTTTCCCGCAACCTCTGATGCCTTCCCCACTTGTGGGGAAGGTGGCCCCCAAAGGGGGCCGGATGAGGCCCCACTTGTGGGGAAGGTGGCCCCCGAAGGGGGTCGGATGAGGCCCCACTTGTGGGGAAGGTGGCCCCCGAAGGGGGTCGGATGAGGCCCCACTTGTGGGGAAGGTGGCCCCCGAAGGGGGCCGGATGAGGCCGTCACGCCTCCCCTTACTCCCCCGCTTTGTCCCTCTTCAACTTCAGGGGGAACGGGTCGGCGGGAGGCAGGGCCGCCGCCTCAAACGACGGCCCCTCCCACGCGCCGGGCGAACCGGCGGCGCCGGTGCCATTTTTCTGTGCGTTTAGTTCGCTGACCTTGACCCAGCCAATAATGTTGTCCATGGAAATGTTTAGTGTATTTGCGTCCACACCTGAGTCGTAAACGAGGACAAGAAGCTCGCCGCCATCATTCTTTATAGTGGTAGTAGCGCCATACAGGTTATAACTGCCAAAAGCCGTTTCGTTTGCGAAGTCTTCAACTAAGTTATCAGAGCTGAACGAACAAATCGCTGTACATTTATCCTTGATTGTTAGCGTTTTGCCATCACTGCTGATTTCGTATTTGTTCGAACTACCATAGTACAGCACTCTCAGGTGGTTTCTGAGATTGGCATCCAAGCCATTAAGACCATTTCCTATCACCAATCCTATGTAGTTGTCGATTTCGGTCCCTGTTGTCGTTCCGCGTACAGAACTGGTTCCGTCGTTTTTAAACATCATCGCAACCACGTCCGAATCGGTGCCAAATGTATTGTCCTCGGAGTATCCCAGAATCACTCCAATCTGTCCGTCAGTCCACGGGTAGCTGCTGGACGATGTCGCCGTGTTCTTCGCCGGCCAATCGCCGTAGTGGACGTACTCGCCGTTAATCGGCACCTCCGGGAACGGGAAGCTCGCGGTCGTGGTTTGCTTCTCCATCGGCGTATAGCCGTCGACGCTCTTCTCTACCTCGCCCGCTCTCTTGCCCTTGGTCACATAGCTCTTCGTGGCTGTATCGAAACCAGCGCCGCTCAAGACACTCTTCAGCTCGTCGTACGCCTTACCCTCGCCCTGCTTGTGCACCCAGTTGGGGATGCGCGCGCTGTCGTTCAGGTAGTAGTTGTTGGCGTTGTCCGAGTTTTCACTCGAGCTGATCACGGAGACCTTCGCCTTGGCGCACTTGCTCAAGTCAACGTAGGTGTAGCAGTTTGTCACCTTGGCATGGTCACTATTATTTCCGTTTTTTCCACAAATGCCGCCCACAACGGCGTTCGAGGCATTGTCGCCGCTCACTGTGATCGTCCCGCCAGTGTAGCAGTTGGTGATGCTCGTCTGTCCGGCGCTGTTGCTGCCATATCCGCCAAGGATGCCGCCCGCGCCGCAATATTCACTGCCAGCGGTGCACTCGATGTCGTTCACAGCCGCGCAGTTCTTGATGGTGGCTCCGTAGAAGCCCCATCCGATAAGCCCGCCTACGTGCTGCTGGCCTTTGATCGTATACCCGGCCACAACGCAGTTTTCAATTGTCGCTGCTTCATCGGTTCCGCTACTGATCGATCCGACCAGTCCGCCAACGCCGAAATGATCGCTCGAAGCATTATCATTCCCTCTGGTTCCGGTGCCGGAGATCGTCGCCCCGTTGGGCGCGTACATGATGATGTTCCGAAGCTCACAGGTTTTGGCGTTGATACTCTCGAACAGTCCGACATCCTTGTCGGCCCCGCTCATACTCAGGTCGAGGATCTTGTAGCCCTGCCCGTCATACGTGCCGGCGAAGCTTGTTGCGCCGGTGTATATGGGATTGCTGTCGGCCATGTAATCCTTGCCATAGATGTCGTGCGTCTGCTGGAAGTGGTAGCCCTTCACGACGTCGTTCGGGATATTATCCAGCTGCTTCACCGTACGGATCTCGATGTAAAGGTTACTTGGTACATCAACTACTTCTTTTTTTGTACTGCCTTCTGTTACTTCTTTGTACGTATCCCTGAACGATTTATCCGCCACGCCAGACATACCCGGGTTGCAGTAGAGCGTCTTCGTCACAGTGGTCCCGTCGATCTTTGTGAGCGTCACGGTGCGGTATGCGTCTACCGTGCCGGGATTTTCCGTTGTGAACTTCCCATTGGAGGACACTACCGTGAAGGCGTCTATGCACTTCACCTTCAGCTTCTCGTTGAGCGCGTCTATAATGGCGCTCTTGTCGGAGCCGCTGAGAAGCGTACTGCCGATGTCTACGGACAGCTCGCCGAGCGTCAGGTCCTTATTCGTTGTAAAGAACACATACCCGCTGTCGGTGATCTCGTTGCGCTCTTCGATATTGCCGCTGCCATCCACATGGTAATCGGTGCAGAACTTATCCTTATCCTTATCATACGTCTGCACGTCGCCGTTGTAATCGACCCATACGGCCTTGAACAGGTACTCAGTGCCGACCTTCTCCCAGTACGCGATACCCGCGGCCCGGGCGCTGTAGGGCCAGTCGCCGTAATGGACCATGACCGTGCCGGTCTCTTCGCCCGTGTCCACGCCGGCCCTGACGTTGACCGTCACCTTCGCGGCGAACGGGTACGCTCCCGCGCCCCAGCTCGTGAGGCCGTCCATCGCGTCGTCCGCGTTCGGGACGTAGACGTAGTCAGCGATGTCGCCGCCCTGCTTAGCGCACATATCAGCGAAGCTTAACCTGGAACCCTGGCTTGTGGTAACCGCACCGCTCGGCAGGTATTCATTCAGGTAGTAGCAGTCGGAAACGGTAACTTTATTAGTCGAATCACCAACAATTGCGTATACCTTCCCGTTACCCGCGCCGGTGTCAAGGAGATCCATGTAGGAGTAGCTGTTTGTGATGTTAAGGCCGTTGTTCACGCCTCCGGCTATGCCGCCAACGGTGGCAGATGTAGCCTTCACCACAGACCCGCCAGCGTAGCAGTCAATAATGCCGTTAGAACCGCTCCCACGGAACTTACCGGCAATGCCGCCGATGTTGGTTGCGCCGCCGGTCCCGTCAAGCGTGACTATGGCTTGGCAATTCTTGATGTAAGATTCGTTATCGCCAGTGCTTTCGCCGACGATTCCGCCAATGCTCTTTGCTCCCGTGATGGTATATCCCACCACAACACAGTTCTCAATTTTGACCTTCTGTCCACTTGCCAGAATACCTGCCGCATTACTGTCCGTAGACGTAATCTCTCCTTTTCCGTTTGTGGAGTAGAGTATTACATTTTTGATTTCGCAGCCGCTCTTCAAACTGCTGAACAGTGCCGCTTCGCCAGTCGACGGCTTAATATCCAAGTCAAGAATCCTATATCCACAGCCATCAAACAACATCATTTGTTCGCTGCTGATAGGCTCAAGGGTCTTGCCCTTTCCGTCAATATCATGACTGATGGCAACATACTTGGTATATTTATCCGCTTTCATGTTTGTAAGGTTCATGAGCTGACCAATCGTTCGGATTTGAAGCGGTTTTTTGCCTACAATTGAACCCATACCATGATAACTTCCGCTACCTGTATTGTCATCTCCGAAGTCCTGATCAATTGCCGCCGCAAATGCCGGGTATGCCTTGATAGGTTTGCCAAGGTCAACTCCGCCCAGCGTCCATTGATCAATAGCATCGCCCGTGGAGGACTCCAGATCATACACCTGAGCATCCGTGACTGCTCCATCCGGCCAAAGTGCGCTGACAAGATTGCTCTTTATTGGATCAGGCGTAGCGGTAAGGCTCGTGATGTCCTTCTCGGCTTCACTGTTCTTCTTCACCGTCACGCTCTTGCTCGGATCGGTGTTGAACACGCCGTACCCGCTCTCCACGATGCTTGCCCGCTCGCCGTTCAGGTGGTGGTCGTAGCACAGCGAATCCAGCAGCACCTTCTGCCCGTACAGAATGCCGTCAACGATCTCGCCGCCGTGGGCATAGTAATGGTACTCCGTCTCTTCCCTGCCGTCAGCGTACTTGATGATCTCCTTCTCCCAGTAGAACAGGCCCACGAATTGCGCCTTCGGCACTTCGCCGTAGTGGTAGTTGCTTCCATCCGCACCCGTCACGAACGCCGCGAACGGGAAGACGCTGTATTTCTCGTCGTCCGTGCTCTTGCCTTGGGCAAGGTTCTTGAGGCCGTCTGTCGCGTCGGGCACGAGGCACTCCTCCACGGCGCAATTGAACTGCCGTGTATCGAATTGGATCTGTGCCATGCCCACGCCCTTGATGCCCTCGCCGTCACTGGCGGTCTTGCCGCTGGGTATGCCGTCGTCCCAGTACTCCTGAATCACGCTGGACGGATCCACGGTGCCGGGGCCGATGCCGTAGGTCGTGGTCGCGCCGTTGACCGTCGCGTAGGAGTACACGTTCTCATAGGTGACGTTATCAGCAGTCGCCGCCGCGCCCACAAGGCCGCCCGCGCTGGTGGTCCCAGTGACGGTGCCGCCGGCGTAGCTGTTGGTGATTTTCAGCGTACCGCTGCTGCCAACGTAGCCCACAAGGCCGCCGACGTTGGCGGAACCATCCAGATTGTTTGTGGCCTCGCTGTTCTTGATGGTCAGCTCGCCGCCCGTGACCTCGCCCACGAGGCCGCCGACGCTGTCACCATTGATGGTGAACCCGGCCACGATGGTGTCGCTAATGGTCACATTATCACCGCTGGAGCTGTTCGCGATCCCGCCCTTGCCGCTGATGGTCGCGCTATCGTAACCCTTCGGCGCGTAGACGATCACGTTGTGGATGTTCGCGCCTTCCGCCAGCGTGTCAAACACCGGCTTGTCGATGTCGATGATGCGATACTCCGCGCCGTTATAGTCGCCCTTGAAGGTCGTGATGGAGGTATGGCTGTCGCCAGCCGCAAACACCACGTCATGGGACTGCTTGAAGCTGCTTGTGTTGCTGTCCCCAATATTCTTGAGCTGCTGGACGGTGCGGATCTCGTAGGGCTTCGTGTCGCCCAGAGTGGCAGCAGCCGTGCCATTCTTGTACTCCACCGCCTTGGCGTAGGCGGGGTTGACGTAGAAGGTGGCGCCGCCAACCTCGACTGTCTTTTCATCCGTCTTCGCCGTGGCGCCCGCAATCATCACAACACTCTTCGCGGCGCCGAAGCCATCCGCTCCCATGACGGCTTCCATGGCCGCCTTTGCTGCGTCGCTCGTATCCTCGGTAAGGTCGGTGCCGTCAAGGCTGAGCGTTACGCCATTATTGTCGCTGAACACGCCGTAGCCCCAGGCGTCGATTCTATTGGCGTCCCGCTCGGCGCACAGGCTGTTGGCTTCAGTGACTTCGTTGTTGCTGTCGACCAGCACGGCGTAGAAATGATACTTTTCGCCCTCGCGCTCCCAGTAGAAGGCCGCGTTGGCGCTGTACTTCTCCCAGTCGCCGAAGTGCGTAGGATTGCCATTGAATGTCGTGTTGTTGGCGTAGGGGTACGAAGGATCGAGCGTCGGATCGTAATTCTTGGTCACAAGCGAGGTATTATTGTTCCCCGGCACGCTCGCCCCGGTCTTCAGATACGCGCTCTCGTCGATTTGATCGCCGCTTAGGACCTTGCCCGTGGCGTAGACGACGGCGCCGCTGGCATCCGCGGCTTTCTTGACCGCGTCTCTGTTGGTCTCACCGCCCTGGAAAAGGCCCACCTTGCCCGTGCCGGTCACGGAGCTGGTGGTGTAGATGATTCCCTTGAGTTCAAGGCTCTTTTCGTCGGTATACTCGATCTTTCCGGCAAAGCCGCCGGTATTGCCGCTGCCGCCCTTGACGTTGGCCGTAGTGCCGTATGTGCCGTCCTTAGTGTGGCCGCCGGAGTAGCAGTTTGCGATGACGGAACCCTCGATGTGGCCCGCGAAGCCGCCCACGCTACCCTTACCCTCAACGCGGATGGCGGAGAAGCAGTTCGAGACGGTGACATAGTTGTCCGTGCGCCCCACGAATCCGCCCACGAAGTCGCCCGTGGTGTTGTCGGACACAACGTAAGTCTTGTTGAAGTTGTCGGCGGTGATAACACCTGTGCCGTCTGTCTCCACCGCGTTTGTCAGGTACACGCCGGAGTCGCTGATCAGGATCGCCCCGCGATCAGCCGCGACATAGCCCACTTCGTCAGCCTTCCCGTCCGCTTTACCAATCACGCCGCCGACGATGTTGCTCTTGCCTATATTGGCGTTGATGATGGCATCGGTGACATAGACCTTCTCGATCGCGGCTTTCCCGCCGGTGCTTTCGGAAGTGTCAATATTCCCGATCGCGCCGCCGACCTTGAGCGTCTTGCCCCTATTGGCCTTGATGTTCGGCTCTTTTACCTCCACATTGGTCACGCTGACGCTGTCCCCGCTCGCGGCCTTGATCTCGCCGATCGCGCCGCCGATGGAGATGGTGCTGCTGTCCTCTGTATTGGGTGTATAACCCGCTACTCCAGGTGCTGTAGAATTAAAGTCTATTGTCACGCCGCTGACTTCAACATCCTTGACCGTTCCGTATGCCAGCTTTCCGACGACGCCGCCGACCTGCTCTATTGTGATTTTGTTCCTTCTATTGTTTTCAACGAAGTTCTCGTTTTTATAGTGGAAGTCCATCGTCAGGCCTTTAATAATGACGTTCTTAATGGTCGAATCTCCATCAACCTCAGAAGCGACTGTGCCGACAACGGCCTTTCCGTTACCGTAAGCATTGACATTGACGTTTTCAAGCACAAAATTCTCGACCGTGCTCCCATTCGTCAGTTGTCCGAACAGTCCGACATTTGTATCCTTCAGACGGTCCGAGCCGAGATAGATGTTCTTGATCGTATGACCGTGGCCCTCAAATGTTCCGCCGGCAAGGTTGGCCGCCACCTGGCCCATGCCGTCCTTGGTGCCGGAATACCACTGGTGATACTCGTCGTCTGTTCCTTTTTTCCCTCTTGCGTTGGTATTTCCGTCGAAAATGCGCTCACCGTTGGCGTAAGCAGGTTTTCCATCGGAAGCTGTACCGTAGTCAACGTCCAGCAGCAGATGGAACGTATATCCTTGGGCATTTTTCATCGCGGTTTCGTCGTCATTACCCGCACGGGTAAGACGCGCCATTCCCGCCAGATTCCACGGGTTGCGGATGAGAACAGACCCCTTCTCAAATTCGGAGGTGACATCCTTCATCACAACGGAACCGTCAGAATTAAATTGCAGCTTCCCATCGGCTGTCAAATCAGCTTCGACATACTTAAGCTCCGGCTTGGCACGGATCGTGTCGTAATCAAGCACTTCTTTGCCGTCAACCGTTTTTGTCAGATTCACGTTGACAGCTTCGCAGGCAAACTGCGCGTTGAGCATATACGGCTGACCGTTGATGGCTACGCTGTTGTAATATGTCTTTGACGGCGCCAGATTGATGGCTTCAAACGGAATGACATAGAGATAGTTCGCGATCTTATTGTCATGTTGGTCAACGAGCATTCCTTTCAATCCGCTGTCTGTGTTATTGATGGCGTCAGCCGTGCTCAGATACGTACTCTTGCCGGAATTTTGCTTGTCGCCGTAAAAAGCGGAAATGGTAAACAGGATCCCGGTATTCTCGGAATCAGCCAAGATCATGTATCCGCTGTCCCGGACGAGCTTGTCGGTTTTCAGCGTGTTGACGACCCTGTTGGTGGTCCCGTCACCGCGCAAGACCGCGTAAAAGCCGATAACATTTCCAATTTTTTCCTTAGTGGTAAGAGTATTAATTTTCTTTACATTGTCACCAATGTAATTATAGTCATAGACCTCATAGTAGATAAACTGGAACCTCTCCGTCCAGTCTCCGTGGTGGACGGTCTGGCTTGCGGCTGTCGGATAAGGATAGTTATTCCCAAGCGTGGTGTCGTATCTGGTTGTTTCTGCTCTTGTAGTTTGAGGATTGCCCACCAGCGCGGCCTGGGTCAGATACGTTTCTTCGTCGTTGCGGACAGGGAAAAAGTCATCTTTGGTATCTTTTCCATCCTCATCTTTATACTCTTTGCTCTTGAACCCGGCCGCGGTGCCCTGCGGGAAGGATTCGTATTGATTCTTGTCCTCTGTCTCTACCTTACTTGCATCTGCCACCTTGCGGAAAATGGTTCCCGACGCGTAAAGCTCCGTTGTGGTTGTCGTATCCGTCTTGGGCGTACCTGTCCCGGCAAACTGTCCGATGGTGCTGATAGTCGTATCCTTTTCTTTACCATCACCAACCGTATTATACGCCATACCCACGGAAGCGGTGGTGTAGTTGATGCCGCTGAAAGTTACATCGTCGCCATTGACCTTCCCCACAAAGCCGCCGGTATAGGCAAGTTTATCTGTTGCGGTCGTGGACACATTGACATAGTACTCACTATTCTTCAGAGTATCGTTAATCTTCAAATATGTCCCCTTTACCGTATGTCCGCCCACGTAGCAGTCCTTAACGGTGGTCGTTCCGCCGAGCTGACCGGCGAACCCGCCGGCGTTCCGCACGCCGATAACCTTCACTGCGGAGAAGCAACGCTCTACAGTGGTCCCCGCCACATTTCCGGCAAAGCCACCCACCATGTCATCGGATCCCGTGATTTCATTCTTCACAATGAAGTATTCGTATGCCTCATCTGCGGTATCGTGATCTGGATCCGTTGCAGTCTCGTTAGCCTCCACATACGCCCCGCTGTTAATTACAGTGGCGCTGTCAATAATTCCAGCCACCGCGCCCACGCGGACCTTGGCAGACGGATCAATGTTGAACCCATGCCCCATAGGCGCAAGGATACCCTTGGCAAGCAGTGCCTCGTTGACACCATTTTCACCCGTCACAGGAGGATCAGGCGGAACAACCGGTCCAGACGACCCTGTCGAAGGCGTCGGATTATTCTTATCAACGCCAGAAATCGCAGGCTCGGTGACTTCGACGCGGTAAAGATAGCACCCGTTGTTCGTGGTATCACCTAAGAAATAGGTCCCCGAGCCGTTGATTTCAAATACGTCAAAGCACGGTTGATTCAATTTATCATCTGAATTAGTAACCCCTGTTACCTTACTCCCATTGCTCTTATACAGATTAAGCTCGTTCAGTGTTCCATCGCCTTTTTTGCTCTGCATCCACCAAACCTTTACAGTCGCAGAACCATTTGTGGTGAACCAAACTGAGGCAGCTTCTTTATTTGAATCCTTAGAGGATTTACCTCCCCACTGGATTCTCTTATTCATGGTAAAGCTCTCATCACTCGAATTAGTCCATGTGGCAGGTACATCATCTTTCACTGAGGAACCAGTACCGCTTCTTTTCCAATACAAGGTAAAGTAACTATCTGTACCAGCCTTGATACCCTGATCAGCGTTTTGCTTCCCAGTTCCAGTTCCAGTCCCATCACCACCATAGTCCCGCGTGTTGAGACTGCTGACATCCAACACATACGTTGTCTCACCCGCTATCGGCGCAATCGGCGATCCCGGTAGCGAGATGGTCCCCACAGCTGTCTCGTCAAGTTGCGCCACGGCCTTGTTGCCGCTGTACCCCACGACCCTCGCATTAATGAGGTTGACGTTGGACACGTTCGCGTCCTTGACCTTTCCGAAAAACCCATTCAGAGCAAAAGTGTTTGTCCCGTCATAGTCGATCATATACCCCGGCAGGACCCCGCGAATCTCATATCCGTGCCCTTCATAGCTGGCGCTGTTGCCGGAGAGCGTAATAGGCACCTGGTTATACAGTATTTCTTTATTTTTGTTATCCTTGTTCTCTTGATAGATCGCCGGCATCTTGGCCTTGTTGGCAGCAATGTACTTGTCATAGTTAATATCCAGCAGTTGTTCATATCCAAGTCCACGCGCGATTGCCCCAGAAGCCTCTGACCTGCTGGTCCAGATTCCCGCGTTCGCCAGCTGGCGCGGGGAACGAATTGCCACGTCGGAGTCGGCGGTCGTCAGGTCCTTCTTCTCCGCCGGCTTGTCGTAATTGGCCTCGGCAATCCTTCCGTAGTCAAAGATCTCCCCCGCGAAAGCGAAGTTGGCGGCGAAGAACTGCCCGTTGACGCTGGCGGTGAAGTAATAGGCATCTGTCGGCATCGTGTTTAGCGCGTCCGCCGGAACCTTGTAGGCATACTTATACCCATCAATCTCCGAGGACAGAGCTTCCTTGTCCATCGTGAACCCGGCGCCGTTGATGCCAAGAGCTACCTTGTCGCCCATGTCCTCTTTCGACAGGAACACATACCCATCGTCGGTCGCATAAGTCACGGTGTCGGTCGGACGCGCGACAAGCCCGGTAGCGCCGGACAGGCCGCCCCCGTTCTCGCCGTTTCCATAGTACCCAGTCGTCCCGTCAACAACATCAAAATACACGCCCTTCGTCAGGCCGATCCAGTCGCCGTGGTGGGTGGTCTGGCCGCTTTCGTAGGGGTAATCGCCCGCCTGGTTGTACGGCACGGTCGTGGTCACAGTTGTCGTTGCAGCGGGGACGCTCACCAAATAGGCAGACTCGTCCCTGGGGGCGACGACGGTGGTAGTCGCGCCGGTCTTGAACGCCTTTGCGACGGCGTAGAGCTTGTCGTCCGGGTCGGTGGGCTTGGTGATGGCGCCCGCTCCGGCGAAGAGGCCGAGCTTGCCCTCGTCCGGGCCGCCCACGGAGGCGGTGGCGTAGTTGATGCCGGCGAAGGTGACCGTGCCGGTAACGCTGCCCACAAAGCCGCCCACGTTGTTGTTGCCGGAGACGTTGACGGGAGCTTTGTCGTAGTTCTTATCGGTGGCGTCCACATAGCCGCCGACGTAGCAGTTGGAGATGTTAGCGGAGGTGACATTGATTTGACCGATCAGGCCGCCGACGGAGTTTTCGGGGACCGCAGCGGCCGCAGCCTCGCCCTTCACCATCACGGCGGCGAAGGAGTTTTTGACAGTGGATGCACCGATGTTGTAAATCTGCCCGATGAGGCCGCCCACGCCGTTTTTGCCGGAGCCGGAAACGGTGAAATTACTATAATTCCCGGCCTCGGAAACGTAGATGCCGCAGCTGTCCACGGTGCCGCCGTTGAGCTGGCCGACGAGGCCGCCCACGGCAAGGGCGTTGCCGATGATGGTGTCGTCGCCCTTCACGTCAACATTGACAAGGAGGACGTGGCTGACGGTGCCGCTGCCAACGTATCCGAAGAGGCCGGCGAAATCGTCCACTTTCGCGCCCGCACCGAGGTACAGGTTGGAAATAGTATGGTCATGGCCGTTGTACGTGCCGGAACTCAACTTGGCGGGGGCAAGGCGGGGACCGCTCTGTTCCTTACCCAGCGTCAGGCCCGTGCCCATGTAGCCGTTAGTCGGGTCAAAGTCCACGTTCAAAAGCTGGTCATAGGTCCACGTTTTCGCGGCATCGCTGATTGCGGTGGTCGTGTTGTTGGTGTACGCCTGAATATTGGCAAGCTGCCGCGCGGACCTGATCACCACGCCCGTTGCGTCTTTTCCTGTTGTTAAGTCATCGAGGGTCGCGACCGTGCCGTCCTTCTTTCCCGCCGCTTCGGGCTTGGAGAAAGGCTTGGTAAGCGTGGTCGCGCTCGCCGCCGCGTATGCCTCAAGGCCGAAGTCGGGGTTGATATAGAAGGTGTAGTTGCCGAGGGTGAGGATGTGGTAATAATCGGCGCTGGTCGTAGTCCACCCGGTCGTATCGAACTTGTAGACGTAGTAGGTCTGACCGTCGAACTCGGCTTTTCCGCCGGTGAAGGTAGTGTTATCTAATTCCAAATCGGTACTAGTACCAGTGTCTACCGTATATTTCAACGCTGCCCCCGTCAGCTCCTGCGGGCTGAGGATGCGGTAGAAGTCGTCGACGACGTAACCGGTTCCCAGGGCCGCCTTGCTCTTCAAGGTGTTGAGTGTCACCTCGACATCTCCGGCGGCGTTCACCGACGCGGCGTAAGCGCCGTACTCGGTAGTAGTGCCGATCTGGTACTTCTCAATGTTCGCCGCCATGGGGAAGGTCACCCAGTCGCCGTGGTGTTCGTCGAGGTTGGTGTCGTAGGGGTACGCGAGGTCTTTGAGCGTATCGTCGTAGGGGTAGGTTTCGTCAACTGTGAGGTGTCCCCTGGGAATGGCGTTGCCGGTGGTGAGGTAGGCGGACTCGTCCACAGCTGTGGTCTGGTTGCCGTCCTTATCAAACGCCGTGCCGGTGGCGTAGATAGCATCATCGCCGGACGGTGCGGGTATGCTGGTACTTTCATTTTTGCCAATGAAGAGGCCCATGTCGGTGCCTTTGCCCACGGAGCAGGTGGAGTAGTTGATGTCGGAGAAGGTGACGGCGGTAGTGCCGGTGGTGGCGGTGGCAATCTTCCCGGCGAAGCCGCCGACAGTGGTGCCGGTGACGTTGATGGTATCCTTGTTGTAAGCGCCGCTCTCCGTGTGTCCGCCGGCGTAGCAGCTGGTGACGGTTGCGTTGCCGGTGAACTGGCCCACGAGGCCGCCGGCGGTGGTGCCGCCGGTAACCTGCACGGCGGCGAAGCTGCCGGTAAGCACACTTGTCCCCTCGACCTTGCCCACGAGGCCGCCGGCGATGCCGGTGCCGGTGACGGTGAAGGTGGTGTAAGCGGTGTTGTCATCCGCCAAAGCGGGTTCCGCAAGATTGTGATCCACATAGATGCCGCAGTTGCTCACGGTGGCGTTCGTCAGGTTTGCGACAAGGCCAGCCGCGACAGTGGCGGTGTCGTCAGTCTTGACGTTCACAAGGGTGATTTCCTGGAGTGCGGGGATACCGGCGGCGGGGTCATTTTCCACCGTCGCAAACAGGCTGGAGACAGTATCCGTCCCGCTCGTGCTCAAATAGAGGTTGACGATTTTGAAGTTATTGCCGTCATAGGAGCCGCCGGAGAGAAGCGCGGGGGCCTGGGTGTCAGTTGAAGATGTTCCTGTTTTGAACGTGCCGGTGGTGCCGGTTGCCGCGCCGGTGTATTGGCTGTAATCGATGTCCAGGAACTGGTGATACTTCCAGCTCTTGGCGGCGGTGCCAAGGGTACCAGTGTCGGTGGTATACGTCACCAAATTGGCAAGCTGACGCGCGGTGCGGATGACCACACCGTTGGCAGGGACATCTTCAGTGCCACCCTTGCCGTTAACTTCTTCTTTTGCCTGGGGCACAGTAGGTATAGCGACCCCATCTTGCTTCTCAAAGACCTCGCAGGCAAAGTCGGGGTTGTAGTAGAAGTCTTTGCCGTTGACGTTGATCTCGGTGTAGTACGCCGTGGGCGCGGTTGCGGGCACGGTATAGGGGAGCACATAGAGGTCGTATGCAGCGCCGTTTACGTCGATATTCTTTATTATTGTACCAGAAGTAGCAAAGTCGATCAGTGTACTATTGATCGTAACCGAGGGCGCGGACGTGTCAGCGGTGCCGTCCCGCTTGACGAGGACGCCGTAGCCGTCGGCGATGGCGTAGTTTTTGCCGGTGCGGTCGGTCGGATTGAGGAGGGTGTTGATGGGGGTTGCAGATGCGGTCAGTCCCTCGTTGGGGAAGAGGCCGTAGACGCCATATTTATCAGCGCCAGTGGTATCATACCTCTCCCAGTACGCCAGCGCGAAGGTGGCAGCGTCCTCCTCCAGCCAGTCGCCGTAGTGGGGGACAGGCCCGGTGAGGGTTTTGAGCATGGGGTAGGGGTACGGTATGGTCAGACTCTTAACGTCCTTGAGCTCATTCAAAAGCCTATACGGATACGTAGCTCCATTTTCTTTCCATCCAGTAAGGTCCGTTTTCAGCTTATTCGCATCGCTTGAAGTACCGTTTGCAGACGGAGTGCCCTTGTCAACATATTTATCACCAGGTGCAGGTTTTTCCGTGCCTCCGGGAGAGTCATACCCATAGCTTATACCGCTCTGAGAAATATAGAAGTTATCAGAATCGCCCTTAAATGTACCGTAAATAAACCCGACAACACTTTGTTTTGTGATACCAAGCAAATAGTCGTCGCCTTTGGGTAAGCCGTCCGCTCCGTCGCCTGTATACCTCACTGCGGCATAGCTGTTAGTCACATTGATTTGACTTGTGTTCAGTGTAGTGGCGTTCTCCTCATCTTTATAGTGGAACAGCCCGGCACCCATAAAGCCCTTGATATAGCCGCACATGATCTCACCGGCGGCGTAGCAATTATCAATGGTTATCGAGGGAGTCTGCACATCTACCAAGCCGATCAAGCCGCCAACCTCGCGGTTGCCGTAGGTGAAGCCGGCAGAATAGGAGTTGTTGATTTCTACAGTACCGTTAGCAACACCAATCATGCCGCCGGCATACTTCGCGCCGATGTTGATAACAGAGGCAAAGCTGTTATCTATTTCGATATTTCCGCTTTCAACAAAGCCGACCATTCCGCCGGAAATTGACCCTTTGACAGGCGCGCCGATATGCGGAAGGCCCAAAAGACGCTTTGCGTACAATTTATCTGCCTTTAAGGGGTCAGACGCCACGATGCCATCCTTGTCATAAAGCATAAAGCCGTTCATGTTAAAGGGGCCAGTGACTGGCTCGCTTAAGCCCAAAGCTTTATTATAATCCTCCGGCGTTTCCTTGCCGAGCATATACCCCACGCCGATAGGATCGTCGCCCTTTCTATAGTCGTTATACACATGGCAATTTGAGATTTTCAACGTACCTGTGTCAATTCTTACCCAACCCACAAGGGCTCCGGCAAACATACTCGCAGTATCTCCGTCCGGGTCTTTCCACGTGTTAGGGTCGCTGACATCAGAAGCATCTTTATCGAGATGCACGTGCGGGTTAATGATATTAATATTTGCGTATGTCCCGCCAACGGCAATGCAGGAGAACAAACCGCCATACTTGTAGCGGCTCGTGTCCATATTGCGAATCTCATAATCCTGCCCGTTGTAACCCGTCAAATTGTTGTTATTGATGGGATGGAGGGACATATACGTATCTTCGTCAGACGGATCATTATCAGGATATGTACTGGCCCAATAATAGACATCGTTGTTCGCATCACCAGTGTTGTTTACAAGCGCGAAATTGATGTCCTTCGTCTGCTCAGCTTTTTTTATTTTATCATTGGCCAAAACGCCGGAGCAAGCTATACCGCCGGTGGTGGATGTGATCCCGCTGTCATGCAGATTCTGCAAATGCCGGCCGTAGGCGATGTTCGCGGTGTAAGACCCGTCGCTGTTAGCTGTAATACTCTGGAAAAGGCTGTTGACGCCGTCACAGGACACGCGCTGGGGGATAAGGGCGTCGGCCCCAGTACCGTTTGTATAGACCTTTACCTCGATCTTAATGTCCGAGCCGGGCGTGATTGCCGGGACACCCCCAGAAATAGTCATTACCCAGTCTTTAAACTTCTTGCCAACGCCGTCGCCGGACAGATCTTTAGTACCTGTCTTAGCCGTATATTTCCCATCATTAAGGGTGTCCAGGGCGACGCGGCCACTATAATAGTCGCCATTCGCCGTAAAGGTTCCCTCCTTGATAATTTCAACAGACTTGCCGCCGGAGGAAAGGGTGACGTCTGCAAAAACACCTGTAGGTAGACCGTCGGTGGGGAACTTGATTGTCAAGACAAGCTCCTCGGCGTTGATGACCTCCACCTCAGGGATGGGCATTTGATTGACTTCCAGGCGGTTGATGCTGGTGCCGCCGTAGTAGCCCACCATATAGGGCCGGCGGGCTTTCTTCCCGGTGGCTGTGCTGGTCACTGAGGAATCCTCATTGGGGTATTGAACGCCGTCGACCTGATAAGCATGGTTACCATAATTAAAATTGCTGTTGTCCTCTTTCCAGAACCACACGGCGTAAACAGCGCCAGTGCTTGGGTCAAATTCTATCACATACTTATCATCTTGCAGGGCAGGATCAACGGACCCGGCGGGCAGAATCTTATGTAAACTATCCTCAGAAGCGGTGTTTTTGGGGTCATGCAGGACATATCTATACTGCACCGTACCAACGCTGCCAGTTACAGCGGGCGCAGGTACACCTATGCCGTCAAGCTTCTCCCCCATGGCTACGAGGCCGGAAAGGCGGCTCTGGGCGGCTACGAAGATGGTTCGGGCGTTGTCATCGTACTCTGTAAGCTTCAAATCCCGGTAATATCCCAGCACATCAGGCATAGCTACCGCCAGCAGTATGCCAATGATGGATACTACGATCAGTATTTCGGCCATGGTGAAGCCTTTTTTGGAACGCAGCTTTGACAACAGTTTCATAAGCCCTCTCGCACCTCTATGCAATGCAATGTCTAAACGCTTTTTTCCGCGATGTGTCCATCATGCTCCACAAGCCCCCTCCGCCGCTCTTTTTTTCGCGGCAAGGGAGCTGTGAATATTCTTTTGTAAAATCAGATTGCTTTATGTGAAACTACGCCGGTTACCATAACAACGTAGTTACCATAACATTTTCGGTTACCATAACTCTTTATCAGTTGGCAAGCTCGTAGAAGGTGATGGAGCCGGAGACGGTCAGCTCCCCGGTCTCGATCCCCTCCCCCTCTTCGCCGCCGGAGGGGGCGAAGGACAGGGAGTCCAGCAGACTGCGGTAGCCCGTGTGGGTGAGGTCGGTGATGACCCCGCGCGCCTGAGCATAGCTCCGGGCGGTGAAAGAGAAGCGCACAT
Organism: uncultured Oscillospiraceae bacterium; assembly: GCA_947627715.1. Taxonomy (GTDB): domain Bacteria; phylum Bacillota; class Clostridia; order Oscillospirales; family Oscillospiraceae; genus RUG626. The sequence goes on from CANQXK010000006.1 coordinate 99,471, forward strand.
TGCGCTCCCAGATGTTACCGTTCTGGACCTTGCTGATGTTCAGATTTTGGTCGGTTCCGGCGAAGATGTAGTTCAGATAGCCCATCAGCGTGGCCTCGTTGTCGTAGGCGGGCATCTCGGTGATGTCCTCCGCCGGCATGGCGAAGATCTCCTCAAGCTCCGCGCTCATATCGTTGTAGATGCCAAGACGCACATCGGCCACGGCCTGGGCGTCCAGGGTCTCCTCGGTCTCCGCCTCGATCTCCTCCATGCGGGAGACGATGGGGTAATGGACCAGTTTGAAATACAGCCCCACCAGCAGCACCACCACAAGCAGGAGCAGCAGCCCCTTCTCGCGGCGTGAAAAGCTTCTGTTCAGGAATCCGCTCATGACTGCGCGCCTCCCTCCACTGTGTCGGCGTCCACCAGTTGAAGCATCATGGTGGCCGTTCCGTCAAGGACCTCATATTCGTGGCTGGCGGTGGAGACGGTCAGGCTCTCCACCAGGGGATCGGCCTCCACCCTCTCCTTCAGGGTGCTGGCCTCGCTGAGGGTCAGGCCGGTGACGGAGAGATTCACCGTTTTGCCGGAGATGGTGATGCTCTGGACCTGGCAGACCGGGAAGAACTCCCGCTCTAAAATGTCCAGCACGTCCAGCCGGTCGGCGATGGTGCGGTCGAAGCCCGTGTAGGTGTAGCGGTTGTACCGCTTCTGGACCTCGTTGTAGTCCTCGTATGCTTTGTATGTCTCCTCCAGGTGCGCCTTGCGGGCGGCAAGCTCGCTCTCGGCTTTGGAGAGGCGGGCAAAGCGGTCGGCCACGGCGAATTTTCCGATCAGGGCGGCGATGATGAGCACCACCACTACGCCGGGGATCCACTTGGCCGGATCGATGGACTTCTTCTCGCGGATCAACAGGTTCAGCGTCCGCTTTGTGGGCGGCGTGCGCTTCGCGGAGGCCTTGGTGACCTTCACTTTGTCCCGCGCAGGGGCAAGCTTCTCTGTTTTTGCGGCCATCATCGCACCTCCTTACTGAATTGACGCGCCCACGGCTGCCGCCGCGGCGGATGCCTCAAGGACCGCGTCCTCGGACAGACGCGGGAAGAACTCGCCCATGTCCTCTGTGCCCAGGGTCATGACCTGGCGGAGAATGTCGCGCATGGCGGCGATCTTCGCCCCGCCGCCCCCCAGGTGGACGTGGGTGATCTCCCCGCCGCCGGAGTTGAAGCGGTAGAAGTTGGCGGCCTTGGTGACCTCCACGGCGATGGCGTTGTAGATGTCCACGCACTGGGGAAGCCTGGTGCAGCCGTTGTAGTCCGATTCAATATATGCCGCGGCCACGTGCTCGTCAACACCGAAGTGGTCGGCCACGGCCCGCACCAGGGAGGCGCAGCCGAAATCCATGACGCGCACGTTTTCAAAGCGGTCACCGTTGAAGATGAAGAGCTTCACCGCCGTGTAGCCCAGGTCCAGCAGACAGTGGCAGTGGTGGATGTCGCCGCCCAGCCGCAGGAGGTTGATGTACGCCAGCTCCTCCGGCATCAGCGCCGTCAGCTTAAAGCCGGCGTGGCGGAACATGGCCGCCAAGTCCTCCGTCAGCTTCTTTTTGACGGCGGAGGCCATCAGGTCCAGCTCCTTCGGCTCGCCGGACTCCTGGTCGTACAGGACGTCCACCACGGCGTAGTCGTAGAAGTAGTCCTCCTTCTCACCGGCGATGAAGTCCCGGAACTCGTAAGGCAGGTTGAATTTGAGCTGTTCGGCGCTCATGTACGCCGTGGTGAAGCGGCGGCAGTAGCACTCCGACGCCGGGAGCACCATGGCGGCGTCCTTGACGCGCAGCTTCTCCGCCTTGCGCAGCTCCCGGAGGAACTCGCTCATGGCCTCGAAGGAGAGAATATGCCCCTCCCGCACCAGGCCGTCCGGCGCGTGGGCGTTCACCACCTGGGTGACCCCGCCGGCATTCACCGCCGCGTGCACGGTGTATGCGCCTATATCAAAGCCGATGGTTTTTTTCATGGTTGGTTCTCCTTTCAGGGGAATGGAGGGGGGGATCAGAAGGTCTCCTCAAGCTTTGCCGCGAGGGCGGGATCGTGGGGAATTCTTTTCAGGATCACGTCGCGCAGGTAAAAGCAAACGCCGTCAAAATTGTTTTTTACATCGGTATTTTGGATTCTCACCACCTGGATTCCAAATTCCTTTTCAAAGAATTCAGTCCGTTTGGCGTCCCTTTCCAATCCCTCTGTAAAATAATGCTGCGAGCCGTCGAGTTCAATTACAAGCTTTGCGCTCGCTATATAAAAATCCGCGATATACGGACCCAGGATTTTCTGACGTGAAACGTTGAGCGGCAGCTTTTTCAGAAAATCGTACCACAAGTGACGTTCCTCGAACGTCATGTTTTTACGAAGCTCTCTCGCCCGGTCCTTTAGTTGGGGACTGTACTTCTTTTGCATACCGTGATCACCGTAACATCTTCTATGCCTTCCCCACTTGTGGGGGTTCCCACCTCATCCGTCGCCTGCGGCGACACCTTCCCCGCCCTGCGGGGAAGGCATTACCTCTCTCAACGCCTTCCCCACTTGTGGGGAAGGTGGCCCCCGAAGGGCCGGATGAGGCACCACTTGTGGGGAAGGTGGCCCGAAGGGCCGGATGAGGCCCCACTTGTGGGGAAGGTGGCCCGAAGGGCCGGATGAGGCCCCTTATTTTTCCCACCTCATCCGTCGCCTGCGGCGACACCTTCCCCGCCCTGCGGGGAAGGCTTTACCTCTTCTAAGCCTTCCCCACTTGTGGGGAAGGTGGCCCGAAGGGTCGGATGAGGTTTTTTCCCACCTCATCCGTCGCCTGCGGCGACACCTTCCCCGCCCCGCGGGGAAGGCTTTACCCTCTTCTATGCCTTCCCCACTTGTGGGGAAGGCTTTTTCCTTCACAGCAGCCCCATGTACCACTCCACCAGGGGGGAGGCGAAGAGGAGGGTCAGGGCGGCGGAGAGGGCGATGGCGGGGCCAAAGGGGAACGCGCCGGTCCCGGCGCTCTCGCCAGTCTCACTTTTCCCGGCGGTCTCGCCAGTTTCTCCGCTCTCGCCGGTCTCATCTTTCCCGCCGGTCTCGGCGGTTTCGCCGTCCGCGGCGGTTTTGCCGGGGGATTTGAAGGCCAGGGCGAAGAGCAGGCCCAGAAGGCAGCTGAGGATCACGCACAGCAGGGACGGGACCGGGCCAAGGTACAGCGCCGTGAGGGCCAGGAGCTTGATGTCTCCTCCGCCCAGGGAATCGCGCTTCAGGACGCGGTCCATCACCAGGGACACCGCCAGCAGCGCCGCCCCCAGGGCCAGCGCGGTCAACGCCCCCTCCAGGGCGCGCCGCTGCCAATCCGGGTGCGCCGGGAGGAACGCCAGCCACAGGGCCAGCGCCGCCAGCATGGGCGCGCCGGGCAGGAGCATGGTGTCATAATCTATGAACGCCAGGAGCATGAGGACGGAAAAGAGCGCCACAAGCTCGGCGGTGTACGCGGTCAAGCCGAAGCGGAGGAAGGCGGCGGTGAACAAGAACGCGCCTGTCAGCTCCGTCAGGGGGTAGCGCACGGAAATTTTCTCCCGGCAGCTCCGGCAGTGTCCGCGCTGGCAAAGCCAGCTCACCACTGGGATCAGCTCCAGGGGTCCCAGGGTATGCCCGCACCGGGGACACCGGGACCTGCCGCGCGGCCAGCGTTCCCCCTTGGCGTACCGCATGGCCCAGCAGTTGAGAAACGAACCCATCACCGCGCCGGTGAGGGCAAAGAGAAAAGCGACGTAAAGTTTGAATACTTCCATTTGTGATAATTATACTATAGTTTTTGTAGAAAGTCAAGTAAACAAATTGTGAACGGAGGGCCGGATGAGGTTCCTTTATTTTTCCCACCTCATCCGTCGCCTGCGGCGACACCTTCCCCGCCCTGCGGGGAAGGCTTTACCTCTCAATGCCTTCCCCACTTGTGGGGAAGGTGGCCCCCGAAGGGGGTCGGATGAGGCCCTTTTATTTTTCCCACCTCATCCGTCGCCTGCGGCGACACCTTCCCCGCCCTGCGGGGAAGGCTTTACCTCTCTCAATGCCTTCCCCACTTGTGGGGAAGGTGGCCCGAAGGGCCGGATGAGGCCCCACTTGTGGGGAAGGTGGCCCCCGAAGGGGGTCGGATGAGGTTCCAATTTCGCCGTCTTCCATGTCGCGCCCACGGGCGGGAGTCCTTGGGAAAGGGCGCCCGCCCCCGGACCCGGGGGTCCCCCACCGCAACCCGCCGGCGGGGGAGGAAAAATAATCCGTTAGTTAGCTAGCTTTTACTTCAAGATCAGAGAAAACTACTTCATAGGTTGCGCCAGCAGGGTTAATGTCTCCGGCGTCATCAATATCAGTAAGGCTACCAGAACCAGACTTAACTTGGCTAGAAACTGCTGACGCGCTTGTATCCTTTACAACTGAAACTTCACCAAGGTCACCATTCGCATCCACAGTGGCAGTTGCCTTCCAGTATGTCCTTGTACCAGCGGATGTAGATGTTCCGCTTGTAGAACCTAACAGCGCCTCATTATTGAGAACTGCCACAACGCCTGCGGCTTTAATTGCTCTGGCATTGGCCTTATGCGCCGTAACACGAGCCCTGGTAAGAGAAGAACTGAAAATAGGAATAGCGATAGCAACCAACACCGCGACGATGGCGATGACGATCAGCAGCTCGGCCAGGGTGAAGCCCTTCTTGTTGAGCTTCTTTGCGAAGAACATTGTCATTTACATATCCTCCTTACAGTATTTAGTTTGGTGTGCGTGCTTGGGGTTGACCACACCAAACCAATACCGTAAGGGGGGACTCAACGGGTTTTAACCGTTGGAGGTATTATGTAAGGTGTGGAGGCTCAGGCCGGTGTCACGCTAACTTCGTTCTCTTTAATAAGAACCTGAACGAAATAACCTTTGCTCGGATTAACAGTTGGTTTATAGCTTGCACCGTTAGGATCCTCGAACGCACCACCCGCAGCTGCCGCAACTCCTTCATCAAACGAAGCGGGCTTAGTAGTCCCGCAAGCTTTTATTTCAGTGAGCTTAACCTCACCTGTCTGCGTGACTTCTGCCTTTACTGTCCAACCTTCTTTTGATGCCGTGTATTCGCCGCCGCCATTGCTCATCAAAATATCTTTGATGGCAACGGCTCTAACTGCACGAACACCCGATTTAAGGGTGGCAATCTGAGCTTGTTCGACAGAATTGGTGAAAATAGGAATAGCGACAGCCACAAGGATTGCAAGAATTGCGACAACGATCAGGAGTTCAGCAAGTGTGAACCCCCCCCGTGTCAATTTTTTCCTAAACAGTTTGTTCATCATTTTGTGTACTCCTTTTCGTTCATTTTTTTGGGTTTCCTGAGCCTGTTTTATTCCAACGCGGGTGGGTTGTGCCCCGCGGTGAAAACGTGGTGGGGGGGGTCCCACCTCATCCGTCGCCTGCGGCGACACCTTCCCCGCCCTGCGGGGAAGGCTTTTACCGCTCAATGCCTTCCCCA
>CANQXK010000007.1 GCA_947627715.1 uncultured Oscillospiraceae bacterium
GCCTCGATCTCGTCCATGACCACGAAGGGCGTGGGCCGCACCTTCAGGATGGCGAAATAGAGGGCGATGGCCACGAACGCCTTCTCCCCGCCGGAGAGGAGGGTGATGGTCTTCAGGGTCTTGCCGGGGGGCTGGACCCGGATCTCGATGCCGGACCCTAAGATGTCCTCCGGGTCCTCCAGGGAGATGCTGGCCTGTCCGCCGCCGAAAAGCTCCAAGAACGTCTGGCGGAAGCCCAAGTCGATGCGCTCCAGCTCCTCCTTGAAGATGGTCTCCATGGAGCCGGTGATGTCGCCGATGATGCCCAGCAGCTCCCGCCGGGCCTTCTCGATGTCGTCCCGCTGGTCGGTGAGGTAGGTGTAGCGGGCGTTGACCCGCTCGAACTCCTCGATGGCCCCCAGATTGGGGGTGCCCAAAGACCCCATCTCCCGCTTCAGCTCCCCGGTGCGGCGCTTGGCCTGGGGGACGCTCTCTAACTCCCGCCGCTCCCTCATGGCGTCGGAGCGGGTAAGCTCGTAGCCGTTCCAGAGCTTATCCACGATCTGCCGCTCCTCCATCCGGGCGGCCTCCATGCGGTTCTCGATGCGCGCGGCCTCCCGCTCTAAGTCCAGCAGCGCGGCGTTCTTCTCCTGAAGCTGTTTGTCCGATTTGGCCCGCTCCCCCTCGATGGAGAGCTTCTCCTGGGCGATGCCCGCCACCTTCTCCCGGAGGGCGTCCGCCTGGCTTTTCAAAGCCCTGCACTTCTCCCCGTGTCCGGCAAGCTCGCGCCGGATGTCCTGGGCCTGTGCCTCCAGGGCGCGGATCTGGGCCTCCTGGCCCTCCCGGTCGCCGGACAGCTCCCCCTGCAGGCGCGTCAGCTCCTCCACGGAGCTTTGCGCCCCGGCGGCCTCGGTGTCCAGACTGACCCGCTGTTCCCGCAGGAGCGCGGCCTGGGCGGTGAGGTCCTCCCGCTCCCCGGCCAGCTTCTCCCGGTCCCCGGCGAACCCGTCCAGCTTCGCCTTTAATGCCTGCGCCCGCTCCTCCAGGGCCGCGATGTCCCCCTCCAGTGTTTTGGCACGGGACTGAGCCTGGGCGGCGCGGCTGTCCACCCCCTGGCTCTCGGCCCTGATCTGGGCAAGTCGCTCCTCAAGGCCGGCGGTCAAAATGTCGAAATGCTCCTTCTGGGAGGCCAGCTTCAGCGCCTCGTTCTCCGCCTCCCGCAGCTCCTCGCCGGAGACGGACATCTCGTACTCCGCCGCCGCCAGGGCGCGTTTGGCCTCCTCCGCGGCGTCTTTGGCCTTCTCCAGCGTCTCCCCCGCCGTCCGGCTGCGCTCCCGGAGCTTTTCCAGCTCGTTGGCGCGGGAGAGGATGCCCGTGTTCCGGGCGGCGCTGCCGCCGGTCATACTGCCGCCGGCGTTCACCACCTGCCCGTCCAGGGTGACGATGCGGAAGCGGTGGCCGTACTTGCGGGCGATGCGGATGGCGTCGTCCATGTCCCCGGCCACGGCTGTGCGCCCCAAGAGATTCAGATAGATGTCCCTGTACTGGAGGTCATATTCCACCAGGTCGAAGGCCACGCCCTCGAACCCGTCCTCCTCCTCAAGGCCCGCCTCCCGCAGGAGGGACCCCCGGATGACGTTCATGGGCAGGAAGGTGACGCGCCCCGCGTCCATGCGCTTTAAGAGGGCGATGGCGTTCTTGCCGTCCGTCTCCGTCCCCACGATGATGTTCTGCACCGCCGCGCCCAGGGCCGTCTCGATGGCCACGGCGTACTTCTCCGGCGCGCGGACAAGCTCCCCCGCCGGGCCGTGGACTCCCCGCAGGACCCCGCGCTCGGCCTGGCGCATCACGGTCTTTACCGCCTTGGAGTACCCCTCATACTCCTTCTCCATGTCGGAGAGCATCTGGATGCGGGCCAGGATGGCATTGGCCTCCATCTGGAGGGAGGCGCGCTTTTCCGCCGCGTTCTCGCTCTTTTTCCGAAGGCCCTCCACCCGCATGGCGTAGCCCTTGCGCACGTTCTCCAAGGAGCTTACCTTCTCCCTGGCCGTGTCCAGGGCCTCCCGGTTGTTCCCCGCCTCGCGCCGGGCGGCCTCCAGCCGTTTTTCCTGATCCTCCAACTCCCAGGCCAGGCCCCCGGCCCGCTGGGTAAGCTCCTGCCCCGCCGATTGGACGGAGGACAGCTCCACCCGCTTGTCCGAGAGGGCGTCCGCCGTCTCAGAGGCCTCCTGGGTAAGGCGCGCCGCCTCCCGGTCAAAGTCCCCCTCGCCGGAGATCAGCTTCTCCATGGCAAGCCTCAGCTCCTCCAGCCTCCGGCCGATGTCCTCCCGCTCCCGGGCGATGGCGCCGATGCGCTCCCGCTTCTCCCGGATCTGGGCCTCAAGCCCGGCGCTGCGCCCCTCGAAAGCGGCGATCTCGTCCCGGATGCGCTCCATGTTCTCCCCGGTGTGGGCCAGGTTCGCGTTCAGCACCGCCGTCTGGGCCTCCTCCCCGGAGAGCTGCTGCTCCACAGCGGAGATGTGGGCGCGGACGTCCTCGGCCTCCAGGTCCTTGTCCCGCATCCGCTGGGCAAAGACCTCCCCGGCGGAGTAGAGCTTGTCCAGCTCCCCCTTGGCCCGCTCGATGTCCCCGGCGGCCCGGAGGGAGTCCCCCTGGAGCGCCTCCAGCCTCTGGGCGATGGCCTCCAAGTCCACGGCCCAAAGGGAGACCTCCAGCCCGCGCAGCTCGTCCCGGAGCACCAGATACCGCTTGGCCGTCTCCGACTGGCGGCGCAGAGGCTCCACCTGAAGCTCCAGCTCCCCGATCTTGTCGTTGACGCGGGTAAGGTCCTCCTCGGCCCGCTGGAGCTTGCGCTCGGACTCCTCCTTTCTGTGGCGGTAGCGGGAGATGCCCGCCGCCTCCTCGAAGATCTCCCGCCTGTCAGTGCTCCTGGCGGAGAGGATGGAGTCGATCTTCCCCTGGCCGATGATGGAGTACCCGTCCCGGCCCAGGCCCGTGTCCATGAAAAGCTCGTTTATGTCCTTGAGACGCACGGGCTTTCTGTTGATATAGTATTCGCTCTCCCCGGAGCGGTAATACCGGCGGGTGACCGTCACCTCGTCCAGCTCCCCGCCCAAACGCCTGTCGGTGTTGTCCAGCGTCAGGGAGACCTCCGCAAAGCCCACCTGGCTGCGCCGGGCGGTGCCGCCAAAGATGACGTCCTCCATCTTCCCGCCGCGCATCGCCTTGGTGGACTGCTCCCCCATGACCCATTGAATGGCGTCCGCGATATTCGATTTTCCGCTCCCGTTGGGACCCACAATGGCCGTCAGGGGCTTGTCGAAGGTCAGGACCGTCCTCTCAGGGAAGGACTTGAAGCCCCGCATTTCCAATGCCTTGAAATACAATCCATACACTCCTCTATTGCCCACAGGCGTTCCTGCGCGCCCGTGGCAACAGTCATCCAGTCTAAAAATATACTATAACGCATCGGCGGCGATTTTGCAATGAAAACTTTGTGAATTTCCGGCCTCATCCGCCGCCGGAAAAAAGCGGAGCGCCGGGGCCTCCCCCCTCTTTCGCCGCCTCTCCCCCTTTTTCCACAGGAGAAAAGGTCCTTCCAACCGGCTTTCCACAGCTTTTCCCGAAAAAGAGAAAAAGAAAAGGCGGGGATGTCCCGCCTGAAGAAAATAATATTTTTTACTTAATTTATGCTTGACAAGTACTTGTTTTTATGCTATAATGCGGGTAACGGTCAGGTCTGGCAGGTCCCGTTCCACGAAGCGCACCCGGCGAAGGCCGAACTCCTCCGTAAGGGTCTTGGCGTTTTCACGCCTCTGTCCCACGGCGGCGGAGACACGGCCCGGTCTCACGGCAAAGACCACGTCCCTGCCCCGGTCCTCCGGCGACAGCAGCGCCCGCTCCCGCTCCAGATACCGCCTTGCCAGCACCAGCTCCCCCAGGGCGGGGTGGTAGGCCCCGGCGGCGGCCAGGCCCGCGCTGAGCCGGGGCGTGGGGTTGAGGCCCAGGCGGATCACGGGGATGCCGGCCCTGTCAAACTCCTCGCACAGCGCGGCGCACAGGGGCACCGCCTCCTCCAGGGTGTGGGCCTTATAGAGGCCGGCTTTCCAGAGGGTAAAAAGCGGCGTGTCCCGGATGACCACGGTGGGGTAGACGCGCACCCCGTCGGGGGAAAGGCGGATAAGCTCCCGCGCCGTGGCAAGGCTCTTCTCCGGCGTGTCGCCGGGTAAGCCTGTCATCATCTGCAAAATAAGGCAAAGCCCGGCCTCCTTCACAAGACCGGCGGCTTTCACGGCGTCCTCCGGGGTGTGGCCCCGGCCTGAGAGGCGCAGCACCTCCCGGTCCATGGACTGGACGCCCAGCTCCACGGTGGTCACGCCGAAGCTTTTGAGAAAGGCAAGCTCCTCCCGGTCCAGGCAGTCCGGGCGGGTGGAGAGGCGCACGTCCTTGAGAACGCCGGAGGCGAGGTACGGCTGCGCGGCCCTCAGCAGGGCCTCCTGCTCCCCTCGGGGGATGGCGGTGAAGCTCCCGCCGTAGAAGGCCAGGGTGAAGCTCTCCCCGGCGGGGCCGGCAAGACGCCCCTCCTCCACGGCGCGGACCACGTCCTCCGGGCGGGCCGGCTCCGGGCGGCCTGAGATGCTCCGCTGGTCGCAAAAGACGCACCTGTGGGGACAGCCCAGGTTGGGCACAAAGACGGGCAGGATCCTCCGGCGGGGGGTCATTGCAGGGCCTCCAGCGCCTGGAGGGCGGCGTGCTGCTCCGCCTCCTTCTTGCTGGTCCCCTGGCCCGCCGCCACTCTCCGGCCGTTGAGCCAGACCTCCACGGAGAATATCTTCTGATGGTCAGGCCCGGACTCCCCCACGTGGCGGTACTCCAAAAGCTGGCCGCTCTTGCGCTGGACAAGCTCCTGAAGCTCGCTCTTGGCGTCCCGGTCCGGGCGGGCGTTCCCGGCCTCGAACTCGTCCAGGATGAACCGGCGGACGAACGCCTCCGCCGGGGCGAGGCCCCCGTCCAGGAAGATGGCGGCGATCACCGCCTCCACGGCGTCGGCGTTGATGGACGGGCGCGTCCTGCCGCCGCTGCACTCCTCCCCGTGGCCCAGCAGGAGGCAGGAACCCAGCTCCAGCCTCTCCGCCACCCGGCTCAGGCTCCGCTCGCAGACCAGGTCCGCCCGCAGGCGGGTCATCCGCCCCTCCGAAAGGCCGGGGAAGCGCCGGTAGAGGTAGTCTGCGGTGATAAAGCCCAGCACCGCGTCCCCCAAGAACTCCAGCCGCTCGTTGCAGGGCAGGGCCTCGTGGCGGAACTCGTTGGAGTAGGAGCTGTGGGTCAGGGCGTTTTTCAAAAGGTCCCGGTCCCGGAACCGATAGCCCAGGGCCGTCTCAAGCGTCTGCATGGTCCTCTCCTTTTTCCGGCTCCCGGAGCTTCATGTACTCGATGTTGGCGGCGATCTTCTCCGCCGTTCCGCTCTTGGCGGCCCGGATGGCCTGTCCCACGGCGGAGCGGATGGCGTAGGCGTTGGAGGACCCGTGGGCCTTGATCACGGGCTTCTGGATGCCCAAGAGGGCCGTGCCGCCCACCTCCTCCGAGGAGACCATCTTCTTGAGGGCCATCAGATCGCTTTTCAGGATCAGGGCGGCGAGCTTGGAGAGCGCGCCCTTTTTGAACATGGCCTTCAGCTCCCGCATGAAGAAGAGGCCCATGCCCTCCACGGATTTGAGAAGCACGTTCCCGGCAAAGCCGTCGCACACCAGCACGTCGCACACGCCGTCCATCAGGTCGCGGGCCTCCACGTTGCCGATGAAGTTGAGCCGCCCCTCCTCCCCGGCCTTTTTGAGCAGCGCGTGGGCCTCCTTATAGAGGGCGCTTCCCTTGGTCTCCTCCACGCCAATGTTCAGAAGGCCCACCTTCGGGGCCTCCACGTCCTTGAAGGACTTGACGAAGAAGCTCCCCATAAAGGCGAACTGCAGGAGGTATTCCGGGGTGCACTCGGCGTTGGCCCCCACGTCCACCAGGAGCGTCCCCCCGTTGGAGGGGGTGGGCAACACGGGCGCGAGGCACGCCCGGCGGACGCCCCGCACCCGCTTGACGATGAGGGTCGCGCCGCTGAGGAGCGCCCCCGTGGAACCGGCGGAGACCATGGCATCCGCCTTCCCGTCGTGGAGGAGCTTCAGCCCCACGGTCATGGAGGAGTCGGCCTTCTGCCGGGTGACGGTGGCGGGGTCGTCCTCCATCTCCACCACCTCGTTGGCGTTGGCGATCTCCACGTTGGAGGGGAGGTCGCTCACCCCCAGGGTCTGGAGGCTGCGCAGGATCTCCTCCCCGCGCCCCACCAGGACGATGTCGGTATCAAATTCTCCGGCGGCCATCAGCGCCCCCTTGACGATCTCAAGGGGCGCGTTGTCCCCGCCCATGGCGTCAACGATGATCTTCATGGCAATTCCCTCTTTCTCTTGTGATGTGGCCGCGCCGTCTCCCGGCCGCGCCGGTACCGGCGGCGGCCCCAGCAGATTACAGGCGAAGGGTCTTTAGAATGTCCAGGCTCCGGGCGGAAAGCGCGGCGTTCTTGTTCCGCTTGCCGCGGACCCGGTGGTCCAGGGGCGGGATCAGCCCGAAGTTGATGTTCATGGGCTGGAAATCGCCCACGCTGCCCCCGGAGACGTACAGCGCCAGCGCACCGATGGCCGTCTCCTGGGGGAAGTCCGCCGGGGGCAGGCCCAGGACCTCCCTGGCCGCCTCCAGCCCCGCCAAAAGCCCGGACGCGGCGGACTCCACATAGCCCTCCACACCCGTGATCTGCCCGGCGAAGGAGATGCGGGGGTCGGACCTGAGACGATAATAGCGGTCCAGGAGCTGGGGGGAATTTAAGTACGTGTTGCGGTGCATCACGCCGTAGCGCACAAACGAGGCGTTCCTGAGAGCGGGGATCATGGAGAAGACCCGCCTCTGCTCCGGGAACCGCAGGTGGGTCTGGAACCCCACCATGTTGTAGAGGGTCCCCTGGGCGTTGTCCATCCGAAGCTGGACCACCGCCCACGGCTCCCGCCCCGTCCGGGGGTCCCGCAGTCCCACGGGCTTCAACGGCCCGTAGCGCAGCGTGTCCGGCCCCCGCCGGGCCATCACCTCCACGGGCATACATCCCTCAAAGACCCCGGAGTCCTCAAAGCCGTGGGCCTCGGCCTCCTGGGCGGCGGCAAGCTCCCGCACAAAGGCGTCGTACTCCTCCCGCTCCATGGGGCAGTTTACATAATCTGACGTCCCCTTGTCGTAGCGGGAGGCGAACCACGCGGAGGTCATGTCCACGCTCTCCAGGGTGACGATGGGGGCGACGGCGTCGAAGAAATGGAGGTCCGCCCCCGGACAAAGCTCTCCGATCCGCTCCGCCATGGCCCCATCGGTGAGGGGGCCGGTGGCGACGATCACCCGTCCATCGGGGATGGCGGTGACCTCCTCCCGGACCACGCGGATATGGGGGTGTTCCCGGATACGCCGGGTGACGGCCTGGGAAAAGCCCTCCCGGTCCACGGCCAGGGCGCCCCCGGCGGGGACCCGGTACTCATCGGCGCAGGTCAGGATGAGGGAGTCCAGGCGGCGCATCTCCTCCTTCAAAAGCCCCACGGCGTTGGTAAGCTCGTCGGAGCGCAGGGAGTTGGAGCAGACAAGCTCCGCAAAGCTGTCCGACACGTGGGCGGGCGAGCGCCTTTCGGGCTTCATCTCATAGAGCGTCACGTCCACGCCCCGCCGCGCCAGCTGCCAGGCGCACTCGCACCCGGCAAGGCCCGCGCCGATCACACTGACGGCCATCAGGCGCCCCCCTCCGCGCTCCCGGCGGTCTTTTTGGCGGCGGGCTTTTTGGCAGCCGTGGTCTTTTTGGAGGCCGCCGTCCTGGAAGACGTTGTCTTGGAGGCCGCCGTCTTGGAGGCCGTGGTCTTTTTCGTGGAGGCGGCTGTCTTCTTGGCGGCGGGCTTTTTAGACGTTGTCTTTTTCGCGGCGCCGGACTTTTTGGCCTCGGTCCCGGCCCCGGCGGGGGCGGTCTCCGCCTCCCCGGCTCCGGCGGCCTCTGCCGACGGCCTGCGGCGATAACCCCGCTTGTCCTCCGGGAGGAAGCGGGAGCATTTTTCGTTGATGCAGAAGGGCCGGGGGAACCCGCGCCCGGACTTTTTAAAGAGGGTGTGGCCGCACTCCGGGCAGTTGTCCTTGGTGGGGACGTCCCAGGTCATGAAGCCGCAGTCCTTGCCCCGCTCGCAGGCGTAGTAGGCGTAGCCGTTGCGGCTGGTGCGCTTTAAGATGCGGGAGCCGCACTGGGGGCATCTTCCCGGCATCTCCACCACAATGGGCTTTGTGAATGTGCATTCGGGGTAGCCGGGGCAGGCCAGGAAGCGCCCGTAGCGCCCGGATTTCACCACCAGCTTCCTGCCGCAGACGGGGCAGACCTCGTCCGTCTCCTCGTCGGGGATCTTGATCTTCTCCCCGGCCAGGGCGGTCTCCGCCTCCTCTAAGGAGTGGGAAAAGCCGTTGTAGAAGTCGGAGAGCACCTGCTTCCAGGGCTTCTCCCCCTTCTCCACGCTGTCAAGCTGCTCCTCCATGCCGGCGGTGAAGCCGGGGGAAACGATGTCGGAGAACCGCTCCTTCATAAGGTTGGTCACCACCTCCCCCAGGGGGGTGGGCTTGAGGCTCTTGCCGTCCTTGACCACGTACTCCCGGTCCAGGATGGTGGACACGGTGGGGGCGTAGGTGCTGGGGCGGCCGATGCCCGTCTCCTCCATCTCCCGGATCAGGGTGGCCTCGGTGTACCGGGCGGGGGGCTGGGTGAACTTCTGCTCCCGGATAAGCTCCAGGAGCTTCGCCTCCTCCCCCACCTCCAAAATGGGCAGGGGCGCGGTGCGCACGTCGGACTCCTCGTCCCGGCCCTCCTCGTAGACGGCGGTGAAGCCGGGGAATTTCAGGGACTGGCTGGCGGAGCGGAAGATGTGCCCCGCGCTCTCAAAATCCATGGTGACGCCGTCGTACACGGCGTTGGACATCTGGCTTGCGATGAAGCGGTTCCAGATGAGCCGGTAGAGGCGGTACTGGTCGGGCTGAAGGCTCTGGCGCACCCGCTCCGGGGTCAGCTCCGGGGAGGAGGGGCGGATGGCCTCGTGGGCGTCCTGGGCGGAGTTGCGGCTCTTGAACCGCCGGGGGGACCCGGCGTAATACTCCTGCCCGTAGCGGGCGGAGATGAGCCTGGCCGCAGCGGACAGCGCGTCCTCGGAGAGGCGCAGGGAGTCGGTACGCATATAGGTGATAAGACCCACGGTCCCCTCCCCCTGGATGTCCACGCCCTCGTAGAGCTGCTGGGCCACGGCCATGGTGCGCCGGGGGGTCATCCCCAGCTTCCGGCTGGCCTCCTGCTGGAGGGTGGAGGTGATGAACGGGGGCGCGGGGGAGCGTTTGGCGTCCTTGCGCCTGACGTCGGAGACGCGGAAGGGGGCGTTTTTCACCTCCGCCTCCACCCGGTCCACCTGCTGGGCGCTGCCAAGCTCCGCCTTCTTCCCGCCGAAGCCGTAATATTTGGCGTTGAACGCCGGGCCGCCCTTGTGGGAGAGGCGGGCCTCCAGATTCCAGTACTCCTCCGGGACGAAGGCGCGTATCTCCTCCTCCCTGTCCACCACAAGGCGGGTGGCCACGGACTGGACGCGCCCCGCGGAGAGGCCGTACTTGAGCTTCGTCCACAGCAGGGGCGAGAGCTTATAGCCCACGATGCGGTCCAAAATACGCCGGGCCTGCTGGGCGTCCACCAGGTCCTGGTCGATGGGCCGGGGCTTTTCGATGCCCTCTGTGACCACGCGCTTTGTGATCTCGTTGAAGGTGACCCGGTAGACCTGGTCGTCGGGGATGCCCAGAAGCTCCTTCAGGTGCCAGGAGATGGCCTCGCCCTCCCGGTCCGGGTCGGTGGCCAGATACACGCGCCTGGCCGCCCGCGCCTCCTTCTGAAGCTCCCGGATGGTGTCCTCCCGGCCCTTCACCGGGCGGTAGTCGGGGACGAAGCCGCCCTCGATGTCCACCCCCATGGTGGACTTGGGCAGGTCCCTTAAATGCCCCATGGAGGCCGTGACCCGGTAGTCCGGCCCCAGATACTTCCCGATGGTCTTTGCCTTGGCGGGAGATTCCACGATTACAAGATTTTTTGCGTTTGCCATTCGACTTACCTTGCCTTCAATATTTTAAACGGTATATTTAATGCTAATATCTAATTAAAATAAGCCCTTCGCAACGGCCTTCTTTTAATCGGATGTTAGTATAAAATGCGGGGTGTAGTAGTTGGCCGCCTCGCGGGTGACCGCGCCCCGGATCTCCAGCATGGTGAGGCTGGAGAGCACCGCCTGGGCCGGAAGCCCGGTCCTGGCGATCAGCTCGTCCACGCGGATCCTGCCCGTCATGGCGTCCAGGACCATGCGCTCATCCACCGTGAGGCTTCCGGGATCCACCGGTATTTCAATATAAACCGGCCCGGTTTCCTTGTCAATTACTTTTTTTGTCGCTTTGGGCCGCGACGCCGCGCCGCCGTCCTTTTTCTCCGGGGCGGGGGCGGCCTCCGCCGTCTCCCCCTCTCCCCCGGCGGGGGCGGGGGGCTGCCCGGCGCTTTTCTTCTTCCCGCCGCCGTCCTTCTTCCCGGCGCGGGGAACGTGGCCTGTCTCCGTCTGGGCCAGGGTCCCGGCGGCGTCCCCGTCCAAGGTCCGAAGCCGGACCTCCGCCGGGGGCGTGACGGCCTCCGGGTAGAGGGCCGCGTACTGGCCCATGATGTCCCAGCCGCTCGTGGCGGGGATGGCCCCCTCCTTCAAAAGCCCGTTGGAACCCCGGCAGGACGGGGCGTCGATATTCCCCGGCACCGCGAACACGTCCCGGCCCTGCTCCAGGGCCAGGGAGGCGGTGATCAGCGCCCCGGAACGCTCCGGGGCCTCCACCACCAGCACCCCTGTGGAGATGCCGGCCATGACCCGGTTGCGGATGGGGAAATTGTATGCCGCCGGCGGCGTGCCGGGGGGAAATTCGGTGATGAGCGCCCCTGTGGCGCACACGTCCTCAAAGAGGGGCGCGTTGGAGCGCGGGTAGACGACGTCCAGGCCGCAGCCCAGAACGCCCACCACCTTCCCTCCGGCCCTGAGCGCCCCGCGGGCGGAGGCGGAGTCGATGCCCCGGGCCATGCCCGTCACCACCACGCCCCCGTAGGAGGCGGTCTCGTACCCCAGCTTCTCCGCAGTGACCACGCCGTAGGGCGTGCAGCTCCTGGTGCCCACCATGGCGATGACGGGCCGGTCGTCCAGTCCCGGAAGGCGGCCCTTGACGTAGAGGACCAGGGGCGGGTCGAAGATGTTTTTAAGGCGGGAGGGGTAGGCCGCGTCGTGGAGGGTCAGGACCTGCCAGCCCTCCTCCTCGCACCGGCGCATGATCTCCCGCGGGGCGGCCACGGACTTATTGAGAAACGGCTCCCACCCCGTCTCCAAAACGAGGCGCAGGGCCTTCTCGTCGCAGAAGTAGATCTCATCCGGCGCGCCGAAATGGTCCAGGAGCTTCAGCGCATCCCGGCGCTGTCCGCCGCACGTGGCCAGCCACAGCCAGTATTTCAGCTCTGCCATACGGTCACCTCCCCGTCTACAGGCGGTTTTTCCCCATCTCCCACATGAGCACGGCGGCGGCCGCCGCCGCGTTGAGGGATTCGCACCGGGGGTCCATGGGGATAAAGACGGCCCCGGCGCACAGCGCCAAAAGCGCCTCGGAGAGGCCCGCGCCCTCGTTGCCGATGGCAACGGCGGCCTCTGCAAGGTCCAGCGTTCGCACGTCCGCCGCCTCCCGGTGGAGGGCGGCCCCGTAAACGGGGGTCTTTTCCGCGAGGGGGCGAAGCTCCGCAAGCGTCAGCTCCGACACGCTCTGGCGAAAGACCGCGCCCATGGAGGCCCGGACGGCCTTGGGATTATATAGGTCGGCGCAGCTCCCCGTCAGCACCACCCGGCGGATGCCGAAGGCGTTGGCGGTGCGCAGGACGGTCCCCAAATTGCCGGGGTCCTGGAGGTTCTCCACGATCACGGCCCCCGCCAGGCTCTCCGGCCGCTCCGCCGGGGGGATGGCGGCGGAGAACAGCACGCCCTGGGGCGCGCGCAGGGGCGACGCGGCCTCCAGCACCTCCTCCGTGACCCGGTAGACGCGGGCGGAGGGCGGAAGCTCCAGGGGAAGGTCCCCGGTGGTGAGCACGTCCCCGATCCGGGCGTTCCACTTCACCGCCTCCTCCAAAAGCTTCAGGCCGTCGCACAGGAACTCCCCCTGCTCCCGCCTGAACCGGGCCGACGCGCCCAGCTCCTTCAGCCGGCGGACCCTCTCGTTCCGGCGGCTGGTGATCTCAATGGCAGTCGTCAAGCCCGATCCCCCGCTCTCTCAATTCGCGCCTTGCCCGCGCCGCGTCGGTGAACACCGAAGCGTCGATCCCCGCAAGGCGCGCCCCGGCCACATTTTGCTCCATATCGTCAAAGAACACGCACTCTCGCGCCTGAAGGCCGCAGCTCTCCAAAAGGAGGCGGTAGATGCGCCTGTCCGGCTTTACCAGGTGGACCTCGAAGGAGGCCACGCCCCCGTCGAAGAGGTCCGTCAGGCCCCGCCGCCGAAAGCTCTCCCACAGGTCCCGGTGCATATTGGTGAGGTAGTAGACGCCCAGGCCCGCCCGCCTGAGTGCGCGGACCAGGGCGACGGTGTCGTCCTTCGTGGTCATCACGTTCTCAAACCAGTTCTCCTGGACAAAGGCCATCTCCCGGCCAAAGCCCGCCCGGCGGGCGCTCTCAAGGCTGGCGGCGTTGACCTCCTCCCTGGTGGCGTTCCCCAGGTCCAGCTGCGCCCACAGGGCGCTCTCAAAGAGGTTCTCCATGACGCACGCATACGCCTCCCCACGGCCGAAGAGGCTCTCCACCCACCCGGCGGGGTCGTAGCCCACCATCACGCCGCCGAAGTCGAAGATGACGTTTTTGATCTGCCTGTCTCCCATTTTACCCCTCTGTTGACAATTATTTCTTCGCCCTTAAAGGTATATTATACATTAAATGAATAACAAATACAAGCCTCCGGGCCGAAATTTGCGAAAATGGCCGAAGGCAAAGCAAAGCCGCCCCTGGCGGGGCGGCGGCGGTTCAGATCTCCTGGCGGCCCTCCATGGCGCGCATAAGGGTGGCGTCGTCGGCAAACTCAAGGCTCGCGCCCACGGGGATGCCGTAGGCCAGGCGGGTCACCTTCACGCCGAAGGGCTTGATGAGGCGGGAGATATACTTGGCGGTGGTCTCCCCCTCCGTGTCCGGGTTCATGGCCATGATGACCTCCCGCACGTTCCCGGCGGACACCCGGTCCACCAGCTCCCGGATGCGGATGTCGTCCGGGCCGATGCGGTTCAGGGGCGAGATCACCCCGTGGAGCACGTGGTAGCGGCCCTTGTACTCCCCGGACCGCTCGATGGCGGCCACGTCCCTGGGGGAGGCCACCACGCAGATAAGCCCCTCCTCCCGCGCCGGGGAGCGGCAGATGGCGCACTCGTCGGCGTCGGTGAGGTTCTGGCAGACGCGGCAGGTGTGGACCTTCTCCCTGGCCGTGACCACGGCGGAGGCAAAGGCCCGCGCCTCCTCCTCCGGCAGGTCCAGTATGTGAAACGCCAGCCGCTGGGCGGACTTCAGCCCGATCCCCGGCAGGGAGGCGAATCTCTCCACAAGCTCGTCAAGAGCGGACGGGAAAAAGCTCATGTCAAACTCCTCTCAGAATCCTGATCTCCTCCGCCCGGTCGGCGGCGCGGAACACGTGGCTCCCGGCCACGAGGATCGCAGCCCCGGCGCTCTCGCAAAGGCGGGCGGTCTCCCGGTTGATGCCGCCGTCCACCTCCACCTGGCACCCCGTGCCCAGGGAATCGGCGAGTCTCCGGG
Source organism: uncultured Oscillospiraceae bacterium (assembly GCA_947627715.1). Lineage (GTDB taxonomy): Bacteria > Bacillota > Clostridia > Oscillospirales > Oscillospiraceae > RUG626. The sequence goes on from CANQXK010000007.1 coordinate 13,905, forward strand.
CCTCCCGAATCTTCTCCAGAGCCTCCGGCATGAAGCTCTGCCCGCCGAAGCCCGGCTCCACGGACATGATGAGGATGAGGTCAAGAAACGGGGCGAAGGGCGAAAGGGCGCTCACGGGCGTGGCGGGCTTTACCGAAAGACCGGCCTTCTTCCCCCGCGCCCGGATGAGCCTCAGGGCGCGCTCCGTCCGCTCCGGCTCGTCCGCTTCCACGTGGAGCGTCAGCGCATCCGCGCCCTGGTCCAGAAATTTTTCCACCAGCTCCAAAGGCCGCACCGTCATCAGATGCACGTCCAGCGGGAGGGCGGTGAAGGCGCGCACGCTGCGGATGACAGGCAGTCCGAAGGAGATATTCGGGACGAACACCCCATCCATCACGTCAAAATGGAGGAGATCCCCGGATTCGACGCTTCGGATCTCCTCGCCCAGGCGGATGAAATCGGCGGATAAAATGCTTGGCGCGACCTTGACCATACCTTGTCCCTCCCCGGTGGCACCCCCGGCGGCCCCGGCATAAGCTTTTAATAGCCGGCTGGCGCCGGCCGGCTTTGATATAGGGGCCGGGAACGGGGCGGCGCGCCGCCCCCTCCCGGTCCCGCCGGGCGTCCTACCGCTGTATTATACACCATTTTCCCGCGTTGGTCAACACCGCCCTTTTTTCGAGGGGGGGGTGTTTTGATTTTCCCACCTCATCCGTCGCCTGCGGCGACACCTTCCCCGCCCTGCGGGGAAGGCATTTTCCTTTGACGGCAGCCGCTTCTGCATATACTGAATACCCATGTTATGCAGAGGGCAAAGCCTTCCCCACTTGTGGGGAAGGTGGCCCGAAGGGCCGGATGAGGTGGCCCGTAGGGCCGGAGGGGAGCCGGGCGTTAACGGTATACTCCCCTCAGTCAGCTGCGCTGACAGCTCCCCTCAGAGAGGGGCGCCTTTTGCGCGCCAGGCTGAGGTCCCCCCTACTCCAGCGCCTTGTCCGCGGGGACGTCTTCCCCCGCCCAGAGGCGCTTTTGGGTCCAGGGGAGGTCCGGGCCGGTCCAGAAGGGGTGGGACGCGGGGAGGCCCAGGGGGAGAAAGACGGTCTGGCACAGATAGAGGCTCCCCGTGCCGATATAAAATTCCGCAAGGCCCGGCTGGGACCCGGCAACGCCGGGGAGCAGGAAGCCCTTTTCATCGTAGATCGTTTCCGCGTGGACGCGCCTCAGCACGGCGGTGAGGGCGCAGCGCACGCCGGCCGGCGGCAGGCTTTCGGGCAGGAACCCCTCCAGCGCCGCCTGGGCCAGGAGCTGGAACGCCCCGTACCGATAGGCGGCGGAGCGCCCGGTCACCGGGTATGTCCCGTCGGGCATGATGAGCCGCTCCAATATCTCCGCGGCCCTCCCGGCGCGGTGAAGCTCCGTCTCGTAAAACGCCCCGTACTCCGCCTCCCCCCTGTGCTCGCGCAGAATGTCCGTGAGCATGGGGTGGATGACGAAGGAATTATAGTAATCCGCGTGGAACGCCGGCCCGTCGCCATAGAGGCCGTCGCCCACGTACCAGCCCCGGAAGGCGTCCACCGCCCGGCGGATGGGAGCCGGGTCGTACTCCTCCCCCACCGCCCGGAGGAACGTCTCGATCATGGCGGGAAAAAGGAGCCAGTTGGACTCGTAGGGGGTGAATTTCCTCGTGGAGCGCAAGGCCCCGGCAAGCCGCTCCCGCACCGCCGGGGACAGGCCGTCCCAGAGCGCGTGTCTTGCGCGCAAAAGCCCATGGGCCAGAAAGGCCGCGTCCACCAGGGATTGGCCGTACCCCTCCGTAAAATTCATGCGGTCAGGCCCCTCCGGGTCCACCGCGTTTTCAAGGCATTTTCTCACAAGGGCGCGGGTCCTGTCCCGGAGGGCGCGCTCCTCCCCCTCCGGCTCCCCCTCCAGCCAGGGGGCGACGCCGCACAGGGTCCGGCCAAACGCCTCCAGCGGGGCGTACAGCGCCCGGTCGGGGTGGAAGGACATGGGGAGGGTCTCCCTGAGCCTGTTCTCCGCCAGGGCGTTCAGCACCGGGTCCGCCGTCTTTAACATGGTGGAGAGCCAAAAGGCGCGGGTCACCATAGAAAGACCCCCTCTCCCGCCAGCCGGGCCACCGCCTCGGTGTAGAAGTAGTCGGCGTAGATCAGGGGGTGGTTGTGGCGCTTGTCGTGGAAGCTGACGGTGCAGTGGGTGAGGACGCGGTCGGTGGCGGGGTCCAGGTCGGCCCGCTTCTCCGTCAGGGCTGTCAGGAGGCGGCGGGCGGTACCGGCATAGCCCTCCTCCCCCGTCCGCTCCGCCAGCTCCAACAGTCCGCAGGCGGCACAGGCGGCGGCGCTGTCGTCCTCAAAGGCGCAGTCCGCGTCCTGGCAAAAGTCCGCCGGGATGAGGCCGGAGGCCGGGATGTGGGCGGTGAAGTAGTCCGCCGAGCGCCGGGCGCAGTCTAAGAATACCCGCTCCCCGGTGTGCCGGTAGGACAGGGCAAAGCCGTAGAGCGCCCAAGCCTGGCCCCGGCTCCAGGCCGAACCCGGCCCCATGCCCTGGCCGCCCAGGGTCCCGGTCCGCTCCCCCGTGGCCGGGTCGAAGAGGACGATGTGCTCCACGGACCCGTCGGGGCGCATAAAGTGTTTGGCCGCCGTCCGGGCGTGGAGGGCGGCGATCTGGGCAAACCGGGGGTCGCCTGTGAGCTGCGACGCCCGGTAGAGCAGGGGCAGGTTCATGAGGCAGTCGATGATGACAAGCCCCGCCTTCTCCCCGGTCCCGTCGTTCCAGGCGCGGATGAAATTCCCCGCCGGGTTGAAGCGCCCGGCCAGATTCGAGGCGGCCAGCAGGAGGCGGTTCAAAGACGCCGGATTTTTCGTGAGGGCGTAGTCCGCCCCGGCGGTGAGCAGCCATTTAAATCCGCTGTCGTGGTCCATCCCCTGGGCGTCCGTCAGCGCCGCGTCCAGCTTCCCCTCGATGGCCCTGGCGGCGTCCATCAGCTCCGCCTTTCCCGTGAGGGCGTACATCTGCCACAGGCTCCCCGCCCAGAAGCCGTTGGTCCACCAGGAGATGCCGCCGCTGTGGTCGTCAAAAAGGCCGTCCTCCCCGGCGATGTACGGGATGGCGTCCCCGTTGCGCCGGACGGCGGCGAGGGTCTTTTCCCAAAGCTTGCGGGCGATGTCACTCCACATGGCGGCCTCCCGAAAAAATTAATTATTTTTACGCAGAATTACTTGACAATGTGAAAGAATTATGGTATAATCGCAGTAAGCAGAATGAATCTGGCCTATTTGACCACCACGTTTTCCTCCCCCAAAAGCTCTTGAAGCTCCCGGACGAGGGCGGGGTGGATGAGGCAGTCCGTACCCTGCCGCTGGCGGGTATCGGCGAAGAAGAGGACCATCTGTTGTTCCCCCGGAAACATATTGAGCACCAGCCGGATCCTGTTGTACGCCGGGCAGTCGCGGCTGGGAAGGCGCACGTAGAGCTTTTCGGCCTTTCCGGCCGTCTCGCCGTCTCTTTCCGGGCGCACGTCGGTCATGGGCCGCAGGAAGAGGACCACCCCCTGGGGGGGCTTCCCCTCCCGGATGGAGAGGCGCGCCTTCACCAGCACCAGGCCGCCCTCTCGCATATACACCCCCGACTGGTCCAGGACCCGCTGGAAGGCCAGAAGCTCGATGCTCCCGGTGCCGTCGTCCACGGTGACGTAGGCCATAAGGCCGCCGTTTTTAGTGGCCCTGGTGCGGGACGAGGTGATGACCCCGGCAAAGGTCAGCTCCTGGTCGTCCCGGAAGGTGTGGCTCTCCCGCTCCTCGGCGTAGTCGGCCATCACCGCGCCGATGTTGACCGCGCCCATGCGGCGGGCGGCGGACCGGTAGCTGTCCATGGGGTGGCCGGAGAGGTAGAGGCCCGTGACCTCCCACTCCAGGCTCATGCGCTCCAGGTCGGAGTACTCCTCCACGTCCGGGAGGGGGATGTCGTGTACCGAGGCGGAGGCCCCGTCCTGCCCGCTGAGCACGCCGAAGAGGTCCATCTGGCCCTCCACGTTGCGCCGCCGGGCGTCGGCGATGGAATCCAGCATCTGGCCGCAGATCAGCATCAGCTGGCGGCGCTTGACCCCCAGGGAGTCGAAGGCCCCGGCCTTGATGAGGCTCTCCACCGCGCGGCTGGACATATCCGCGCCGTACATACGCTCGCAGAAATCCCGGAAAGAGGTGAAGGCGCCCCCCTGGGCGCGCTCCTCCACCACGCTGTCGATGAATTTCGTGCCGATGTTCTTCACCGCCACGAGGCCGTAGCGGATGTTCCCGCCCTCCACGGTGAAGCGGGTGAAGGAGCGGTTTATATCGGGGGGCAGCACCCTGATGTCCAGCGTGGCGCACTCGGCGGTATACTCGGCCACTTTCTCCGGCAGGCCCAGCACCGAGCTTAAAAGCGCGGCCATGTACTGGCGGGGGTAGTGGCACTTGAGGTACGCCGTCTCGTAGGCCACGATGGCGTAGCACACCGAGTGGGCCTTGTTGAAGGCGTAGTTGGCGAAGGCGTTGATCTCGTCGTAGATGCTCCCGGCGACCTGGGCGCTGATGCCGTTTTTCACGCAGCCGTGGATGCCCCTGGCTTCGTCGCCGTTGATGAACGTCTCCCGCTCCTTCTGGATCTCCGCCATCTTCTTTTTGGACATGGCCCGGCGGATCATATCCGCCTGGCCCAGGGAGTACCCGGCCAGGCGCTGGAAGATCTCGATGACCTGCTCCTGGTAGAGGATGCACCCGTAGGTGACGTTGAGGATGGGTTCCAGCATGGGGTGCTTGTAGGTGACCTTCTCCGGGTTTACGGACGCCTCCAAAAACCGGGGGATGGAGTCCATGGGGCCGGGGCGGTAGAGGGCCACCACGGAGGAGATGTCCTCGATGCTCTTGGCCTTCATGCCCACGGCCACGCCCGTCATGCCGGCGGACTCCAACTGAAAGACGCCGGAGGTCCTGCCGGCGGCCAGCATATCGTAGGTGGGCTTGTCGTCCACGGGGATCTTCGAGATGTCGAACCCCGGCTCCTCCTTGCGGATGTCCTGCACCGCGTCGTCGATGATCGTCAGGTTCCGAAGCCCCAGGAAGTCCATCTTCAAAAGGCCCAGCTCCTCCACCGTGGTCATGGTGTACTGGGTGGAGATGGTGTTGTCCTTCTTGGAGAGGGCCAGGGGGACGTAGGTGTGGACCGGGTCGCGGGTGATGACGACGCCGGCGGCGTGGGTGCCGTAGTCCTTGGGCATATCCTCGATGGCGCGGGCGGTCTCCACCACGCGCCGATACCGCTCGTCCTTGTCCATCAGCTCCCGCAGCTGCGCCGAGACGCGCACCGCGTCGTCGATGGTGCTCTTGGGGTCGTCGGGCATGGCGCGGGCCAGCTCGTTCTCCTCGGCGAAGGTGAGGCCCAGCACCTTGGAGACGCTGCGCACGGCGTTTTTGGCCTTCAGGGTGTTGAAGGTGATGATCTGGGCCACGTGGTCCGCGCCGTATTTGCGCTTGACGTAGTCCACCACCTCCCCCCGGCGGCGCTCGCAGAAGTCCATGTCGATGTCCGGCATGGAGACGCGCTCCGGGTTCAAAAACCGCTCGAAAAAGAGGCTGTAGCGGATGGGGTCCACGTCCGTGATGCCCAGGGTGTAGCTCACCACGCTGCCCGCCGCGCTGCCGCGCCCCGGCCCCACGGGGATGCCGTTCCTCTTGGCGTACATGACGAAGTCCTGGACGATGAGGAAGTAGTCCACAAAGCCCATCTGGGTGATGACCTCCAGCTCGTGGTAGAGCTGCTTTTTGGCCTTCTCGTAAGTCTCCCCCTCATAGCGGCGGGACAGGCCCTCCAGGCACTGCTTCTCCAAATACTGCCGGGAGGTGTACCCCTCCGGGACGGTGAACTGAGGCAGGTGGTAGTGGTTGAACTCAAACTGTAAGCTGCACATGGCGGCGATCTTCTCCGTCATGTCCGCCGCCTCCGGCAGATCGGGGTATAAGGCGCGCATCTCCTCCTCGCTTTTGAGGTAGAGGCCGTCGCCCTCAAACTTCATGCGGTTTGGCTCGTCCAGGGTCTTGCCGGTCTGGATGCACATGAGCACGTCCTGAGCGTAGGCGTCCTCGCGCCTGAGATAATGGACGTCGTTGGTGAGCACCAAAGGGATGCCCGTCTCGCGGGACAGGCGAATAAGGCCCCGGGCAGCCGTGCGCTCGTCGGCGATGCTGTGGTCCTGGATCTCCAGATAGTAGTTGCCCTCCCCGAAGATGTCCCGGAACGTGAGGGCGGTCTTTTTGGCCTCCTCGTAGTTCCCCTCCAAGATCAGGCGGGGCACCTGCCCCTGGATGCAGGCGGAGAGGGCGATGAGGCCGTCGGCGTGGGCGCGCAGCAGGTCCATGTCCACGCGGGGCTTCATATAGAAGCCCTGGACGAACCCCATGGACACCATGTAACAGAGGTTTTTGTACCCCGTCTCGTTTTTGCACAGGAGGATGAGGTGGTAGCGGACAGAGTCCTCTCCCCGCTCCATGTCGAAGCGGCTGCGGGGGGCCACGTAGACCTCGCAGCCGATGATGGGCTTTATGCCCTCCTTGAGGCACTCCTTATAAAAGGCCACGGCCCCGTACATGACGCCGTGGTCGGTGATGGCAAGGGAGGTCTGGCCCAGCTCCTTTGCCCGGCGGGGCAGGTCCCGGATGCGGCACGCGCCGTCAAGGAGGCTGTATTCGGAGTGGACGTGCAGGTGTGTAAAGGACATGGCGCGGCTCCTTTCATGGGAATGGGAAGGCTTCTGCCGCCCCTCACAGGGCGGAGGCAAGCTCCGAGAGCTTGCGCAAACGGTGGGACAGGCCCGATTTCGTCACCGGGGGGTCCGCCAGCTCCGCAAGCTCGGCGATGGACAGCTCCGGGTTCTCCTCCCGGAGGGCGGCGGCCTCCCGGAGCTTGTCGGAGAGGGCGTCCAGCACGCCGCTCTCCCGCAGCTTTCGGATGTCCGCCGTCTGCTGGGCGCTGGCCTCCACGGTCTTTGTCACGTTGGCGGTGTCGCAGTTGACCTTGCGGTTGACAAGGTTCGTCATGTCCTTCTCGATCTTGGCGCTCATCAGGGCCATGGCGGACACAGGCGCGCCGATGGTGGTGAGAAAGTCCTCGATGACGCCGCTCTGCTTGAAGTAGGTGACGTAATTCCCGCCCCTGGAGGCGGACCGGGGCTCGAAGCCCATGTCCACCAAAAGGGCGGTCAGCTCCCGGTTCACCGCCCAGTGGCCGGTGACCAGCTCCAGATGGTAGCCCTTTTTGGGGTCGGTGACGCTGCCCCCCGCCAGAAAGGCCCCCCGGAGGAAGGAGACGCGGGAGGCGTTGTCCTCCAAAAGCCCCAGGTTCACATGGTGGGTCAGCAGACCCGTGGGGGCAAAGCCCAAAGCGTCCACGATCCCGGCGATGGAGGCGGGGTCCGTGAGGGCGAAGGCGCGCTTGCCGCCCTCGCTTTTGGGGGGCAGCTCCGTGAGCCTTGCGCAGAAGGCCCTGGCGAAGAGCTTCGGCGCCCGCGCGGCGAAGGGGGCGGAGCCTGTGACCACCCGGATCTCCCCCCTGTCGAACCGATTGCAGAAGAGAAGGACCCCGTAGCACTCCGGGAAGGCCGTCTTCCCGGAGACCTCCCCCCGGCACAGCTCGGCCTTCACCTCGGAAGAAAAGGACATACGTGTTCACCTCCCGCCGCCGGGCGCGCCGGCCTTACTGCCGGTTGATGTCCCGGTGGATGCACTCGGTCTCCTGACCGATGGAATTGAAGTATTTGGCAAGGGCCTCGCTCACCGCCACGGACCGGTGGCGGCCGCCTGTGCAGCCGATGCAGACGGTGAGGGTGAGCTTGCCCTCCTCCTCATAATTGGGCAGGAGGAACTCCACCAGCTCCTCAAGGCGGGTCAAAAACTGCCGGGAGACGTCGCTCCCGAAGACGTAGTCGCTGACCTCCTCCTCCAGCCCGCTCTTGTTGGTAAGCTCCGGCACGTAGAAGGGGTTGGGCAGGAAGCGCACGTCGAACACAAGGTCCGCCTCGATGGGGATGCCGTACTTGTAGCCAAAGGACATGAACGACAGGTGGAGCTTCTGCTTCTGGCCCGCCCCGAAGAGGCGGAAGAGCGTGCGCTGGAGCCGCCCCAGCGTAAGGCCGGTGGTGTCGATGATATAGTCGGCCCTCCGGCGCACGGGTTCCAGGGCCTTTATCTCCCGGCGGACGGCGGACTCCAGCCCTCCGGACTCGTCCATGGGGTGGCGGCGGCGGGTCTCCTTATACCGCTTGACGATGGTCTCCACCGTGGCGTCCACATAGAGGATCTTGTACGCAAAGCCCAGATTCGTCAGCTCGTCCAGCGCGGAAAAGAGCTGGTCGAAGCCGTCGCGGCTGCGGATGTCCGACACCAGCGCCACCCGCTCGTAGCGGCCCCGCGTGGCGGCGCACAGCTCCGCGAAGAGGGGCATCAGGGGCGCGGGCATATTGTCCACGCAGTAGAAGTCCAGGTCCTCCAGCGCCGCGGCCACGCGGCTCTTTCCCGCGCCGGACAGGCCCGAAATGATGAGCATTTCCATGAGCGTTCACCTTCTGACTGCCGGCGAAAGGTCCCGTCCTTTTCCGGCGAGAGAGTATGGGGGTATCGTATTCAGGCGTGTCAGGGGACGATGCGGATCTCCGGCTCCAGGGTCACCCCGGAGTGGAGGTAGACCTTCTCCTTCACCTGGTCCATAAGGGCGGTGACATCCTGGAAGGTGGCCCCGCCGGTGTTCACGATGAATCCGGCGTGCTTCTCCGACACCTGCGCGCCCCCCACCCGGAGGCCCTTGAGGCCCGCCTCGTCGATGAGCTGGGAGGCGTAGGCCCCCACCGGGCGCTTGAAGGCGCTGCCGGCGGAGGGGTAGTTCAGGGGCTGCTTCTCCCGGCGGCGGCGGGCCAGCTCGTCCATCCTGGCGCGGATGGCGGCGGGGTCTCCGGGGCGAAGGCGGAGGGAGGCGGAGAGGATGGCGTCCTGCGTGTCCGTAAAGCGGCTGTGGCGGTAGGAGAAGGCGCACTCCGCCCCGGACACGGTCCGCAGCGCGCCGGAGCCGTCCAGATAGGTGACGGCCTCCACCACGTCCCGCAGCTCCCCGCCGTAGGCCCCGGCGTTCATATAGATCCCCCCGCCCAGCGAGCCGGGGATGCCGTGGGCAAACTCAAGGCCCGTAAGGCCCGCCTCCAGGGCGGCGGAACCCAGGCGCGACAGGAGCACCCCCGCGCCGGAGATGACGCTGTCGCCGCTGACGCGCACGGAATCCAGGCGCGCCGTGCTGAGCACGGTGAGTTCGTGGGGCCTTTGGGAGAAAAGGAGGTTGGAGCCGTTGCCCACGATGAGATAGGGCAGCTTCAACCGCCGAAGCTCCCGCACGGCCCAGACGAACGCCTCAATGCTCTTGGGTTCGGCAAAGAGGCTCACCGTTCCGCCGATCCGAAAGGTGGTGTGGCGGGACATGGGTTCGCCGAAAAACACGGCGGTGCCGGGGAAGCCGGAATTGAGTTCTCCGGCGAAGGCATGAATCAAAGCGTCCATCAGGTGCTCTCCAGGCTGTCAAAATAGTCGTCCAGCTGCTCGGCAAAGTCCTTGCCGGAGTTGAGGCCCATGCGTTTCTGGCGGTTGTTCATGGCGGCCACCTCGATGATGACGGCCAGGTTCCTGCCCGGACGGATGGGGACCACGATGTAGGGGACCTTCACCCCCAGGATGTCGATCTCCTCCGTGTCGGACCCCATGCGGTCATAGGAGTTCTCGGCGTTCCAGTTCTCCAGCTTCACCACCAGGTCCACCTTCTCGCTCCACTTCACCGCCCCGTTGCCGAAGATGCGGCGCACGTCCACCACGCCGATGCCCCGCAGCTCGATGTAGTTGCGGATGAGGTCCGGGGCGGTGCCGGTGAGGGTGGTGGAGTTGACCTTTTTGATGATCACCGCGTCGTCGGAGATGAGGTGGTGTCCGCGTTTGATAAGCTCGATGGCCGTCTCGGACTTGCCCATCCCGGACTCGCCCAGGATCAGCACGCCCTCGGAATAGACCTCCATAAACACGCCGTGGCGCATGATCTGCGGGGCCAGGGCGTTGTTGAGCTTGGTGGTCAGCTCGATGATGAGCTCGGCGGTCTCGCGGTGGGATTTGAGGATGGTGATGTCGTACTCTCTGGCGGAATCCAGGGTCCCCTCCGGGATGTTCACGTCGTGGGCGATGATGATGGCGGGGACGCCGCTGGCCATGAGCCTGTCCAGCTTCTCCCGGCGCTCCTCCTCGGAGAACTGCTGGAGATAGGCGTCCTCGTTGAGGCCCACGATCTGAAGGCGCTCCGTGGCGAAGTTGGAGTAAAAGCCGGTGAGCTGGAGGCCGGGCCGGTTGATGACGGCGGTGGTGATGAGCTTTTTGTCAAAGTCCGTGGAGGCGTTGAGGACCTCAAGCCCCACCTGCTCGGCAAGAAGCTTCAATGGCATTCCGTGCTGCGTTTCCATAGGAGTACCCCCCGAAAGTTATTTCCAGCCCTCCCCTCCCCCTTGCGGCGGCGGAGGCAGGGCAGGCGGCACAAATCCGCTCCTCTAATTTTATACAATTTCCGGCGTTTTGGCAAGGGCTTTGAAGAAAGAAAAAATATTATTCCCTGCAAAAATTTTTCTTGCTTTTTGGGGAAGCATCTGTTATTATATATAGGCTATGGTTTTCGATGCCAGATTTCACTGCAAGGAGGTGCAACAGATGGCAAAGTGTGAATTTTGCGGTAAGGGCGTGTCTTTTGGCATTCAGGTGAGCCATTCCCACAGAAGGTCCAACCGTACCTGGAAGCCGAATGTCAAACGTGTCAAGGCCGTTGTAGACGGCTCCCCCCGCCACGTTTACGTCTGTAGCCGTTGCCTCAGAAGCGGCAAGGTCACCCGCGCAGTGTGATCAAAAAAGGCCGCGCGGCTTTTTTTGAGAAGCGGAACGATGAAAAAAGGCTCCTGGATTCCCCGGAATCCAGGAGTTTTTTTGTCCGCTTATTTTTTGAAAACGAAGAGCTTCCCGGTGATATAATTCGTGACGACGACGAGGATCTGCCCCAGCACCTTCACCCCGGCCTCCGGCAGGCGGAGAAGCCGGGCGAAGATAAGAAAGACGGCCTCCTCCAACAGGAGGGAGAAAAGCCTGGCGGCGGTGAAGTCCCGCAGCTGCGGCCAGAGGGTGGCCCGGTCCCAGCCGCCGTTTTCATATACGAAGGCCTTGTTGGTGACGAAGGCGAAGGCCACCGCCGCCGCCCAGGCGGGGATGTTGGCCACAAGCCCGGAGGCGAAGAGGCTCACCAGGAAGTAGACGGCGAAATTCACCCCCATGGAGAGGACGCCGAACAGGAGGTAGCTGACGACCTCCTGATATTTGAGGAACGCCGGGCGCAGGGGGCGCGGCACGGCGGGTTCCAGGAAGGCGTAGAGCTTCGATTTTTTCCGCTCCATGGCCTCACTTTTCCTCCGCGCCGGGGCGGGGCTGGAGGTTCAGGAAAAGCTCATAGAGCTGCCGATGCTTTTTGTTGATCACGTCCAGGATGACCCCGGCCATCCAGAAGAGGACCGCCACCACCAAAAGCCCCACGGCGGCGATGAGCGTGGGGAAGCGCGGCACAAGCCCCGTCCGCCAGTACTCCGCCAGCACCGGGAGGAACGCCCCCAGCCCCCCGGCGGCGAAGAGGGCCGCAAGGAGGCCGAAGAAGGCCATGGGCCTGTAGTCCCGGAAAAGGAGGAACACCGTCTTCAGCACCTTCAGCCCGTCCCGGACGGTGTTGAGCTTTGAGACGCTCCCCTCCGGCCTGTCCCGGTAGTTGACGGGGATCTCCCGGAGGTTGAAGTTTTTGTCCAGGGCGTGGACGGTCATCTCCGTCTCGATCTCAAAGCCCCGGGAGAGCACCGGGAAGGTCTTAACAAAGAGGGGGCTGAAGGCCCGAAGGCCCGTCATGATGTCCCGGACGCGGCTGTGGAAAAGGAGGTTGATAAGGCCCCGGACCATACGGTTGCCCACGTTGTGGAAGGGCCTCCTGTTTTCGGAAAAGTACGTGGCGGAGAGGCGGTCGCCGATGACCATGTCCGCCCCCTCCTCCAGCACCAGGCGCACCATCTCCGGGGCGCTCTCGGCGGGGTAGGTGTCGTCGCCGTCCACCATGAGATAGCAGTCGGCGTCGATCTGGCGGAACATGGTACGGATGACGTTCCCCTTGCCCTGGCGGCGCTCATGGCGGACCCGCGCCCCGGCCTCCTGGGCAGCGGCGGCGGTGCCGTCGGTGGAGTTGTTGTCGTAGACGTAGATGTCCGCCTCCGGCAGGGCCGCCCGGTAGTCGGCGATCACCCTGGCGACGGTCTGGCTCTCGTTATAGCACGGTATCAGGACCGCGACCTTGCTTCTCATGCTCATACCTCCCTGTCTCCCCAAAAGGCCCCGCGGCAGGGCAATGGGTTTATCACGGACTGCGGATGGAGCGCACGCCGTAAACGGCCGCCACGCTGCGGTTGACCCAGAAATCCGCCTGATTGGAGATGTCCCACAGGCCCCACACGGGGGAGTACTGGCTGTCGGACGTGACCCGGTCCACCACAAGGTCAGTCTCCCCGGCGGCGATCAGCGCCTCGATCTGCCTGTCGCGGGCCGCCACGGCCGTGTGGGTCTCCCAGACGGCCCGGACGCCGCCCGTTACGCTCACGGCGGCGGCCAATGCCAGCGCCAGCGCCCCGGCGGCAACGGCGCACAGGGCGGCGCGGCCCCGCCGCGCAAGCTCCGGCGCCAGGACGGCGACGGCCAGGATGAGCAGCGCCGCCGTGGTGCAAAAGCACCTCTCCGGGTAGTATTCCGCGGCGGCCATCATGAAATTTGCCGCCGCCGCGCCGGCGGCGAAGAGGGCGGAGCACCAAAGCGCCTCCTTCCGGCACCGGGACAGCAGCGCCAGGATCATGGCGGCGGCCCACGCCAGGACCAGGACCGTGCCCCAGCGCCAGAGCATATCCCAGGCCCGCTCAAAGCCCTCCGCCAGCGCCTCCAGCCGCAGTCCCCCCATCTTCACGCTCCGCTCGGCGGGACAGGAGAGAAGGGCGAGATACCCCGCCGCCCCGGAGGCCACCGGCAGCCAGAGCCAAGTGCGCAGGGACTGGCGCTTTACGAGCTTTCCCAAAAGGAGAAACGCCGCGCCCAGGCCCACGCAGACGAAGGATGTCACCTCCGTCCAGCAGCCCACGGCCGCGGCCAGAAGGCAGAAAAGGAGCTTCTTCCACGCCGCCCCCATGGGGCGCGCGTCAAAGCGGAATCTGGCCGCGAAGGGCCACAGGAAAAGAAGCCCCAGGGCGACGGCCCAGGAGTAGTTGAAGGCCCCCGTCTGCCACAGATACGTCTGTCCCAGGGCGGGGGTGAAATGCCAGAGGGCCAGGGCCACGGACGCCAAAAGGGCGGCGCTCCCCTCTCCCCTGCCGGCGGCCATGGCGTAGACGGCGGCGATCAGGGCCGCAGTCACCGTGGCGTTGACAAGGTTGAACACCGCCTTGGGCAGGAGCATGAAGAGCTGGTCCAGCCCGTGGCAGAGAAGCCGCCCGTTGATGTTGGTGGCGTGGATGGCCATGGAGGGGATGATGTCCCACACGGACCTGAGCGGCTCCTTGGTCACCAGCTGGAGCTTGTAGACAAAGTCGTCCTCCACGTAGTGGGTGAGGAAATTGAGCGCCAGCGCGAAGCCCCAGACGAGGGCCAGCACCGTCCACAGGGCCGCGCGGGAGCGGTCCAGCCGTTTCAGTCTGTCCATCGCGCCCTCCCTCTCACTTTCCGCTTTTGTTCCGCTGGGCGAACGCGAAGAAGCGTTGGCCGATGTAGTTGAGCACCACGAAGATCCCCATTCCGGCCAGCATGGCCACGTTGTCCCGGACCTTCTGGGACGCGCCGGAGAGGATGAGCCTCACCAGGGGGCGCGCCGCGCCGTAGGCGATGAGGTAGCACACGGTGATCTCCAGCACGAACCGCACCAGCGTCCCCGCGCCCTTCTCCGTGTTTCGGAAGGTGAATCGCTTGTTGAGGAAGTAGCTGAGGATGCTGCCGAAGAAGTAGTTGGCGGCGGAGGAGATCCAGTAGTTCAAGTGCAGGAGATTGTAAAAGCCGAACATGATGGCGGTGCCGAACAGGGTGTTGACCACGCCTACAAGAATGAACTTCAAAAAGGTCTTGTCGAAGAACGACGCGGCCAGGGCCTTGAGCTTCTCTCTCACGTCAGTCACCGCACTCTCTGGAGATGATGTACCGGGGCCTGCCCAGGCTCTGCCGGAAGACGCGGCCCAGGTAGTAGCCCGCGATCCCCAGGCACAAAAGCCCGCAGGCGGCGGCTAAAAGCCCCATGACACCCAGGAACACCAGCCACCCGTCCGCGTCATATCCCACAACGGCGTACAAAATGCCGGTGACGACGGCGACGGCGGCGAAAAGCGCCCCGAAGACCGTGGCCAACTGCATGGGCGCGGCGGAGAAGGCCGTGACGGAGGAGACGGCGTAGCGGGCCAGGGAGCGGAAGGACCACTTGGACTCCCCCGCCTCCCGCTGGGCCACGTCAAACGCCACCTCGGCCCGCCGGAAGCCCACAAAGGCGGTGAGGCCCCGGAAAAAGACGTCCTCCTCCGGGAGGGCCAGGAGCGCGTCCACCACCTTGCGGTCCATGAGCTTAAAGTCGGAGGACCGCTTCATGTCAAGCTTGGCAAGCCTGCTGATCACCGCGTAAAAGGCGCCCGCGCAAAGCCTGTGGAGGCCGGACTCCTCCCCCCGGTCGCGCTTGACGCCCTCCACCACCTCAAAGCCCTGTTCCCAGAGCGCCGCCATCTCCGGCAGCATCGCCGGCGGGTGCTGGAGGTCGCAGTCCATCACCGCCACGCACGCCCCCCTGGCCTTGGCAAGCCCGGCGAACACCGCCCGGTCCTTGCCGAAGTTGCGGGAGAAGGAGACGCCCCGGACGCATTTGTCCGCCTCATGGGCGCGGAGGATGGCCTCCCAGGTGCCGTCCCTGGAGCCGTCGTCCACAAAAATAAGCTCGTAGGGGATGTCCGCCCCCCGCAGCACCGCGGCGACGGCGGAGGCGGCCTTCTCCACCATGGCCTCCTCGTTGAAGGCCGGTATCACAACAGAAAGAAGCCTGTCCATGCTCTGTCCCTCTTTCTTTAACTCGATCGCTTCACGCGCTCAGATCATATTCGCCATGTTTCGCGGTTCCGCCCGCCGGGCGGGAGCGAAACGGCTTAAAATCATATAATATCCGCATTGAGGATATTATACTACAGTTTTCCCGCCGGCGCAAGAGGGGGACGGCGGGAGGTCACTCCTCCTTCTCCCCCCGCTGGCGGATGACGAGGCGGATGGGGGTGCCCTCAAACCCGAAGGCGGCGCGGATCTGATTCTCCAGATACCGCTGGTAGGAGAAGTGGAAAAGCTCCGTGTCGTTGCAGAAGATCACAAACGTGGGGGGCGCCACGGACACCTGGGTCATGTAGAAGATCTTCAACCGCCTGCCCTTGTCCGTGGGCGGCTGGACCCGCGCCTGGGCGTCGCTGAGGACGTTGTTCAAAAGCCCCGTGGTGACGCGCCGGTTGGCCTGCTCGTGGGCCTTCCGGGCGATCTCAAAGAGCTTGTCCACCCGCTGGCCCGTGAGGGCGGAGACGAAGAGGATGGGCGCGTAGGGCATAAAGCTCAGGTCCCGGCGGATGTCCGCCTTCTGCCGGTCCATGGTCTTGCCGTCCTTCTCCACCAGGTCCCACTTGTTGACCAAAATGACGCTGGCACGCCCCGCCTCGTGGGCCAGGCCCGCCACCTTGGTGTCCTGCTCGGTGACGCCGTCCCTGGCGTCCAGCATGATGAGGCACACGTCGGCCCGCTCAATGGCGAGCTTTGCGCGCATGACGGAGAACTTCTCCACCCGCTCCTCCACCTTCGACTTGCGGCGGATGCCGGCGGTGTCGATGAGGACGAACCTGCCCTGCGCGTTTTCAAAGGGCGTGTCCACCGCGTCCCTGGTGGTCCCGGCAAGGTCGGAGACGATGACCCGCTCCTCCCCCAGGATCCTGTTGACCATGGAGCTTTTGCCCACGTTGGGCTTGCCGATGAAGGCCAGCTTCACCGCGCCGCCGTCCGTCTCCTCCTCCTGTTCCGGGGGGAAATGCTTCAGGCACTCGTCCAGGACGTCGCCGGTGCCGTGGCCGTGGAGGGCAGAGAGGGCCACGGGGTCCCCCAGGCCCAGGGCGTAAAACTCGTAGATCTCCGGGTCCACGGGACCCACGGAGTCCATCTTGTTCACCGCCAGGATCACGGGCTTGCCGCTCCTCTGGAGCATATCCGCCACCTCCTGGTCGGCGGCGGTGACGCCGGAGCGGATGTCGCACACGAAGATGATGACCGTGGCCGCGTCAATGGCGATCAGCGCCTGCTCCCGCATAAAGGTCAAGATCTCGCTGTCGGTGCGCGGCTCGATGCCGCCGGTGTCCACGATGTCGAAGCTCCTGCCCGCCCACTCGCATTTGGCGTAGAGCCGGTCGCGGGTGACGCCGGGGGTATCCTCCACGATGCTGAGGCGCTGGCCCGCCAGCCTGTTGAAAAGAAGGCTTTTCCCCACATTGGGCCGCCCCACGATAGCTACTAAAGGTCTCATGTGTACCTCCAAGAATTAAGCTGATGATTTTATAACTTTTATCATTTCATCCACAATGCTTTCCAAACTCTGTGCCCCGTCGATCACGTAGTCCGACGAGGGACGTATATCCTTCAGCATTTGCACATAGGCGACGCGGGCATATATCAAATACATCTCCATATCACCGCGAATTTCGTCGGCGGTGGCATCCTGAAAATCCCGCAGCACTCTTCTCGCCATAGCTATATCTAAGGGTGTATCAATGAACACGGCGGTGTCGATATACTTTTTGATCCTGTCGTTGCGATACGCGAACGGATAGTCCAGCAACAAGGTATCGTACCGCCCACTATCCCTGATCGCGAGAATATCCTTCTCCAACGGACTCAGGTCCCACACCTGATAATCCGCGCCATCCATGACCCATTGATAAAAGTTCTCGACCTCGCCGTCAAAGGAATAATCGTCAAAATAGAGCGCCGCAGTCCTGGGCAGCCGGTTTTTGATCTCATGGACCACCGTGGTCTTCCCACCCGCCGTGACCGCGGCAATGGCGATTACTTTCATAGTCACCTCTCACCCCAAAAACACCTTCAAAAGTTCCTCTCCCCCGTTGTCCATGGGGACCACCGGGACGCCCAGGGCCTTTTCCGCGTCCTCCAGGGTCACGTCGTCCAAAAAGACGCTCTCCCCGTCCCGGAGCATACGGTTGGTGATGTACACCCGCTCCCCCAGGTCGCGGCCCCGGAGCTGGGCGATCAGGTCCCGGCCGGTGATTAGGCCCGCCACGTCGATGGTGCGGCCGAAAAAGTCGTTGACGATGGGGACGATCTCCACCCGGATGCCGGGGAATTTCTCCCTCGCCAGCTCCCGAAGCCCGGTGAGCGTCCCGGCGGCGGAGACCCCCGTGGCGATAACCGCGCGGGTGCCTCTCTCCGGCCCCGGCGCGTCCTCCAGGGCGTTCTCAAACTCGGTTTGCAGGAGCCTCAGCATCCCCACGCCGTTTTCAAGCTGGGGGTAGCCCTCGTAAAACGCCTCCTCCGGCACGGGAAGGCCGGCCTTGAGATACAGCTCGTCCGAGCAGAAGAAGATGCGGCTGCCGCGCCGCTTTAAACATTTCTCCCCGAACGCCTCCACCTGCCGGACAGTGCTCAGCGCCAGCTCCCGGTCAAAGGGCCGGAGGGGGTACAGCCCCTCCCGGAATTTCGTCAGCCCCACGGGGATGACGGAGCAGCTGTGGACCTGGGGGGCCAGGCGCGAGAGCTTTTTCATGGTGCGCTCCAGCTCCCGCCCGTCGTTGAGGCCGGGACAGCAGACGATCTGGCAGTTCAGCTCGATCCCGGCGCGGGCGAATTTTTTCAAAATGTCGATGCCACGCCCGGCGTTCCTGTTCCCCAGCATCAGGCACCGCAGCTTAGGGTCCATGGTGTGGACGGACACGTTGATGGGGGAGATCTTCAGGTCGATGACCCGCTGTACCTCCCGCTTGCCCATGTTGGTGAGGGTGAGGTAGGAGCCTGTGAGGAACGAAAGCCGCACGTCGTCGTCCTTGAAGTAGAGAGTCTCCCTCATGCCGGGGGGCATCTGGTCCACGAAGCAGAAGACGCAGTTGTTGGCGCAGGAGCGCATCCCGTCCATGAGGTACTCCTCGAACTCCAGCCCCGCGTCCTCCCCGGCCTCCTTGACGATCCGGGCGGTGAACGTCTCCCCGTCCCGCTCCACCGTGAAGGCGCTCTCCCGGTCGTAGGCGTAGTACATATAGTCCAGCACGTCGGCGACCCGGCGTCCGTCGATGGAGAGGAGCTTATCGCCGGGGCGAAGCCCCGCCTTCTCCGCCGGGGAGCCGGGCCGGACGGTCTTGATTCGATTGCGTTCTCCGGCCATAGTGCCCTTCTCTCCCCCTTGAACGAAAAACGGCGGGGCGACCCGCCGTTTTTCGCAGCAAATCAAAAACCTTACTTTTTAATGCTTTTCGCGGCGGCACGTACGCCGCGAAGATCCCTTTTTGGCAGGATAATGGCGAAGCCATTTTTCGCCAGTTTACGAAAAAGCGGCGGGTAAGCCCCGCCGTTTTTTCCATGGTCAAAATTACTCGTTCACAGATACGACTTCACGGCCGTTGTATGTGCCGCAGGCCTTGCAGGCTCTGTGGGGCAGATGAAGCTCGCCGCACTTGGGGCAAGCCACGAGACCGGGAACGCTCAGCTTCCAGTTGGAGCCGCGCCGCCTGTCTCTCCTCGCCTTGGACACTTTCCCCTTGGGTACCGCCATAATGACACCTCCTAAGCTAAATCATTCTCTCTCCAGAAGCTGCCGCAGGGCGGCCATTCTGGGATCAGGGTCCTCCCCGCAACCGCAGGGACCTTCGTTTAAATTTCTGCCGCATTTGGGGCACAGGCCCTTGCAGTCCTCCCTGCAAAGGATCCTGGGCTCAAAATTGAGGATCAGCGTATCTCTGGCTATCTGCTCCAAGTCGGCCCAGCCGTCCTCCAGCAGATAATAATCCTCGTTGTCCTCATCCTCAAGCTCCTCGGCGAGGTACGCGGCCAGCTCTCTCCGAAGAGGCATCGGGAACTCCTTCAGGCACCGGGCGCACTGACAGAGCATATCCGCCTCGATGACGCCGGTGAGAGTGATGTGTCCCGCGTGGTTCTCGATGACGCCCTTCACGGTCACGGGCGTGAGGAACCTCAGCACCCCGTCAAAGGAGAGATCCGCGCTGTCCAGGACAAAGGAGAAGTCAAGCTTCTTTCCGGGAGAGGCGATAAGCTCACGAAGATCGGCCCTCATCCCGCATCACTCCTTCCAAGTCGCGCTTAGGTATTATAAGCCATATGCGGGGGATTGTCAAGAGTTTTTTGTCCGTGCGGGAGAATTATTTTAAGGGGCTTCCCCCTGCCGGGGCGCTATGCCGTCCGCCCTTTTCAAAGCGCGCTCACTGGCCGCTGATCCAGATGCCGTAGTAGGTGGAGATATAGTCGTTGGGCCACGCCATGGCGTCCTCCGTCAGGTCCGTGATGCCCCAGAAGGCGCTGTATTTTGTGGTGGGGCGGATGACCGGCACCGTGATCTCCTTCAGGCCCTCCGCCTTGGCCTGGGCGATATACTGTTCCCGCTGTTCAAAAGCCACGTGGGTGCACCATATGTCATAGGTCCCCACGACCAGCGAAAGCGCGGCGGCCACAACCAGCGCCGCCCCCAGGCCATCGCACAGCCACGCCCAGCCCGCCCGGCAAAGCGCCGGGGCCAGGATGGCGATGGCCGCCGCCAGCAGGGCGGCGGTGGTGCAGAAGCACCTCTCCGGGTAGTAGCTGGCGAAGGTCAGCATATAGTTCCCCACCACGGCCCCAAAAGCCAGCGCCCCGGAGACGGCGAGCCTGTCCCGGTCGAGCCTCGCGGCGAGGCCCATGACGAAGGCCGCCGCCCAGACGCACAGGAGCAGAAGGCCGTCCTTTTGCAGGATCAGCGTGGCGTTTTCAAAGTTGAGGAGCAGGGTGGGCAGGGACAGCCCGGCGCTCTTGGCGTTCATCTCCGCGGGCATCAGCATCATCAGCAGATACCCCGCGCACGCAGCGCCGATGGGACATAAAAGCCAGGTGCGAAGGCTCTGCTTTTTGAAAAGCCGCCCCAGAAGGAGCATCAGCGCGGCCAGGAGGATGGCGATGAAGGACGTGACCTCCGCCCACATCCCCACAGGCACGGCCAGGACGCAGAAGACGATCTTCCGCCACAGCGCCGTCTCCCGCCTCCCGTCCATAAAATCGGAGATATAGGGCCGCAGGAACAGCGCCCCCGCCAAGAGCGCCCACAGGTAATTGACGGACCCCAACTGCCACAGGGCCACCTGCCCGAATACCGGCATGAAAAACCACACGCCGCAGAAGAGGCAGGCCAGCAGCAGGGCGTTCCCCTCTTTTTTCCCGTTGGCCAACTTGTACATAAGGTAGATAAACCAGGTAAAGACCCCGGCGTTCACCACGTCGAACACAGGCTTTGGCCAGATCAGGAAGAGCTGTCCCAGCCCGTGGCTGATGAGGCGTCCGTTCATGCTGCCGGCGTGGGCGATCATGGAGGGGAACACGTCCCAGACGTGCTTTATCCACTGCTGGGTCTTGAAGTTCACCATGTAGGTGAAGTCGTCGGCGCAATAGGGCGTCAGGAGATTCAGCAGGAGCATAAAGGCCCCGATCCCGCCGAGGACCGTATAGACCGCCGCGCGGGAGGCGTTGAATCGTTTTAACTTCTCCAAAGCTTCCATCTCTTTTCCGCTGTTTCGTTCAGGTTTCGTAACCCGTATTGTACCCGCCGCGCCGGGAGGTGTCAAGAGCTTTTGGACGGCGGGGGGAGAAATCTTTCGCCGGAGAGGGCGAAAAAAGCAATTCTTTCTTTATTTCCCGGCGGCCATCTGTTATAATCATGGAAAGAGATCGGACTTTGGGCGGCGCGGGTCCCCTTCCCGCCGCCTTACGGGAGAGTTTATGAAGGAATTTATCATCAACCGCAACGACGCGGGACAGCGGCTGGACCGTTTCGCCGGGAAGGCCGCTCCCCTGCTGCCGGAGGCACTTCTGCAAAAGTACATACGCCTGAAGCGCATCAAGGTCAACGGCCGGGGCGGGAAGCGCCAGCAGAGGCTCTGCGCCGGGGACACGGTGCAGATGTACGTAAACGACGAGTTTTTTGAGCGCCCCACCGAGGAGAACGCCTGGCGGCGGGTCAACGTCCCAAGGCTCTCCGTGGTGTACGAGGACGGGAACATCCTCCTGGCCGACAAGCCCGCCGGGGTCCTCTGCCACGCCGGGGAGGCGGGAGAGTGGAACACGCTCCTGTCCAACCTCCGGGCCTACCTCTACCAAAAGGGTGAGTGGGACCCCGCCGGGGAGAACTCCTTCGCCCCGTCCCTGTGCAACCGCATCGACCGCAACACCCAGGGGCTGGTCATCGCCGCCAAGACGGCGGAGGCGCTGCGCATCTTGGACGAGAAGATATGCCTCCGGGAGATCGACAAATTCTACCTGGCGGCGGTCCACGGGCGGATGGAGCCGCCCGACGGGGAGCTGACGGGGTATCTCTTCAAGGACGCGGCGAAAAACCGGGTCTACGTGCGCCCCGCGCCCCAGCCGGGGGCGCGGCTGGCGGTGACGCGCTACAGGACGCTCCAATATAAGGGCGGGCTTTCCCTTTTGGAGTGCGCCCTTTTGACGGGCCGGACCCATCAGATCCGGGCGCAGCTGGCCGCCGCCGGACACCCCCTTTTGGGGGACGGGAAGTACGGGACGGACAAGGCCACCGCCTCCCTGCCCGGCCAGGCGCTCTGCTCCTGGCGGCTCCGTTTCTCCTTCAAAACCGATGCCGGGGCGCTCTCCTACCTCAACGGCATGGAATTTAAGACCGGGACGCCGGATTTTGTCGAAAAAAACTTCGGGAATCTGAAAAACACTATTGACACGGATTGATTTATTTTGTATATTATTCATCGTCTCATCCGCGGGTGCTTTGCCAAAAGCTGAGCGTCCGCGCTTTTTTCAAATTTCTTATCATGACAGAGGGGGAGGATAATGTCCAAAGAGCTTATACGTCTCAAAGACGTAAGTCAGACCTTCGATGACGGTGTCACGGTTTTAAAGGACATCAACATCTATTTCAACGACCGGGAATTCCTCACACTGCTGGGACCCTCCGGCTGCGGCAAGACCACGCTCCTGCGCATCATCGGCGGCTTCCAGACGCCCACGGCGGGGGAGGTCTATTTCGACGGCGAAAAGATCAACAACGTTCCCCCCTACAAGCGCCAGGTGAACACGGTCTTTCAGAAGTACGCCCTCTTTCCGCACCTGAACGTCTATGAGAACGTGGCCTTCGGGCTGCGCATCCCACGGGAGGAGACAGGCCCCAACGGAAAGGCGGTCAAGGTGAAGCTCCCCAGGGCCGAGATCGACGCCCGCGTCCGGGAGATGCTGGAGGTAGTGAGCCTCAAGGGCTTCGAGCACCGCTCCATCGCCTCCCTCTCCGGCGGCCAGCAGCAGCGCGTGGCCATCGCCCGCGCCCTTGTGAACCGGCCCAAGGTACTGCTTTTGGACGAGCCTCTGGGCGCGCTGGACAAGCGGCTGCGCAAGGATATGCAGCAGGAGCTCAAGCGCATCCAGCAGCGTCTGGGGATCACCTTCATCAATGTGACCCACGACCAGGAGGAGGCCCTCGCCATGTCCGACACGGTGGTGGTCATGAACGAGGGCGTGGTCCAGCAGATCGGGACCCCGGAGGACATATATAACGAGCCGAAGAACGCCTTTGTGGCGGACTTCATCGGCGAGAGCAACATCGTGGACGGCATCATGCGGGCCGACCGGGTGGTGGAGATCTTCAACCGGCGCTTCCCCTGCCTGGACGCCGGCTTTGAGAAGGACGAGCCGGTGGACGTGGTCATCCGCCCGGAGGACGTGGACATCGTCCCGGAGGCAGAGGGCCAGCTGCGGGGCGTGGTCACCAGCGTCACCTTCAAGGGCGTCCACTACGACACCATCGTGGACTTTTACGGCTTTAAGTGGCTCATCGAGACCACCGACTACTGCCCCGTGGATTCCCGCATCGGCATCAAGATCGACCCGGACGGCATCCACGTCATGAAGAAGAGCAAGTATTCGGGGCTTTACGGCGACTACTCCTCGTACTCGGAGGAGTACGACGAGATCAACGATCCCACCCTTCTTGAAGCAGAGGAGGAGCGAGCCGATGATGAGGACTAAGCGCGGGTGGTTCGCCTTCCCGTATATGATCTGGATGGCGCTCTTCGTGGTCATCCCCATCGTCATTATGCTGGTCTACTCCCTGACCGTCCCCGTGGAGACGGCGGAGGGGGAGGTCCTGCGGGGGTCGCTGGAGAATTTCACCGGCATGACCCAATATCTCAGCGTCTTTGGGCGCTCCTTCTGGCTGGCGCTTATCGCCACGGTCATCTGCCTCGCCATCGGCTACCCCGTGGCCTACCTCATGAGCCGTGAGGGTCCCGGCTTCCAGCGGGTCGTCATGGCCCTTATCATGCTGCCCATGTGGATGAACTTCCTCCTGCGCACCTACTCCTGGATGGCGATCTTGGAGAACAACGGGCTTTTGAACCAGCTCTTTCAGAAGCTGGGCGTCATCGCCCTCTATAACCGGCTGACAGGCTCGGACATCGACCACTTCCAGATGATCCGCACCTCCGGGGCGGTGGTGCTGGGCATGGTCTACAACTACCTGCCCTTTATGATCCTGCCCATCTACACGGTGCTGACCAAGCTGGACCGCCGGCTCATCGAGGCCGCCGAGGACCTGGGTGCCAACGCCTCCACGGTCTTTCGGCGGGTCACCCTGCCCCTCTCCGTCTCCGGGGTGGTCTCCGGCGTCACCATGGTCTTTGTGCCGGCGGTGTCCACCTTCGCCCTCTCCCGGCTCCTGGGCGGCGGGACACAGATGATGCTGGGCGACCTCATTGAAAATCAGTTCCTGGGCGGGGCCTACAACCCCCACCTGGGCGCGGCCATCTCCATGGTGATGATGGTCATAGTCGTCATCTGTATGCTGGTGATGAACCACTTCGGAGACGGCGAGGGAGAGGCGGTGATGCTCTGATGCGGAAAAACCGCTTCGGGAGCCGCACCCTCATCGGGCTGTGCTTCCTGTTCCTCTATCTGCCCATCTTCCTGCTCATCTTCTTCAGCTTCAACGCCGGGGACTCCTCCGCCGTGTGGCGGGGCTTCTCCCTCCAGTGGTACGCGGAGCTTTTCCACAACCGGCTGGTGCTGGAATCCCTGGCCACCACCCTTTTGGTGTCTCTGCTGGCTACGGCCATCTCCACGGTGGCCGGGACCTTCGCCGCCATCGGCATCTACGCCCTGACAAAGAAGTGGCGCGACCCGGTGCTGGTGGTCAACGACCTGCCCATGATGAACGCCGACATCGTCACAGGCGTGTCTCTGCTCCTGCTCTTCGTGGCTTTCTTCCATGGCTGGGGTGCCATCGCCAACTGGCTCAACTCCTGGCAGAGCCTCATCCGCTTCCCCACCCGCCTCACGCTGGGGCTGGGGACGCTGCTCATCGCCCACGTGTCCTTCAACATCCCCTACGTCATTCTGAACGTCTCCCCCAGGCTGCGCCAGATGGACGCGAACCTTGTGGAGGCCGCCCAGGACCTGGGCTGTACCTGGATGCAGGCGTTTTTCAAGGTGATCCTGCCGGAGATCAAGCCCGGCATCGTCTCCGGCGCGCTCATCGCCTTCACCATGAGCGTGGACGACTTCGTGATCTCCTACTTCACCGCCGGCTCCTCCACCCAGACCCTGTCCATGACCATCTACAGCATGACGAAAAAGCGCGTCACCCCGGTGGTCAACGCGGTGAGCACCCTCATTTTCCTGGCGGTGCTGATCCTCCTGGTCATCAACAACATCCGGGAGGCCCGGCAGGTGAAGCTGGCCGCCAAGCGCGCCTCCTTCGAGCCGGTGCGGGAGGACCCCCGCGTGGAGCGGTTCCGGGAATGGATGTCCACCCCCCGCGGACGGCTTGTCCGGCGGGTCACCGCCGCCGTCCTGTGCGCGGCCTTTTTGGGGACGGTCACGTTCCTCACCGCCTTCACCACCAGCCGCCCCGTGGTCAACGTCTGCTCCTGGGGCGAGTATATCGACGAGGACCTTATCACCGAGTTCGAGGAACAGACCGGCATCCGCGTGAACTACCAAACCGCCGAGTCCAACGAGGCCCTCTACTCCCTGCTCAGCAACGGCGGGGCCGACTACGACGTGGTAGTCCCCTCCGACTATATGATCTCCCAGCTCATCGAGGAGGGGCGGCTGGAGGAGCTGGACTACTCCCAGATCCCCAACTTTGAGAAGATCGACAGCCGCTTCAAAAACCTCCCCTACGACCCGGAGAACAAATACACCGTCCCCTACACCTGGGGCACCGTGGGCATCATCTACAACGCCGCCCTGGTGGAGGACGAGATCGACAGCTGGTCGGTGCTCTACGACGACAAATACGCCGGGCAGGTGCTGCTCATCGACAACTCCCGGGACGCCTTCGGCATCGCCCTCAAGTACCTGGGTTACTCCGTGAACACCACCGATCCCGACGAGATCCAGGCCGCCTACGCCCTGGTGGAGGATGCCTATCAGCGGGGCGTGTTCCAGGGCAAGGTCATGGACCAGGTCTTTCAGACCATGGAGGGCGGGAACGCCTCCTTCGCCACCTACTACGCCGGGGACTTCCTCTCCATGCTGGAGAACAACGAGGACCTGCGCTTCGTGGTCCCGAAGGAGGGATCCAACTGGTTCGTGGACGCCATGTGCGTCCTGAAGGACGCCCCCAACTACGACAACGCCATGAAGTGGATCAACTTCATCGCCTCCACCGACTCCAACCTGCGGAACATGGACTACATCTGGTACGCAAGTCCCAACAAGGAGGCGCTGGAGCTCTACCCGGCGTGGTACGAGGAGCAGTACGGCGAGGAGCTGGACCCGGAGATCTACGCCATCATGGCCGCCCCCCAGGAGGTGCTGGACAGGTGCGAAATGTACGTGTGCCTGCCCAAGGCCACCAGGAGCCTCTATAACGAGCTGTGGATCAAGCTGGGCCTTTGACTCCCCCGCCCCTTTGCTTGAATTATACACCATAATTGCACAGTCGTCAAGTATAAACTAAGTAAAAATAATTAATTTTCTGTGAACGGAAAACGCTCTGGCCGCTATCCCCCGCCAGAGCGTTTTCTATTCCCTACAGGCGGAGTTTTAAAGCATAAAATTCAATCGGCCCTCAAAATGGATAGTAGATTTTTCCCCCTTTGGGTGGTATAATTAAAGCGGCTGCCGCCATGAAACCCATTCCCTACCGGCAATTTCTGTTCGTCGGGGATAAGAGGGAAACGATTTATCGGAGGAGATATGCGATGAAGGTGGGATTGGTTTCTTTTAGATGCAAAAATAAGGACATCCCCTACAATCTTTCTCAAATCGAAAGAGCTATGCGCCAGGTTCAGGGAAAGGTGGATTTGATATGCTTTGGCGAGGCATATTTGCAGGGCTTTGACTGTCTCTGCTGGGATTATAAAACGGACAAGGACATTGCCGTTGCGTTAAGCTCTGAGCCGATACGGCAGCTTTGCTTACTGACGAAAAAATACGGCGTTGCGCTGATAACCGGGTATATCGAGAAAGATCAGGACAGTCTGTATTCATCCTGCATTGTTATTGAGGACGGCAGAATTTTGCACAACTACAGGCGGGTATCAAAAGGTTGGAAAAAATACTGGCTGACCGACGAACACTATAAAGAAGGAGATTCGATCAGGGAATTTGAATTTCACGGCATAAAAATCAACCTGGCTCTTTGCGGTGACCTGTGGGATTTTCCAGAGAAATTTAAAACAGACCACCTGCTCATCTGGCCCGTCTGTGTCGATTTCAGTCCAGAGGAATGGGAGCAGGACGAGTTGGACGAATATGCCCGGCAGGCGGCTTTAGCGGCAAACCATGTTCTCATGATAAACCCTATTGATGACAGTCCGACCCACGGAGGCTCTGTTTATTTTTGCGGAGGGGGCGTTGTCAAAAGGCTCGCTTATGATAAAGAGGATATACTTATCGTGAATATCGATGAAAAGATAATTGACTAATTCAGGCTTCTCGGATCAGAACGGCGGCAAGAGGCTGCCGCCATGAAACCCATTCCCTACCGGCAATTCCTGTTTGTCGGGGGTAAGAGGGAAACGACAGGTCAACTTATAAAGGAGTGTACCGTATGAAGAAAAGTTTGCGTATTATCAGCCTTATAGCTGGTTTGCTATCTCTGTTATTTGTCCTTTCCGCTTGCGGGACGAAAGGCGCAAAGGTAACGGGAATAGAAGCCGGCGTCACCGGTCTCAACGAGAATGAGGTCCGCCTTTCTGCGCTTTCAGACGACAGCACCTTGAACAATAACGACTACGTTCTGAAGGCGGGGGAGCAATACCGTCTCGTAGTGGGACTTACATATAACGGCGGCAGCCGTCAGCCGGGTTTTGGAAACGCGGACGCTGTAAAATTATTTTACGACAGCGATCTTTTTCAAATCGAGGAGCCGGACGCCGAGGGCGGTCAGTTGGTCTACCCTTTGGAGTGCAGGCAGGACTTCACATATGCGGCGATCCTCGTGGAGGCGTCTGAGAAATATCACGCCGAGGTGATCGTCAGTGCTGTGAAATAGGCAATAGACATTCCCCTCTATCCGTGCGCCGCAATGCCGTTTAGGGCGAACGGGCGCAGAGAATGTGCCGTGCGCCTTTTGAAATTGTAACGGGCCTGACTTCAAAAGTCAGGCCCGTTTTTGCTCTTCATTTTTTACTTTTCAGTAGTTCCTGCTGACGAACTCCACCTCGTCCACGCCGGACTCGGCGTTGAGGGTCAGGGCCAGGTAGAAAAAGTAGCCTGACAGGAGATTGGCAAGGTCCAGGAGCATGGGTTCGGCCCGATGTCCCTGCCGGATGTGGCGGTAGATAAGCCGGACCAGCTCCTTGGCCTGGACGCGAAGCAAATGCGCAAGGCATGCCGTCTCGCACCCCTGGCACAGCACAAACTTCCGGCACCGCTCCCCCGCCCCGGCCCGCAGCCGCTCCGTGGCGGCCAGCAGCCGGTCCCGCTCCTCCTCCGTCACCTTCAGGGGCGTGCGCAGGGCGGGGTTCATGTGGTAGATAAGCTCGCACAGCCACAAAAGCTCCTCCCGCAGCGGCCCCTCCTTCAGCTTTGCCCGCAGAAGGCCCGTGCGGCTCGCCATCTCGTCGGTGAGCAGCTCAAAGTCGCACCGCAGATCGTCCGGCGGGTCGCTCAAAAAGGGGTATGCCTCCCAGGGGCTTCGATAGATCGTCTCCACGGTTCATCCTCCTAACGTCTCCCACCGCTCCCGGCAGCGGCGCATATACGACGGCACGTCCAGGCCGAACACCCGGCTCAGGAGGGCGGGGTCCATCTCTGAGGCCCGCCCCAGGTAGACGGCGCGTCCCCCGTCCATGAGCAGCACCGTCCCGGCGAAATCCAGGGCCAGGTCCAGGTCGTGAAAGACGCCCACGGCGGCGTGTCCGGGCATGGCCGCCCACGCTTTCAGCTCCTCCACCAGCTCCACCCGGAATTTCAAATCCAGGTGGTTTGCCGGCTCGTCCAGCAGGATGAGCCGGGGCGTCTGGGCGAAGGTCCGGGCCAGAAGCACCCGTTGGAGCTGTCCGCCTGACAGCTCCGTCACAGGCCTGTCCCGCTCCTCCCAAAGCCCCAGGCGGCGGATGGCGTCCTGGGCGATCTGCCTGTCCGCCGCGTCCGGCCGGGAGAAAAGCCCGCCCCGCCGGTGGGGGTAGCGCCCCATGAGGACGGTCTCGTAGACGGTATAGGCGAAGTACGCCGAGATCATCTGCCCCAGCACCGCCACGGCGGCGCCCCGCTCCCTGGCGGACATGGCATGAAGCCCGGTCCCGTCCAGGGTGACCTTCCCCCGCGCCGGGAGGAAACCCGTGATCGCGCGCAGAAGCGTCGTCTTGCCGCTGCCGTTGGGACCCAGCACCGCCAGGCGGCCGTTTTCAGGCAGGGTGAAGGAGACGTCCTTCACCACGTCCTCCCCGCCGTACCCGCAGGAGAGGTTCTCCACAACCAGCATATCAGCGCCGCCCCCTTTTCGCAAAGAAGATCCACAGGAAGAAGGGCGCGCCCAGGAGGGCCGTGACGGCCCCCACGGGGATCTCCCGTGGGGCGGCCAACGTGCGGGCGGCCAGGTCGCACAGCACCATGAAGCTGCCCCCCAGGACGGCCCCGGCCGGCAGGGTATGTCTGTGCCGCGCCCCAAAGAGCCGGCGGGCCACGTGGGGGGCGATCAGGTCCACGAACCCGATGATCCCCGAAAAGGCCACCGCCGCGCCTGTGAGGACTGACACCAGCACGATGAGCCTCCGCCTGGCCCGGCGGGGGTCCACCCCCATCGTCCTGGCCTGCTCGTCCCCGAAGGTCAGAAGGTCCAGCTCCGGCGCATAGGCCAGAAAGGCGGCCAGGCACAGCGCCAGCACCGCCGCCAGCACCGCCGGACCCCGCCAGCCGCGGGAGGCGAAGCTCCCCATCTGCCAAAGGCCGATGCGCTGGGCGTACTCCGGGGACATGGCGGCCATCAGGTCCATGACCGCGGAGAAGAAGAGCGAGGCCACCATGCCGGTGAGCACCACCGTCACGTTGGAGATACGCCTGTCCAGCGCCCGCGCAAGGCTCAGCACCAGAAGCACGGTCAAAACGCCCCCGGCAAATCCCGCCGCGGGCATCAGGACCGACCCCAGCGCCCCGGCGGAGGCCCCCGCCACCATCACCCCCGTGGCCCCAAGGCCGGCCCCGGCGGAGACGCCCAGGCCGAAGGGGGACGCCAGGGGGTTCTCAAGCACCGACTGCATCACCGTGCCGCCCACCGCCAGCGCCGCGCCCGTGAGGAACGCCAGCGCCACACGCGGCAGGCGCAGATGCACGATCAGCGTCCGGGTGCTCTCCTCCCCCGCCCCCAGGAGGGCGGCGAGGACCTCCCCCGGCGGGACGGTCACGCTCCCCACGCCCACCCCCAAGAGGACGCTCAGGAGGGCGAAGGCGGCCAGCGCGCCGTACTTTCCCGCGGGCTTACTCACCGTAGATCTCCGGGTACACGGCCAGGGCGATCTGCCGCATGGCCTCCACCACGTTCTGATCCGGCAGGGACGAGGCCATGTTGTCGATGGCGTAGACCTCCCCGTTTTTCACCGCCGGGACCTGGTCCCAGCCGGGGCGGCCCAAAATCTCCGCCACGGGGTCGTCGATGTAGTTTACGTTGGTGAGGATCACGTCCGGCTGCGCGGCCACCACCGTCTCCTCGGTGACGCCCAGCCAGCCCGTCTCGCCGGCCAGGATGTTCTCCGCGCCGATAAGCTCCAAAAGCTCGTTGAGGAACACCCCGGAGCCGAAGCTGTAGAGGTAGGGCGCGGCGGAGATCTCAAAGTAGACGCTCTTTTTGTCCGTGACCGTCTTCCCCTTCTCCGCAAGCTCGTCGATTTGTGCCTGCATCTCATCGACGATCTTCTTCCCCCGGTCCTGCTCCCCCAAAAGCTCCGCCACGAAGGCGATGTCCCCCTGGATGTCGGCGATGCTGTCGCTGGTGGGGACGCACGCCACGCAGACCCCCAGGTCGATGAGGGGCTGGTAGGGGGCCTCCTGGTCGTAGAGGGACATATTGGTGACCAGCAGCACGTCAGGCTTCAGGCTCACAAGGCTCTCCATGTCCGGGGCCACCATATCCAGCACCAGGGCGTCCTCCGGGACCCCCTCAAGGCCCACGCTGGAGGTGTCGCACGCGGCAATCTGATCCCCGTGGCCCAGGGCCGCCACCATCTCCGCAAGGGACGGGGCCAGCACCGCCACGGACTCGATCTTCCCCGGCACGGCGATCTCCGCGCCGCTGGGGTCGGTGAGGGTGCGGGGGGAGGAACCTGCCGTGTTCCCGTCTCCGCACGCTGTAAGGCTCAAGGCCAGGATAACGGCCAGCGCCAGGCAAACTGCTCTTGATTTGGTTTTCATGCGTTTCTTCCTTTCTGTCCGGCAAAAAAGAACACCCCTCCAATCAAGGGGTGTTCTTGCCGGCAGAGACCTGACCCCATGAGCTTCCCCATGCGGCGGCGCAAAAACAGGCACAGGACCATTCATCGTGCTCCTGCGCAGGACAGACTCAGCGTTCTGACTTTACCGGCGCTCAGCGCCGGCGTTCACAGTGGCGGGACCGCGCGGGATTTTCACCCGACTTTCCTGAATAATAGCCTGACCCTTTATTGGACAGTATTCATTTTTCCCGGTATTTTTGCCCTTTTCGGGCGTATTTCAGTATACCAACGCCGTGGAAAAATGTCAAGAAAAAAGGTTCCGCCCGCGATCTCTCACGGACGGGACCCTTTCACCATTGATTTTTCCCTCACGTCTTCCCGGAGAACCTGTTCCCGCACTTGGTACAGGTGATCTGGATACGGCCCTTCCCCCGTGGGACACGAAGGCGCGAGTGGCAGGTGGGGCAGGTGAAGAACTTATACTCTCTGCGCATGGAAAGCCGCGTTTTGTAATCCCGGAAGGTCCTGCGCAGGGCCGACGTCCGCTCCAGATACCGGGCGTTCTCGCGGGACCGCTTGTAGATGTTCCTTGAACAGACGCGCCACCAGGTGTAGACGATCAGCGCCAGCACCACGATCTGGCAGATAAAGCCCGCCAGCCCCGGAATGAAGGACAGGAGCATGAAGAGGATCGTCAGCCACCACGCGCATTTGGCCAGGTCGTCAAAGCCGTTGCGTCCCCGGAAAAAATTTGTCAGAAACCGCCTGATCATTTCCCTCACCTCTTTTGCGCCTGTGATGCAGATTCGTTACATTCTATTGTACTCAAAAAATCCCCCGGAGGTTTAAGAATCTGTAAACAATTATTGAAAAGGCGCGCAGGGCAAAGCCCTGCGCGCCAAAACTTGTCGGAAAAGGCCTTTGGCCTTTTCCGACAAAGGGGAACGTGCGGGAAACTCCACGTGAATTTTGCGAAATTCACGCGGAATTTCTCTGCCGTCGCCCTGCGCGCGCCCTTTTGGGGCACACTTGGGCGACAAAAGGCGTAGATTTACAATACAAGTGCAACAGGAGCGGGAAAAAAGCGTGACACATGGCGGGAAACCCCTTAGAATGGTGTTTGCGGACAACAAGGAAAGGGGCAGCCGTCATGCGTCACTACAAACATCTTACCATAGAAGAACGGGAAAAGCTATATTTTTATGTACACGGTCACGGCGCAAGTTATATATAATGATACCCCCCCGGCAAGCCTTGCGCCGTCCCTGGGCGATTGTAGGCCGTCCGGCGGGCCGTTCTGGACGTAACCGGCAGCCAGGGCCAGCCCCACCCGTGGGGGATTATGTAAACTACGGGCTACTGACTGAGTGTTTTCAGTAACCGACCACAACAAAAGGCGATTTCAAAAATCGAAAAAATTTCAAAAAAGCTCTCGACAATATACAGGAATATATGTTATTCTGTTATTGCAAGGAAGGAGTGAACGGCATGACCGAAAAGAACATCATTCGAGCCGCCATGAAAGCACGGAATATAAATCAGACGATATTGGCAAAAGACGCCGGGTACAGTAGGCAGACCAATGTGAGTGAGCTTCTCCGAAGCCAGAGTTTGCGGGTATGCGCCTTTGTACGGTTGCTGAACGCTATGAACTTTGACGTGATTGTGGTGGATAGGAACACAAGGAGCGGGTTCAAGTGGAACGTAACCGAAAAGGACGATGAGAAGGAGAGCGCAAAATGAGGTACTTTGTTGCCCGTGTATCCACCAAAGAACAAAACCTTGCCCGTCAGCTTGTTGTTGCAAGGGAGCGATTTGAAATACCCGACGAGAATGTTTTCTGCGACAAGGCCAGCGGAAAGGATTTTGACAGGCCGGAATATAAGCGGATGAAAAGCCTTTTGCAACGTGGAGATGAGGTTATCGTAAAGGAGTTTGACCGCCTCGGCAGGAACAAATCAGAGGTCAAGACGGAGCTTGAATGGTTCAAGGAGCATGGGGTAATCGTCCGAATACTCGATATTCCGACTACGCTCATAGACTTCAAAGAGCAGACATGGGTTCTTGAAATGGTGAACAATATATTGATTGAGGTGATGGGAACAATAGCGGAGCAAGAGCGAAAGAAAATATTACAGCGCCAAGCGGAGGGGATAGCGGCTATGCCCATGGTGAATGGGCGTAGGGTGTCGGCACGGACGGGAAATCCGGCCGGTAGACCACCTTCTGAATATCCCGATTTTGAAAAGTTCCTGAAAATGAAAAAAGACGGTCTGCTGACCGTCAAGGAAGGGTGTGAGAGGTTAGGGATAAGCAGGAGCCAGTGGTACGCGCTGGAGCGCAAAAAAGAGAGAGGCAACACCCCTCCGGCAAGAGTTTGTGTTACCTCTCAAGAGCAATCCCACATGGAGATTACAAGCCAAGTATAACATTCTCCATGTGGAAAGTCAACAAACACCGCCGGTTTCATGCTGACGGTATTTTTCTATTTTTTGCTGTATTTTTATTGAAATATCCTCTTTTTTGTGGTACGATTTCTTTAAACGTGGTAACGCCACGGAAGGAGGAATCACAATGAGTAAAAAACGTCTGGAGCCCGTACAACCGCCACAGAATCAGTATCCTCAACAGCCTCAAGGGGGCCAGCAGTATCAACAGCCATATCAGCAGAATCCACAGTATCAACAGCCACCATATCCTCAAGCGCCTTATCCGCAGTATCCTCCGTTTCAGCCTCAACCGAAAAAGAAGCACACGGCACGGAATATCTTGATAGGCGTGGCCGCTGTGTTTGCGTTTTTGGTCATCGTGGCTATCGGGAGCGGCGGTGAGGACAAGGACAATGAAGAAACGCCGGAGCAGGAGACAACACAAAAAGAAGATGTTGTTTCTGTAGCGATTGATGAGCACACGGTTTATGAAGGCCACGGCGTTAAGATTGATGTGACTGGGATAGAGAAAACATCAAGAGGATATGAAGTTAGTTTTTATTTTGAGAATAATTCTACTTTGAACTTGGGATTCAATGTCCACGCTTATGCTGTGAATGGTGTCATGTCAAAAGACGGCATATATACGATGGATACCGATGTTCCAGCAGGGAAAAAGTCCAACAACACGCTGAGAGTTTCTGATGAATGGGAGAGTTTTGGAGAGGAAAAGCCGGTTGAATATCTCGACATCCTTTTCTGGGCCTATGATAACGACAAGTACTTCAAAGAGTTTGATACAGGAGTCATCAGAATCGAAACGTCAGCATATCATGACGATTACACATATAAGCCGGAGGGTGGTCAGTCTCCAACGTATCAAGTGAACGGTATTGATGTTTACCCATCTATCAATGATGAAATGCGCTTCTCGGTGATGATGGTCAACAACGGAGAGCAGTATATTTCATTTGACATGGACAGTGGCTCCGTAAACGATTGGGCCTACGATCTGGGCATACAGGTATATGACGAGTTCCTTTTCCCTGGGTGTACCGGCGTGTATGAGGGGAAAATAAGCTCTGATTTCGTAGAAGAAAATTCTATAACCTCATTTGACAAATTCAGTTTCACTTTAGATATAAGGCCGTCTGGGGAATACACGGAAAGCTATTCTACAGACTCAATAGAAGTTAAAAAATAAATAGGAAAATCTCCGCTATAAAATATGGCGGAGATTTTTTTGAAAAAGGTATTGACATTTATGTGTGACAAATATATACCTAATGAAAAATTTAGGGCAAAGCATCCGAAAAATCGCTCAGGAACTTGACCGTTCACCGTCCACGATCAGCCGGGAGCTGAAACGCGGCCGCTGCTATCGGCACCCATATATGCCCTCGACAGCGCAAATACGCTACGAAAAACGACGAAAGAAATGCGGTCGAAAGCATAAACTGTCGTCCCCTAAGAGCCGGGAAACGGTGCGCACACTCATAGAGGATCAGCACTGGTCCCCCGAACAGATAGCGAACAGGCTGAGGCTGGAGAACAACCCATTGCAGATAAGCTACGCCTCCATATACAGAGCCATAAGCGCCGGGCTTTTCAACGGTCCACTGAACAAGGAGGGCCATCTTCGGAAAGCGTCAAGATTCTCCCGGCACCTGCGGCACAAGGGGAAAACGCGCAAGGCAGGCGGGAAAGGGAAGCAAAGCCAGATCCCCATCACCCACCACATTGAGGAAAGGCCGCAGGGAGCCCAGGACAGGACCGAGATCGGACACTTCGAGGGGGACACGGTCATAGGAAAGCTGGGGTCGGCGTGTTTACTAACGCTAGTGGATCGAAAGACGCGGTATACCGCCGGCGGGAAAACGGCGTCGAAGGAAGCGGAAGCCATTAAGGACAGAATGATCAAAGCATTGAGCCATCTGCCACAGGACAAAGTAAAGAGCGTGACGCCGGACAGGGGCCGAGAGTTTGCCAGACATGGGGAAGTAACGGAGGCGCTGCCGCAGGTGGAGTTTTATTTTCCGGTGCCATACTCACCGTGGGAGCGAGGGACGAACGAGAACACCAACGGCCTCATCCGCGAGTTCCTGCCCAAAGGCTATGACATTGCGAATGTTTCGGACAAGCAAGTTGAGCAGATGCTATTTCTCTTAAATACACGTCCAAGAAAATGCCTCAATTGGTTGACCCCTATGGAAGCTTTCTTCGATTGCGTGTTGCACTTGACTTGACAATTCACCAGGGATTTTTTCCGACGTACGTGCCGCCGGAAAAAACGCTTAATTTGAGTTTTTTGACAAACTGAGGCGCGCAGAGCTTCGCTCTGCGCGCCAAAATGGATCAATATCGGTTATCTATTGAAGATTTTGAAGATCTTGTCAAAGGGGTCCTCCTCCGGCGGGACCTCCTCCGGGGCGGGGGTCTCGGCGGGAGCGGCGGGGGCGGCCTCCGCCTTCTGCGCGGCCTCGCTGTAGAGGCCGGCGGCCTGGGCGGCGGACCCGGTGGCGGGCTTCAGGGTGGGCTTCTCGTCGAACCGGGTGGCGATGACGGTGACGCGGATCTCGTCGTCCAGATCGTCGTCAAACGCCGCGCCGAAGATGATGTTGGCGTCGGGATTGGCCGCCTCGTGGACGAGGTTGGCCGCCGCCTCGATGTCCTCCAGGGACATATCCATGGAGCCGGTGATGTTGATGAGCACGCCCCGCGCGCCGTTGATGGAGGTCTCCATAAGGGGCGAGGAGATGGCGGAACGGGCGGCGTCCTCCGCCTTGCCCTTCCCCGCGGCCTTGCCCACGCCCATGTGGGCGTAGCCGGCGTCCTTCATGATGGCGGTCACGTCCGCGAAGTCGAGGTTGATGAAGCCCGTCTGCTTCACAAGCTCGGAGATGCTGCTGACAGCCTGTTGAAGGACGGAGTCGGCGATCTCAAAGGCGTTGGCGAAGGTGAGCTTCTGGTCGGTGGCGTGCTTTAAGCGGTCGTTGGGGATGATGAGAAGGGCGTCCACCTTGCCCAGGAGCTGCGCGATGCCCTCGTTGGCCTGGTCCATCCTGCGGCGGCCCTCGAAGCCAAAGGGCTTCGTCACCACGCCCACGGTGAGGATGCCCATTTCATGGGCGATGTCCGCCACAACGGGGGCCGCGCCTGTCCCGGTGCCGCCGCCCATTCCGGCGGCGATAAACACCATGTCGGCGTTCTCAAGGGTCTTGGAGATGTTGTTGCGGCTCTCCTCGGCGGCCTTCTTGCCCACCTCCGGGTTGGAGCCGGCGCCCTGGCCGTGAGTCAGCTTCTCGCCGATCTGGACCTTGGTGTCGGCGGCGGAGACGGCCAGAGCGGGCTTGTCGGTGTTGAGGGCGATAAGCTCCACGCCGGAGGTCCCCACCTTGGCCAGGCGGTTGACCACGTTGTTTCCGGCGCCGCCGATGCCGAGTACCTTTATCGTCACCACATTATCGGGTCCGTTATCTAAAGCAATGGGCATTTTATATCCTCCTCTGTATAAACGCGCCCGGACGGCACGTTTTCTCTTGTATATAAAATCACAGTTTTATTTTAAACCGTTTTTTTCTCAAGGTCAAGCCCCAAGTGGAATTTTTTATTCAATTCCATGATAAAATGCGCCCTTTTGCCGTTTTTTTGACCCCGTCAGAAGCGCAGTCCCGCGATGCCGGCGTCGTAATAGACGCTCCGGCCGTTTCCCGGATCGGGGTTTTTTGCCAAAAACCCGCTGATGAGGGTGTCAAATTTCATGTCCAGCTCGTCTGCCGCGCCGATGTTGAAGAGGTAGCCGTTGTAGTCGAAGGTGATGGCGGAGAGGTTGGTGACGTCGATCCACGCCATTCGCCCCAGCATCTCCCACTGAGCGGCCTTCCCCAGCACCTGGGTCAGCGCCCGCAGGCGCACGGACTCGTTCTGCCCGAAGGACAGGCTCTTCCCCACCGCCGGCTCCACGGGGACGGCCCCCCGCAACTCCGTCACCGCTGGGACGGAGGAGGTCTCCTCCAGGATGCGGCCCGTGACGTCGAAGAGGTAATATTTCCCGCCGGAGGCGGCGTAGGCGGCAGCGCTGGTCTCCGTGACGGTGATGACCACCGTGCCGGGGAGCTTCCGGGTGACCTTCACCGTGTCCACATAGGGGAGGGCCGAGCGGATCCCCCGCTGCGCCGAGGAGGCGTTGAGGAAAAAGACAGAGGTGTCCCGTTCGATCCCGGAGGCGGTGATGATCCGATCCGCCGTGTACGTCACCGCGCCCTCCACCCGGATCTCCGTGATCTTGAAAAAGAGGGCCATCGCCGTGATCACGGCGATGAGGACAAACGCCACGGCCATGGTCACATAGAGGACCGCGCCGCCGGTACTCCCTTTCCTTCCCCTTTTGTACTCCATCTCTCGTCTTTCCTTTCCGTCTCTTCCCACACCTGCGCCCCAAGGGCCGTCAGGTTCTCCGTTATGTGTTCATATCCCCTGAGGATATGTCCTGTCTCCAGAATCTCGCTGGTGCCCTCGGCGGCCAGCGCCGCCACCGCCAGCGCCGCCCCGCCCCGCAGGTCGGGGGCCTCCACCACCGCCCCGTGGAGGGGCCTTCCGCCCCGGACGATGGCCACGCGGCCGTCCACGCGGATGTCCGCGCCCATGCGGGCCAGCTCCGGCACGTGCCTGTAGCGGTTTTCAAAGATCGTCTCCACAAAGACCGACGCGCCCTCGCATCCCAGGCAGGCCGCCATCAGCGTGGGCTGGGCGTCCGTGGGGAAGCCGGGGTACGGCCTGGTGGTGACGGTCCTGGGGGGCCTCAGCGGCCCTCCGGCGGACACCAGCAGGGCGTCCGGGCGGCAGGTCAGCCCCACGCCCATCTCCCGGAACACATCGGCCACAGCCGTCAGATGCTCCGGCTCCACGCCCCGCAGGACGATGTTCCCTCCCGCCGCAGCGGCGGCGGATATGTAGGTGGCGGCGGCGATCCTGTCCGGGATCACCCGGTGCCGGACGAAGGGGCGAAAACGCCCTCCCTCCACCGTCACCGTGGAGGTCCCGGCCCCGGAGACGCGCACGCCCAGGGCTTTCAGGTACTCCCCCAGGTCGAGGATCTCCGGCTCGCGGGCGGCGTTGGTGATCAGCGTCACCCCCTGCGCCCCGGCGGCGGCCAGCATGGCGTTCTCCGTCGCCCCCACGCTGGGGAAGCTCAGGTCCACCCGTGCGCCCTTGAGTTTAGGCGCGCGGCAGATCAGGTTCCCGCCCTGCCGGGCGACGGACGCGCCCAGGCGCTCCATGGCCGCCAGGTGCAGGTCGATGGGCCTTGGCCCCAGCTCGCAGCCCCCCGGCATGGAGAGCGTGACCTGGCCGCAGCGGGCGAGGATCGCGCCAAGGAATATGACCGAGGAGCGCATCCGGCGCATAAGCGCGTCAGGTATCTCGAAACCCGTCATGGAGGAGGAGTCCACCGTGACGGTGTCCCCCTCAAATTCCGCGCGGCATCCCAGGGTCCGCAGAATATCCAGCGCGGCGTGAACGTCGGAAAGCTCAGGACAGTTGGTGATCACTGTCTCCCCACCTGAAAGGATGGAGGCCGCGAGGATGGGAAGGGCGCTGTTTTTCGCGCCCTGAACGCGAATCTCACCGAAGAGCCTTCGCCCCCCGGTTATCCTCAAGCTGCTCATAGTTACCCCCGAAAAGTTTTATTTTCAGGTCATACTATGCGCGCTTTATTTGCAGGGTTACGGCGCGGGAACGGCCCGCGCGGGGCAAAACGCCCTCACATTCCTCTCACAAGGCCCAGGATCTCCCCGGCGATCCTGGCGCACGAATCCGTGACGCCCACGGCCCGGGAGGCGTTTTCCATGGCTGTCAGCCTGTCGCGGTCCCGGAGGAGCGACACGGCGGCGTTGTAGAGCTGTTCGCCTGTACAGGCGTCTTCCGTAAAGACCAGCGCCCCGCCTGAGCGTTCAAGGGCGCGGGCGTTCTTCTCCTGGTGGTTGTTGGTGACGTTGGGCGAGGGGACGAGGATCGCGCCCCGGCCCAGGGCGGTGAGCTCCGCCAGCGTGGACGCTCCGGCGCGGCACAAAATGACGTCCGCCGCCGCCATCAGCGTCCCCATGTTGTCGATATAGGGCCGCAGCTCCTCCCAGTCGGGCAGGCCGTAGACCCCCATGGAGCCGAGGCGCTCCACCATTCTGGCCATCCCCGCGTCGCCGTTGCCGGTGGCGTGGATGTGGCGCATCGCGCCGCTCCTGGCGTTGAGGCGGATGAACTCCGCCATCTTGCTGTTCATGTTGTCCGCGCCCAGGCTGCCCCAGAAGGACACGGCCAGCGGCTTTGCGTCCAGCCCCAGCCGGCGCTTCGCCTCCTGGCGGGAAAAGCGCAGAAAGTCGTCCCGGATGGGCGTTCCCGTCACCGCCACGCGCTCCGGCTTTTTATACATCCGGCCCACCTCCGGGAAGGCCACCAGCATACGGTCCACGATGCCGGAGAGCATCCTGGTGGTGAGGCCCGGCACGGCGTTGGACTCGTGCATCGCCGTGGGGATGCCGCGTTTCGCCGCCTCCTTCAAAACGGGGTAGCACACATAGCCCCCGGTGCCCACCGCCACGTCCGGGGAAAACTCTTTGATAAGCTCCCGGCACTGGCGCCTCGCCTGTCTTAAATGGTTCACCGTGCTCAGATTAAATCTCAGGTCCCTGGGGGAAAAGCCCCGCCGAAAGCCGGTGACCGTGATGTTGCGCAGCTCAAAGCCCGCCGCGGGGATGAGCCGCCGCTCCATCTCCCTGCCGGACCCCACGAAGAGGAACCGGGCGTCCGGGACGGTCTCCCGGAGCTTGGAGGCCACCGCCAGCGCGGGATTGATATGCCCCGCCGTGCCTCCGCACGCGAATAGAAACCTCATTTTTTATCCTCGTCCTCACTCATCTTTTTTCGCAAAGGGATCTCTCTTGAAATCGACAGCACGATACCCATTTCGCCAAGCTGTATCAATAATGCCGTTCCGCCGTAGCTGAAAAACGGGAGAGAGATGCCTGTGCAGGGGACGAGGTTTGTGACCACCGCCACATTGAGAAAGACCTGGATAGCCAGAAGGCTCGTGATGCCGATGATGACCAGCGCGCCGAAGCGGTCCCGCGCGTGGAGGGCCAGCCAGTAGCCGCGGATAATGAGGACGGCGAAGAGCGCCAGGATCAGCACCGCGCCGATGAAGCCCAGCTCCTCGCAGACGATGGAGAAGATGAAGTCGTTGTGTTCCTCCGGGAGGTACATATATTTCTGTCTCCCCTGCCCCAGCCCAAGGCCGGTGAGGCCGCCGGAGCCGATGGCGTAGAGGGACTGGATGGTCTGGAGGCCCTTGTTCAGCGGGTCGGACCAGGGGTCCTGCCAGACGGTGATGCGGGAGGAGGCGTAGGGGAAGAATTTGACCACCACGAAGCCCGCCGCTCCCACCACGGCAAGGCCCAGGCCGAACACCCAAAGGCGCGTCCCCCCGGCGAACATCATCACAGCGCCGATGGCGATGATGATGACGGAGGCGGACAGATGCGGCTCCAAAAGCAGGAGCAAAACCGTGATGACCAAAATCCCCGCGAAGGGCAGGACGCCGTATTTGAAGGTCTTCATTTTGCCGCGAAAGACGCAGATGAGGTTGGCGAAGAAGAGGATAATGGCGATCTTGGCGATCTCCGAGGGCTGGAAGGTGGTGATCCCCAGGTCGAACCAGCGGTTCGCGCCCACCTCGCTCTTGCCGGTGCCCAGGAAGGGCACCAGGGCCAGCATGAAGCCCGTCACCAGCAGAAGCGGCAGGGACATACGCCGGTAGAAGGTGGAGGGGAGGCGGGACAGCACCAGCATCAGGGCGATGCCAAGTCCGGCAAAGCCCAGCTGCCGGATGAAGATGCCCGTGGCGTTCCCGTTTTTGTAGTAGGCCCTGGGGAAGCTGGCGGACAGGACCATGACGATGCCGATGAGCAGGATAAGCAGCGTCAGCAGGAAAAAGGGCAGGTCAAAGGCGCCCCGCTCCACCTGGCGGCTCTCCGCCCTGCGGTCGCGCAGCTCCTTCTGGGCGTATACTCGCTCCTCGCCGGTCATCCCGGCGCTTGCCCCATCGTAACGGTCCATGCCTTGCTCCTCCCTGCTTTGTAGTGCTTATACCGGGCCGAATCTGGTTCGGACGGCGAAGAATGTCAATATGGCCAGCGCCGCCGAGACGGCGGTGAACACGGCGAAAATGCGCCTCTCCCCCCAGCCGGACATCTCCAGATGGTGGTGGATGGGGGCCATCTTGAAGATGCGCTTGCCGTGGGTGAGTTTAAAATACGTCACCTGGATGATGTCGGACATGGTCTCCACGATGTAGATGAAGCCCAGCGGCACAAGCACCAGGGGCATATCCAGGGCGAAGGCCGTGGCGCAGA
This sequence comes from uncultured Oscillospiraceae bacterium, assembly GCA_947627715.1. Taxonomy (GTDB): domain Bacteria; phylum Bacillota; class Clostridia; order Oscillospirales; family Oscillospiraceae; genus RUG626. The sequence continues at coordinate 55,988 of CANQXK010000007.1, forward strand.
TCGCGCCTCCCAGAAAGAGCGAGCCTGTATCGCCCATAAAGACCTTGGCGGGGTAGAAATTGAAGATGAGGAAGCCCGCCAGCCCCCCGGCCATGGCGGCCCCAAAGAGGCCCACGGAGCCGTAGCCCCAGGCCGCCGCGATGGCGGCGTAGCACAGCGCCACGGGGGTGGAGACCCCGGCGGCCAGGCCGTCGATGCCGTCGGTGATGTTCACGGCGTTGACGCAGCCGACGATGATGAAGATAGCCAGGGCCAGATAGACGGGGTACGGCAGATGGACGGTCACGTCTAAGAAGGGTACGTAGAGGTTGGAACTCAAATGCCCCTCCAGCCGCAGAAGGAGCACCAGCACCGCCGCCGCGGCCACCTGAAGGGCCAGCTTCTGCCAGGCGGTGAGGCCCAGGTTGCGCTTTTTCTTCACCTTCTCGTAGTCGTCAAGGAACCCGATGAGGCCGAAGAGCAGGGAAAACACCAGGATGATGATGTGCCGCCAGTCCCCCGCCGCGATGTCGTCGATGCCGCCCAGCACGCACATGAAGGTGATGCCGGCGATAAACATAAGCCCGCCCATGGTGGGGGTCCCCTGCTTTGTCAGGTGCCACGTCGGCCCGTCAGACCGAATGGTCTGTCCCGCCTTCATGCGGCGAAGCGCCGGTATCAGGGCCACGCCCACGATCACCGTCACGAGGAACGAGCCAACGAAGGCCCACATAAGGTCAATGATCATCTGTCTTCCGTCCTTAGTCCGCTTTGAATTTTTGGAGCGCCTCCGCCACCACCTCGCGCTCGTCGAAATGGCGCTTCACGTGGTCGATCTCCTGATACGTCTCGTGGCCCTTTCCGGCCAGGATCACCACGTCGCCGGGCCGCGCGATAGAAAGGGCGTGGGCGATGGCCTCCCGCCGGTCCACCAGCACGTCCACAGGCGTGGGCTTTTTCGACTGCCGGACGCCCACAAGGATGTCCTCCACGATAGCCTCCGGCCTCTCGGTGCGGGGGTTGTCGGAGGTGACGATGACGTAGTCGGCCCGGTCCATGGCGATCTTCCCCATGATGGGCCGCTTCATGGGGTCCCTGTCCCCGCCGCAGCCGAAGAGGACGATGGTACGTCCCGTGGCGAAGCCCTTCACCGTGTCGATGATGTTCTCCAAAGCGTCCGGGGTGTGGGCGTAGTCGATGAGCACGGTGTAGCCGGTGTCCGTGGGCACCACCTCCGCCCTGCCCTTGACCCCGGCGCACTGGGCCATAGCCGCGCAGGCGGCCTCCAGCGGGACCCCGGCGCAGACGGCGCAGGCGATGGCCGCCAGAGCGTTGTAGACGCTGAAAAGTCCCGGAATGGGCAAAGTGACCTTCTCAAGCCGCCCCGTCATCAGCGCGCAGAAGCGCACGTAGCTCAGACCCAGCTTGATGTCCCTGGCCGTCAGGTCCGCGCTGTCGCTCTTGGCGGAGTAGGTGAACGCCTCTCCCCCGGCGGCGTCCAGCATGGTCTTCGCCCAGGGGTCGTCGATGTTGATGACAGCCCTGCGGCACATCCCGAAGAGCCGGGCCTTGGCCTGGGCGTACGCCTCCATAGTCTTATGGAAATCCAGGTGGTCCTCGGTGAGGTTGGTGAAGATCCCCTGGTCAAAGTCGATGCCGTAGACCCGGTCCAGAAAGAGGGCGTGGGAGGACACCTCCATCACCACGTGGGTGCAGCCGGCCTCCGCCATATCCGCCAGGAGCTTCTGAAGCTCCAGGCAGTCCGGGGTGGTGCGCTCGGCTGGGAACTCCCTGCCGCCGATCATGTTGCGGTTGGTGCCGATGAGGCCCACCACCGCGCCCGCCTTCTCCAGGACGGTCTTGATGAGGTTGGTGGTGGTGGTCTTGCCGTTGGTGCCTGTGACGCCGATCATATGGAGCTTCCGGGAGGGGTTGCCGTAGAGGTTCCCCGCCGCCACGGCCATGGCCCGGCGCGAATCCCGCACCAAGACCGCCGGGACCCCCTGGGGGGCCTCCTCGCCGATGATCACCGCCGCGCCCTTTTCCAGCGCGGAGGGGATGAAGCGGTGCCCGTCGGTGTCGTAGCCCCGCACCGCGATAAAGGCGCAGCCGGGCGTCACCTTTCGGGAGTCCGAGACAAGGCCCGTGACCTGCGTCTCCGGGTCCGCCGTCAGCTTCACCACGTCCATATTCTCAAGAAGCTCTGCAAGTTTCATGATACCACCATATACTGTCAATTATGCGGAGCGGGGGGTCCGCCGCGTCAATACATCCCCAGATTCGAGTTGTCCACCAGCGTCACGCTGATGACCGCGCCGTAGGGCACCTCCGTACCCGGCTCCACGGCCTGGGAGGCCACCGTGACCCCCGCGATAGCAGGCGACGCGCCGGAGGTATCCAGATAGAGGCCCATGTTCTGAAGGGTGTTCCGCGCCTGGGCCACGGTCTTGCCCGTGAGGTCCGGGACGCTCACCGTCTCCTGCGGGGCGCTCTCCCCGAAGTAGGCGATGATCTGGCTCCCCGCCGCCACCTGCGCGCCCGTGACGGGCAGCTGGGCGGTGACCACGTCGCCCTCGCCCACCTCGCGCACCGAGATGCCCAGCTCGTTGGCCTTCTGGCGGATCGAGAGTCTCCCCTCGCCCACCATCCGCGGGACAGTCACATCCAGAAGCGCCTCCTCATCCGGCTCGTAGATGGGCTGGACGCCCAGATACGGGAGGATCTCGCTCATGATCTTGCCCACATAGGGGGCCGCCATCTGGCCGCCGCCTATGTAGATGCCGGACTCGTTGCTGGGGTTATCCAGCACCAGCAGCACCGCGATCTCCGGGTCGTCCGCGGGGGCGATGCCGCAGAAGGAGACCATGTACTCCCGCACGCCGGTCTGCCGCTCAAGGGCGGTCTTGGTGGTGGTGCCGGTCTTGCCGCCCACCCGGTAGCCGGGCACGTAGGCGTTGGACCCGGTGCCGCCCTCGTCCGCCACCACGGATTCCAGGATGCTGGCCACCAGGGCGCTGGTCTCCTCGCTGATGACCTGGCGCACCACGGTGGGTTCCCTGGAGTAGACCACCTCGCCGTCGGCGTTGCGCATCTCCTTGACGATGTACGGCTCCATGAGGTAGCCGCCGTTGACAGCGGCGGACACCGCCGTGATCATCTGAATGGGCGTCACGTTGAAGGTCTGTCCGAAGGAGGCGGAGGCCAGCGATCCCGGTCCGTAAGGCCCCAGGAAGTGCTCATCCGACCACCACTGGCTCCCGGACTCGCCGGAGAGGTCGATCCCCGTCTTGTCCCGCAGTCCGAAAGCCCGGACGTAGTCGTAATAGGTCTTTGTGCCGATCTTCAGGCCGATGTTGGCGAAGGCCACGTTGCACGAGTGCATGGCGGCCTGACGGAGATTCTGCTCCCCGTGGCCGGCGTGCTTCCAGCAGTTGAGGTCCGTGTCGCGCCCCTGGATCTGCCCGGCGGGGATCTTCCCGTAGCAGGGGAAGCTGCTGTCCTCGGTGATGACCCTCTCCTCCAGTCCGATGGCCATGGTGATGATCTTAAAGACGGACCCCGGCTCGTAGGTGTCGGAGACGGCCATGTTGCGCCACTGGGCCTGGAGGGCCTTCGTGCGCTCCTTTCCCCGCTCCGTCTCGTCCTCGATGAGCGCCAGCTCCGCCTCCTTCTCCTCCGGGAGGGCGAAGGGGTCGTTGAGGTCGTAGGCGTTGGCGTTGGCAAGGCCCAGGATCTCCCCGGTGTTCACGTTCATGACGATGCAGCAGCCGCCGTTCTGGATGTAGTTGGCCTTCATGGCCTGTTGGAGATATTTTTCCGCCACGGCCTGGACGGTGGAGTCCAGCGTCAGGGTCATGTCGTTGCCGTTGATGGCGTCGTTGTAGTTTTGGTAGTTTTCAAACAGCATCTCCGTGCCGTTCATGGCCACGAGCCGCACCACGGAGCCGTTGGTGCCCTCAAGCTTTGAGTCGTAGAGCGCCTCGATGCCGTCCAGGCCGTAGTTGTCCGTGCCCACAAAGCCGATGACGTGGCAGGCCAGCTGCCCGTAGGGGTAGAACCGCTTGGAGTCCTCCTCGATGTGGACCCCGGCGATGGAGTAGTCCTTCTTGAACTGCCGGACCTCGTCGGCAAGCTCGGCGCTTATCTTGGTAGCGACGGTCTTGTACCAGGACTTGGTGTCCTTCATCTGCTCCATCATGGTGTCGTAGTCCGCCCCTAAGATGCGGCTCAGCTCCCTGGCGATCAGCGTTGGCTCGTCGTTGTAGACGATCTCGTTTTTCTTGTACTCCTTCTCGTGGTACATCTTGATCTCATAGGGGGAGATGAACACGGTGTAGGCGGTGGCGGATTTGGCCAGGGTGTGGCCGTTGGCGTCGAAGATGGTCCCGCGGGAGGCGGAGACGGAGACGGACCTTGTCTGCTGCCGCACCGCCAGCTCCTCATACCGCTCGTGCTCCCGGATCATGACCTTATAGAGCTGAAACCCCAAAACGGCAAAAGCAAATACGCCGCACACAATAGTCAGAACCAGTGTGCGGCCCAGGATCGTGCCCGTATTCCTTTTTTTACGAGATTCGCTGTCGGATCTTGCCATTGTGAACTCCCCTGACCGTGGCGCTTGACGTCGCTTTCCGCTCCTTTTTTCCCGGCGGGCCTGTGCGCCCGCCCTATAGCTTATAGCCCCTTCAGCTGAAATATTCCGGCAGGCTCTTCAAAAACCCGGTGATCCGAGCCAGGACCCCCGCGGTCTCGTCCTCCGCCAGGACCTGCGCCCTGTCGGCCAGGATGACGCCGGTGTAAGTCTCCCTGGCGCTGCCCCTGGTCATGCCCAGGATGTTGACGGCGTAGGCCTCCACGCTCTCCATATCAAAGGTGGTCTCGTACTGGAGCTTCAGGATCTCGCTGCGCTCCTCCAGGTCCTCGATGGAGGCCCGGACGCGGCTGGTCTCCCCGGAGATCTCCGCAAGCTGGATATAGCCCATCAGCACCGTGATCATCAGCACCGCCACCACGACGGCCCCCACCATCCCCAAAAGGGGGATGCCAAAGGTCTGCGCCTGGGTCTTTGCCTTCTCCTGCGCCCGGACCCGCGCCCTCTCGTCAAGGCGCTGGCGTATCTTCTCCTCCCGGGAGGGTTCGGCAGTTTCCTCCTCCGGCAGGGCGTAGCCCTCTACCCGGTCGAGGTCGTATGCTTCGCTCCCGTAGGTGGCGGAGGCGTATTTTACCTGTGCTGCAGCGGCCATGTGAACATATCCTTCCTGGTCAATACTTACAGTCTCTGCGCGATCCTGAGCTTTGCGCTCCTGGCTCTGGGATTCCTCTCAAGCTCCTCTTCCGAGGGCGTTACCGGCTTTTTCGTGACGCTTTTGACCGTCTGTACAAAGCCGCACACGCACACTGGGAACTCCGGCGGACACGTACATCCGTTCTCGCGGGCGCGGATGGCGGATTTGACGATCCTGTCCTCCAGGGAGTGGAAGCTGATCACCGCCAACCTCCCGCCGGGCTTCAGCCTGTCCATCGCCGTGTCCAGCATATCCCGTAGCGCCCCAAGCTCATCGTTCACCGCGATGCGGATGGCCTGAAAGCACCTCTTGGCCGGGTGCTGCTTCTCCCGCAGCCCCGCCGCCGGCATGGCGCTTCGGATCACGTCCACAAGCTCCAGCGTCGTCTCGATGGGCCTAACTTCCCGCTTTCGGACAATGGCGGCGGCGATCCTCTGGGAGTACCGCTCCTCGCCGTATTCAAAGAAGATCCGTCTCAGCTCCGCCTCGTCCCAGCCGTTGACCACGTCAAAGGCGGTGAGGGAGGCCGTCCGGTCCATCCGCATATCCAGCGGCGCGTCGGTCATATAGGAAAAGCCCCGCTCCGCGTCGTCAAGCTGCGGGGAGGAGACGCCCAGGTCAAAGAGCATCCCGTCCGCCCTGTCGATCCCCAGCTCGTCCAGGATGCCGCCCAGTCTTCGGAAATTGCCGTGTACCAGGGTCACCTTCCGGCCCTGGGGCCGGAGACGCTCTCCGGCCTCACGAATCGCCGCCGTGTCACAGTCGATGCCGATGAGCCGGCCCGTGGTCAGCCTCTCGGCGATCGCCTCCGAATGGCCGCCCCGCCCGAGCGTGCCATCCACATACGTGCCCTCCGGCCTGATCTGAAGGCCCTCCACGCACTCGCGCAGGAGTACGGGGATATGAGCCTCGCCCATCAGAAATCAAGCTCCTGAAGCACCTGGGCGATGTTCTCCGCCGTGGTCTCCACCGTATCGACGGCATCCCAGGACGCCTCATCCCAAAGTTGGGCACACTCGCCATTCCCGACCACGGCGACGTTCTTGTCGAGTCTGGCAAACTCCCGAAGGTTCTGGGGAAGGAGCACCCTCCCCTGACTGTCCAGCTCGCATTTCGCCGCGTGGGCGAAAAGCGGGCGCGCTTTGTTCTGCTGGATCCGGGGCAGGGCGCTGATCTTGTCCATCATCTTCTGCCAGTTCTCCGCGGAGTACGCCGTCAGGCACTCCTCCGAGGAGATGGTGACATAGAAGGTCTCCCCCAGCTCCTCCCGGATGCGCGAGGGGATGGCCAGACGTCCCTTCGCGTCGATGGTGTGCTTGTATACGCCGAACATCTGCCCGCCCCCTTTCTCAGCTTTTTGAAGGTGTGTCTTTTTTGACCCACCACCGTGTGGTATACTCATGGGGAAATGGTACACTTTTCACCACTTCTCCCCACCCGATGGTCTTATTATAAAATGCCCCGCTGGAAATTGCAAGAGGAAATTTACAATTTGTCTAAATTATTTTGGCATTGTGTTGACATAAGAATTTTCATACAAGATATGCCCCCTGCTGCAGCCGGAGGGCACGGGGGAGTTTGGGGGAGTAGACATAAAAAAGCCCTGCTGGAGGTGCTGTTTGGGGCCTGGCGGCCCTCCCGCCGGGCATATGGTATTTTTCGACAAAAATGCGCAAAAAAAGACCCCGAAGGTGATCCCTTCGGGGCCTCGGCGCGCTGTATGGCTAGCGCGGCCTATCTTCATCTTTTATCTGGGGCGAGGCTCTTTACAGCTCGATATCCATGGCGCTGGCGGCGGGGTTCTCACGCGGGGGCATGGCGGCCGCGGCGGCGGAGCGGAACCTGGTCCTGGACTGGCTCACCTCGTTGAGGGCCTCGTTGATGGCGTCCTCGGTGCGGCGCAGGGCGTCGTCGGCGTACTCGTTGGCCACCCGGCGCAGCTCGGCCGACTTGGACTCGGCGGCGGAGACGATCTCGGCGGCGCGGGCCTTGGCGGCGCGGACGATCTCCTCCTGGTCCACCAGCTGCCGGGCGCGCTGCTCCGCCACCTTGCGCATGGACTCCGCCTCGCGCTTGGCGTTGTTGACATACTCCGTGCGGCTGGCCACCAGCCTCTTGGCCTCCTCCAGCTCGGCGGGGAGCTGGGACTTGATCTCGTCCAAGAGGTCCAGCACCTTGTCCCGCTCGATGACGCACTTCTCCGCCCCCAGGGGAAGCCCCCAGGCGTCGGTGATCATGTTGTACAGCATATCGATAAGCTCCTGAACGTCGTTACCCATAGTTTTCTTGTCCTTTCTCTATATAAAATAATGTTTTTCCGTCCACGGTCCCCGCCGGGGCGCGCTCACGTGGTCCTGTTGAGCCGCAGCCGCTCCAGCACGTCCGAAGCGATCTCCCTGGGCACCACCCGCGAAATGTCCGCGTTGTAGGCGGCCATCTCTCTGGCGATGGTGGAGGAGAGGTAGGTGTACTTCTCGTCGGCGGTGAGGAACACCGTCTCGATCTCCGGGGCCAGCTTCTTGTTCAAAAGTGCGATCTGAAACTCCATCTCGAAGTCCGAGACGGCCCGCAGGCCCTTGATGATGAAGGTCGCGCCCAGGCTGCGGGCGTACTCCACCAAAAGCCCGTCGCAGGTGGTGACCTCCACGTTCCCGAATTTCTCGGTGACCCGGCGGGCGAAGTCCGCCCGCTCCTCCAGGGTGAAGTGGGGCTTCTTGGCGGAGTTCACCGCCACGCACACATACACCTTGTCAAAAATACGGGAGGCCCTTTTGATGATGTTCAGGTGCCCCAGGGTGATGGGGTCAAAGGAACCGGGATAGACGGCGGTTTTCATAGGTCGCTCCTCGTATACGTTGTAAGCTTGATCCGCCCGTAAAGGTACTCCCGCCGGGCGAATCTGTCCTCCGGGAGGGCGGGAAGCGCGAGGCTTCTGTCGCTTTCGCAAATCATTATACCATTTTTATTTAAAATGTCAAATCTTCCGATGAGATTTAATGCTTTTTCCAGGAGATCCCCGGCGTAGGGGGGATCCATAAGCACCAAATCGAAGCCCCGCGCCCGCTCAAGGTAGGCGATGGAGTCCATCCGCAGGACGCTGGCCTGTCCCTCCAGCCCCGTGGTCCGCAGGTTCTCCTTCACAAGACGCACGGCCTCCGCCGCCCGGTCCACAAAGACGCACTGGGCCGCGCCCCGGCTCAGCGCCTCGATGCCAAGCTGTCCCGTCCCGGCGAAGAGGTCCAGGACCCTGGCCCCCTCCACGGAAAACTGGACGATGTTGAACATGGCCTCCTTCACCTTGTCGGTGGTGGGGCGTATGTCGCCGTTGTCAGGCGTCCGAAGCTTCCGCCCCCTGGCGCTCCCCGTGATCACTCTCATTTTCAGTCTCCTTCTTGTGGAAATGGTCGTATACCGCCCTGGCCGCGTTCTCCGGCACCACGTCCGCAAGCTGGGCGAGGCCGGCATCCGCGATGGCCCGGACGGACTTGAAGCGTTTGAGAAGCTCCGCCTTCCGCTTCTCCCCCACCCCCGGTATGCCGTCCAGCCGCGAGCGGCTGACGCGCTTTGACCGCAGGGAGCGGTGGAACTCGATGGCGAAGCGGTGAGTCTCCTCCTGGATGTTCCCGATGAAGGCGAAGACCGCCGGGTTTGCCTGAATGCCGATCTCCCGCCCCTCCGGGGTGACCAGGGCGCGGGTGCGGTGCCGGTCGTCCTTGACCATACCGAAGAGGGGGACGCTGACGCCCTTCTCCTCCATGGCCTCCCGCGCCGCGGCGGCGTGCCTGTCCCCGCCGTCGATGAGCAGCAGGTCCGGCAGGTCCTTAAAACCGCCGTCCCCGGCCTCATACCGGGCGAAGCGCCGGCCCACGGCCTCCCGCATGGAGGCGTAGTCGTCCTGCCCCTCCACGGTCCTTATCTTGAACTTTTTGTACTCGCTCTTTTTGGGCCTTCCCCCGACAAAGACCACCATGGAGGCCACCACGTCGTCCGCGCCGGTGTTGGAGATGTCGAAGCTCTCCACCCGGTCCGGCGGCGCCTCCAGCCCCAGGGCGTCCATGAGCCACTGGGCCGTCTTGGAGACCCGCTCCGTGGCGGTGGTGCTGCGCTCCACCTCCTCCCTGGCGTTGTCGGCGGCGGCGGTCAAAAACTCCCGGTACATCCCCCGCTGGGGGACGGTCAAAAGCACCGCGTGGCCCGCCTTCTCCGTGAGGAATCGCTGAAGCTCCTCCATGTCCTCCGTCTCCGCGGGGAGCAGCACCCGCGAGGGGATCAGCTCCGCGTCCATGTAATACTGCCGCACCAGCAGGGAGAGCGACTCCTGGTAGTCCCCCAGAGGGTCCTCAAAAAGCTCGCAGTCCTTGGCCAGGAGCTGGCCCTGGACGTAGTGGAGCACGGCGAAGGCGGACTTCACCTGCCCCTCGAACCAGCCCACCGCGTCGGTGTCGGAGGCCCCCTTGTTGAGGACGGTCTGCCGCGTCTCCAAAAGGCCCAGCGCCCGCACCGTGTCCCGCAGGCGGGCGGCCTCCTCGAACCGCAGCTCCTCCGCCGCCTCATTCATGCGCTCTGTGAGCCGGGCCGTCAGCTCCCGCCCCCGGCCCTTCAGCACCATGACCGCCTCCTCCACCCGCGCCCGGTAGTCCTCCGCCGTCAGCGTCCCCCGGCACCAGGCGTCGCAGACGCCCATGTGGTGGTTGAGGCACGGCCGCTCACGCCCCAGGTCCCGTGGGAATCGTTTGGAGCAGGTGGGCAGCTTCAGCGCCTTTAAAAGCATCTCCAGCGCCGACTTGGTGTTCCCCCTGGAGCCGAAGGGGCCGAAATACTCCGCCCCGTCCTTCGCCCGCCGGGACGCGATGGAAAAGCGGGGATAGGCGGACTTCACGTCCAGCCTCACAAAGGGATAGCCCTTGTCGTCCTTCAGGAGGATGTTGTACTTGGGCCGGTGGTGCTTGATGAGGCTGTTTTCCAGGACCAGCGCCTCAAACTCGGACTTGGCGATGATGACCTCGAAGTCGTCGATGTTGGCGATCATCGCCTCGGTCTTGGCGTTGTGGGAGCCGTGGAAGTAGGAGCTGACCCGGTTGCGGAGGGCCTTGGCCTTCCCCACGTAGATCACTGTCCCATCGGCGGAGTGCATGATGTAACACCCCGGCTTCAGCGGCAGCGCCGCCGCCTTCTCTCGGAGTTCAAGAAGCTTCCCATTCTCCGTCATACGCCTGACCTCCTTGCAGATAAAAGCCCAGAAAGCAACCGCCGGATCCCGCAGTCTCAAAGCCTTCCCCACTTGTGGGGAAGGTGGCCCCCGAAGGGGGCCGGATGAGGCCGATGAGCGCACAGCTCCCCTCCGGCCCTCCGGGCCACCTCCCCTCAAAGAGGGGAGGCAATTCCCACCTCATCCGTCGCCTCCGGCGACACCTTCCCCGCCCTGCGGGGAAGGCATTGCCCTTAAAACGACCGCACCTCCGTTGGGGCGTCCCCCGGGGGTGTGTCCAGCAGGGGGCCCGCAGGCCCCCTAAGCTGGTCGTTTTTAAAAGGGGTTCCAAGGGGGAAAATCGAAATCCCCCTTGGTTCTTTTTTCTCCTTTGTTACTTTCCTCTTTTTGGGAATCCAAAAAGAGGAAAGTAAATCCCCCGTCCGCCCACCGGGCGGACACCTCTGCCGTGTTCACGGCAAACCCCCTGCCGTGGTCACGGCACCCCCCCGCCGGGGTGAGGCGGACATACCAAAACGACCTGTTTCATTTTGTGTGAAACAGGCCGTTTTTATTTGCTCTTCAATTACTCGGCGAAATCGTGGGAGATAAGCTCGCAGAGGGTCTCCACGGCCCGCTCCTCGTCCTCGCCGTCGGCGGCGATGGAGATGGTCATGCCCTTGATGATGCCAAGGGACAGCACACCCAGGAGGCTCTTGGCGTTGACGCGGCGCTCCTCCTTCTCGATCCAGACCTGGCACTTAAATTCGTTGGCCTTCTGCGTGAAGAAGGTGGCCGGTCTTGCTCTCAAACCAACCTGATTCTTTACCTCAACTGTTTTAGCAAACATGAATGCCCCTCCTGTTTAAGTGCCCTGGGCTTTCAGCCCCCGGCCCATTTAAAAAACTTGTCAACATTCTATCAAAGAGCGCCGCTCTCGTCAATGAATATTGTGTTGAATATTGGCCTCAAATCCCGGCAATTTAGTGCTATTTTGACAAATCGCACGGACTTTTCACCGTATTTCCACGATGGTCACGCCGCTCTCTCCCTCGCCGAAACGGCCCAGACGGTAGCTTTTTACCTGTTTGGAACGCTTGAGGCAGTCGTGGACCGCCTTGCGCAGCACCCCGGTCCCCTTGCCGTGGATGATGGTCACCTGATTGAGGTGGCGCATCTGCGCCCCGTCGATGAACCGTTCCACCAGGGCCACGGTCTCGTCCGCCGTCATGCCCCGCACGTCCAGCTCGCTTTTGGCGCTCTCCGAGGATGTGGGCACGGAGACAGAGGCCGTCCTGACCTTCACCTTCTCCGGCTCGGTGACCCGGACCTCGTTCTGCCGGGCGGTGACCTTCAGGATCCCCGCCTGGAGCTGCAGGGTGCCGTCGGGGTTGACCTCCAGCACCGTGGCCCTGGTGCCGATGGACAGGATCTCCACCGTGTCCCCCTTCGCCGCGGGGCGGGTGGGCTTTCGCTCCACCGGGGCCTCCCGCTCCGGGGTGACGCGCTCCTGGGCCTCGTTGAGGCCCTTCCGGAGCCTGGCCTTGGCCTCGTTGAGCCGCTGCCAGTCGGCGTCCCCGGCGGCCTCCCGGCGCAGCCGTTCGATCTCCCGGAACGCCTCGTCTGCGGCCCGGCGGGCGTCCTCGATGATGCGCTCGGCCTCCCCACGGGCGTTCTTGGTGAATTTAAGCCGCTCCTCCTCGGCGCGTCTGCGCTCCTTCTCCGCCGCGTCCAGGTCCTCCTTCGCCCGCCGCAGCGTCTCGTCTGTCTCCATCCGCCGCTCCTCGGACGCCCTGCGGTTCTCCTCCAGCCTCGTCAGGGCCTCCTCGAAGTCCGCGTCGCCCTTGTCCATCCTCCGGCGGGCGTCGTCGATGATGTGGCCCGGCAGGCCGAGCCGCTCCGAGATGGCAAAGGCGTTGGACTTGCCGGGGACCCCCATCAAGAGCCGGTAGGTGGGCTTCAGGGTCTTCACGTCAAACTCGCAGGAGGCGTTCATCACGCCTTTCTCCGTCATGGCGTAGATTTTCAGCTCCGCGTAGTGGGTGGTGGCGGCGATGCGCGCCCCCACGCTCCGGGCGTACTCGATGATGGCCACGGCCAGGGCCGCGCCCTCCGCCGGGTCCGTGCCCGCGCCCAGCTCGTCAAAGAGGACGAGGCTCCCCTCCCCACATTCAGAAAGTATGCCCACAATGTTCGTCATATGCGACGAGAACGTGGAAAGGGACTGCTCGATGGACTGCTCGTCGCCGATGTCCGCCAGCACCTTCTCAAAAAGCGGCACCCGGCTCTCGTCCCCCGCCGGGATGTGCAGGCCGCACTGGGCCATGAGGCTCAAAAGCCCCAGCGTCTTGATGCTCACCGTCTTGCCGCCGGTGTTGGGGCCGGTGATCACCAGCGTGTCAAAGTCCCCGCCCAGCTCGATGTCGATGGGCACCGCCTCGGCCTGCTTTAAGAGCGGATGCCGGGCCTTGCGCAGGCGCAGCTCCCCGTTCTCAGACAGCTCCGGGGAGACGCAGTTGAGCCTGTAGCTGAGCTTGGCCTTGGCGAAAATGAGGTCAAGCTGGGTAAGCAGGGTGTAGTTCAGGGCGATGCTCTCGGAGAAGTCCGACGCCTCGGCGGAGAGCTCCCGCAAAATGCGCTCGATCTCCCGCTCCTCCCGCGCCAAAAGCTCCCGGATCTCGTTGTTGGCCTTCACCGCGCTCATGGGTTCGATGAACAAGGTCGCCCCGGAGGCGCTGACGTCGTGGGTCAGCCCCGGCACCGCCCCCTTGTGCTCGGCCTTCACCGGCACCACGTACCGGCCGTTTTTCACCGTGATGATGGGTTCCTGGAGCACCTTCTGATAGGTGGGCGAGGTGATGATCTTCTGCAGCGCCTCCCGGACGCGGCTCCCCGCCACCCGCATGGCCCGGCGGATGTCCGCCAGCTCCGGGGAGGCGGAGTCCGCCAGCTCCCCGTCCCCCACAATGGAGTTGGTGATCTTCTCCTCCAGATATTTGTTGGCGTGGAGGGCGCTGAAAAGATACCCGATGCTCCTGGCCCCGCTCTCGTCCCCGGAGGCGTAGGAGATGGCGCTCCTGGCACAGCGGAGGACCTGGGCGATCTCCGTAAGCTCGCGGGTGTTCAGCATCCCCCCGGCGTCGGCACGCTTCAGGCTGTCCCGGATGTCCTTCACCCCGTCAAAGGAGGGCGCGGCGTAGAGCGTCATCATGTCCCTGGCGTCGGTGGTCTCCAAAAGCCGCTTCTCCACCTCCGCCCTGTCGCCGGACGGCTCCAGGGCCAGCGCCGCCGCCTTGGCCCCGTCGCTGACGGCCTCGGCGGCCAGCATCTCCAGTACCGCCGGCAGCTCAAGGATCGCTCTGGACTTCTCGTATAGCGTCACGGTATCACCACCCTATCCTTAGTTTCTGTCCTTTTCCCCTAATCATCCACGCGCTTCCATATATCGATATTCTATCATATCTGCCGCCCTTTTTCAAGCGCGGAAACCCCCGCCGGAGCATTGCTTCGCGGCGGGGGAGAAATTATTTTATTTTATTCCAAAAAGTACTTGACAAACACTTCGGTTTATGCTATAATACGTTACGATGATTCGGGAGGGGCCGTTTTGGCGACCCCTGGCGTGAGCTTTGCCCGTCACTCCAGATTGAGCCGGCGCTTCAAAAACCAGGCGGTGACGCCGTAGCATATGGCGCCGGAGGCGGTGAGAAGCGCGGCGGCGTAGGCGCAGATGACGCGCCAGGCCTGCATGAAGCCCGTCAAATGGGAATCCATCAGCTCCACAAGCCCGGTTCGGTACAGGGTCTCGGAGACGAAGTACACCGCCGTCTGCCCCAGGATCAGCATCGCCACAAAGACGCAGACGGAGATGAGCATTTTGCGGCTTGCGAAGGCGTGGCCGATGCTCAAGGCCGCGTCAAAGCTGAGGCTCGCGGCCAGGCCCCCCAGGACCAGGAGCGCCAGCACCTCCGCCAGAAGCTCCATGTTCCTGACGTCCTCGAAGAGGAGCTTTCCCAAGTCCCCCAGCATCTGGCCCATGGAGCGGATGAAGTCGATGTCCATGGCGGCCAGCATCACGGACAGGACCACGGTAACGCCGGTCAGGGCGTACCACAGCGTGGAGACGATTACCTTGCTCCAGATGTGGGCGTGGACGGAGACGGGCAGGGTGTGCATGATGTACCCCTCGTCCCGGAGAAGATTTACCCGGAACCGCTGGACCATCAGAAGCACGGTGACCAGGCCGAGGGCCAGAAGGCCGGTCACGAAAAGGATGACCACCAGGGTGAAGATCACGGTCACCACCCCTGGGACCTCCCTGCCGTTCAGGACCCGCGCCCCCAAATTGGCAAGGGCCGAGACCAGCAGCATGATCCCCAGCACCGGCAGCATGGTGTGGGCCGTGGCCCGCAGCTCGTGCTTTATAAGCTTTCCTAACATCTGAACACCTCCCTGAAGATTTGGTCCACGCTCTTCCCCTGCTGCTCCCGCAGCTCGTCCGCGGGGGCGGCCAGGACGACCTTTCCCTGATTGATGAAGATCACGTCGTCCAGCACCTTCTCCACGTCGGAGATGAGGTGCGTGGAGATGATCACGCTGGCCTCCGGGTTGTAGTTGGAGATGATGGTGTTGAGGATGTAGTCCCGCGCCGCCGGGTCCACCCCGCCGATGGGTTCGTCCAGGAGGTAAAGCCTGGCCCGGCGCGCCATCACCATGATGAGCTGCACCTTCTCCCGGTTGCCCTTGGACAGGCTCTTCATCCCGGCCCGCAGGTCGATGCCCAGGCGCGAGAGCATATCCTCCGCCGCCTGTCTGTCAAAATCGGCGTAGAAATCCCCGTAAAAGCCCATCAGGTCCCTGGCGCTCATCCAGTCGGGCAGGCAGGCGCGCTCAGGCAGATACGACACCGCCCGCTTCGTCTCCACCCCCGGCTCCAGGCCGTTGACCAGGATCCTTCCCTGCGTCGGGGTCAAAAGCCCGTTGGCGAGCTTGATGAGGGTGGTCTTGCCCGACCCGTTGGGTCCCAGAAGGCCCACGATGCGCCCGGCCTCCACCCGCAGGTCCACCCCGTCCAGCGCCCTCTTGGCGCCGTAGGACTTGGACAGTCCCTTACATTCCAGTACCGGCATTTTGTTCCTCCTTTTCCGCTTCAAGCAGTTTGTGTATTTCGTCCTTTTCCAGCCCCAGCCGGCGCATGGCGTCCAGGAACGTCCTCACGTACCCCTCCGCCAGCTCCCGCCGCGCCGCCGCCACGGTCCCGGCGTCCTCGGTGACGAACCGGCCCGCCGTGCGCTGGGAGTAGAGCAGGCCCTCCCGCTCAAGCTCCGCCATGGCCCGCTGCATGGTGTTGGGGTTGACGCCGGCCTCCAGGGCCAGCTCCCGCACCCCCGGCACCCGCTCCCCCGGCTTCAGCTCCCCGGAGGCGACAGCCAGCTTGACGGCGGCTACGATCTGCGCGTACAGGGGGCCTCCCCCTTCAAATGTCCACTCCATGCTCCGCCTCCTTGTACTGTTGTATTAGGCGATTAGTACAATAACACAGTTGCCCCTCCCTGTCAAGGGGGAATTTAAACTTTTTTCAAAAAATTTTTTGGGGGCCGTTCGCGCCGGCGCGGGGCGGGGAGAGGAAGGCCCCTTTGGGGCGAGGAACGGAGAGTTTCTTTGGGGCGGGAAAACACGGTCCCCTCCGGGGCGGACGCGGTCCCTTTTGGGGCATAGAAAAAGCGGCGGGACGAAGCCCGCCGCGACGGCGTATGGATGTATGTTTTCAGGCCCGGATGATCTTCACGCCCTGCGTCCCCTCCAGCATATCCGCCTCGCGGGTGTGGCAGGAGAAGAGGATGATCTGGCGCTCCTTCGCCATATCCAAAAGCACCTCCAGGGCGCGGCGGCAGCGGCAGTCGTCGAAGTTAGCCAGAGCGTCGTCCAGGACGATGGGGCAGGGGTCGTCCCCGCCCAGGATAAGCTCGCACATGGCAAGGCGCAGCGAGAGGTAGATCTCGTCGGCGGTGCCGTCGGAGAGGGTGATGACGTTGTGGGTCTCCACGTCCCCCTCCTCACGGGC
Source organism: uncultured Oscillospiraceae bacterium (assembly GCA_947627715.1). Lineage (GTDB taxonomy): Bacteria > Bacillota > Clostridia > Oscillospirales > Oscillospiraceae > RUG626. The sequence continues at coordinate 72,504 of CANQXK010000007.1, forward strand.
GGCGGCGTCGAAGCCCTTGTCGAAGTAGAGCCTGTCGTACCGGCCCTCGGTGAGGCGGGACATGATCTCCCCGGCCAGGCGGCTGACCTCCGGCGAGAAACGGGTCTGGAGCTTTGTGTTGGCCTCGGAGAGGGCCTCCAGCGCCAGCGTCAGGGCGCTGTAGCGGCGCTTCAGCTCCTCCAACTCCTCCCCAAGATTCTGGATACGCCCCTCCACCACCGACGGGTCCCCCAGCGTCCGCTGCGCGCCGGTGGCCAGGTCGTAGGCGCGTGTGGCGTCGATGAGCTGCTGGCGGGCGCGGTCCAGCGCCGCCTGGGTGTCCTCCCGGTTGCGGATGGGCACAGACAGGAAGCTGTCGTCCGGCTCGGTCTCCTCCCCGTTCTCCTGCAAAAGCGTCTCGTAGACGTTCCGGGCGGAGACCGCCTCAAACTGGGCGCGGGTCAGCGCGTCGATGTTCCGCTCCGTCTCGTTAAGCGCCTCCAGCACGGCCTCGCCGGAGGTGACGTCGGGCATGAAGGCCACGATCCGGCCCACGGCCAGGTCCTCCGCCTCCTTCGCGGCGGCGGCGGCGCTCTCACAGGAGCTGCGGGCGGCGTCGCACGCGGCGCGCTTTGCCTCCTCCTCGCGGGTGAGGAGCGTGTAGGCGGACAGGAGCGCGGAGAGCTTGTCCACGTCCCCCACGCCGTAGGAGGCCAGAAGCTCCGCCAGCTCCTCCGCCGCGCCCCGGCGTTTCCGGGGCTTGACGAAGAAGAGCACAAGCCCCACGGCGGCCACGCCCAGGGACGCGATCACGCCCCAGATGTGGAGGGAGAAGACGCTCTCCAGCGGCCCGCCCCGGAAAAGGGGCGAGAGCACCCCCGTGAAGGCCAGCAGGCCCAGGAAGGCCAGGGCGCACAGCAGCACCGGGATCGCCAGCGGTATGCGCGGCTCCTTCGTCTCGGCGGCCCGCCGGGCAAGCTCCCGCCCGCGGGCGATGTGGGCGCTCACCTCCGCCTCGCTCTTCCCGCTGAGGGGCGACGTCTCCCGCCGGGCGGAGGCGTCGGCAAGCTCCTTCTCCGCCCGCCAAAGCGAACGCTGGGCGTCCTGCGCCACCTTCTTCAGGGGCATCACCGCGGCGGCGGTCTCGCGGATGGAGCTGACGTCCTCCCGCGTCATGACGCGGCCGTTTTTCGTGATGGCCCGCGTAAGCTCCGCCACGCGGGTCTCGGCGTTGGCGGCGGTCTTTCTGGCCTCCGCCATCCGGCGCTGGACGGCGCGGGCCTCCAATTTTTCGTGGGTGCGAAGGTCCTCCTCAAGAAGCTCGATCTGCTTCTCCTGCCGGGCCATGCCGGTGCGGAGGCCCGCCAGGTCCTCGGAGGAGGACTCGATGAGGGCGAAGTCGTGGTTCGCCTCCCGAAGCTCCTGCTCCAGGGCGGGGATGGCGCCGGACTTGTTGAACCGAAGCCGCCGCTGCCATTTTTTCAGAAGCTCGCTGGATTCGGTGTAGGATGTGTTCTCGTCGCCTGTGGAGACGATGTCCGCGATCTTGCGCTCCAGCTCGGAGGTCTGGCTGACCCGCAGGTCCGGCCTGGAGATGAAGGCCGTGCGCTCAAACACCTGCCGGGAGACCCCGGTGAGCCGGCTGCCCACCGTGTCCGGGTCCAGCCCCCGGATGAACTCCGCCGTGCCGGTGTAGACGGCCACCAGGTTCTTCATGGGCGCGCCGTTTTTCGTGGTGCGCTGGAGGGTGATGCTCCTGCCGGCGTCCTCCACCTCCAGCGTCCCCACCACGGCCCCGCCGTCCCAGGGCTTGGACATGGTCTTGACGGAGAGGCGTCCCGCCTTGTCCCGCTCCGAGGTGTCGATCCCGTAGAGCATGGCGGTGAGCAGGCGGCACCAGGTGGTTTTTCCGTATTCGTTGGGGGCGGAGATCACCGTCATGCCGCCGCCCGGTTCAAGGGTGGCGTTCTTCAGCTTTCCGAAGGTGCCGGACAGCTTTTTGATCTTCACGGTCTCCACTCCTCTCTGCCCTCAAGGGCGGCTATTCCGTAGCGGGCGGCAAGCTCGATGAGCCTTCGGCTCTCCTCGTCCGCGGCCCCGTCGTATTTCTCCTTGAGGCCGGCCAGGAACATCCCGGTCAGGTTGTCCTCCCCCGCCCCGTCCCAGAGGCCGCGCTTGCGGCGAAGCTCGCTTTTCACGGTCAGGTGGAAGAACTTGTCCGACAGGGCCTCCCGGATGGCCTCCAGGTCCGCCTCCCCCGCGTACTCCCCCTTCAGGATGAGCCGCGCCACGTCCGAGGGGTATCCCTCCCCCACGGCCGCCCTGGCCGAGGCGAGGGCGTCGTCGAAACCCGTCACGTCCGCCTCCAGGACCCGGTATTCCCGCCCCCCGATGGGGCGGAATGAGAGTTCGCAGCTGCCCTTGGAGACCGTGCCGGCGATATAGCCCTTGGGGCCGGTCTCGTCAAAGCCCCGCCCCTCAAGGCAGCCGGGGTAGGCGTAGAAGGTCTCCCCCGCCTTTTTGATGCCGGAGAAGGTGTGCACGTGCCCCAGGGCCAGGTAGTCCAGGCCCGTGCGGGCGATGTCCTGCTCCGAGATGGCGTTGTAGCGGGAGGCGGCCGCCACGTCACCGTGAAGCACCATGATCTCCGTCAGCGCGCTGCGGCGGACGGTGAAGTCCCGCAGCAGCGGCTCGCACCCGGCGGAGGTGAACCCCGCGCCCCAGACGCGGGCCTCCAGCTCAGGAAGCTCCACGCATTTAAGCTGGGGTGTGCGGAAGATGTGGACGTTGGCCGGAAGCTCCATAAACGCATAGGGCGACCGGGCGGAGTAGTAGTCGTGGTTGCCGGGGGCGATAAAGACATGGGCCTTCATGGAGGAGAGGACCCGCTTCAGCGTCTCGGCGGTCTCCCAGTAGGAGGCGGAGGAATCCAGCAGGTCCCCCGCCAGCAGCACCACGTCCGCGTCCTCCGCCGCGGCGGCCAGCTTGTCAAGAAGCTCCCGCTGCTCCCGGCGGCGCTGCACCGCCTTCTCCTCCGGCAGGGAGTAGAAGGGGGAATCCATGTGAAAATCTGCGGCGTGGAGTATTTTGATCATAGGCGCAGCCTCCTTTGTGTGAGTAGGGGTGGGGGACGAGGTGGGAACCCTGGCGCTCGTCGGCCTCATCCGGCCCCCTCCGGGGGCCACCTTCCCCACAAGTGGGGAAGGCTTTGAGAGCGCGAGACGGGGCCAGTGCGTTGTCGGTTTAACCCTCAGTCAGCTTCGCTGACAGCTCCCTTCCCGCTTCGCGGCAAGGGAGCCAATATGCCCCGACGAAAGCCGCACCTGCGTTGGGGTGCTCCACGGGGGTGTGTCCAGCAGGGGGTCCGCAGACCCCCTAAGCTGGTCGTTTTTAAAAGGGGTTCCAAGGGGGAAAATCGAAATCCCCCTTGGTTCCTTTTTCTCCTTTGTTACTTTCCTCTTTTTGGGAATCCAAAAAGAGGAAAGTAAATCCCTTGCCGTGACCACGGCAAACCCCCTGCCGTGGTCACGGCACCCCCCGCCGGGGGGAGGCGCTCACATGAGGGGCGCTACGATCTTCAGCAGTCTCCCGAAAAACTTCACATGGAATTTTTCGTGGGCGACCATCTCCCTGGTCACCCGCTGGGACTTGGCGAGGGTGTCGGCGAAGTCGGCGCGGACGTCCTCCAGCGCCGGGACGCCGCACAGGAGGGCGGCGCACTCGAAATGGTGGTAGAGGCTCCTGTAATCCAGGTTAATGGTCCCCACCACGCCCATCTTTCCGTCCTGCAAAAATACCTTGGCGTGGACAAAGCCGGGGGTGTACTCGTAGAGCTTCACCCCGGCGTCCACCAGCTCCGGGTAGTGGCTCTTGGCCAGCCAGAAGGCGTACTTCTTGTCGGGGATATGGGGCAGGATGATACGCACGTCCACGCCCCGTTTGGCCGCCGCAGTCAGCGACATCAGGGTCTCCCCGTCCAAGATGAGGTAGGGCGTCATGATGTAGACGTACTCCCTGGCGGTGTTGATGAGGTGGAGGTACACCGTCTCCCCCACCCGCTCGGAGTCCATGGGGCTGTCCCCGTAGGGGATGACCACGCCCTGGGCGTCCGGGACGCTCACCGCCTCCGGCTCCGGCAGGAACCGCTGGTAGGCGCAGCCGCTCTCCCGCCCGGCGGCGTTCCACATCTGGAGGAACATCAGCGTGAAGCTGCGCACCGCCTCGCCCCGGACCATCACGGCGGTGTCCTTCCAGTGGCCGAAGCGGGGCTTTTCGTTGATGTACTCGTCGGCCAGGTTCACCCCGCCGGTGAAGCCCACCTTCCCGTCCACCACCAGGATCTTCCTGTGGTCACGGTTATTGTAGTGGGTGGACACGAAGGGGCGCACCGGGGCGAAGACCTTGCACTTGATGCCGCGGGCCTCCAGCTCGGAGGGGTAGGAGTAGGGCACGTCCGCAAAGGCGCACGTGCCGTCGTACATGAAGCGCACGTCCACCCCCTCCCGCGCCTTGCGGGCGAGGATCTCCAGGATGGTGTCCCACATACGGCCGGCGGCCACGATGAAATATTCCATGAAGATAAAGTCCCGGGCCTTTTCCAGCTCCTCCAGCATGGCCTCGAACTTCCTCTCCCCCAGGGGGAAATAGGTGACCTCCGTGCCCGTGTAGGCGGGGAAGCCCACCGTGTCCCGGAGATACCGCGCCAGGGAGGCGGCGTCCGGGTCCGTGGCCTCAAGCTCGTTGTCCACCGCCAGCTCCACCGGGGAGGGCCGCTTCAGATACGGCTCCGTCTCGGAGACGCATTTGGCGATCTCCCGCTGGACGGTCCGATGGCCGATGTCCGTCTTGATGAAGAAATAGAGGGCGATCCCCACCACCGGCGCCAGGGCCACCACGAAGCACCAGGTCAGCTTCACCGTGGGGTCGCTCCGGGAGTTGGAGATGTAAATGAGCATCAGCGCCGCGGCGATGGCGGAGCTGAAGTGGATGGCGTCCCCCAGCCGCTCAAAGCCCCACAGGAGCAGTCCCACCTGCGCCAGAAGCAGCAGGGCGATGAGGAACGTGCGCCCCGTGATCACGGCGAAAAAGCCGCGCTTGATTTTCTTTTTGCTGTCTGTAGTCACCGGCGTGGACATTGAAAGCCTCCAGAAATATTATGTCAATCTTATTATACCACGGGAAGCGGACAATGAAAAGACTTTTTTGCAAAAATCGACAAAAAAAGGGTCTTGGGAGACGGACCCGAAAGGCCGTGCGCGGCGCTGACCGGCACAAAAAACACCCCGAAAAGGCCCGCAGGCCTTTCCGGGATGTTTTCCGCTCGTTCCCTCCGCGGACAAGGGCCGAAGGCCAATGTCCACGGTTTTTATTCCTCTGTGTTCTCGTCCAGGTTGCCCAGCACCTTGGCGTGGCGCACCCAGGTCTGGTCTACAAGGTTCAGCTCCTCGTTCCTCCAGGAGCACCCCTCGGAGTTCCAGCTCCAGCCATCCATGGTTAAGTTGCTGCTGAACGGCCTGTCGAAGCCATCCACGTACCACCAGCAGGAGATATCGCCTCTCAGGACATAGCCGTAGTGGCCCTCCTTCACAACCATGCCCTCGGTGACGGGCAGGACGGTCAGATCCACCGACCAGTTTGTACCATTCTCTCCCACGCCCCCATCGACGATCTCATATGTGCCGTCGGGACTCGCGGCCAGCTCGTCGGTGACGTCGTAGATCTCGTCCAGCAGGTTGGTCTGCTCGTCGAAAATATACACGTACACCAGCACCCGGTCGTTCTCGTCCACGATGACCTTGGCGCCCTTGGCGACGGCCAGGAAGACCTTATCCTTCGCCTCGACGGGATCGACGCCGTGATGCTCACTGGGGACAATGGCTTGTTCGATCTCGTTCCTCTCAAGGAAGACTTCTGTAACGCCATTGTAGAGAAGCGTGGTCTGGCCGTGGTAGTTCCAACCGCCCAGGAACTCCGTGGCCGCCAGGGCTGTGACCGTGAGGGCCAGAAGCGTGACGATCACGGCGGCGCACACCAGGACCCTCCTTGCCGCGCGGGGCATCCTCCGGCGGGTTTTTTCAAATTCTTCTCCGTTTGTCATTTCGATCAGCTCCTTTTTGGATGTTTCGGAGGCCCTCAGACGCGAAAAGGTCTCCTTAAAAAGTTTTTCGTTCATTGCAGGTCCTCCCTAAGACGTTTTTCCAGGATGGCCCGTCCCCGCTGCAGTCTTGTCTGCACCGTGGATTCGGGGCATTCGGTGATCTGGGCGATCTGCCGCACGCTCAGATCCTCATAGTATTTCAGATAGATGGGCACGCGGTACCTCTCAGGCAGGGCGGCCACCGCCTCGTAAAGCCCCGACTCCGCGGGGGTCTCGAAGGGCGCGTCCCCCAGCTCCTCCAGGGGCGCCACATGGCGGCGCCAGCGGAAAGATCGCCTGGCCTCGTTTATGGCCACCCGGATGAGCCAGAAGCGCATATGATCCGGGCTTTCAAAGGCGGCGTCTCTGCTCCAGAGCTTCAGGAAAGCCTCCTGCATGGCGTCCTCGGCGTCCTCCCGTGAGAGCGTGACGCTGAGTGCCGCCCGAAATACCGAGTCGGCGTACATATCCACCGCCCCGGCAAACTCCTCTTTCGTCACGTTCTCACCCCGGTCCAAGCCTTTGGCGTCCATGTCCGCCAACGTCTTTGGCTGTAGTCTCTGTCTGCCGGCGTCACGCAGCAGCGCGTTGCTTTTGCTTCCTTGAAAGGCCCTTCACCTTTAATATCCATTATACCCCCAAAATATCTCAGCCGGGAGGAAAAGTTTTTTTCTTCCGCTCATTTTGCCATTGATTTTGACGGAGGGTCGATGCTATAATATCTATTTAGTCAAATAGACCCACGAAAGGAACAACGAGACACCATGAGCGAAGAGATACGGGCAAAAAGACTGACAGGCGAGAGGGCGCTTTTCATGAGCCGGGGGCTTCGGATCTTCGACACCATCTTTGACGATGGGGAGTCGCCCCTCAAGGAGAGCCGGGACATTGCGCTTACCAACTGTATGTTCAAGTGGAAATATCCCCTTTGGTACTGCCGCGGAGTGAAGGTCACGGACTGCCAGTGGTTTGAGATGGCCAGGGCCGGGGTGTGGTACACCGAGGACATGAGCGTGGAACGGGCCGTCATCGAAGCGCCCAAGAATTTCCGGCGGTGCCGGAGGCTCCTCCTCAAGGACGTGGATATGCCCAACGCCGCGGAGACGCTTTGGAGCTGCGACGGCGTGACGCTGGAGAACGTCAGCGCCAGGGGCGACTACTTCGCCATGAACTCGGAGAACGTGGAGGCGCGCAATCTGCGCCTCGTGGGGAACTACTCCTTCGACGGGGCCAGGAACGTCACCGTTGAAAACTCCCGCCTTCTCTCCAAGGACGCCTTCTGGAACGGGGAGAACGTCACGGTGCGGGACTCCTTCATCAGCGGGGAGTATCTGGGCTGGAACGGGAAGAACCTCACCTTTGAAAACTGCACCATCGAGAGCCTCCAGGGGCTGTGCTACATCGAAAATCTGACCATGCGCAACTGCAAGCTCCTGAACACCACCCTGGCCTTTGAGTATTCCAGCGTGGAGGCGGACATCGACGGGCGCATCGACTCCGTTATCAACCCCTCCTCCGGGACCATCCGGGCCGACGATATTGGGGAGCTGATCATTGAAAAGGACAAGGTGGACCCCTCAAGGACGAAGATCATTGTGAGATCGTGAGGAACGTTCGTATGGGGACAACATACAGTTGGTACTATGTGAAAAATCAAGGTCAGACGAGGGAGGACATACGGGCCGGCGTGGCGAAGCTGCCGAAAAGCGCCGTGGACCCCGCCCTCGAGTTCCTGACGCGCCGGGTCGTGCTGGAGATTCAAAAGCACCTGGACGAAATTCCCCCCGAGCAGCTGACCCCGCAGCTTCGGGAGCAGGCGGCCGCGCAGATTCGGAAAATGGAGAGAGGCGACGCCGCTTACGCCGCCTTTCGGCCTGACGCGCCCTTTTTCCCGGTGTTCGCCACACAGATTTGCGAGGGGTACAACTCAAGCTTCCGGGACTGCAAGGGCCTTTACAAAATTTTCCGCGCTCCTGTTCTGGCCTTCTCCGTCTACGACAGCGACATTGCCTTCGTGTCCTTCTTCGACGGCAAGGCGGGGTGGGATTTCGCCAGCGCGCCGGAGGGGTATGAGGAGTACGACGAGGAGCTGTATTCCTCCGATTTTCCGGACTTCCTCCTGGAGCTGTGTCCTCCGGAGAGCCGGGATGAGGTGCGCTCTGTCTGGGACGACCCCAGCTGCGTCTTTGCCGACGACAAGGTGACGGAGATCACGGGCATTCTGGGCGTCCCCATGCTCATCGACGACGACCCCCGGCGCGGTCTGAGGACGGAGGGCTGGGAAATCGTAGACGCGGAATGATTTTTGATTTGGAGTGCTGAAATGAGATACAACTTTGACGTTCTTCCCGATCGGCGTGGCACCGGGTCCTTGAAGTGGGACGAGGAATATGCCGAAAACTCCCTGCCCATGTGGGTGGCGGATATGGACTTCCCCGCCGCGCCGGAGATCAGAAAGGCCATCGAGGAACGGGCCGCCCACGGGGTCTTTGGCTACAACATCATCCCCGACGGGTGGTATGACGCCTATATCGGCTGGTGGCGGGACCGCCACGGCTTCACCATGGAGCGCGACTGGCTCATCTTCTGCACGGGGGTGGTGCCCGCCATCTCCTCCTGCGTGCGCAAGCTGACCACCCCGGCGGAGAAGGTGATCCTCCAGACGCCGGTGTACAACATCTTCTTCAACTCCATCCTCAACAACGGCCGCGTCCCCCTGGAGGCGCCCCTTGTCCGATGCGGGGACCGTTACTCCATTGATTTTCAGGCCCTTGAGGAGGCCATGGCCGACCCCCAGGCGATGCTCATGATCCTCTGCAACCCCCACAACCCCGTGGGGCGCATCTGGACGCACAGAGAGCTTGCCAGGATCGGGAAGCTGGCGAAAAAGCACGGCGTCACGGTGATCTCCGATGAGATCCACTGCGACCTCACCGATCCGGGGACGCAGTACGTCCCCTTCGCCTCCGTCTCCGACGCGTGCCGGGAGGTCTCCGTCACGTGTCTGGCCCCCACCAAGTGCTTCAACCTGGCCGGGCTTCAGACGGCGGCGGTATCCGTCCCCGACCCCATGCTGCGCCACAAGGTCTGGCGCGCCCTGAACACCGACGAGGCGGCGGAACCCAACTCCTTCGCCGTGTGCGCCGCCCAGGCGGCCTTCACCAAGGGCGGGCCGTGGCTGGACGAGCTGCGGGCGTACATCCTCCAAAACAAAGTCACCGCCGCCGGATTTTTCAAAGCGCGCCTTCCGAAGATCGCTGTCACGCCCTCCCAGGCCACGTATCTTCTGTGGCTGGACTGCTCCAAAATAACGGACGACACCGGCGCGCTGTGCGCCTTCATCCGGGAGAAAACCGGGCTGCGCCTCTCCCCCGGCGCTCAGTTCGGCGGGGACGGGCGGCATTTTATCCGCATGAATTTAGCCACGTCCGCATCGGTCCTCCGGGACGGGCTTGAGCGGTTTGCCCAGGGGGTCAAAGAATTTGAGGCCCGCCGGTAAGGCCGCTTCAGGCGAGGGCGGTACGTATTCGTAACCAAGCGGAGGGAGGCCCGGTCCCCTGCTCCGCTTTGGGGCCGGCTCTCCCCGCTTATGTGTGAAAAGAAAAGGCCGCCGGCCCGCCAAAATGGCGGGCCGGCGGTTTTGCTTCGTATTTTTCCGGCGTGATACCAAACGTCACGGACCGGCACGCGCTTACCTCCAGAATTCAGGATTCCGAAGCCGCTCAACGCTGCCGATGACGGCCACGAAATTCATTCCGCCCGCAAGCTCGCGCTCGACGCTGGCGGTATTCCTTCTGGCGTTTTCCTTTCTTTTAGTATCATGCTTTTTCATAGTAATTTCCTCCAAAGATTTGGTCTGTTGCTTCTCGCAACACCGCATATTATAAGGATTTTTTCCGCAAGGTAAATAGTGTATATTGCGTCATAAGTTTGTATTTCTTGCTATAATTATTTTATTTTTTCTCTGTTTTGACCGGGACGGCGGCGGCTCTCCGCGGCAAAAAAGCGCCGGGAGGGGGCGAAAGCGTCTTGCAATCGCGGGGCATATGATATATAATAGAATTATTCAATGACCGCTCATGGAAAGGAAGTGCGCCGGTATGGCCGTCACAATGGAAGAGGCCCTCAGCACCGTGGAGGAGCTGTTCACCTCGAATAACTATCACTATAATCTGGACACCGGGAAAAATGTGTTCAACTGCCAGTTCAATCTCTCCAAGACGAAGCTGGGCAGCGTCCGCATCACCATCCTCGTCCAGCCCGACAACCAGGACCCCACGCTGTGCCGCCGCATCTCGTCCTATGGGAACGCCAGCGTCAAGGCCGACTCCTCGAATATGGCGGAGGTGTGCGAGTTTTTGACCCGCGCCAACTTCGGCCTTGCCATCGGGAATTTTGAGCTTGACTACAGGGACGGCGAGATCCGCTACAAGGTCTGCCTGGACTGCCAGGACGCCATGCCGGGCCACGCCGCTCTGGAGCATCTGCTGGGCGTGCCTGTGGCGATGTTCAACCGCTACGGGGACGGGCTTCTGACGGTCATCATGGGGATGACAACGCCGGAGAACGCCATCAAGAAGGTGGACGGCTGAGGCCGGGAAGGAACAAAGCGAATAAGATAATAACCCCCTCGCTTCCCTGTGGGAGGCGAGGGGGTTCGTCTGTGGAAAAGAGCCGCCGTTTACTGCTCCGGCTTTGTGTGATGGCCCAGGTGGAAAAGCTCCACGGGGTTGTTCCGGCGGCGGGCGTTGGTGCGGCCCTCGGTCTGGATCTCCCCGGCGGCGGTGAGGGCGCGCTTGGTCAGGGCAGGCCCGACCAGCTCATACACCAGCACCGAGAAGAGGACCACGTTGCGGACCACCGTGCCGTCGGCAAGCTGCTGGGCCGTGAGGGCCATTCCCAGGGCCACGCCGGCCTGGGGGAGCAGCGTGATGCCGATGTACTTTGTGATGTTCCTGTCGCAGTGGGTCATGGCGCAGCTGGAGTAGGCGCCGAAGTACTTGCCCAGGGAGCGGAACAGGATGTACACCACGCCCACTAAGAGCACCAGGGGGTTGGAGAGGATGCGCAGGTCCAGCTCCGCGCCGGAGAGGACAAAGAAGAGCACGAACACCGGGGCCGTCCAGTCGTCCAGCCGCCCCATGATCTCCTGGGAGAAGTCGCAGATATTGCAGAACACCGTTCCGGCCATCATGCACACCAGCAGGAGGCTGAAGCCGATCTGTACGCCGCCCACCTCAAATTCCGCCATGGAGATCCCGGCGGTGAGGAACACGCAGGCGATGGACAGGGTCAGGCGCTTGGACCGGGAGAAGAAGTACTTCTCCAGACGGTGCAGGACCCAGCCGGCCAGCGCCCCCAGCAGGAGGGACAGGACGATCTCGATCACCGGCTCCAAGAGGATGGTCTTCAGGCTGATGACCCCCTTCTCCAGGGCCATAGCCACGCCGAAGGAGGCGGAAAACAGCATCAGGCCCACCGCGTCGTCGATAGCCACCACCAGCAGCAGGAGCTTGGTGAGCGGCCCCTTGGCCTTGTACTGCCGCACCACCATCAGCGTCGCCGCCGGGGCCGTGGCCGCGGCGATGGAACCCAGGGTGATGGCGGAGGGGATGGTGATGAGCTTCGGGGACACGAAGTGGAGGGCGATCAGCCCCGCGTCCACAAGGGCGGTGGTGATCACCGCCTGCAAAATGCCCACGGTGATGGCCTGACGGCCCATGTGCTTGAGCTGTTCAAGCCTGAACTCGTTGCCGATGGTAAAGGCAATGAACCCCAGCGCCACCTGGGAGACGAGGTCCAGCGCCTTCACGTCGTCCAGGGAGGGGAAGCCCAGGCCGGGGACCTTCAGCGCGCCCAGGCAGAACGGCCCCAGCAGCACGCCGGCCACCAGGTACGCCGTGACCGCCGGCAGATGGAGCTTCTTGGCAAGCCGGGACATGAGAAGCCCTCCGAACATAGCCACGGATAATTCGACCAAAATCAACATAAAGCAACGCTCCCTTCAAGGGTAAACATTTTACACCCGGAAGGGGGAGAATACAATCTTCAAGATACCCTGTATTGGGCGGGTTTTTCCGAAAAAATTGTACAGTTTGCGTCAAGGGCGGGAGAGCATATCCGTATTCTTCCGCGCGGCGGGTCAGGCGGCGATCGGGAAGCAGTCCCAAGAAATCTTGTCAACGTGGTTTTGGCACTTTCGCTTTTTGCCCGTATTCAGTTGTGACCAAACGCTCAAATGGAGCGTTTGGGGATAAAAAAAAGACCGCCAGCATTCACCGGGGAACCGGTGGAGGGCGGTCTCATTTTGGTATTCAGTTGTTGCGTTTGAAAAATTACAGGTTGTCAGAATAGTCTATAATAACTTTTTTGCATTTTGTGCAACAAAAAGCCGTACAGGTTGGAACTGTCCAATTATCCTGTGTTAAAACTTGCTCATTACCCTCTGCCCAAAACGAAAGTTTATGTTTCTCCGTAGTGAAAAAAACTTGTCTGGCGCTTTGCACAAAGCCTTCTGTCATTTCGTCATTACAATAAGGACATTTCATTTTACCACCTGCCTTGTTATTGTAAAAAAAGGTTCATCCATTGTTTAATCCTCCAATAATTAAGCGAATTTCGATTTACCAAGCAGTCGTCGATTGATCGGCGGCTTTATTATTGCATCTTTTTCTGACGAGCTTTTCCGAAGCATTTGCCGGCAATAATTCCAATCACAAAAAGGGAGAAAGGCAGCATTGCCAAGATCACCGTATGCAAAAACCCCTGTGATTTGGCGTTAAGTGCTTCGTAGATGAAGAAACCAATAACGGCAAGCACCACCGCACCAACCACACAATACAGAACCGCTCTCTTTTTGCTGTCTTTGATTACCCTTGCCAAGAGGCTATCAATTTGCTTTGAGAATACGGCACATAAAATGGCCGCTAAGAAAATGTACCAATATTTTTTCATACAATCACATTCTTTTTTTCATAAACTTCCGTTCTATCAAACAGTCGTTTACTTAACAACTATAATACCACACAAATGTGAAGAAGTCTACCACAAACAACGATTTTTCGGTAAGAATATCCCCCGACTATACTGCCGGCTTTATGACTTCTTGAACACCTGCTGAAAAGGAAAAGCCGCCATCGGTTGACAGCGGCAATTCCCTATGCGGGCGGTTATCAGTTGAAAATCAAATCGCTGTAAACCACCTCGGCAGCTCGGTTGCGGATATTGTTCATAGCCTGCACCCACTTCATACCGTCCTCGGCATTGAGCTTTTCCGTCACGCCCTCTTTTTCGGCAAGCTCCATAACCCGCCGGAAAAGCATAGCCTCGGCTCCCTCGGTCAGTCCGGCAAGGGCAGGCCCGGAGGGTCAACAGTTACGTCATTCTATAAATCTTTGATGAAGAACATCTCCAACGGCTCTTTCGGCAGCAAAAGCGCGCCGCATTCGGTATAACCGATTTTTCGGTAAAAAAATTGCGCCTGCTCGTTTGCCTGCGTGGAAGTTAAAACCTGTCTATATCCCTTTTCAGCCATTTCCTTTTCCCAAAACGAGACGAGCCTTGTCCCGTTTCCCTGCCCTCTATACGCCTCCAGGATATAGAGCATATTCATAAACGGAATGTTGTCCCAAAACAACCCGAACCTCAGCCATCCGATAAAGGTATCCCCTTGATACATCATGAGGACCTTCTTCGCCGGGAGGATATTTCTCAGTTCGGATTCGGAAATATGTTTATCATATTCCTTTAGAACCGAAAGGTCTTGAATTTCAGCATATTGAATCATTCTATTTCCCCACGCCTCCGCTTGGACAGATACAATACAGGTTTACCCTCGCCTATGCGCCTTATAAGGGCAAAAAGAAGGGTCTGTTTTTGCAAACCAGAAGAAAAATAAGTCCTCAAATTTTTTATTCAAAGCAATACATAAAATGAGAGCAAGTTTGGCGGTAGGATTAAACTGCCCGGTTTCGATAAAGCTGATCGTATTCCGGGACACGCCAACCATTTCGGCCAGTTGGTTCTGTGATATTTTCCGTTCTGTCCGCGCTTCTTTAAGGCGGTATTATAGTGCCGTCAAGTTTTCTTGTCAAGTGCCTATTGATGATTTACATATATTAGACTGTGCTGCCGCCGGTGGCGGGGCCTTGCCATGTGGGATGGCAACGGCGCGCGAAAAAAGCTTTCGCCGCAGTCTGGCAGGTATCTGGCAGACTGCGGCGGAGATCAGGTAGAGAAGAGGACTAAAACATTTCCGTTCTCTGTATGCAGTTTATGACTTCCCAATAAACAAGAAGGTGCCTATTTCTTACTCAGTTATCGTCAAATTAAGCCGAGTTGACGTATCGGCGCTTACACCGATTTTATAAATAAAACGATAATCCAAGCCTGTGAATGTTATTGTATCTGTGCTATCACAAGACAACTGACGGAGAGGATTAACAGGATCATTGTCAACATACAAGTATATTACAACTTTGACCGCACTGTTGTTGGTAATTTTAATTTCCTCACTATTCGTTCGCAAAGACTGTTTCAAGAGGAGGTTATCCTTGCCGATAATGTCCTCTGAGACTTCGAGCGATCCGTCAAAACTTAGGTCCTGATAGTTCTTATCGGTTTTGCTATCGTTTCTGTGCGCTTCGATGAAGGCGGAGACGTCCTCTGTTCGGATGTCGATGACGTCCTTCGCCCCGTTGTTGACCATCAGGCAGACAGCCGCGGGCTTTAGCTCCCGGAAGCCGTTGACCTCCCCGAAGCCGCTGACCCGGACCTCGAAGATCTCGTCGATCTCATAGCGCATGATATAGAGACCTGAGCCGATATCCCGCCCCTGATATGGCTCAAAGTCCGCCCAGATCAGCGCGTCTCCCTTTTGCGACAGCGCGATCACATCGTCGAGGGTCATCTTTCGTCCGTTAACCGCGTCATTCCCCTCGACCGCATCGTTCCCGTCTGTCGCGCCGGGTCCCTTCGTCACCGGGTCCGTCGCAAAACACACCGCCGCCAACGCGCAGGCGGCAACCGCCGCGGCAACGATCCAAACCGCCGGTTTTTTGTAATGCAGCACCTTTTTCACCCTTTCTCTTACGCCAACCTCTCCAAAGGCCAGCGGGCAGACCGTGACCAGCCGCCGCCCGGAACTGCACGCCAACAGAGCGGAGGAATATTGCTTCTTCCCGTCCACGTCCATCCGCCGGATAACCTTTTCGTCGCAGGCCAGCTCAATGTCCCGGCAAAGCAGCACATAAGCCGCCCAGCACAGCGGGTTGAACCAGTGGACCGCCAGGATGAGAAAGCCCAGCGGTTTCCACCAGTGGTCGCGCCTTGCCAAGTGGGCCTTTTCGTGGGCGAGCACCGGCTCCATGGACGCATCGTCCATGTCGGAGGGCAGATAAATTTTGGGCCGGACCAATCCCAGAATAAACGGAGATTTCACATGGTCGCACAGAAAGATGTTTTCTTCATAGGGGACTCTTTCCGCAACACTCCGACGTACCCGTATATAACTCATCACGGCATACAGCAGCATAACGGCTATGCCGACGAGCCAGATCGCCGACAGAACAGATGTCCAGACATAAAGCGGGTTGGCGCTGCCCGTGGGATTCGGCGCGAAGGCTTCTCCCAGAACAGGGTTGACCACGTTGTTGACGGCGGGGATGCCGCTGCTGACAGCGGGCGTTTCGTATTGGATATTATGGGCGTTGAAGGTCTCGGCGCTGGGGATCAGGCTCAACACGCTCTCAAGGGAGACGGGGACTGCCAACCGCAAAGCGACGATCCCCCACAAAAGAACGGCGACCCATTTTGGCGCCTTCTTCAGCAGGAGCCGAAGGAACACCACCGCTAAAATCAGCCAGCTTGCGGCAATGCTCATGTTCAAAATCCTCACGAATGGTTCCACCATATTATTCACCTGCCTTGTCGATCAGCTCACGAATCTCGTTGATTTCCTCGGCTGTCAGCTTCTTCTCGCTGGTAAACGCGGCAAGAAAAGCCGGAAGGGACCCCGCAAAGGTCTCGTCCACATACTTCTTGCTGTGAAGGGCGTAGAACTCCTGCCGGGACAGGAGAGAGGTCACCACGCCGTTATTGTTCTGGAACAGCCCCTTGTCGCAAAGCCGGCGCAGTACCGTGTGCGTTGTCGTCCGCTTCCATGCGAGTTTTGCCGAGGCGAGCTTGACAAGCTCGGCGGTCGTCACCGGCTCCCTCTCCCAAATGATGTCCGCAAAACGGGCCTCCACAGCCCCCAGCTGAATTTCCGCCATAAGCGCGGCCTCCCGTCTACATGGTGTAGTCTACATAGAGTCTACACTATGTAGACGGATTTGTCAACAGGTTTTTTTGATTTTTAAAAAAAGCCCGTCTGATCTGTCAGGAATCAGACGGGCTTTCGTATGCGCTCCCGAAACTGTCAGGCGAGAGTGGACAGGTTCCATTCGTTTCTGCCGGAGAATAAGAATCTGTCAAGGGTCTTTGACCGCTTTGCGGCTTACGCCCTTGACAGAACCTTGTTTCGGGTGTGTTTTACACCCGAAATAGAAATAGCCCTTGCTTTCCGTTAATTTTGGGGACGATTTTGGAGCATTTGCCGCTCCGTAACCGCCTTTGAAAGCAAGGGCTGTGTATTGGTATTCAGTTGCAGCTATACGTTAAATTGGAGCATATGGGGAAGAAAGAAGCGCCCAAGTTTTTAGTTGTGGGGCTGGTAGTTATCTGCTCGATAAATAGGAGTTTTTGAAGATGCGCTACCATCGGCTTGGAAATATTCTCTTATCTCGTCTGCTCTCTGCGCAAGAACGTCAGGCCAAAACTGCCGTATGTTCATTCTATCGCCTTACCAAAAATTCGCTCTCCGTCTGATGATATACGAGAGAATTTAAACCCATTACGGACATAAAAGCGTTCAGCCTTTTCAGCAGGATTAGTCTCTATATACTTCGCGCCCAATGATCGAAGATGGTTTTCGACGATTCGACATACAGCAGAACCAACACCGGAGCTTCTACGCTCTCTACATACATAGAAGTTGTTGATAAAGCCCTTGTTGCGTTCCTCATTATACGAATAGGTGATCAATCCAACACAAGCTTCATTTTCTACGATCCGCATAATAAAATACGGATCATGTTCTTGAAGCGACTGCTCAATCATCCCCGCGTTCAGTTCATCATTGTGAAGATCGTCGATCTCCTCTTGATATTCTTCTTCGCCGCACACTTCGCTCAGATACGAACTGAACCAATCATAGAAATCATCCCATTCGTCTTTTTTCTGTAAATCAAATCGTATCAGCTCGATCATAGCCTATACCACCTCTTTATACTCAAAATACTCAAATGCCCTCACGGATTTTGGCAAAGGCTTCGTCAATGGGCAGTCCCTCGCCAGACTGCGCCTGATTATATCCTGTTTCCATCATAGCGTTAAACTGAACCTCAGTCAGACTATCTCTTGTGGGCGGCTTCGGAACGGCAAGAGCAAACGGAACGCTGCCCGTCATAATGATTTGTCTGTACAAGGTATCAATCAGAACGGAGACTGGTAATCCGAGCTGTTCCAAAACCGCCTCCGCCTGCCGCTTGATTTCCGGCTGAACACGAGCCGTTACATTTGCGCTTTTTGTTGCCATTATAAGCACCTACCTTTCTGCACTTGATTATACCGTATTGTATGGCCAATTGCAATACGATACTCAAAGGTTCACAGAAAAGTTGCAGAGATGTTTCCTCGGCAGACTTTACGACCTCCAAACTACCAGTACACAAGAAAAAGCCGCCATCGGTTGACAGCGGCTTTTTCCTATGTGGTGAATATCAGCTGTAAATCAAATCGTTGTAAACGACCTCGGCGGCTTGGTTTCGGATATGGTTCACTTATAATTCTTTGATACAGGCGGCAGATGTGCTAAAACCCTTCATCGTCACCTCTCATGTATAACATAAGCGCTTCGACTCAACGACGCATTATCCGTTGTTTCTCTCGCCCAATTTACCAAGCAACTCATAAAGGATCCCATAGAGAAGCTGCGCTTTTTCCGGCTCCAGATCAACACAGGCGGCGAGACGCTGCGGCAAGGAGAGCGCCTTTTCGCGCAGGGCGGTTCCCGCGTCGGTTACGGAAACGATCAGGTCGCGTTCATCTTCACGCGAGCGGCGCCGCGCCACATACCCCTTCTCCTCCAACCGTTTGAGCAAAGGCGTCAGCGTGCTGGAATCAAGATACAGGTATTTGCCGACTTCCTTCACCCGCAGCTCCTTATGCTCCCACATCACCATCATCGTGATATACTGCGTGTAGGTCAGGTCGAGTTCGTCGAGGTACGGCTTATACGCTTTCACAATTTCTTTCGCGCAGGCATAGAGCGGAAAGCATATTTGGTTTTCGAGTTTTAGTGGGTCAAATGGAACCTCCATGATTTTTGCCTCCCCTTACGATATAATCCCCCTTGCGAAATCCGCGGCGGCCTTTTGGTCGGCCTCATTTGGCCTGCCTTTGTGAAGCATCGCAAAAGCGCCCCGGCAGGAAAATTCTTCTTTCGCAACAGGGATTTGTCTCTCCGCAAGCAGCTTTTCCACATACTTGCGGGTGGATTTGACGGCGGCGGATGTGCTGAAATTCACGACCTTGCCCACGGATACATGGATGCCGCTGATGAACTTTTTTACTTCGTCGTCCACATCGAAAGCATACGGGGCGCTGCCGAGGAACAGAATATCCACATCCTCGGTCAGCGGTTCCGATACCGTTTTTGCTTCCACGCCAACGGCCTTCGCGATGGCCTCCGCGATCTTTTTTGTGTTGCCGCCTCTTGAATAATACCGCACCGCGAGTTTCATCACAGCACCTCCTCAACCTTTGCCTTTACCTTGTCAAGGGACTCGGTGGGCTCAAAGCGCGCGACGATCTGGCCGCTTCGGTCGATCAGAAACTTCGTGAAGTTCCACTTGATTTTACCGTTGTTTTTATAGTCGCTGTCCATCTTCTTCACGATGGGCTTGAGAATCAGCCCCATCGGGCCGGAGAAACCGGCGAACGCGGTGCTCTCCGTCAGATATTTGTAGAGCGGGATGGCGTTTTCACCGTTGACATCGATCTTGGCAAACTGCGGAAAGGTGATGCCAAACCGCCCGGTGCAGAAGCTGTGGATCTTCTCGTCGCTGCCCGGAGCCTGCTCCCCGAACTGATTGCAGGGGAAATCCAGAATCTCCAGCCCGTCCTTCTGATGAAGCTCGTACAAGTCTTGAAGCTCGCCATACTGCGGCGTAAATCCGCACCCGGTGGCCGTGTTCACAATGAGAAGAACTTTCCCTTTGTAATCGGAAAGCGCCACCTCGCTTCCGTCCTGCGCTTTGATTTTGAAATCGTAGATGTCCATACCGTTGCCTCCATTCATTTTCGCAAGATTAATCTCGCACTATTGATATAGATATTATTATAGGGCAAAAAGCGGAAATGTCAAGGCCGTCACGCAAAAAAATCGCAAAAAATTTACAAGCAGTTCCATAACCCCTGTTTTGTTGGATAAAACGCCCCCTTTGGCTGTACTGTCCCTTTGTGACTTCTTGAACGCCTGCTGAGAAGGAAAAGCCGCTGTCGGTTTATGGGAAAGCCGATGAGTTGGGAGGGGCCGCGGGTCATTGCCTTTTCATCTGCCGCAGGAAGGCGAACACCGCCACGGCGGTCACGGCGGCGGCGTAGCCCGCCACCCACCAAAGGTGCCGGAACGCCCCCGCGTAATCTCCGCCCAGAACTGCCCGCTCCATCTCCACGGCGTGGACGAAGGGCAGGAGGTACGCTATTTTTTGGAACGCGCCGCCCACCAGCCCCAGGTCAAACCATATGCCGGAGAGCCACGCCGTCAGGTTGGTAAGCAGCGCCCCGCAGATGCCGCCCACCTGCTTGTCCGTGAAGATACTGCCGCACAGAAGCCCCAGCGACACGAACAGCAGCGCGGCGGGAAGCGTACAAAGCACAGAGGTCACAAGATGGGCCGTCACCTCAAGCCCCAAAAGGACGGCCACCGCATAGCAGACGGCCGACTGGGCGATGGAGATAGGCAGGAGCGGCAGGAGATAGCCTAAAATAAAGTCCCCCGCCGTCAGGGGCGTGGTGTACAGCCTTTGCAGGAAGGAGCTTCCCCGGTCCTTTGCGATCAGCGTGGCGGAGAACAGCGTCATAAAGGACAGCCCGAACACCGCGATCCCCGGCGACAGGCGCTCGATGGCAAACATCGCCACCGGGATATTCTTCTGGATCGCGGTCAGCAGCAGGAGCAGGGCGACGGGAAAGCCCACCCCGAAAAGGAGGTTCAGCGGGTCGCGCAAAACCTCCAGCCCGTTCCTCTTGGAAAATGCCAGACCCTTCACGTCTGTCCCTCCTTTACGATGCGCACGAACGCCTCGTCAAATTTGTCCGTACCCGCCTGTCGCTTGATCTCCGCCGGGGCGCCGGCGAGCAGGAGCCGCCCGCTTTTCAGGATCGCCACCCTGTCGGAAAGCGCCTCGGCCTCCTCCATGTAATGGGTGGTCAGGATCACGGTCATGTTCCCTTTGAGGGCGCGGATCAGCTCCCACAGGCCGCTTCTCGCCAGTACGTCCAGCCCCAGGGTGGGTTCGTCCAGAAACAATATCTGCGGGCCGCTGATGAGCGCCATGGCGATGCTGAGCCGCCTCTGCCAGCCGCCGGACAGCTTCCCGGCCCTTTTGTCCGCGATCTCCCCCAAACCGAAACGGCCGCCGAGTTCCGCGGCCTTGTCTCTGGCCTCGGCTTTTGGGAAGCCGTGGACCCTCGCCATCAGCTCCAGGTTCTCCCGGACCGTCAGATTGGGGGCCACCGCCGTCTCCTGGGGCGACACGGCGATCATGGCCTTCACCGCCGCGCTCTGCGTCAGAATGCTCTTCCCGTTCAGAAAGGCGTCGCCGGAGGTGGGCTTTGTCAGTCCCGTCAGCATCTTGATGGTGGTGGTCTTGCCCGCGCCGTTGACCCCCAGCAGACTCAGCAGCTCGCCCCGCCGGACGGTGAGGTTCAGCCCGTCCACGGCGGTCACGTCCTTGTATCTTTTCGTAAGATCGACTGTTTTGATGGCGTCCATAGGCTCATTCCTCCGCTTCGCAAAACCGCGCCTTCAGCCCCATGTAGGCGTCGGTGAGCACACCGCTGACGGTTTCCATCTCCCAATCGAGATACGACGTGGCGATCATGGACGCGATGCCGTGGACGAAGATCCACATTTCAAGATGGAACCGCTCCGCCTTCTCTCTGGAAAGCCCCGTGTTTTTCATAATTAGGGGGAGGATCACCTCCATCTCCCTGCCGGGCTTTGGCGGCTCCCCCTTGCGGTCGCACATGAAAAGCAGCTTGAAAAGCTCCCTCTCCTCCCTGGCGAAACGGATATAGCCCATGCCGCTGGCCTTGTAGGGGGGATGCTTTCCGGCGGCCATATCCTCCGCAAGATAGCTTTGGTACAGGTCCTGCGCGGCGGACAGCACCGCGCCCTGCACCTCCTCCATGTTCTTGAAAAGCCCGAAAATCGGCTTGACCGAACAGCCCAGCTTCTCCGCCAGCGCCCGCGCGGTGAGGCCGCCGGGGCCGTCCTTCCGCGTCAGGTCCAGCGCGGCGCTTGTGATCTCATCCCGTGTGAATTTGAATTTTGGCGGCATGAGCCGTCCCCCTTCCCTTGTAAAGTATCATTCGTTGCGCAACCCATGTTACCTATTATACACGCTTTTCAAAGAAAGTCAAGAGAAAAGATGGACTTTTCAAAGGAAAATCGTGCGCCAAAATTGGCGCTTCTAATCTGCTGCTCCACATTGATTGCCGTATTTGCTCAGGCGGTGAAGATCGTCACAAAACCGCTGCGATCTCCATCCTTGCGAGGATGAAAATTACAGCGGTTTTCTTCAATCACCTGTTTCGAGATTCAAGATCATTCGACCGTTATCTCAATATCGCCCGTGTCTGTGGTAATTTCACACTTGCCGCCGTCCACAGACTTTGGGACATCCACATCGCCTAAATCGGTTTGGGCCATAAAGTTCTTCCCGGAAAGCAACGTGCCTCTAACATCGCCTGTATCCGTTTTGACGATAATTTCAGCAGCGTCCGAGCCGTCAAACTTCACATCGCCCGTACTTCTCCTGATAGAAAACGTTTCCGCAGCAATAACATGATTCAAATCAATATCTCCCGTGCTTCCGCTGGAGATAACGTTTTTGCACCGGGTATCGGACAGATTTGTTTTGCCCGTTGTTACGCCGACTGTAACATCTCCCGCGCAAGTCACGCCTGAAACGGTTACCTTGCCTGTGGTAACCTTAAGGTCAAGCGCGCCGGCGGAGATATTCTCTACGCGGATCGCTCCCGTGCTCGCTTTTATTTTGACCGTCTCGGAAGCAGAGCCGCAAAAATGAACGTCCCCTGTGCTTAAAGAAATATCAACATTTTTGAACATAAACGCATCAGGTATTTTGACGCCTCCTGTACTTTCGTCAATGTGAAGCGATGTGTATTGCGTACCCGGCAGATAAACCGTTATCTTTGGAGTATCAAAGCTGAATCCGATATAGTCGAGCCAGGATTTTGACGTTTTGTTTATGCCGACAACAAGCACATTCTTTTCGACGGCGACTGAATGCTTTGTGTTTTCGCCTTCATGGCACTCCACTCTGCACCTGCCGTCATCAGAAGGCGATAACACGATGTCCGCGGTGTCAGTATTGATGGATATGCCGTCAAACGCTTCGCTGACTACATAAGTATTTGTCTCATATTCATCCCAATCGAGCATATTACTCACGCCCGCAAAGAGGATGCACCCAAGCAGCACAAGACAGGCCGCTAAAATAAGCCATACTTTTGTTGTTTTTCTCATTACGCTTCCTCCCTTTTAACAAAGCAATTCTTGATACCTATTGCCGTTTTCTTTGTGAGTAGTAAAAACCCCTTTGTCACTGCCTTGCACCCGTAAAACGCAAAGATAGAAAGACCCGCGCAAACAAATCCTGCCGCAAGCATGGCAATCCCTTTGGCGGCGTTACCGCTCACGGCAAAAATAACACAAGTCAGCACGCCGTAAATTGAACCTGCGGCAAGGGAGGCAAAAACCGCCCACAGGGAAACGATCACAGCCCATAGAGAAATATAAAGCGAGAGTAGTACCGCGAACGCGGCGATCAGCAGGGGAAGCCATATGGGAGAGCCGAGAACCAAAAGCACGATTTCTCCCGCGCTTGGCCGCCTTTTGGATTTGATCCTTTCTTTAGCGATTTTCGCAAGGGGTGTTTCCGCTACTGCCTGTGTAACGATCTCATCAACAGAGCCTACCGCCGAAACCGCTTCCTCCTCCGAAAGGCCATCTTCCATTTGATCGTCGATCATTTCGCTGTAAAACGCTAACCGTTCCTCAATATTCTCCCGCGGCAATCCAGACAACCCTTTACGCAGCCGCGCAAGAAATTCCTGTTTACTCATTGCCATCCTCCTCCTTGGTTACGAATCGATAGATAGACAGGATTTCTTTCCACTCGACCTTGAAATCTTCAATGCGTTTAAGCCCCTCATCGGTAATATGGTAATACTTCCGAAGCCTGCCGCCATGCTCCGCGGTGCGAACGGTCAGCATATTGGCTGTTTCCAGGCGTTTCAGAATGGTATATAAGGTCGATTCGGAAAGTTCAATATACGGTTTCATATCTTTTATGATCTTATACCCGTAGGAATCCTCGCTTTTGATCGCCGCTAAAACGCAGACATCTAAGAGGCCTCGTTTCAACTGAATGTCCATATTATGCCTCCTTTTACGATATACATCGTATCACGAGGTATATGTTTTGTCAATAGCGTTCACAAAAAAACAGCAAAATGCCCACGGAAATTCTCACGCGGGCAATGAAGTGTTCAACTGTCTGAGGATTTTCCTTACCTGTCCTGCCCTTCCCTTTCCCGTTCTATAAACAGGTTGCAAAGGCACATGACGACGGCGAACAGGATCCCCGCGATGGGCCAGACGATCCAGGTGGTTTCCCAATCCCCGGTCCAAAAGCTCCAGCCGAGGTACACAGCGGCGGCGGTCAGCCACCATATCGTGGAGACGGTTTTCTTGATCCGGGTCTTTTTCTGATCCCGCCGGGCGTACTCCCCCTCCTTCAGGAGCTTCTGCATACTGGCCCAGCGCACGCCGGCCAGGGTGAAGAGGGTCGCGCCAACGCCAGCCAGAAGGATCGTGCCCGCCAGCATGACCACCAGGAGGAACTCGTTTTCCGTGAACAGCCCCGCGAAAAGCGGGACCGGCGAGAGAACGCACAGGCAGGCGGCGATGATGTTCATTTTCACATAGGCGGGTCTATACGCCTTCTGCCGCTCCTTCACCATGCCGTCCACGCCGTACTCCGTCTCAAAGGGTTCCTTGTCGATGAACTCATAAGGCGCGTTTTTGAAGCCGCAGGAGACGAAGACCGCCACGGCTGCAGCCACAAAAAGGAGCAGGACCACAAGTCCCATGCCCGCTACCAAATTTAAATTTAAGGAGGCCGTGGACCCCGGAACCTCCGCCGCAGCGCCCAGGAGCAGCAGCGGGATCACGGAGATGATGCACAAAAACGTGCCCAGGGCGATGCGTTTGGCCGCCTTTGCTCTCCACTCCAAAAATTCGTTGGCGAGGGCGAGAGGGACCCGTTTTACAGGCGCGCGGTCCAAATCGTCCGTAAATTCCTCGCCCTCGATCTCGTCTTTGAGAAGATAATCCGTGGTGACGCCAAAGAGCCGGCTCAGCGCCAAAATTTTCTCCAGGTCCGGCACGGTCTGCGCCCCCTCCCATTTGGACACCGCCTGCCGGGACACCTGCATCTTCTCCGCAAGCTCCTCCTGGGACCAGCCGTTCTTTTTTCTTAAATTTGTGATTTTGTCCGCTAAGATCATTTTTTCGTCCCTCCGCATCGATTTTTCAGCGGTGCGGTCTTTCCGCCGCCGAGAAGATCATAGCGCATTCTGCGGTTGCGCGCCACCAAAGGCCGGCTGGAAATTTGTCAACCGGGGGTTGCGTTTGCCCTTTTACTATACACTATGCCCCTCCGTTTTGCAAATATCTTTGCGCCTCACGCCCGGAGCCGGTTCATCCAGCCCCGGCGTTTGAATACGGCAAGGGAGACGGCGAGGCGGACGCACTCCTCGAGGGACAGGGCGAGGTAGACCAGGGGGATGGGCCAGCGGAGGACGAATGCCGAGAGAAGGCCCAGGGGTACGCCGAACAGCCAGGTCCCCACAAGGTCGATGACCATGACGTAGGTGGTCTTTCCGCCGCTGCGCAATATGCCGCTGCCCATGATCATGTTCAGCACCTTAAAGGGCATGACGGCGGCGTAGGCAGCGAGGATCTGTTCTGTCAGCTCCCGGATGCCGGCCTCCACCTTGAAGATCCGCACATACCGGGGGCTTATGAGGGAGATCGCCACGGACAGCAAAAGGGACCCCATAAGGCCGTAGAGAAGGAGCCTTTTCGCCTCCCGCCAGGCCGTCTCCCTGTCCCCGTCCCCAAGGCGCTTGCCGATGAGGATCGCCGCCGCCTGGCTCAGGCCGCACAAAGCCCCAATGGCCAGGGACTGCACGGGGTTTGTCAGCGTCATGGCGGCGCTGGCCTCAACGCCCAGGTGGCCGTAAATGCCCGCGTACACGTTTTCGCCCAGGACCCACACAAATTCGCTCACCAGGAGCGGCAGCAGCATGGAGAGGTACTGCTTCCAGTCGAAGGGACCCGCCGGGCCGTTCTCCGCGCGCTCCCGGTATCTGGCGTACATCGCAAGGATGACCGCCAAATAGACCATCTGCGAGATCAGCGTGGCCAGCGCCGCCCCGGTGACGCCCAGGGCCGGCGCGCCCAGATTCCCGAAGATCAGTATCCAGTTGAGGGCCGTGTTGACCACCGCCGAGGCAAGCCCCGCGTAGAGCGGAAGGGACGCTCTCTCCATGCACCGCAGATGGGTGGACAGGATGGTGACCCCCGCCGTGGGGAGGAAGGCGCCGGAGACGATAAAGAGATACCGCCCCGCCGCGTCCACAGTCATGCGGTCTTCGATGTAGAGGCCCATGATTTGCTTTGGCGCGGCGACGCCGGCCAATGTGAAAAGCGCCGCGATGATGAGGCACACCCGCAGATTGAGGACCATGCTCCGGCGGGTCTCGGCGGCTTTTTTCTGGCCCATGTACTGGGAGATCATGATGCCCGCCGCCGCGCCCACGGCGGAGACCACCACGTTGAAGATCCCCGTGAATTTCCCCGCGAGGCCCACCGCGGCCACCTCCACGCCCCCCAGCTGGCCGATCATCACCTGGTCCACCACGCCGAAGGACGCCTGGAGCATGGATTGCAGCGCCACGGGGACGGCCAGGGCGCAGACGGAGCGGAAAAAAGATTGCTCTTTCATGGAAAACACCTCCTGACAGCTTGATGATACCCTGTCAGGAGGTGTTTTTCAAATCTTAAATTCGTAAGCTGTGACAAAAATGGAGCGCCGATTTTGTGGAAAATGACGGTGGGGAGACTTAGTCTTCCTTAGTCAAAACTTTTTTCTGCCAGGTCCGTTTGCCGCACGCGGGACATTTCATGTATCGCGTCCGGCCGGCGTGGGGCGCGAGGTTGGTTTGCCAGTAGGTCGGGACATACCGATGGCCGCAGCTTTGGCAGGCGTAGTATCCGGCCTTCTGCTCAATGCCCACCGCCATGAAAGCGACTGTGAAGATCATCACAAGAGCAAACACAATCAGCAGGGCGCGCAGCCATGCGGGCATCGGGGCAAACGCGGCCACAAATACCAGAACGATCCCGCCGGGTATCGCCGGAAGGGCGACCCAGTATTCCATCCTTAGCATCTGCCGGTTCTTTTCCTCCATCTCCCGCCGCATGGCCAGGAGATTTTCCTCCGCCCGCTTGTCATAAGATTCCGCCATGATCATTTCGCCCGACAGGAGTTCATTGACACTGATTTTCAGAAAATCGCAAAGCTCCAGCATGATCCCGGAATCAGGCATGGATTTTCCCGTTTCACTTAGTTAAGGATATAAATGTGTATTTTTCCGTTCGTCAGTCGATTTTGCCGACGAAACGGTAGTAAATCTCAATCTCCTGCTCCCGCATACCATCCGCGCCTTTCGTTGCTTCATGAATCACGATTTTTTCAATCAAGGTGTTCAGAAGCTCGGCGGTCAGCTCTGTGGGGTGGGAGTATTGTTTTATCAGCGCGACCCATTTCTCAGCGTCGGATGCCGTCTGCCGCTCGGTGGCAAGCTCTGCTTTGATGCGGTCAATCTTGTCGATCAGCTCGCTTTGCTCGGCTTGGTACTTCTGGGACAGCATATTGAAGTTATAGCCCGTGATGCGCTCCGCAGACCAGTCCTCATACATCTTGGCAAAGAGCCTGTCTACCTCGGCCTTGCGCTTCTCGGCTTTGGCAAGCTCCGCAGCCTGTTTCTTCGTTTGCGCGGCGCGTCCCTTGTCACCGGTTTTCAGAAGCCGCTCTAAAAGCTGTTCCTC
>CANQXK010000008.1 GCA_947627715.1 uncultured Oscillospiraceae bacterium
AGCAGGTCTACGACGGGGAGGACCGCGCCCTGATCCCGTCCCCCAAGGAGTTCCCCACCTACGACCTCATCCCTGAGATGAGCGCCCGCAAGGTGGCGGACGAGTGCGTCCGGCGCATCGAGTCCGGCAAGTACGACGCCATCATCCTCAACTTCGCCAACTGCGACATGGTGGGCCACACCGGCGTCTTTGACGCCGCTGTCAAGGCCGTGGAGACCGTGGACGAGGGCGTGGGCAAGGTGGTGGACGCCGTCATGCGCGCCGGAGGCATCGCCCTCATCACCGCCGACCACGGCAACGCCGACAAGATGATCGCCGAGGACGGCGAGCCTCACACCGCCCACACCACCAACCCCGTGCCCTTCTTCATCGTGGGCGCGCCGGAGGGGACCACCCTCCACGACGGCCGCCTGGCGGACATCTGCCCCACCATGCTGGAGCTGATGGGCATAGACAAACCCGCCGAGATGACCGGCACGAGCCTCATCAACCACTGAGGCGCTGAAAAGGAATGTGAAACCGCCCTCCCATCGGGAGGGCGGTTTGCTTGTCGAAAAATCCCTGACGGGCTTTTTCGACAAGGGGAACGTGCGGGGAACTCCGCCTGAATTTTGCGAAATTCACGCAGAATTTCCCTGCTGTCGCCCTGCGCGCGCCGCAAGCGGCACACTTGGGCGACAAAAGGGATTTTTTCCAAGGCTCATGTCCTTGGAAAAAATATTTGAATTTGAGTTTTTTGACGATCTGAACCGCCCTCCCGCCGGGAGGGCGGTTTTCTGTGGCAGAGGAAAAGCCTTCCCCGCCCTGCGGGGAAGGCTTTTACCTTTGACGGCCCCGTTGCGCGTTAAATGGCTCCCTTGCCGCGAAGCGGGAAGGGAGCTGTCAGCGAAGCTGACTGAGGGTTAAACCGATAATAGATCGGTCCGTTGACGGTGAACCCTCAGTCGCCTGCGGCGACAGCTCCCTTTATCAAAGGGAGCCAAAAAGGTAATTTGATTTATATCCCCCTCCCCGTAAATTTACGCAAAAAGTTGGCATACTAACCTTACATTCTGAGAAGGAGGTTTCGTATGAGAAACTACATTGGGATCTGTTCGCTGACGGGCCGGGAGATCCTGGACTCCCGCGGGAACCCCACGGTGGAGGCCGAGTGCGTGCTGGAGGACGGGAGCTGCGCCGTGGGGGCGGTTCCCTCCGGGGCGTCCACGGGGCGCTTTGAGGCGTGGGAGAAGCGGGACGGCGGGGAACGCTTCGGGGGCCTGGGCGTGCTGGGCGCGGCGGAGAGCGTGTCCGGGGAGATCTGCAACGCGCTGCGGGGGATGAACGCCCTGGATCAGGCGGGGATCGATCTTGCCATGCGGGAGCTGGACGGGACGGAGAACCTGTCCCGGCTGGGGGCCAACGCGGTGCTGGCATCGTCCATTGCCGTGGCGCGGGCGGCGGCGGTGAGCCGGGGACTGCCCCTCTACAGCTACCTGGGCGGCGCGGGGGCCAGACGGCTGCCCATGCCCATGATGAACGTCCTCAACGGCGGGCAGCACGCCGGGAACGACGTGGACATCCAGGAGGTCATGCTGGTGCCTGTGGGGGCGGGGAGCTTCCGCGAGGCGGTGCGCTGGTGCGCGGAGGTGTTCCACGCGCTGAAAAAGGTGGTGCGGTCCCCCGGCGTGGGGGACGAGGGCGGCTACGCGCCGGAGCTGGAATCCGACGAGGCCGCCCTGCGGGTGCTGACGGAGGGGGTCCGCGCCGCAGGCTTTGAGCCGGGGCGGGATTTCCTCTTTGCCCTGGACGCGGCGGCCTCCGAGTGGCAGACGGGGGACGGGTACTTCCTCCCGAAGCGCCGGGAAAAGCTCACTGCGCGGCAGCTCATCGACCGCTGGCACGGCTTTTGCGACAGATACCCCATTTTCTCCATCGAGGACGGCCTCTCCGAGGAGGACTGGGAGGGCTGGCGGACCATGACGGAGGAGCTGGGCGGCCGGATAAAGCTTGTGGGGGACGACCTCTTTGTGACAAACGCCGGGCGCATCCGAAAGGGCGTGGAGTTAGGGGCCGCCAACGCGGTGCTGGTGAAGATGAATCAGATCGGCACGCTCACCGACACGCTCCTGGCGGTGGAGACGGCGAAGTGCGCCGGGTACGTGCCGGTGGTCTCCCACCGCTCCGGCGAGACGGAGGACACCACCCTGGCGGACCTGGCGGTGGCGGTGAACGCGCCGTTTATCAAGACCGGCGCGCCCAGCAGGACGGACAGGACGGCGAAATATAACCGCCTCATGGACATCGAGGCCCAGCTGGGAAGGGCCGCCCTCTTCGCGCCTTAAACCGTTCCCCGCGCAAAAACGGGGCGTTTTTTCAAAAAAGCCAAATTTTTTCCCGGCGCGGCGTAAGATTCCCCGCTCTTTTCCGTCATGGTAGGTGAGAAGGACCTCTACCTCAAAGAAAGGATGTGGGGAAAATGAAAAAGAAGCTTTCACTGTTCCTGGCCCTGCTCCTCGCCCTGACGCTGGCGCTGACCGCCTGCGGGGCGAAGAACGCCGGAGGTGTGGCCTCCGATCAGGCCCTCTGGAACGTGGGGAATGGAAACGCCGCCCCCGGCAGTACCGGCGGGTCCCAGGAAGCGGCGGTGGAGTCCGGGGGAGGCGACGTGTGGGAAGACGCCACGGAGAGCGTGGGAAACGCCATCAAACCGCAGACCAGCCTTGCGGAGAAGATCATCTACTCCGCCGACGTGACCGTGGAGACGGTGGACTTTGACGAGGCCCTGGAGAGCGTGGACAGGCTCCTGGAGAAGTACGGCGCGTTTTTGGAGTCGTCCAGCGTCTCCGGCAAGAGCTACGCCGAGACGTATTACGGGACGCAGACCTATCGCATGGCCCAGTTCGTCATCCGCGTGCCCGTGACCTCCTTCAAGGACATGACAGCCGATATGGGGACCGTGGGCAGCGTCCTCCAGAGCAGCGTCTACACCGACAACATCACCGAGCGTTACTACGACACCCAGTCCCGGGCCGACTCCTATCGGATCGAGCAGGAGCGGCTGATGGATATGCTGGAGAAGTGCGAGACCGTGTCGGAGATGATCGAGATCGAGTCGCGCCTCTCCGAGGTGCGCTACCAGCTTGAGTCCCTGGAGTCCACCCTGCGGAACTGGCAGAATCAGGTGGACTACAGCACCGTCAACGTGACCCTCAGAGAGGTGCAGGAGTACACAAAGCGCGTGGAGGTCCACCGCACCTACTGGCAGCAGATCGGCGACGGCCTGTCGAACACCATGAAGAACATCGGGGACTTCTTCAAGGACGTGTTCAAGTGGCTTGTGGTGAATCTGCCCACCCTCCTGCTCCTGGCGGCATTCCTGGGCGCTGCTGCCGTAGTCATCGCCGCCCTTGTCCGCCGCTCCCGCGCCAAAAAGGCCCGCCGGGAGTCCCAAAACGGTAGATCCGATACGGAATAAAAAGCAGAAAGAAACAGCAAAACCGCGCCGGAGACCCGGCGCGGTTTTCAGTCTGTCGAAAGAGTCCTTTGGCCTTTTACGATAGACTAAGTAAAATTGGACGAGAAATTTGAAAAAATACTTGATAATACTTTGAAAGTATGCTATACTGTGGATCGACCGGGAGGGGAGAGGTCTCTTCCGGGCGGGGCTACAGGGTCTTTACCAGATACCGCAGGGCCTCAAGATAGCCCTCGAAGCCCAAGCCCTTGACCGTCTTGACACAGGCCATACGGATATAGCTTATTTTCCGAAACTCGTCTCTCGCGTCCGGGTCGGAGATATGCACCTCCACCGTGGGGATGGAGACGGCCTTCACGGCGTCCAAAAGGGCCACGGAGGTGTGGGTGTACGCGCCGGGGTTGATGACGATGCCGTCCACGCGCCCGTACGCACCCTGGATGGCGTCCACCAGCGCCCCCTCGTGGTTGGACTGGAAGAACTCCACCTCCACGCCCAGCCTGTCCGCCTCGGCCTTTATAAGCGCCAGAAGGTCGGCGTAGGTGGACTTGCCGTAGATGTCCGGCTCCCGAAGGCCCAGCATATTGAGGTTGGGGCCGTTAAGCACGAGTATTTTCACAAAAATCACTCCAAATCTTCTGCGCGGCCTGGTCCAGCGTGCCGTCGTTTTTGATGGTGACGTCGGCGAAGCGGGCGTACAGGGGGTCGCGCTTTTCAAAGAGGGCGCGGAGCGCGTCGATGCCGCCGGCGGACAGGGGCCGTCCGCGGGTGGAGAGCGCCTCCAGCGCCCGGTCGATGCGGTAGATGCGCCCGGACTGGTGCAGGATGGGGTAATTCTCCGGCACGGTGACGCAGCCGCCGCCGGTGGTGATGACCTTGCCCGTCCCGGCGCAGAGGGAGCGGAGGATGTCCGTCTCCACCTTGCGAAATTCCGCCTCGCCCCGCTCCCGGATAAAGTCGCCGGGGCGGATCCCGGTGCGGGCGGTGACCTCCTTGTCCGCGTCCACCAGCTCCCGCCCGGTCCTGTGGGCGATGAACTTCCCCACGGTGGTCTTGCCGGAGCCGGGCATCCCGATGAGGACGATGTTGGTCACGTCCCGGAAGAGCCGGTCGGTGACACGCCGGATGGCGCCGTCATCGATGGACTTGCCGAAAAAATGCTCCTCGGCCAGCTTCGCCTGGGCCACCAGCATGGGAAGGCCCCCGGCGTGGGGGATATGAAGCTCCTCCGCCTGCATGAGAAGGCCGGTGCGCAGGGGGTTGAACACCACGTCCATGACCCCCTGAAGGCGGGGGAAGGCCCGCAGGTCCACCGGGGCGGCGGGGCAGTTGGGGGACATACCCACGGGGGTGGTGTTGATGAGGATGTCCGCGTCGGCGTTCTTCTCTAAATTTTCGTAGTTGTCCTCGCCGGAGCGGGAAACCACCCTGATCTCCCGCGCCCCCAGGCTCTTCGCCGCCGCGACGGCGGTGTGGGAGGTGCCGCCGGAGCCGAGGATCACCGTTTTTTTGCCGGAAAGGTCCAGACCTGCCCGGCGCAGGGCGTACTCAAGGCCGTATTTGTCGGTGTTGTAGCCGTACAGAACGCCGCCCCGGTTGACCACGGTGTTGATGGCGCCAATCTCCTGCGCGGCGGGGTCGATCCTGTCCACGTAGGCGAAAACGTCCCGCTTGTAGGGGATGGTCACGTTCACCGCGCCCAGGTCCGGCCTTCGGAGGAACGCGCCCAGCTCCTCCGGCTCCAGCTCGTAGAGCCTGTAGCCCCGGCAGCCGAAGGACGCATGGATGGCCGGGGAGTGGCTGTGGCCGAGCTTGCGGCCCACCAGCCCGAAAAGTCTCTTCATGGGGCCTCCCTTCCGCCGCCCGGGGCGGCTTTTTTCGGGTCAGATCTCCTGGTAATTGCCCAGATAGCGCAGGGACCGGCAGGAGTGCTCAAGGCTCTCCAGCATATCCACCACCTTGGGGTCCCGGACGGACGCCTCGATGTCCAGAAAGAAGAGGAACTCAAAGTCGTGGCCCACCATGGGGCAGGACTCTAACTTGATGAGGTTCAGCTCCAGGGCGGAGATGTGGCTGAGAACATCGTAAAGCGCGCCGGGGCGGTGCTCGCAGCTGAGTACCAGGGAGATGCGGTTGGCGCCGGGGTAGACCACGGGCTTTTTGGAAAGGCAGATAAAGCGGGTGTAGTTGTTGTCGGAGTTCTGGATGCGCCCGGCGTTCAGGGCCTCCAGGCCGTAAAGCTCGGCGCAGTTGGAGCTGGAGATGGCCGCCACGGAGCGGTCCGGGGACTCGGCCACGAACCGGGCGGCGACGGCGGTGTTGTCCATCTTCTCCACCTCCACCCTGTCGCCCAGGGACTTGAGAAACGCGCTGCACTGGCCCAGGGCCTGCTCGTGGGAGACGATCTTTTTGACCTCCGAGAGCTTCACGCCGGGCTTCACCAGCAGCTCGTGGGAGATGCAAAGCCGCTCGGAGCGGACGATGGAGAGGTCCTTCACCTGCAAAAGGTCGTAGACCGCGCGGACAGAGCCGTTGGAGCTGTTTTCAATGGGGACGATGCCGAAGCGGCACAGGCCGCTCTGGACTGCCTCAAAGACGGCCTCGAAGGTCTTGACGTAGAGGATGTTCCCACGGGGGAACATACGGTCCGCGGCCATCTGGGAGTACGCGCCCTCCACGCCCTGACAGGCCACTAATCCCGTCTCCGGGAAAAGCTCCGACACGTCCGACAGGGACTTTTCGATGTAGTCCCGGACGGCGGAGCCGGTTTTCAGAAAGCCCCGCTGGAAGGTGCGGCTCAGTTCCAGGACCGTGGAGAAGAGCCGGTGGGAATAAAGCTCGTACTCCCCGGACTTGTCCGCCACATCCCGGAGGATCTGCCGCTCCCGCTCCTTGTTGAGGATGGGCAGGCCGTCCCTGGCCTTCACTTCGGCGATCTGGCGGGACAGCTCCATGCGGTCTAAAAAGAGCTTCAGGAACTGATCGTCGATTCTGTCGATCTTCTCACGAATTTCGGTCATTTCCATATCCATTCTCCTCCATAAGTATGTCCAGAATTGTAAAGGCGGCCACGGCCTCGATGACCGGGACGGCGCGAATGGCTACGCAGGGGTCGTGGCGGCCCTTGACGGTCAGCTCCTCCGGCTCCATGGTGGAAAGGCGCACGCTGCGCTGGGGCTTTCCGATGGAGGGGGTGGGCTTCATGGCGCACCGAAAGACCACGGGCATCCCCGTGGTGATGCCGCCGGCGATGCCCCCGGCGTCGTTTTTCGCCGTCAAAATCCGGCCGTGTTCCACGGTATAGGGGTCGTTATGCCGGCTTCCCCGCATTTTCGCGGCCTCGAAGCCCGCGCCGAACTCCACGCCCTTCACCGCCGGAACGCCGAAGAGCGCGGCGGCCAGGCGGTTCTCCATCCCGTCGAACAGGGGGGAACCCAGGCCCGCGGGGAGGCCCAGGACGGCGCACTCGATAACGCCGCCCACGCTGTCCGCCTCGCTTCTTGCGGCCTCGACGGCGGCGGCCATCCGCGCCCCGGCCTCGTCGTCGATAACGGGGATGGGCTTTGCGGCGACCTGGGCGAAAAGCGCCGGGGTGGGCAGGAGCGGGAAGGACTCGTCGCGCTCATTCTCCACGCTCAGAAGGTGCGCGCCCACGTAAATATTCTCTCTCTCCAAAATCTGCTTGGCGACGCCCCCGGCGATGCAAAGGGGCGCGGTGAGTCGCCCGGAGAAGTGCCCGGAGCCGCGCATATCCACCGCCTCGCCGTAGCGCATTTTAGCGGTGTAGTCGGCGTGGGAGGGGCGGGGCAGATCGGTGAAATCGGCGTAATCGCCGGAGCGGGCGTCGGTATTTTCAATGACCGCGCACAGGGGCGACCCGGCGGTGACGCCGTCCACAAGGCCGGAGAGAAACACGGGCCGGTCGTCTTCCCGGCGCTGGGTGGAGAGGCGGCTTGTCCCCGGTTTGCGCCGGGACATGAAGGCGTAAAGGGCCGCCTCGTCGATGCGAAGCCCCGCCGGGAGGCCGTCCACCACCACGCCGATGGCTCTGCCGTGGGACTGTCCGAAGACGGAGATTTTCAAAGCTTTTCCGATTTCAGAGGACATCCGCGATCCCTCCCAGCCGTCTAAATTCGTCAAAAAAGGTGGGGTAAGACTTGTTCACGGCCTCCGCCCCCAAAATCGTTACAGGCCCATCGGCGGCTGTGGCCAGAATGGCGGCGGCCATGACGATGCGGTGGTCGCCCGCGCCGTCCACGGTGCAGGAGCGGAGCTTTCCCGTGCTGGTGACGGTGAGGCTGTCCGGCCCCTCCACACACGGAACACCAAAAGCCCGGAGCATATTTGCCGTGGAGGCGATGCGGTCCGACTCCTTCATCCGAAGTCTCGCGGCGTTCACAAAGCGCGTCGCGCCCGCCTTCACCGCCGCCATGGCCGCCAGGGGCGGCAGGAGGTCGGGGATCTGGGACAGGTCCACGGCGTCGGGAAGGGCCTCGCTGTACGCCGCCGCCAGCTTGTCCCCCTGGGGGGAGGCCGGGTCCAGGCCGAGGACGGCCACGTCGTGCCCCAGCGTCCGGGCGGCGTACCAGAAGCCCGCCTGGGACCAGTCGGCCTCCACGGTGTAATCCGCGGGGACGTACCGCTGGCCTCCGGGGATGATAAACCGAGAAAAACCCTCGTTATCCACGGAAATTCCGTACCTTTTCAGCACGTCCAGCGTCATGGTCACGTACTCCCGGCTCTGGAGCGGGGAGGTGACGGCGATCTCGCTGTCGCCGTCTGTCAGCGGCAGGGCGTAGAGAAGGCCCGTGACGAACTGGCTGGACACGTCGCCGGGGAGCTTATAGACGCCGGGGGTGAGCTGCCCCATGACGGTAAGCTCGCCGCCGTTTTTTTCAAAGTGGATGTTTTTCTCTCGAAAGAGGTCGAAATACGGCTCCATGGGCCGATCCATGAGCCGCCCATGGCCCACGAATCGCGCCCCGCCCCGCAGCACCAGCGCCAGGGGGATGAGAAAGCGCAGGGTGGAGCCGGACTCGCCGCAGTCCAGGACGGGGAAGCCGTCCCCCACGGTCAAAAGCGCCTCCATGCACCGCCGCGTGGCGGCGATGTCCTGAGATTCGGCCAGATTGGCGATCCTGTCCACGGACCCGGCCAGGTACGCCGCGATCAGCGCCCGGTGGCTGAGGGATTTTGAGGGCGGCGGTGTCACTTCGCCGCGCAGTCTGCCCGGAGTTATGCGTATGTCCACGGTTACCTCCCCTCCATCTTGGCGAGAACGTCCAGCACCTCCGCCCTGGGGAGCTTCAGAGGCCGGACCACGCCCAGCTTTTCCAGCAGGATCAGGGTGACCTTGTCCCCGGCGCCCTTCTTGTCCAGGCCCAGGGCCTTCTCGATGTACGAAAAGCCGCAGTCGATCCGGGTGGGGAGGCCCAGGGAGGCCAGAACGGACTCGATCTTCTCCGGCACGCCGGGGGCGGTGACCCCCAGCTCCACCCCCAGCCGCGCCGCCGTCACCATGCCGGCGGCCACTGCCTGGCCGTGGGACCACTCCACGTAGTTCCCCGCCAGCTCGTAGGCGTGGCCCAGGGTGTGGCCGAAGTTCAGGATCATCCGAAGGCCGGTGTCCCGCTCGTCGGCGTTCACCACCTGGCGCTTGATGTCGCAGCAGGTGTAGAGGATGCGCCCGATGTCCGCCATCAGCGCCTCACGGGAGGGCCGTGCGGCCAGAAAATCAAAGAAATCCGCGTCCCGGATGCAGCCGTACTTCACCACCTCCGCCATCCCCGCCATAAACACGGGCAGGGGCAGCGTGGCCAGGGTGTCCGGGTCCATGAGGACGAGGCTGGGCTGGTAGAAGGACCCGGCCAGATTCTTCCCGGCGGGGAGGTCGATGGCGGTCTTGCCGCCCACGGAGGAATCGACCTGGGACAGAAGGGTCGTGGGGATCTGCACCAGCCCCACGCCCCGCAGGACGGTGGAGGCGGCAAAACCCGCCAGGTCCCCCACCACGCCGCCGCCCAGGGCCGCCACCGCGTCGGTGCGGGTGACGCCGTGGGCGGTCATCCACTCCCACAGCGCCATTAGGTTTTCCGCGCTCTTGGAGGTCTCCCCGGCGGGGAGGACGTGGGTGTGGACCTCAAAGCTCTCTATTTCCAGCGAGGCCACGAGGCGCGCCCCGTAGAGGGGGGAGACGTTGGAATCGGTGACCACAAAAAGCCGCTTTGCCATAGGGAGGGCCGCCCGTATACGCTTGCCGGCCTCATCCAGAAGGCCGGGGCTTATGAGGATGTCGTAGCCGCCGCCGGCGTCCACGTGTAAAGTCATCTCTTTCATCAGGTGCCTCCCGCCGTCATTTTCAGCTCCCGGCCCTCCTTGAGAAGGCGGCGGAGAGCCTCCGCGTCCCCGGACGCGATGGCGTCCCGGTACTCGGAAAGGTGTCCGATCAGCGTGTCCAGCTCCCCGGTGAGGAAGTCCGCGTCCGCCAGGAAGAGCTGGGTCCACATGGCCTCGTCCAGATACGCCACCCGCGTCATGTCCCGGAAGGAGCCGGCGGAGAAGCCCATATGGGTCTGGGCCGTGGGGGACTTGACAAAGGCGGAGGAGGTGATGTGGCACAGCTGCGAGGTGTAGGAGATGATCCTGTCGTGCTCCGCCGGGGTGGAGTAGGTGATGGAGGCGAAGCCCAGGGAGAGGAAGAACGCCTTGAGCCGCTCCAAAAGCGGCGCGTCCGCCGTCTCGCCGGGGGTCAGGATCATGGACGCCCCGGCAAACAGCAGGGCGGTGGAATTTTTAAAGCCCCCGTGCTCCTTGCCCGCCATGGGGTGTCCCCCCACGTAGGAAAAGCCGTATTCCTCCGCCAGAGGGCAGAGGGCCTCGGCGATGACGCGCTTGACGCCGCACAGGTCCACAAGACAGGCGCTCTTGGAGATGCGCGGGGCGTTCTCCCGCGCCCAGTCCATCAGCGCCCTGGGGGGCAGGGCGGCCAGGACCAGGTCGCACTCGCCCAGAGTCCCCGCGTCCAGCACGTTGTCGATGGCCCCGGAGGCGAAGGCCAGGGCCAGGGTGTCCGGGTCCAGGTCCGCGCCGTAGACGGTGTGATCGGTGTGGAATTTGACGGCCTTGGCCATGGAGCCGCCGATGAGGCCCAGGCCCACAATGCCGATGGTTGACATAATAAACTTCCTTTCCGAATCCGTTTAAG
Source organism: uncultured Oscillospiraceae bacterium (assembly GCA_947627715.1). Taxonomy (GTDB): domain Bacteria; phylum Bacillota; class Clostridia; order Oscillospirales; family Oscillospiraceae; genus RUG626. The sequence continues at coordinate 10,662 of CANQXK010000008.1, forward strand.
CCTGTTCAGCGACGACGCGGTGGATAGCCCGGAGCTTGTTCGCCAGATGGTCGAACACTTCGGGCTTTAAGGACTGGGGACCGTCGCACAGGGCGTGGGCGGGGTCGTTGTGGACCTCGATGATGAGGCCGTCCGCCCCCGCCGCCACGGCGGCGCAGGAGAGCGGGTCCACCAGCTCCCACTTCCCGGCGGAGTGGCTGGGGTCGATGATCACGGGCAGGTGGGAGAGCTTCTTGAGGACAGGGATGGCGGAGACGTCCAGGGTGTTGCGGGTGTACGTCTCAAAGGTGCGGATGCCCCGCTCGCAGAGGATGACCTTCTGATTGCCGCCGGCCATGATGTACTCGGCGCTCATCAGAAGCTCCTCGTACGTGTTGGCAAGGCCGCGCTTTAAGAGGATGGGCTTGTCCACGTGGCCTAAGAGCTTTAAAAGCTCGAAATTCTGCATATTCCGCGCCCCCACCTGGATGATGTCCACGTCCTCGAAAAGGGGCAGGTGGGAGGCGTCCATAAGCTCCGTGACGATGGGAAGGCCGGTGACCTCCCGCGCCAGCTTCAAAAGCCGGATGCCCTCCCCGTGCAGGCCCTGGAAGGAGTAGGGGCTGGTGCGGGGCTTGAACGCGCCGCCGCGCAGGATGGTGGCGCCGCTGGCCTTCACAGCCTGGGCCACAGCGACGATCTGCTCCTCATTCTCCACCGAGCAGGGGCCGGCGATGAGGGTCAGGTTCCCGCCGCCGATCTTCGTGCCGCCCACCTCGATGACGGTGTCGTCCGGGTGGAATTTGCGGTTGGCGTTCTTGTACGGCTCCTGGATGCGCTTGACATCCTCCACGATGTCCAGCGCCAGCAGGAGGTCCATGTCCAGCTGGGACGTGTCGCCCACCAGGCCCAGGACGGTCTGATGCTCGCCGATGGAGGTGTGGATCTCAATGCCCTTGCTCTCAAGCCACGCCATCAGGGAATCGACCTGAGTTTGATTGGGGTTGTCTTTTAAAATGACGATCATAATGAAGCTCCTTTTTGCCGTAAAAAACCCCCGCAGTCGGTCTGACTGCGAGGGTCAAGGCGTTTTCTTTTCTGCCCGTCAACCTTTTTCAGCCAAACCGCTTAAAGCCTTACCAAAAAAATAGGTAAAGCTGAAAGTGCGGCTAAAATAAGTTTTGCCAGGATTTGCGTTCATACTCGCACCTCACGGGCTTATTCTAAAATGGATAATAGCACTTTATCTGCCAAAAGACAAGATGGCATTTTGCACAAAGTTCATGAAAATCGGGGACAATTTGCCGGGACGGCACGAAAAAGGGGGGCTTGGCCGTCACTGGATCCCCGCAAGGTCGTACTCCTCCAGCCACCGGGCGGCCTTTTCGCAGACGCCCCGGAGGGTGGCCTCGTCGAAGGGACTCTCAAGACCCGCGTTTTGGAGAAGCTCCGTAAAGACCCGGCTGCCGCCCTGCTTTGTGTAGGCCATGTACCGCGCCCAGGCGGTCCTTCGGTCCTCCTGCAACAGCGCCCAGAACTCCAGGGACACCGTCTGGGCCAGGCAGTAGTCGATGTAGTAGAAGGGGCTTTCGTAGATGTGTCTCTGCCGCTGCCAGCCTTCGCCGTCGGCGTAGAAGGGGATGTCCCCGTCTAAGCGCAGCCAGGGCTGATAGACGCCCAAAAGCCGCTTCCAGACAGCGTGGCGCTGGGCGGGGGTCATCTCCGGGTGCTCGTAGACCTCGTGCTGGAAGTGGTCCACCATGGTGCCGTAGGGGATGAAGGTGACGGCCCCGGCCAGGTGGGAATAGCGGAATTTCCGGGCGTCGGACCCGAAGAACTCCTCCGCCCAGGGCCAGGCCATGAACTCCATGGACATGGAGTGGACCTCGCAGGACTCCATGGAGGGCCAGATGGAGCTTTGGGGGACGCGGTCACGGTTCATGTACATGGCGAAGGCGTGGCCGGCCTCGTGGGTGACCACCTCCACGTCGCCCTGGGTGCCGTTGAAGTTGGCGAAGATGAAGGGGACCTTGTACTCCCCCAGGTCCGTGCAGTAGCCGCCGCCGGCCTTGCCCTCGGTGGAGAGCACGTCCATAAGCTCCCGGTCCAGCATGGTGTCGAAAAATTCTTTCGTCTCCGGGGAAAGCTCAGAGTAGAACTTCCGGCCCGCCGCCAGGATGTCCTCCGCCGTCCCGCGGGGCCGGGGGTTGCCGGAGCGGAATGCCAGGGCCTCGTCGGCGAAGCTCAGGGGGTAGGGGACCCCCAGGCGCTGGGCCTGGCGGCGGTAGATGGCGTCCGCCACGGGCACCAGGTACTTCTGGACGGCCTCGCGGAAGCGTTCCACCTCCGCCTTGCCGTAGCAGTTGCGGCCCATGCGGTCGTAGCCCAAGGGGATATAGTTTTCATAGCCCAGGTTTTTGCCCATCTGGTCCCGGAGCTTCACCAGCTCGTCATAGATGCGGTCCAGGTCCGCCTGATGGTCCTTGAACCACCGGCCCTGGGCCTTCCAGGCGGCGAGGCGGCGGGCGTCGTCCGGGTCGGTCTTGAAGGGCGTCATCTGGGAGTGGGTGTAGGTCTTGCCCTCAAACTCGATCTGCGCCGAGGCGATGAGCTTGGCATACTCCGTAGTCAGCTCGTTCTCCCGCTTCATGAGGGGGATGTTTTTGGGGTCAAAGGCGCGCAGGGAGATCTCCGCGTTCAGGAACATGAGGTTCCCGTACTCCCGCTCAAAATCCGGGCGGAAGGGGCTATTGAGCATCGCCAGCGTCCACGCCTGCCCGTACTCGGCAAGCTCCGGGCCGGCCTGATCCCAGAACGCCTCCTCCCCGTCGTAGAAGGGGTCGCGGGTGTCGATGGAGTGGCGGATGGAGGCCAGGGTGGCGTAGGTGTAAACGTGCGTCTCCCGCTCCTCCTTCTCCAGAAATACGGCCTTCGCCTCCTCATAGCTTTTGGCGTTCTGAAGCCGCGCGGTGAGGTCCTGGAGCATGGCCTTGATCTTGTCCAGGTCCGGCCGCTCATAGGGCATATCTTTAAATTTTACAGCGTTGCTCATAGGTGCGCCTCCTTGTAAAAGTTAAATCCCATTATACTTCATCAGGGGAAAAAGGTCAAGGGGGCGGCCTTTGACGCCGGGAAAATCGCGGCTCTTTTCGGGGGACGGCGGCGGGGGCGAAAAAAATTTCTGCCAGACGATAAATTTCTCTTGACAAGCCGTACATACTGTGTATACTGTATATATACAGCCGACTGTGAGGGATGTCATGAATATCATCATATCCAATGCCGATCCGAGGCCCATCTATCAGCAGGTGGGCGAGGCCGTGCGGGGCGCGATCATCTCCGGGGAGCTGGCTCCGGGGGCGGCTCTGCCGTCCATCCGGGGGCTGGCCAAGGACCTGCGCATCTCCGTCATCACCACGAAGCGCGCCTTTGAGGAGCTGGAGCGGGAGGGGTATATCTCCACCGTCCCCGGCAAGGGCAGCTTTGTGGCGGAGACGGGCGCGGGGCTTTTGCGGGAGCGGAGGCTTGCGCAGATCGAGGAGCATCTGCGCCAGGCGCTGCGCCTGGGAGGCTCCTGCGGGCTTTCCCGGACGGAGATCGGCGAGATGCTGAAAGTATTAAGCGAGGAGGACGTATGAACGCTATCGAGGTTCAGGCTCTCGGCAAGAAATACCCCGGCTTTGAGCTGAGGGACGTAACTTTCGCCCTGCCGGAGGGCTGCATCATGGGTCTGGTGGGGGAGAACGGCGCGGGCAAGAGCACCCTTATCCGCCTCATCATGGGCGCCGCCGGGGCAAACTCCGGGCAGGCGCGGGTCTTGGGCGCGGACGTGGGCGGCCCGGACTTTACGAAAATCAAGGACGAGATCGGCGTGGTGCTGGACGAGGCGCATTTCCCCGCCTCCCTGAACGCCCGGCAGATCGGCAGGGTCATGGAGGACACCTACACCCGCTGGGACGGGGGCGTCTACGAGGCGTATTTAAAGCGCCTGGACCTGCCGGAGAAAAAGCGCGTCCAGGACTTCTCCCGTGGGATGCGCATGAAGCTGGCCCTGGCCTGCGCCCTGAGCCACGAGGCGAGGCTTTTGGTGCTGGACGAACCCACCGGGGGGCTGGACCCTCTGATGCGGGACGAGATACTTGACATTCTGGAGGACTTTACCCGGCGGGAGGACCGCTCGGTGCTCATCTCCTCCCACATCGTCTCGGATCTGGAGAAGCTGTGCGACTACATCGCCTTCCTCCACAAGGGCGAGCTGCTCCTGTTTGAGGAGAAGGACCGGCTTTTGGAGGAGTACGCCATGGTGAAGCTCCCGGAGCAGGACCTGGCGGACCTGCCGCCGGAGGCGGTCCGCGGCGTGCGCCGGGGCAGATACGGCGCGGAGGCCCTGGTGAAGCGGGACGGCGTTCGGGGGGAGCTTGCCCTGGAGAAGCCCACGCTTGAGGACATCATCGTATTTTTCGCAAGGGGGGATCGGGAATGAAGGCGCTTATCAGGAAGGATCTCTATGTGCTTTCCACGCAGTTCAAGCTTCTTGTCCTGGTGATGGTCCTGTTCAGCGCGATACCCGGCGGACTGTTCGTGCCCTTCACCTTCATCTACGCCACCATGCTCCCCAGCGTCTCCCTGATGAGCATTGACGAGCAGAGCAAGTGGGACAGCCTGGCGCTGATGCTCCCCTACTCCCGCCGTCAGCTCGTCACCGTGAAATACATCATGGGCTGGCTGGGGATCGCCGCCGCGATGGCGCTCTCCGTGGCGAGCCAGGCTCTCTGGGCGGCGGTGGGCGTGTCCGACCTGGAGGAGGGCTTCCTGGCGGCGATGTGCGTGTTCGCCGCCGTGGCCCTGGTGGTGCAGGCGGTGATCGTCCCGGTGAATTTCCGCTTTGGCTTTGCCAAGGGCAGGATCGTGACCGTGGCCGTGGTGGCCTTCTTCGGCGCCATCGTCGGCGCGTCCATAGGCGACGGGGACGGCTTCTACACGATCCTGAAGGTCACCTCCCGCATCCCCGCCCCCGTCGCTCCCCTCCTGGCCGCCGCCCTGTGCGCCGCCACCATCCCCCTCTCCACAGCGGGGTATAAGAAGAGGATGGAGAAATAAAAGGAGTCTGGAATAATAAAAAGAGCCTGGCTTAAAAGGGTAAACCCTTTTAAGCCAGACTTTTTTTAAGGGGGCGTTATGCGCCGTAGCGGGTGAGCAGGTAGTCCGCCCGGTCCACCGTTTCACGCGGAAGCTCCCGGCCCCAGTGGACGGAGGAATTATAATTCCCCTCGGCCACCACGACGGAGTTCTCCCGCACCTCCAGGACCACGACGGCGTGGGTGTCGTTGTTGATGCGCAGAATGTCGCCCACCCGCACGTCCTCAAGGCGGACGGGGGCTACCTTTTCGGCCTTCGCCTCCCCGAAGGCGGCGTCGCTCAGGAGGAACGCAAAGCCCATACAGCCGTAGCCCACGTTGAAGATGCCGCCGCGCCAGGCGTAGGAGTTGGCGTTGGTCCACCGGGTCCCCTCCGGGTAGCGGGCCTTCATGGCGAGGATGGCCTCATACGCCGCGCTCTGCCGGGCATCATCGGTCGGCGCGCCCTCCGGCGGCGCGGAAGGCTCCCGCTCCACCGCGCTCATGCGCATGAGCACCGCGGCGGCCTGGGCGCGGGTCATATTCTCCCGCCCGGCGAACACGCCCTGCCCGTCGCACCCCCGCAGGACCCCCATGGCGTAGACGGCCCGGATGGCCTGCTGTTCCCCGGCGGCGTAGGCCCCCAGGTCGGGCACGCGGACAGCTTCAAGCTCCCGCGCCGCGGGCCATTTCGCCCCGTCCAGCCGCAGGGCGTTGGCGGCGGCCACGGCCAGCTCCAGCCGGGTCATGGGTTCGTCCGCGCCGGCCCCCAGATCCAGCCGCGTCCCGTCAAAGACGCCCTTTTTCACGCACGTCTCCATATACGGCTCATACCAGGGCCTTCCGGGGGCGGCCTCCGAAAGCTCCTCCGGGAACAGTGCCCGGACGATCATGGCGGCAAACTCGGCGCGGGTGACGCGCCCCTCCGGCACGAAGAGGCCGCCGCCCACGCCCTCCACCCAGCCGTGAGCCGCGGCGGCGTCCACATCCCCGGCGGCCCAGTGGGAGTCCGGCACGTCCCGGAAAACCGCCGCCCGCGCCGTGCCGGCGGCGGACAGGGCGAGGCAGGAGGCCAGAAGGACGGATAAAATACGCGATAAACTATGTTTTTTCATGAAAAGACCCTCCTTTCCGTACTCAAGCTTAGTACGTCAGGAGGGTATTTTCAATGCAAAAATAGTGGCAGAGGCCCCGTCATTCCCCGCTGGCGCCGTAGTTTGACAGCACGCGGGCCGAGGGGTCGTCCACGGCGCAGCCGGGCCAGGAGCGGTTGGGCATCCAGAAGCCCGCGATCATGGCCCCCTGTCCGGGGTAGTACTTCTCAAAAATTTCCCGATAAAGCAGGCTCTCCTTGGTGAAGGGCGGGCAGTAGTCGTACTTTTTCCGTTTCTCCTCATATTCCTCGTCGGTGTAGAGGGAGGCGGCGTACTCCTTCAGGTCGTCCACCATGGAGTGGCCCACCGCGTCGGAGAAGGCGGCCTTCTGCCGCCAGAGGATCTGGCCGGGGAGCAGGTCGTCGGCCTCAAAGGCGTGGCGGAGAAGGTACTTGCCCATGTTGTAACGGTTCATCTTCAGCTCCGGGTCGATGCGCATGACGTATTTCACAAAGTCCAGGTCCCCGAAGGGCACGCGGGCCTCCAGGGAGTTGACGGAGATGCAGCGGTCGGCCCGGAGCACGTCGTACATATGAAGCTCCCGCACCCGCTTTTGGCTCTCCGCCTGGAACTCCGCCGCGCTGGGGGCGAAGTCGGTGTATTTGTACCCGAAAAGCTCGTCGGATATTTCGCCCGTCAGCAGGACGCGGATGTCGGTCCGCTCATGGATGGCCTTGCACACAAGATACATACCCATGCTGGCGCGGATAGTGGTGATGTCCCAGGTGCCCAGGGCGCGGATCACCGTCTCAAGGTTTGCGATCACCTCGTCCCGGGTCATATAGACCTCGGTGTGGTCCGCGCCGATGTAGTCCGCCACCTGCCGGGCGTATTTCAGGTCGATGGCGTCCACGTCCATGCCGATGGCGAAGGTGCGGATCCTCCGGCCCAGGATCTTGGCGGCGATGGCGCACACAAGGCTGGAGTCCAGCCCGCCGGAGAGGAGGAACCCCACCGGCGCGTCGGAGTCCAGGCGCTTCTCCACGGCGGCGATGAGCCTGCCCCGGATGCCGGCGCAGACCTGGTAGGCAGAGCCGGAGATGTACTCCCCCTCCACCCGCGTGACGTCGCAGTAGCGGACGAATTTCCCCTCCGCCCAGTAACAGCCGGGAGGGAAGGGGAAGACCGTTTTGCAGAAGGCGGTCAGGTTCTTCGGCTCGCTGGCAAAGACGATGGAGCCGTCCTCCAGATACCCGTAGTAGAGGGGCCGGATGCCGATGGGGTCGCGGGCGGCCACAAGCCCGCCGCGCCGGGCGTCGTAGAGGATCATGGCGAACTCCGCGTCCAGCCGCTCAAACATCCCCAGACCCAGCTCCCGGTAGAGGGGCAGGATGATCTCGCAGTCGGAATTTGACTGGAAGGCGTACTTTTTCGCCATCCGCCGCCGCACCGGGCGGAAGCCGTACAGCTCGCCGTTGCAGACCGCCATGTTCCCGTCCAGGGAGAAGGGCTGCATCCCCTCCTCCGTAAGGTCCATGATGGCCAGCCGGTGGAACCCCAGCCACCCCTCTCCGGCCTCCACGAAGCGGGACATATCGGGGCCGCGGGACACGGTCTCCTCAAAGCCTTTCCTGGCCAGCGCCAGGGGGATGGATCGCTTTTCAAAGCCGATGATCGAGCACACAGGTCAACACTCCCGATAAAAAAGAGCGCCAATTCGCCCCGATGCCGGAGCAAATCCGCGCCCTTGCAGATTTGATGGATTCATCCTTCAACAATGGGCATTTTACACCGCCGGACGCGGCTTGTCAAGGGCTTTTTTGCAGGATTCACAAGGCCGGCTTGCGTTTTGGAAAACTGAACAAACAAAGCCGGGAAAACGCGCCCTTTTTGGGCTTAACACAGCGTTGACATCCGGCCCTTTTGCGCTTATAATCTTTTTAAAATGGATGAAAAGGGGCTCTTTACATGGTAAAAGTCAACGAAAACTTCCAAAAGCTTCCCGGCGGGTATCTCTTCCCGGAGATCGGGCGGCGCACGCGGGCCTTTCAGGCGACGAATCCCCCTCTGCCCCTCATCCGCATGGGCATCGGCGACGTGACCCGGCCTCTGGCCCCGGCGGTGGTGGAGGCCATGGAGAAGGCCAGCCGCGAGATGGGCAGTCAGGAGACCTTCCGGGGCTACTGCGAGGAGACCTGCGGGGCCTACGATTTTCTGCGCTTTGCCATCCAGGGCGCGTACAAAAAACGGGGCGTTGACGTGGCCGACGACGAGATCTTCGTCTCCGACGGGGCCAAATCCGACTGCGGCAACATCGGGGACATCTTCTCGGCGGACAACGTGGTGGCGGTGTGCGACCCGGTGTACCCCGTCTATGTGGACACCAACGCCATGGCCGGCAGGGCCGGGGATTTTGACGGGGAGCGTTGGACCAACCTCGTCTACCTGCCCTGCACCGCCGAAAACGGCTTTTTCCCGGCGCTCCCGGAGCAGGTGCCGGACCTCATCTACATCTGCTCGCCCAACAACCCCACCGGCACGGCGGCCACGGCGGAGCAGCTGAAGGTGTGGGTGGACTACGCCAATGCGCATCAAAGCGTCATCCTCTACGACTCCGCCTACGAGGCGTTTATCACCGAACCCGGCGTCCCCCACAGCATCTACGAGGTGGAGGGGGCCAAGACCTGCGCCATCGAGTTTCGCTCCTTCTCCAAAAGCTCCGGCTTCACCGGCAACCGCTGCGCCTACACGGTGGTGCCCAAGGCGCTGGTGCGCGGCGGCGTGAGCCTCCGGGATATGTGGAACCGCCGCATGGGCACCAAGTTCAACGGCGTGGCCTACGTCATCCAGCGGGCCGCCGAGGCCGCCCTCTCCGACGAGGGCTGGGAGCAGTCCATGGAGAACGTGCGGTACTACCTCAACAACGCGCGGGTCATCCGGGAGGCGCTGGCGGGGCTGGGCCTGCCGGTCTACGGCGGCGTCAACGCGCCCTACATCTGGTGCGGCACGCCGGAGGGCATGGGCAGCTGGGAGTTTTTCGACAGGCTTTTAAAGGAGGCGTGCGTGGTCACCACGCCCGGCGCGGGCTTCGGCCCCTCCGGGGAGGGGTATGTCCGCCTCACCGCCTTCGGGACATACGAGAACACCTGCGAGGCCATGGAGAGAATTAAAAAACTGTTGTCATAACAACATCATACAACACCAAGGAGAATCGGGGGAAGAGTATGGGGAAAGCGTATTTGATACTGGAGAACGGCCGGAAATTTCAGGGGGAGTCCTTCGGGAAGGCCGGCACCAGCGTGGGGGAGCTTGTTTTCACCACCGGCATGACAGGCTGCGTGGAAAGTCTGACGGATCCCAGCTATTTCGGACAGCTGGTAGTTTTTACGTTCCCAATGTTTTGTAATTACGGTGTCGCCGACGCGGACATGGAGAGCTCGTCCATCCATGTCCGCGGAGCTGTAGTCAGGGAGGTCTGCGCCGAACCCAGCAACTTCCGCTGTGAGGAGAACATCCAGCACTTCATGGAGCGCATGGGCATCGTGGGCATCTCCGGGGTGGACACCAGGGAGCTTACCCAGCTCATCCGGGACGGCGGCGTCATAAACGCCGTGATCACCGATGATGCGGACTACGACTGGCGGACGCTTCAGAAATACCGGGTAGAGGGTTCGGTGGAGGCCACCTCCATCCGGGAGCCGGAGATCCTCCTGCCGGAGGGCGATGTGAGGCATACGGTGGTGCTGATGGACTACGGCGCCAAGGGGAGCATCACGGAGAACCTTTTAAAGCGCGGCTGCCGGGTGGTGATTTTGCCCTACGATTCCAGTGTGGAGACGGTCATGAGCTATAAGCCCGACGGGATCATGCTCTCCAACGGCCCCGGCGACCCCCAGGACAATACCGGGTGCATCGAGGTCATCCGGGCGCTCTTCGGCAGGAAGCCCATGTTCGGGATCTGCCTGGGCCACCAGATGATGGCTCTGGCCGCCGGGGGCAGGACGGTGAAGCTGAAATTCGGCCACCGGGGCGCCAATCAGCCGGTGAAGGATCTGACCACCGGGCGCGTCTACATCACCTGCCAGAACCACGGCTACGCCGTGGACATGGACTGCCTGGAGGCCATCGGGGCGAAGCCCCGGTTCGTCAACGTCAACGACGGCACCTGCGAGGGCGTGGATTACCCGGGGAGGAACGCCTTCTCCATGCAGTTCCACCCGGAGGCCCACGGCGGCCCCAGGGACACCGAGTGGGCCTTTGACAGATTCATGGACATGATGGAGGTGCGGTAATGCCTTTAGATAGATCGATCAAAAAAGTCATGGTCATCGGCTCCGGCCCCATCGTTATCGGCCAGGCCGCCGAGTTCGACTACGCCGGCACCCAGGCGTGCCGCATCCTGAAGCAGGAGGGAGTGAAGTCCATCCTGGTCAACTCCAACCCCGCCACCGTCATGACCGACGGGGACATGGCGGACGCGGTGTACTTGGAGCCTTTGAACGCCGACACCGTCAAGCGCATCATTTTGAAAGAGAAGCCCGACTGCCTCCTGGCGGGCCTGGGCGGCCAGACCGGCCTCACCATCGCCATGCAGCTCACGCACGAGGGCTTTTTGGCAAAGCACGGTGTGCGCCTCATCGGCACCAACGCCGAGGCCATCGACAAGGCCGAGGACCGGGAGCTTTTCAAGGAGACCATGGAGCGCATCGGCCAGCCGTGCATCCCCTCGGACATCGCCAACGACGTGGAGACGTGCGTCGCCATCGCGGACCGCATCGGCTACCCGGTGATCGTCCGCCCGGCCTTCACCCTGGGCGGCGGAGGCGGCGGCGTGGCCTACAGCGCCGACGAGCTGCGCCGGGTCGCCTTCGTGGGGCTGGAGACCTCCCCCATCCACCAGGTGCTTATTGAGAGATACATCTTCGGCTGGAAGGAGATCGAGTTTGAGGTCATCCGCGACGGCGCGGGCAACGTGATCACCGTCTGCTCCATGGAGAACTTGGACCCCGTGGGCATCCACACCGGCGACTCCATCGTGGTGGCGCCGGCCCTGACGCTGATGGACCAGGAGTACCAGATGCTCCGCTCCGCGGCGCTGGACATCATCACCGAGCTTGGCATCGAGGGCGGGTGCAACTGCCAGTTCGCCTTAAACCCTGAGAGCTTCGAGTACGCCGTCATTGAGGTAAACCCCCGCGTGTCCCGCTCCTCAGCCCTCGCCTCCAAGGCCACGGGCTACCCCATCGCCAAGGTGGCGGTGAAGATCGCCCTGGGGTACACCCTGGACGAGATAAAAAACGACATCACCGGCAAGACCTACGCCTGCTTTGAACCCACGGTGGACTACTGCGTGGTAAAGTTCCCCAAGTGGCCCTTCGACAAGTTCCACGGCGCGGGCCGCAGGCTTGGCACCCAGATGAAGGCCACGGGCGAGGTCATGTCCATCGCCCCCAATTTTGAGGCCGCCCTGATGAAGGCCGTCCGAGGCGCGGAGATTGGCCAGAGCACCTTAAACCGCGCCCCCGACCCCAAAAAGAGCCTGGAGGAGAGGCTGGCGGCCATGGACGACCTTCGGATCTTCACCGTCTTTGAGGCGCTGAAGGCCGGGGTCTCCCATGAGCATATCCACGAGGTCACCATGATCGACCGCTGGTTCCTCTCCAAGCTTCAGAACCTGGCCGACTATGAGGCGTATATCGCCGCCCACGGCATCGACGAAGAGACGTACCTCCGGGGCAAGCGCCTGGGCTACACCGACGCCGCCCTCCGGGCGCTCTCCGGCCAGCAGGAGATCCCGCACTTGGATCCCGTGTACAAGATGGTGGACACGTGCGCGGCGGAGTTCGAGGCGGAGACGCCCTATTACTACTCGGCCTACAACGACAAGTGCGACTCCCGGCCCATGCCCCGCCGGAGGATGAGCGTCATCGTCATCGGCTCCGGCCCCATCCGCATCGGACAGGGCATCGAGTTCGACTACAGCTCCGTCCACTGCGCCGTCACCCTCAAAAAGCTGGGCTACGACGTGGTGATCATCAACAATAACCCGGAGACCGTCTCCACCGATTACGACACGGCGGACAGGCTCTACTTTGAACCCCTGACCCCGGAGGACGTGATGGGGGTCATCAAGGTGGAGAAGCCCATCGGCGTGGTGGTGGCCTTCGGCGGCCAGACGGCCATCAAGCTCACGGAGTACTTAGACCGTGAGGGCATCCGCATCCTGGGCACCAGCGCCGAGGGCATCGACCTTGCCGAGGACCGGGAGCGGTTCGACGCGCTCCTGGAGAAAATGGGCATCCGCCGCCCGCGGGGCTTCGGCACCCACACCTTGGAGGAGGCCCTGGAGGCCGCCGAGACCCTGGGCTACCCGGTGCTTCTGCGCCCCAGCTACGTCATTGGCGGGCAGAACATGGTCATTGCCCACGACGAGCAGGATGTGCGCAGCTATATGGCCCTCATCGTGGCCAGCACCGAGCGGGAGGACAACTCCGTTTTGGTGGACAAGTATATGCCCGGCACCGAGCTGGAGGTGGACGTCATCTCCGACGGCACGGACGTCTTAATGCCCGGCATCATGGAGCATATCGAGCGCGCCGGCGTCCACTCCGGCGACTCCATCGCCGTCTACCCGCCCTATAACCTCACCGACAAGATGATGGCGCGGGTGGTGGAGTGCTCCACCCGCCTGGCGCTGGAGCTGGGCACGCGGGGGCTGGTGAACATCCAGTACCTCATCTACAAAAAAGAGCTTTACGTCATCGAGGTCAACCCCCGCGCCTCCCGGACGGTGCCGTACCTCAGTAAGGTCACCGGCATCCCCATGGTGGACGTGGCAAGCCGGGTCATGATGGGCGCGACCTTAAAGGGCCTGGGCTACGAGAAGGTCCTGTGCGACACGCCTCCCTATTACGCCGTGAAGGTCCCTGTCTTCTCCTTTGAGAAGATCACCGACGCCAACTCCATGCTGGGACCTGAGATGAAGTCCACCGGCGAGGTCCTGGGACTGGGCCGCACCTTCTCCGAGGCGCTCTTCAAGGGCCTCCGGGCGGCAGGCTACAACCTGTCCGGGGCCTTCACCCCCGGCCGGAACGGGGTGCTGCTCTCCATTGAGAACCACGACCTCCCGGACGTGGTGGGCCTTGCCAAGAAGATCAACGACCTGCGCATGGTCCTCTACGCCACCCCCGACACGGCGGCGGTGATCCGCAACCTGGGGCTGGAGGTCAACGAGGTCCGCCACGTCCACGACGCCTACTCCCTCATGGACAACGGGGCCATCAGCTTCATCGTCTACACCGGCGCGCTCTACGACGACACCATGGGCGACTTCATTGACCTCCACGCCCGCGCCGTCCGCCTGCGCATCCCCTGCATCACCAGCCTTGACACCGCCGACGCGGTGACGGACACCCTGGCAAGCCGCTTCACCAACGAAAATACCGAGCTTGTGGACCTCAACGATATGCGCAAGATGCGGGAGCTGGTGAGCTTTGCCAAGATGCACACCTGCGGCAGCGACTACATCTTCTTCGACAACCGGGACGGGCGCATCACAAGCCCGGAGTCTTTGAGCGTCACCCTGTGCGACCGGGTCACCGGCATCGGCGGCGGGGCGCTGGTGCTCATCGAGAACTCCGCCGGCGCGGACGCCAAAATGCGCATCTTCAACCAGGACGGCACCGAGGGCCGCATGGCCGCCAACTCCATCCGCTGCGTGGGCAAGTACCTCTTTGACAAGGGCATCGTCAAGAGCGAGCGCATGACCATCCAGACCGACACCGGCATCCGCTCCCTCCAGCTCTACACCCGCAACGGCCGGGTCAGCACCGTCAGCGTCCACATGGGCACCGCCTTCCTGGACGCCCGGAGGATGCAGGTGAACCTCATCGGCAAGTCGCGGGTCATTGACGAGCCTGTCTGCGTGGGCGGGCAGGAGTACCGCATCACCCTCTCCACCCTGGGCGTGCCCCACTGCACCGTCTTTACCGACGATCTGGGCGGCGTGGACGTGGAGGGCGTGGGTTCCGCGCTGGTGAACTCCGGCATCCTCCCGGAGGGGGCCTTTGTGGAGTTTGTGAAGGTGGTCAACGACGACACCCTGCGCATCCGCGTCTACGCCCCGGACGAGGGGGAGACCCGCGCCAACGGAACCGCCGCTTGCGCCGCCGTCATCGCCGCCACCGAGCGCGGCGACCTCAAGAAGGGCCGGGACGTCACCGTGAAGCTCCCCGGAGGGGACGTGGCGGTCAACTACTCCGACGACTTCGTCACCCTCACCGGCGACGCCGTGATGGTGTTCGAGGGGGTATACGAATATTAAAGCTGGCGAAAAATGGCTTTGCCATTTTTCTGCCATGGGGATACGTGCGGAAACGCCCCCTCGAATTCTGCGGAATTCGAGGGGGCGTTTCCTGCTGTCACGCTGCGCGCACACCCTCCGGCCCTGAGGGCCGGAGGGCGTACACTTGCGCGACAAAAAGTAAAATTTTCAAGGCGCAGGTCCTTGAAAATTTTATTTGATCAGGGGTTTGCGCCTTGTCAGAAAAAATATTAAAAAATAGGAGTGAACCCTGCGCCTGAGCGTTCCCGCTTGGCGGGGACGCGAGGTCAAGCTGGTTCCGCGACGACGAAGGCGGAGCTTTATTTTGCCTTTTCACCCTTTTTCTGGAGATAGAGCCTGTCCGCAATCATGGCGATGAACTCGGAGTTTGTGGGCTTGCCCTTGATGCCGGAGACGGTGTAGCCGAAAAACCGCTGGAGCGTTTCCACGTTGCCCCGGTCCCAGGCCACCTCGATGGCGTGGCGGATGGCCCGCTCCACGCGGGAGGGCGTGGTGCCGAATTTCTCCGCCACCTCCGGGTAGAGGACCTTCGTGACGGCGTTGATGATGTCCATGTCCTCCACGGTGCGCAAAATGGCCTCCCGCAGATACTGGTAGCCCTTGATGTGGGCGGGAATGCCAATCTCGTGGATGATCTCCGTCACCACGGTCTCCAGCTCCGGGTCGCGGGAGACGGTAAGCTCCCGCCGCACAGAGCCGGGCCGCTCACGGCAGAGCATCCGTATCCGCGCCTCCAGGCAGGTGAGGTCGCAGGGCTTTTGCATGAAGTACGCCGCGCCCGCCATGGAGGCGGAGGTGAGCATCCGATCGTTGGTGAAGCTTGAGAGGATGACGGCCACCGGGCGGCGCTCCTCCGGGAGCTCCGAGAGCCGTTCGATAAGCCCAAGCCCGTCAAGGCCGGTGAGCGCCACGTCGGTGAGCAGGAGCCTGGGATGCCGGGCGGCGATCAGCTCCATCGCTTCAAGCCCGCTGCCGGTGCTCCCCACCACCTCCATGTCCGCCTCCCTGGACAACGCCTCCGACAGGAGCGAGCGGAAATCCTCGCTCTGATCGGCTATGAGAACTGTGATCTTTTCGTCCATTGGTAAATCCTCCACGTTCTTATTGATTTCTCTCTTGATAGGAATAATTTACCATATCAGGACAAACTTTGCAAGAGCAAATTTACAATTTTTAGAAAACTTTCCGCCGTATTTCTAACTTTTTAGTGGTTTTCACTGATAAACCCCCACTAAATATTGTGTTAACATAAAAAGCTTCCGAATGCGACATTTTTCGCATCGGAAGCTTTTCACGTCAGCGTGACGAGAGCATATTCTCAAGGAACACGCCGTAGCCCTTTTCCGGGTTGTTGATCAGGACGTGGGTGACGGCGCCGATGAGCTTGCCGTTTTGCAAAATGGGACTGCCGGACATACCCTGGACGATGCCGCCGGTGAGGGCGAGAAGGTCGGGGTCGGTGACCTTCAGCATCAGGTCCCGCCCGTCGTCGTTGCCCCGGTAGACGCGGGTGATCTCCACGTCATACGTCCGCCGGGTCCCGGAGGCGTCGGAGATGATCTGGGCCTTTCCCGGCTTCACCTCCGAGGAGGCGGCGGTGGGGACGGCCTCGTAGCCGCAGAGCGCGCCCTCCGTCTTCCCGAAGATGCCCACGCCGCAGTTTTCGTCGATGGTCCCCAGCACGTGGGAGAAGTCGAAGCGCCCGCCCAGCTGTCCGGGGGACCCGGCGCGGCTCTTTGTCACGCCTGTCACCTCCGCCTCCAAGATCTGGCCCTCGCCCAACGGCACGGCTGCGCCGGAGACGGAGTCGGCGATGGAGTGGCCCAGCGCGCCGTATTCGCCGCTGTCCGGGTCATAATAGGTGACGGTGCCGATGCCCGTGAGGGAGTCGCGCACCCAGACGCCCAGGTACGCCCCGCCGCCGTCCCGATAAGGGGAGAGCGCCGCCTGGCGGGTCTCCTCCCCGCGGGTATAGGTGACGGTCACCGTTTCCCCGGCCCTGTCCACCAGCTCGCTCATCCCGGCGGCGGAGTCGAACTCCACGCCGTCGATGGCGGTGATCACGTCCCCCGGCATGAGGCCCGCGTCCCTGGCGGGGGAGACGCGGCCGGCCTCTGTCTCAAACTCCGACAGCTCCGAGACCATCACGCCCCTGGTCCTGACGGAGATCCCCACGGCCTCGCCCACGGGCACAAGGGCTGCGCCCGGCTCCGCCGCCCACGCGGCGGTGGAGACTAAAAAAGCGGCGATGGCCGAGACCGCAAGCCCCGCCGCCCGTTTCTTGATTTGTAAAGCTTCCATTTTCTACCCCTGCTCCCCATGAATTTAAGGCCCTTCACGGCCCTCCCTTACTATGTCCCGCGGACGTGGGAAGCGGCGTAGCAATAGTTTTCGCTTTTGGACTGGCGGATATTCACTTTCCGCTTTCCCCGCGGCTTTCGCGCTCCGGCGGGGGAATGATTTGCGTCCGCTTCAGAAAAACGCATGGCCGGACTTTTCCAAAATGAAAACGCATAGGATAGGGGGAGAATAAAGAATCGGGAGGTCTGTATGGCTGACTATAAGATCCTGAGACAGGGCGCGCGGGGGCCGTTTGTACAGCTTTTGCAGCTGGCGCTGACCAGGGCGGGCTTCTACAGCGGGAGCATCGACGGGGCCTTCGGCCCGCGCACCTACGCTTCGCTCAGGGCGTATCAAAACGCCTTTGGGCTGGCCCCGGACGGCGTGGCGGGGCCGCTCACCTGGGCCTCGCTGGAGAGCTGGCTCACCGGGTATTTTTTCCGCACCGTCCGCCCCGGCGACACGCTCTACTCCCTTGCCAGGGCCTACGGCTCCACGGTGCTGGCGCTGGAGACCGCCAACCCCGGCCTGGACCCGCTGCGCCTTGGGGTGGGCACGCGCCTGACGGTGCCGCGCCCCTTCGACGTGGTCTCCGGGGAGGTGGCCTTCACGCCCGCGTACCTGGACCTGTGCGTCCGGGGCCTGGCGGCCCGCTACCCCTTCATCAGGGCCTCCGCCGCGGGGAGCAGCGTCATGGGGCGGCGTCTCCACCTTTTGACCATGGGCAGCGGGTCAAACCAGGTCTTCTATAACGCCGCCCACCACGCCAACGAGTGGATCACCAGCCCGCTTTTGATGAAATTTCTGGAAAAATACGCAAAAAGCTACGCCCTGGGGTCCACGGTGTTCGGGCAGAGCGCCCGGAGCCTTTTTGAGGTGACCACCTTATATATGATGCCCATGGTCAACCCCGACGGCGTGGCGCTGGTGACCGGGGAGTTGGAGGACGGGCCGTATTTCGAGCGCGCCCGCCAGATCGGGGCGGACTATCCCGCCATCGCCTTCCCCGGCGGCTGGAAGGCCAACATCAACGGCGTGGACCCCAACCTCCAATATCCCGCCGGGTGGAACGAGGCGCGGGAGATCAAGTTCGCACAGGGGTATGTTACCCCGGCGCCGCGAGATTATGTGGGGGCCGCGCCCCTGGAGATCCCGGAGAGCCGCGCCGCCTACAACCTCACCAGGAAGCACGATTTCACCCTCACCCTCTCCTATCACACCCAGGGGAGAGTCATTTATTGGAAATATTTAGACTACCTCCCGCCGGATTCCTATGAGATCGCCCGGCGGTTCGCGGCTGTCAGCGGCTACGCGGTGGAGCTGACGCCCACGGCCAGCGGTTACGCCGGCTACAAGGACTGGTTCATCCAGGACTATGACCGGCCCGGCTACACCATCGAGGCCGGGGTGGGGACCGCCCCGCTGCCCCTTTCCCAGCTCCCCGACATCTACGCCGAGAACGAGGGTATCCTGACCCTGGGCCTGACGGCGACGCTGTGACGCGGTTTGCAAAAAAGGCCCGCGCCCCGGCAGAGGGGAACAGGCAGAAAAAATCCGTGAATTTTGCAAATTCACGGATTTTTTATAGGTTTTTTGGAAACGGTCCGGCCGCCGCGCTCACAGGGGAGAGAGGAACGCCGTCCCCTTATTTCGTCCCGAAGATGCGGTCGCCCGCGTCGCCAAGGCCGGGGACGATGTAGGCGTGGTCGTTGAGCTTCTCGTCCACGGCGGCCACGTAGATGTCCACGTCCGGGTGGTCGCGGCGGATGACGGCCACGCCCTCCGGGGCGGCGATGATGTCCACTAAGGTGATGTCCTTGCAGCCGTACTCCTTGATGAAGTTGATGGCCGCAGAGGCGGAGCCGCCGGTGGCCAGCATGGGGTCCACGATGATGACGGAGCTTTCGGCGATGTCGTCAGGCATCTTGCAGTAGTACTTGATAGGCTCGTGGGTGTCCGGGTCGCGGAAGAGGCCGATGTGGCCCACGCGGGCGGAGGGCAGGAGCTTGAGCATGGGGTCCACCATGCCAAGTCCCGCGCGCAGGATGGGGACGATGGTGATCTTCTGGTCGCCCAGAGTGCGCACGCGGGCGGTGCCCACAGGCGTCTCCACGGTGGTCTCCACGGTGGGGAGGCCGCGTGTGGCCTCGTAGCACATGAGGGTGGAGATCTCCGCTACGATCTCACGAAATTCCTTGACGCCTGTGTCCTTGTCCCGAAGGATGGACAGCTTGTGATGGATGAGGGGGTGGTCGAGTACATGAAGCTCTGCCATGATGGGTTCCTCCGTTTGTGTAGTGATGATTTTTAATATTTTATTGATCTTTCAGCTTTTCCAACCGCTCGCGCTCCGCCTGGGAGAGGCGGAGGTAGTTGGGCGTCAGGTCGTCCGCCGGCTCCGGGGTCCGGCCCTGGGCGGCCCTGGCGACGCCCCAGGCGGTCTGCAAAAGCAGCGGTTCCGGGGCCAGGCGGGCGGGCAGACTCTCCGCCAGGAATCTATTATAGCACAGTTTCGCGCCGTCTCCAACAAAAAAATACGGAATTTTTTCTTTTTTTGCCTCTGCGGCCAGCTCGTCCAGGGAGATGGCCCGGTCCTGGGTGAGGCGCAGGGGGGTCTCCCCCTCAAACCGAAAGAGCGCGTTGTAGATCTGGCCCCTCCGGGCGTCCATGGCGGGGCAGACGATCTCCCCCCCGCGCCCCGCGCCGTGATAGGCCATGGCCTCTAAGGTGGAGACGCCGATGCAGGGCTTGTCCGCGCCCCAGCACAGGCCCTTGGCCGCCGCCACGCCGATGCGCACGCCGGTGAAGGAGCCGGGTCCTTTGGCCACCGCCACCGCGTCCACGTCCGAGACGGTCATATCAAGGCTTGAGAGCAGCTCCTGGGCCATTTTCAGGAGCGTCCGCGAGTGGGTGAGGCCGCTGGCCTGAAAGAACTGGGAGACCAGCGCGCCGTCCTCCGTGAGGGCGACGCTGGCGGCCCTGGCGGAGGATTCAATAGCCAGTATTCTCAAAAACGACCGCCTCCCGTGACGACGATTTTGCGGGTCCTCTCGCCGGTTTTCTCAATGCGCACGTGAACGGCGTCCTCCGGCATGGCGTCCTCCACATTCTCCGTCCACTCCACACAGCACACGCCGCCCCGCTCCAGGTAGTCCTCCCAGCCGATCTCGAAAAGCTCCTCAGAGGAGGCCAGCCGGTACATATCGAAGTGGAAAAGGGGGACCCGTCCGGGGTACTCGTTGACGATGGTGAAGGTGGGGGAGGAGACCCGCGCCTCGATGCCCAGCCCACGGGCGACGCCGCGGATGAAGGCCGTCTTGCCCGCCCCCAGGTCCCCATGGAAGGCCAGCACGTCGCCGGGCCTCAGCGCCTGGGCAAGCTCCGCCCCGGCGTCCGCCGTCTCCTCTTCGCAGGCCGTCTCAATAACCATGTCCGCACCTCAAAAAACCGCGTGGATTTGCGCGGAAGGCCCGCCGCCCCCCGCTTTCCCCCTATTATATCAAATCAGGAGGACGGTTACAAGGGCGGCGGACAAAAAATCTTTCCGGCTGAAAGAAAAGGAATCTTAATAATATATTAATTATTTATACTTAAATACTACTTGACAATACGACGGTTTTGTGGTAAAGTAAGCTTGTACCACTTTAAAAGGAATTTTCCGTATAAACCCCCGCCGCGGCGCATAGACTGGAGCATCACAAAGGAGGCGGGCTTATGACGGACATGGATATGCAGGCGGCCCGGTACGATGCGGCGGTCCTGCTGCTGCCCCACGCCCTCCGGGAGAGGGCCAGGGAGCTTCCCGTCCACGACAGGGCGGCGGCGGAGGAGCTGCGGCTCCGGGTGGGCAGGCCCCTGAGCGTGCTGCTGCCCCAGGGGGAGCGGGAGCTGGGGGCGGAGAGCGTCACCCGGCGGGAGCTGGAGCTTTTGGTGGAGATCGCCACGGGGGCGTCGGTCCAGTCGAGCCGGCGGGAGCTGCAAAACGGCTACATATCCTGCCGGGGCGGCTGCCGCATCGGCCTGTGCGGGAGCGTCTATCTCGATGAGGGACAGATGGCGGGCTACAGCGCCTACTCCTCCGCCGCGGTGAGGATCGCCCGGGAGAAGCGGGGCGTGGCGGATGGGCTGCTGCCGGGGCTTTGGCGGGAGGGGCGGTTTCGCTCCACGCTGATCATCGCCCCGCCCGGCGGGGGGAAGACCACGCTGCTGCGGGAGCTGGTGAGAAAGCTCTCCACCTCCGGCCCCGCCCGGCCCGGCCTTCGCGTGGCGCTGTGCGACGAGCGGGGGGAGATCGCGGGCCTGTGGGAGGGGCGGCCCCAGCTGGACGTGGGCGAGCGGACGGACGTTTTAGACGCCTGCCCCAAGGCCAGGGCCGTCCTGACGGTGCTGCGCTCCATGAACCCCCAGGTCATCGCCCTGGACGAGATCACGGACCCGGAGGACGTGGCGGCGGTGGAGCGGGCGCGCAACTGCGGCGTGGCGCTCCTTGCCACCGCCCACGCCTCAGACTTGGAGGACCTGACGGCCCGCCCCCTTTACCGGGATATGCTGTGCGGGAACGTCTTTGAGAACATTGTGACCATCCGCGTCCGCAACGGGCGCAGGGAGTATACGGTAGACAGCGGGAGGCGTGGAAAATGAGGCTTCTGGGAGCGGCGCTGGTGATCCTGGCCACAGGCTCCATGGGGGCGCTGGGCGTGGCGGCTCTGCGCCGGAGGGTGAAGGTGCTGGAGGCGCTGGTGATCTCCCTCCAGCTGATGGAGAGTGAGATCTGCACCCGCATGGCCACCATGCGGGAGGTGCTGGATATGCTCTCCAGGGAGGCCCCGGTTTGCGTCCGGGGCCTCTATCGGAGGGCCTTCGGGGGGCTGGCGGCCCTGGGCCGCTGTTCCTTTTCCGCCATCTGGCGCATGGCGGTGGAGAAGAGCCGCGAGCTGCGTCTGAGGCCGGAGGAGGCGGAGACGCTGACGAGCCTGGGCCTCTCTTTGGGCCGCTACGACGTGGGCGAACAGGCCCAGGCCATCAGCCGGGCCAGAGGGAGGCTGGAGGCCGCCCTCCGCCAGGCGGAGACGGAGCGGGACCGGGACTGGAAGCTCCACGCCTTTTTCGGGCTGGCGTCGGGGCTTTTCGCGGTGATCCTCCTGCTTTGAGGGCCGCCTGGAGCGCCCATTCAGCCGCGCCTGCGGCACCATCACAGTCCCCGCCGCCAAAAAGCGCGGCGGGAGAGAAGGAGAGCGGCCAGGTCCCTCCTCCCCGGCGGGGGGCGGGAGCGGGCCGGCGACGACGGAAATGAACGTAGACCTGATTTTTAAAATTGCCGCCGTGGGGATCCTGGTGGCGGTTTTGAACCTGCTCCTGGGCAGGTCCGGGCGGGACGAGCAGGCGCTGATGACCACCATTGCGGGGCTTGTGGTGGTCCTGGTGGTCCTGCTGCGGGAGATCTCCACGCTTTTTGACCTGATCAAGTCCCTCTTCGGCCTTGTGGGCCTGCCGGCAGCGCCATGGAGCTTTTGATCAAAACCGCCGCCGTGTGCGTGCCGGCGGCGCTGATCGCGGGGGCGCTCAAAAAGGACAGCCCCGTGATGTCCATGCTCATCGCCCTGGCGGCGGTGTGCGTCATCACCTTCTCCGCCCTGGGCGCCGTCCGGGAGATCTCCGCCTTTGTGGGGGACGTGGCGGAGGAGGCGGGCGTCTCCAACGCGGTCCTGGCGGCGCTTTTGAAGACCGTGGGCATTGCCCTCATCGCGCGTGTGGCCTCCGACCTCTGCCGGGACGCCGGCCTTGGGGCGGCGGCTTCGGCCTGCGAGCTTGCGGGGACGGCGGGGGCGCTCTATGCCGCCCTCCCGCTGATGCGCGGCGTGTTCCGCATGATCCGGGAGCTTCTATGGACAAGCTGAGGGGATTTCGGAGGCTGGCCGCCCTTGCCGCGGCGCTCCTGCTGGCCGCCGCCTGCGCCCCTGCGGCCCTGGCCGCCGCGGCGGGGCAGGAGGCGGAGGAGATCACCGGCGCGGACGCGCTGCGCCAGGCCCTTCCGGGACAGGCGCGGGAGGTGCTGGAGGGCGGGTCCTGGACGGATACGGCCGGGGCGCTGGAGCGGACGCTGAAGGAGGCGGCGGAGACCGCCCTCCGGGACGCCTTCCGCCCCGCCCTGGCTACGGCGGTGGCGGTGCTGGCCGCCGCCATGCTCTGCTCCGTCGCCGGGGGCCTTGCCGGGGAGCGGGAGCAGGGGATAGATTATGTAAACTTAATCGGCGTTTTGGCGGTGGCCTCCTGCGCCGCCGGGAGCTTCGCCACGCTGATGGGGGAGGCCCAGGCGTTGACGGAGGACCTGACGGACCTGGGGACCATGCTGCTGCCGGTGCTGGCCTCCTGCTCCGCCGTCACAGGGGCGGCGGCGACGGGGGCGGCGAAGTACGCCGCGTCCTCGCTCTTTTTGAACCTCCTGGGGACGGCGGCGAAAAAGCTCATCGTGCCGCTGATCTATATGTACCTGGCGGCGTCTCTGGGGCAGGCGGCGTTCGGGGGGAGCGGCGGCGTGGCGGGGCTTATCCAGAAGGCAGTGAAGCACGCGCTGACGGCGGCGGTGCTGGCCTTCACGGTGTACATCTCCGCCGTGAGCCTCATCGCCTCCTCGGCGGACGCGGTGACGGTGAAGCTGACGCGGACCGCCATCTCCACGCTCCTGCCGGTGGTGGGAGGCATGGTGGCCGACGCCTCCGACGCGCTGGCCTCCGGGGTGGGGGCGCTCCGGGGCGTGGCGGGGGCCGCCGGGGTGGTGGCCGTGGCGGCGGTCTGCGCCGGGCCTGTGCTGAAGCTTCTGCTGAACGCGGCGCTTTTGTCCGCGGCCTCCCTGCTGGCCGGGACCGTGGCCCCCAAGCCCCTGACGTCGTTCATCGCCGCCGTGTCGTCGGCCTACTCGCTGATGCTGGCGCTGGCGGGGACGGAGGCGGCGATTTTGGCCATATCGGTGATCTCCGCGGCCAAGGCCGTGGGGGGTTGAGGAAAGGGGGAGAGACCTGTGCTGGACGCTCTGCGGGGGTGGGTCCTGACCATCACGGCCACGGCGCTTTTGTGCGCCCTGGCCAGGGCGCTGACGCCGAAAAACGGAAAGAAGGCCGTGGGCGTGGCGTGCGCCTTCGCCATGATGGCGGCCATGCTGGGCATCTGCGGGGACGTGGACGCCCTGGGCGTGGGGATGTACGTGGAGCAATACCGCGCCCAGGCGGACGAGACGGTAAAAAACGCCCAGGAGCGGGCCAGAAGCGAGACAAGATTTATCATAGAGGCCCGGTGCGAGGCATATATATTGGACAAAGCCGCCGCGCTGGGCGTACCGCTTGACGGCGTGTCCGTCACGGCCAAATGGAGCGGCGAGGGGTTTTGGTACCCGGACGGGTGCGCGCTGAGGGGGGATGAGAGCCGTGAGTTGTCGAGGGTCATAGAGGCCGAGCTTGGAATCAGCATGGAAAAACAGATCTGGAGCACACAGGATGGAACATAAGAAATTTTCAGGCCCTCTGTGGGAAAAGCTCAAGGGGGCGAAAGCGCCCCTCATCGTCCTGCTGGCGGGACTGGCGCTGCTGCTCCTGCCCACGGGGCGGGGCGGCGGCGACGGCGGCGCGGAGGAGAGCCAGGCCCCTGCCGCCGCCGCAGAGGGGGCGGAGGAGGACCTGGAGGCCCGGCTGGAGGAGGTCCTCTCCCTCATCGACGGGGCGGGCCAGGTCCGGCTCCTGCTGGCTCCCGCCTCCGGCGGGGAACGGGTGCTGGCGCGGGACTACACCTCCTCCGGGGAGGAGAACGGGGACACGGGGAGAAGCGAGAGCACCGAGTCTGCCGTCATCGTCCAACGCTCCGGCGGCGGAAGCGAGGCGGTGGAGGTCTCCTACGTCTACCCCCGCTGGCGCGGGGCGGTGGTGGCCGCCCAGGGGGCGGACGACCCAAGGGTGAAGCTGGAGCTTTTGGAGGCGGTGAAGGCCGCCACGGGGCTTTCCGGGGAAGCCGTGAAAATCGTGAAGATGAAGTGATATGCAGGAGGTCAACATGAAGGCTGTGAAAAGAAACGCGGTGATCCTGACGGTGATGCTGTTTATCTGCGCCGCCGTCTATCTCAACTGGTCGTACAACAAGAGGGTGGAGGAGGCCGCCGGGCTTGAGGCCGGGGATCCCTCCGGGGAGGAGAAGGACGGGAAGGAGGAGGCGAACGCCCAGGCGGGAGATGCCGGGGCGGTGAGCCTTGGGAACACGGCGGACGAGGGGGACGCGGGCCTTTACTACACCGTCGCCGGGTCCGGGGAGGACCAGGGCGGTCAGGCTCCCGCCGGGGACGGGGAGAGCGCGGACGCGGGCAAATATGACGAGTACTTCGCCCAGGTGCGGCTGGAGCGCAGCCAGGCCAGGGACGAGGCGGCCTCCACCCTGACGGCGGTGTCCCAGGCCCAGGGCGCGTCCCCGGAGACGGTGGACGGGGCGCTTCAGGCCATGACCAGGATGGCCCAGTACGCCGTCAAGGAGGCGGAGCTGGAGAACCTGATCCGGGCCAAGGGCTTTATCGACTGCGTGGTGTACCTGACGGACGACTCGGTGAGCGTCACCGTGGCGTGCGAGGGCGGCCTGGACGAGGCCGGCGCTGCCAAGATCACCGACGTTATCGTCAGCAATACCGACATGAAGGCCGACGCCCTCCGGGTCACGGAGATAAAATAAGGATTTTTTGAGAAATTGGCTTTATTTTTCCTGCCGGGTGTGTTAGAATAAAATGAAAGTGTATGCCCGCCGGCGGCGGACGCCCCCTTGGGGAGGGCGGGGCCGGAACGGCCGGAGGATCATAATAAAACCAAGGAGGCAGCTATGGGCGAGAACAAGGATTACATCACGCACCCGGACGAGAAGGGGAGCATCAACATCTCCGAGGAGGTCATCTCCGTCATCGCCGCGTCTGCGGCGCTGGAGACGGAGGGAGTGGCGGCGCTCAGCGCCGGACGGGACCTGGGCGAGCTTCTGGGCAAGAAGAATCTCTCAAAGGGCGTTCGCCTCACCGTCGAGGACGAGACGGTGAAGGTGGACCTGTGGCTGACCGTCAAGCTGGGCGTGTCCGTGAACAACGTGGGCAAGAAGGTGCAGGAGGCCGTGGCCGCCGGCATCGAGTCCATGACGGGCTTCAAGGTCACCGAGGTCAACGTCCACATCACCGGCGTCAACCTCCTTAAGAAATAAGCGCGGTATGGAGCGGCGGGCCAATTCATATTTGTCTGTAGGGGCGGGTTTCAGACCCGCCCGTATGGAGTTTTCGGAGAGAGTTTTATGAACAGATCGGAAGCGAGAGAGATCGCCGTGCGGCTTTGCTTTGAGCTGTCAAGCCGCGAGTGCGACGCCAAAGAGGTGCTGAACCAGTTCTTTGACGGGGAGTATTACGCCTCCCTGGCCGGGGAGGACAAGCTGTTTGAGGGGCTGCCCCAGCCCAACCACCGGGAGTATATCGAGGAGCTGGTGCTGGGCATCGGAGAACACGCGGCGGAGCTTGACGGGTATGTGGCCAAGTACGCAAGAGGGTGGAAATTCGGCCGCATCTCCCGGACGGCGCTGGCCGTCCTCAAGACGGCCATGTACGAGATCATGTATATGCCCCACATCCCCAACGGCACGGCCATCAACGAGGCGGTGGAGATCGCCAAGAAATACGACGAGCCGGAGACGGTGTCGTTCATCAACGGCGTTCTCGGCTCCTTTGTGAGGGAAGAGCTGCCGGAATAAACTGGCGAAAAAAGGAATTTTTTGCGACGTACACGCCGCCGCAAAAAAATTGACCGATTTTTGAGAGTCTGAAATGAGTAGTATAGCCGTTGCCTTTGACACATCCAATTACACCACCTCCTGCGCCTTCTTTGACGGGGAGGGGGGCGTCAACGCGGGACGTCTGCTGGACGTAAAGCCCGGAGAGCTGGGCCTTCGCCAGTCGGACGCCCTCTTTTCCCATGTCCGAAGGCTCCCCCAGATCGTGGACAGCCTCCCCTTTGACGGGCAGATCGCCGCCGTGGGGGCCTCGGAGACTCCGCGGGAGACGCAAGGTTCGTATATGCCCTGCTTCCTGGCCGGGGTGGCCCAGGCACGGGCGCTTTCGCATTTTTTGAAGGTCCCGTATTTCGGCTTCTCCCACCAGCAGGGGCACATCGCCGCCGCCGCCTGGTCGGCGGGGCATATGGAGCTTCTGGAGACGCCCCACCTGGCGTGGCACCTGTCCGGGGGCACCACGGAGCTGCTGCTCGTCCGGCCGGAGGGGGTGGCGGTGCGCTGTGAGATCGTGGGCGGGACCAGGGACGTGTCCGCCGGACAGCTCATCGACCGCACGGGCCAGCTTTTGGGCCTCCCGTTCCCCGCCGGGCGGGCGCTGGACAAGCTCTCCGGGGAGGCGGCGGAGAGAAAGTCGTACCTCCCCAAAAAGGACGGCTGCCACTTCTCCCTCTCAGGCGTGGAGCACAAGATGAAGGAGATGCGTGAGCGGGGCGAGCCGGACGGGGAGATCGCGTATTTCTCCCTCTGCTCGGTGGTCCGCGCCGTCCACCAGGCCACGGAGGAGGCGAAACGCCGCTTCGGGGACCTGCCGGTGCTCTATTCCGGGGGCGTGGCCTCCAACTCCCTCCTGCGGGAGCTGACGCCGGAGGGGATCTTCGCCGAGCCCCGCTATTCCACGGACAACGCCATGGGGACGGCCATCCTCACCTGGAGGGCGGTGAACGCCCTTGGATGACCGAAACGTCATGACGGTGACGGAGCTTAACGAGTACCTGAAAAACGTCTTTGACTCCATGCCGCGCCTTGAGAAGATTTACATTCGCGGGGAGCTTTCCAACTACAAGGTCTACCCCTCCGGGCACCACTACTTCACCATGAAGGACGCGGGCGGGGCGCTTCGGTGCGTCCTGTTCCGCTCCGCCGCCGCGCGCCTGCGCTTCAGGCCCGGCGATGGCATGAAGGTCATCGCCTTCGGGCGCGTGTCGGTGTACCCCAGGGACGGGGTGTACCAGCTCTATGTCAACGCCCTCACCCCCGACGGGGTGGGGGACCTGCAGATGGCCTTTGAACAGCTGCGGGAGAAGCTATACAGGGAGGGCCTTTTCGACGAGGCCCACAAAAAGCCCCTGCCGCCGTTCCCCATGCGGGTGGGCGTGGTCACCAGCTCCGCCGGGGCGGCGGTACACGACATCATCCGGGTGCTGAGAAAACGCTGGCCGGCGGCGAAGGTGCTCCTTCTCCCCGTGCGGGTGCAGGGGGAGGAGGCCGCGGCTGAGATCGCGGCGGCGGTGAGATACGCGGGGAAATACGACGTGGCCGACGTGCTCATCGTGGGCCGGGGCGGCGGGAGCATGGAGGACCTGTGGTGCTTCAACGACGAGCGGGTGGCCAGGGCCATCTATGACTGCCCCATCCCGGTGGTCTCCGGCGTGGGACACGAGCCGGACTTCACCATCGCCGATTTCGTGGCGGACGTGCGCGCCGCCACCCCCTCCAACGCCGCCGAGCTTGTGTCCCCGGACATCCGGGAGCTGTCGGAGACGGTGCGGGACCTGGCCGCCCGCGCGTCGGGGGCGCTGGAAAAGCGGGTGGAGCGGGAGCGGGAGAGGCTTTCGGGCTACGCCTCCCGCCGGGTGCTCCAGGACCCGAAAAACTACGTGGACCTGTGCCGCCAGACCCTGGATGTGAAGAGCGAGAGGCTGGCGTCCATGATGTCCGCGGCGCTGGCCCAGGCGCGGCGGGGGTACACCGACCGGGCCGCGAGGCTGGACGCCATGAGTCCGCTGAAGGTCCTGGGGCGGGGCTACGCCATCGCCCAGCGGGCGGACGGACGGGTCATCAGGAGCGGTGAGGACGTCCAAAGCGGAGACGAGGTGAAGCTCAGGCTCCGAAAGGACGAGATAGACTGCGTCGTCAAGTGAGGCGCGGGCGTTGAGACTGCCGGAGAGGCGGGAGAAAAGGAGGAGACTATGGCCGCAAAGAAACTGACCTTTGAGCAATCCGTGGCGCGCCTTGACGAGATCGTCAAGACGCTGGAGCGGGGCGACAGGCCCCTGGAGGAGGCGCTGGCCCTCTTTGAGGAGGGGACGGGCCTCATCCGCGCCTGCGGCAAGGTGCTGGACGAGGCGGAGCAGAAGGTGGTCAAGCTCCAGCGGGGCGCCGGCGGGGAGCCGGAGGAGCGCCCCTTCACGGAGGAAGAGTGATGGAGCTTGAAAGAGAGCTTACGTATCTCAGAGCGAAGGTCGAGACGGAGCTTGAAAGGTGCTTTACAGGCGATAAGCCCTACAGGAGGCTCTCCCAGGCTATGCGCTACTCCCTGCTGGCAGGGGGGAAGCGGATCCGGCCCATCCTGACGCTGAAGTTCTGCGAGGCCGCCGGGGGGAGTATGGAGAAGGCCATGCCCCTGGCGCTGGCCTGCGAGATGATCCACACCTACTCCCTCATCCACGACGACCTGCCGGAGATGGACAACGATGACCTGCGCCGGGGCAAGCCCACCAACCACCGGGTCTTCGGCGCGGGCAGGGCCGTGGTGGCCGGGGACGCCCTCCAGGCGGCGGCCTTTGAGACGGCGCTGTCGGCCCCCTTCCCGCCGGAGAGGACGGTGGCCGCCGCGGCGTACCTGGCCTCCTGCGCGGGGCTGAACGGGATGTGCGGCGGGCAGGAGCTGGACACGGCGGAGGAGTCCGACCGCTCCGAGGCGGGCCTTACCCTCATCAACGACCTGAAGACCGGGGCGATGCTCCGGGCGGCCTGCGTCCTGGGCGTCATCGCCGCAGGCGGGGACGGCGGGGCCAGAAGCGCCGCCGAGGCGTACGGCCTCCATCTGGCCAGGGCCTTCCAGATCCGGGACGACATCCTGGACATCATCTCCACCGAGGCCGAGCTTGGCAAGCCCATCGGCTCGGACGAGGCCAACAGCAAGCCCACCTACGCCTCCCTCCTGGGGGTGGAGGCGGCGGAGGCCGTGGTGAGGCGCGAGACCCAAAGGGCGAAAAGCGCGGTGCGCGGGGCGTTCCCGGACACGGCGTTTTTTGAGGAGCTGGCCGACAGGCTGGCGGAAAGAAGGTCCTGAAGCGGGCTGTTCACGGAAAATTCTCGTTTTGCCCTATTGAAAACGGCGCGGGGATATTGTATAATGAAAGCTCAGCGGCGCAGTATCCTAGTCGAAGCGGATGTCTCCTAAGAAGGGCCTAAAAATCCTTTGAAGGGCACATCGTTGAAGCCTCTTGTGTCTGCTTGGAACGCCCAGTTCCGGGTGGGTGCTGGAGGGAGGCGCAAATTGCGTCTGCATCTTCAGGGCGACCGCCAATGGCATGACGGCCCCGACCCTGCTGGTGTGGAGACCCGGCTTCGTGGTCAGGCGTACTCCCTTTCGCGGTACGCGACCTGATTACGTCCCGGGGTTTAAACCTGTATTGCGGTGCGACTTAATGGAAGAGACTTATTGACTCAACCTGTGCTGTGTGCAGAGTAGCCTGCCTTGAGTGGGTCTTGCGGATAGGGGAGCTACGCGCACAGCGCCCCGGCCAGGGCGCTGTGCGATATCCTCTTGAAATATTTCCTGCAAAAGAGGCTAAAGAGACAGTTTGCTTCGTCATGGAAAACATCTAGGCTGTCAGACGGGCGAACAGGGGATTGCAGTGCGGTCTCAGTGGCGATCGGGTGGCCGGCAGGGCAACGGCCGGAACGGAGCTTTAATGGGAAACCGCCTTCACGGCAACGGAAGGCAGCGCCGGGGGAAAACCGACCCGACCTAAGCCGCAAGATTAATCCTGTTCGCCGCCGCTGCGTCGTCGTGGAAGCCGCGTTCCTCGCCGCAGGGCGAAAGCTTTCAGCTCCCGCCCCACGGCTCACACGCTGGCTTCACTCCTCCTTTCAAATCACGACCCACTGCGTTGGGCTCGTGATTTGTGAAAAAAGGAATATTTGATTTTTAAAACAGGGGAACGTGCGAGGGATTTTTTTCAAGGCACAGGTGCTTGAAAAAAATATTGGATATTAGATTTTTTAAATCGGGAATATGGAACAGAAATTGCCGCGGAGCGGCAAGTTTTTTTAAAAAGGGTTTTGTATGAAGCGAAAGTCAAACATCAGGTGGATCGTTGAAATCGTCCTTATTTCGCTGACCATGTCCGTGACGTTCTCCTTTGTGTCCTCGGAGATCCTGGACGGGGCGGGGTACGTGGTGGCGTTTGTGCTGCTGCTGGCCTTTATCGCCCTGGGCGTCGTCTTCGACGTCATCGGCGTGGCGGTCACCTCCGCCACGGAGACGCCGTTTCACGCCATGGCCTCCCACAAGGAGCGGGGCGCCAGGGAGGCGCTGAAGCTCCTGCGCAAGTCCGACCGCGTCAGCTCCATCTGCAACGACGTGGTGGGCGACATCTCCGGGATCATCTCAGGCGCCACGGCCGCCGCCATCGCCGGGAACCTCACCAGGGACCTTGACGTGAGCATGGTGGTGATGTCCCTGCTGGTGACGGGGGTGGTGTCGGGCCTCACCATCGGAGGCAAGGCCGTGGGCAAGACCATCGCCATCAACAAAAACACACAGATCATCTTCGCGGTGGGAAAGCTCATGTCCTTCCTGCCCCATCTGAAGAAGAAAAAATAACGGAGTTTTTTTGTGAGCATACTTGAGACCATATCCTCCCCGGAGGACATAAAAAAACTGGGAGAGGCGGAGCTTTCGGAGCTTTGCCGGGAGGTGCGCGCCTTTTTGGTGGAGTCCACGTCAAAAACCGGGGGTCACCTCTCCTCCAATCTCGGCGTGGTGGAGCTGACGGTGGCGATCCACCGGGTATTTGACACCTCCAGGGACAGGCTCCTTTTCGACGTGGGGCATCAGAGCTACGTCCACAAGATCTTGACGGGGCGGCGGGAGCAGTTCGGCTCCCTGCGCGCCCTGGGGGGGCTGTCGGGTTTTCCCAAGCCGGCGGAGTCGGTACACGACGCCTTTGTGGCGGGGCACGCCTCCTCCGCCGTCTCCACGGCCCTGGGGATGGCGCGTGCCCGCACCCTGCTGGGGGAGACCTACAACGTCATCGCCGTGGTGGGCGACGGGGCGCTGACCGGCGGCCTCACTTACGAGGGGCTTTGCGACGCCGGGGACAGCGACGAACCCTTGATCGTCATTCTCAACGACAACGGTATGTCCATCAACGAGAATGTGGGCGCGATGGCCCGGTATCTGGCCCGGAAGCGCCTGCGCCACGGGTACATCGCCTTTAAAAACTGGTACAGGCGCTTCACGAAGCGTTTCCCCGGCGGCCAGTGGCTCTACAACGTCTCCCACAGGCTCAAGCAGGCGGTGAAGGAGGCCATTTTCAACTGCTCCATGTTTGAGGACATGGGCTTCACCTACATAGGGCCGGTGGACGGGCACAACCTCAAGCAGCTGACGGCGGCCCTGAAGATCGCGCGGGACACCCAGGGACCGGCACTGGTACACGTCATCACAAAAAAAGGAAAGGGCTACCAGTTTGCCGAGGCGAACCCCGACGCTTTCCACGGGGTGAAGAGCTTCGACCCGGAGACCGGCGTGATCCCCGCCTCCGGCGAGTGCTTCTCCGCCGTGTTCGGGGAGGAGCTGTGCCGCCTGGCGGGGGAGGACGGGCGCGTCCTTGCCGTCACCGCCGCCATGCCCTCCGGCACGGGGCTGACGGAATTTGCCCGGACATACCCCCGGCGGTTTTTTGACGTGGGCATCTGCGAGGGCCACGCGGCCTCCATGGCCGGCGGCGCGGCGCACCAGGGGTGCGTCCCCGTCTTTGCGGTGTACTCCACCTTTTTGCAGAGGAGCTACGATATGCTCCTCCAGGATGTCTGCCTGGGGAACGAGCACGTGGTGCTGGCGGTGGACCGGGCGGGCCTCTCCGGCGAGGACGGGGAGACCCATCAGGGGTCCATGGACGTGAGCTTCCTCACCTCCATGCCCCACATGACTGTGTGGTCCCCGGCCAGCTTTGCCGAGCTGCGGGATATGCTCCGCCGCGCCGTTCAGGAGGAGGCGGGGCCTGTGGCCGTCCGCTACCCCAAGGGGGCGGAGGGGAGGTACACCGCAGGGGGCGCCGCCCCGGCGGTGAGGCTCCGGGAGGGCGGCGGCTTCACCCTGGTCACCTACGGCATCAGCGTCAACACCGCCCTGGAGGCGGCGGAGACGCTCCGGGAGCGGGGCATTTTTGTGGACCTTATCAAGCTTGGGCGCATCAAGCCCCTGGACCTGGGCCTTGTGGAGGATTCGGTCCGGCGCACGGGACGGCTCTTGGTGCTGGAGGAGGCCGTGGCGGAGGGCTGTATCGGCCAGCAGCTGGCGGCGGCCCTTGAGGGGCGGGGCGTTCCGCTGAGGGCGCTGATCTTAAAGAATCTGGGCGACCGCTTCATCCCCCACGGCAGCGTGGAGGAGCTGCGGCGGCTGTGCGGCATCGACGCCGGGAGCGTGGCGGAGGCCGTCGTGGCGAATTTGGGGAGCATTTCCGATACGGGGGACGCAGATGGCAAAGACGAGACTTGACCTGCTTTTGGTGGAGCGGGGACTGGCGGAGAGCCGGGAGAAGGCCAGGGCCGTGATCATGGCCGGGGAGGTCTTTGTAAACGGCCAGCGGTCCGATAAGCCGGGGACGGCCTATGACGGCGACGTACCCATCGAGGTCCGGGGAGGCGGGCTGAAATACGTCTCCCGGGGCGGGTACAAGCTGGAACGGGCGCTGGACTTTTTCGGGGGAAGCCCGGAGGGCCGGGTGTGCCTGGACTGCGGGGCCTCCACAGGGGGGTTTACGGACCTTATGCTCCAGCGGGGGGCGCGGAAGGTGTACGCCGTGGACGTGGGCTACGGGCAGCTCGCCTGGAGCGTGCGCAGCGACCCCAGGGTCGTGGTGATGGAGCGCACCAACGCCCGGTATCTGACCCCTGAGCAGTTCCCGGAGAGGCCGGACTTCGCCTCCGTGGACGTGAGCTTCATCTCCCTCTCCCTGATCCTGCCCGCCGTGCGGCGGGTGCTCACGGAGGACGGGGAGGTGTTCTGCCTTGTGAAGCCCCAGTTTGAGGCCGGGCGTGAGAAGGTGGGCAAGAAGGGGGTCGTCCGGGAGCCGGAGACCCACGTGGAGGTGCTGGAGGCGTTCCTTGAAAACGCCGCAAGCGCCGGGTTTTATGTGGAGAATTTGACCTGGTCCCCCATCCGGGGGCCGGAGGGAAATATCGAATATCTGGGCCACCTGGTAAGCGCCCCCTGCGGGCTGAAGGCCGACGTGCGGGCGGTGGTGGCCGAATCCCATGAGGTTTTGAAGGGGTAAGGATGAAAAAGGTCATTCTTTTCGCAAATCCCAAACGGGACCCTGAATTAAGGACCCTCCGCCTGGTCCAAAAGACCGCAGGGGAGCTGGGCGTATCCTGCGCCGTGGGGGACCTGCCCTGTACGCTGGAGGAGCTGATCCCCGGCGCGGAGCTGGCCGTCACCTTCGGGGGGGACGGGGCCATCCTCCGCGCCGCCAGGGCGCTCACAGGGACGGACATCCCCATCCTGGGCATCAACCTGGGCCACAAGGGCTTCATGGCGGAGCTGGAGGCCGGGGAGACGGAGCTTGTCCGCTCGGTGTTCGAGGGGAAGTTTACCTGCGAGGAGCGGATGATGGCGGACGTGACCGTGTTCCGGGAGGGCGCGGCCATCCACCGGGATTTCGCCCTGAACGAGGCCGTGGTGGGCGGCGTGTCCCGCGTGGTGGGCGTGAACGTCTACGGCGACGGGCGGCGCATCATGGGCTTTGACGGGGACGGGGTCATCGTCTCCACGCCCACCGGGTCCACCGCCTACTCCCTGTCCGCCGGCGGGCCGGTGGTGGAGCCTACGGCGCAAAACCTCATCGTGACGCCCGTGTGTCCCCATATGCTCAGCGCCAGGAGCTACGTGCTGTCCCCGGAGCGCACCGTCACCGTGGAGCTTCAGCACCTGGGCAGCAGGAGCGCCTACCTGAGCGTGGACGGCGGCGAGAGCGTGCCCCTTTGCGATCTGGACCGCATTGAGGTGAGAAAATCCGCCACCGTCACAAGGCTGGTGCGGCTCACGGGCAGGAGCTTTTATGAGAAGGTCAGCAGTAAGCTGGGGGAGAGTCTCTGATGAACGAACGACAGGAGAAGATCGTGGAGATCGTCTCAAAACGCCCTGTGGCGACCCAGGCAGAGCTGATGGAGGCCCTGGAGCGGGAGGGCATACACGCCGCCCAGGCCACCCTCTCGCGGGACATCAAGGCGCTGCGGCTGACGCGGGAGCGCACCAGCCAGGGCAGGACCCGCTACGTCCTGCCGCGGGAGCGGGCCGTGGACACGGAGGCGCGCCTGCGGGCCATCTTCGCCCAGTGCGTCACCGGCGTGGACCGGGCGCAGAATTTGGTGGTCATCAAGACCCTGCCGGGCCTGGCCTCCGCCGCCTGCGCGGCCATCGACAAGATGTCCATCCGCACCCTGGTGGGCACCATCGCCGGGGACGACACCGCCTTTCTGGCGATGCGGGACGACGACGCGGCGGAGGAGCTTGTCCGCCGGATAAGGAAGCTGCTGTAAGAGCGCCGTGAGCACGGCGGGGGGTTTGCCGTGAGCACGGCGGGGGGTTTGCCGTGAGCACGGCAAGAGGTGTCCGCCCGGTGGGCGGGGAGCGCCGGGGAGGCCCGGCGGGCATTTACTTTCCTCTTTTTGGGTTCCCAAAAAGAGAGAAAGTAACAAAGGAGAAAAAGGAACCAGCGGGGGGCTTTCGATTTTTCCCCCTTGGACCCCCTTTTAAAAACGACCAGCTTAGGGGGCCTGCGGGCCCCCTGCTGGACACACCCCCGGAGGAGCGCCTTGAAGAGGGCGCGGCTGTTTTATGGAAAATGCCTTCCCCGCAGGGCGGGGAAGGTGTCGCCGGAGGCGACGGATGAGGTGGGAAAACCGATTTTGCACCAGCTCCGTTCCGCGCACCCAA
Source organism: uncultured Oscillospiraceae bacterium (assembly GCA_947627715.1). Lineage (GTDB taxonomy): Bacteria > Bacillota > Clostridia > Oscillospirales > Oscillospiraceae > RUG626. Next base: position 46,497 of record CANQXK010000008.1, read on the forward strand.
ATGGCGCCCTTGCCGCGAAGCGGGAAGGGAGCTGTCGAGCGAAGCGAGACTGAGGGTTAAAACGACGATAGAGAGGTCCCGTGGGGGCGAACCCGATGATGAAGCGGTCCCGTAACGGTGAACCCTCAGTCACGCTGGCGCGTGACAGCTCCCTTTATCAAAGGGAGCCAAAGAGGTAGTTTGATTTACCATTCCCTCCGCCGGGGGCGGACACCTTTGAGGGGCCTTTCGGCCCAGGAGGCGACGTAAGTGCTTTCACTTCTTCACATCGAGAATATCGCGGTGGTCGAGCGGGCCGACATCGAGTTTGGTCCCGGCCTCAACGTGCTCACCGGCGAGACGGGCGCGGGCAAGTCCATCGTCATCGACTCGCTGGAGGCGTCCCTGGGCTGGCGGACCAGCCGGGAGCTGGTGCGCACCGGGGCGAAGAGCGCCCTGGTCACCGCCTCCTTTACCGGCGCGGACGTGGCCGGGTGGTGCCAGGAGAACGGCGTGGAGTACGACGGGGAGCTGGTGCTCACCCGGCGCATCTCCGAGGACGGGAAGAGCGCCTGCCGGGTCAACGGGGTCCCTGTTTCGGCGGTCCAGCTCCGGGAGCTGGGCCTGAGCCTCATCGACATCCACGGGCAGGGGGACGGCCAGCGGCTCACCAACGAGCGGTGGCACCTTGCCTATCTGGACGGCTTCGGTGGGTGCGGCGGGGAGCTTGACGAGTATAAGGCCGCGTACAACGACATGAGGGCGCTGCGGGAGGAGATGGACGCCCTCACCCTGGACGAGGGGGAGCGGGAGCGGCGCGTGGATATGCTGGAATTTCAGGTCCGGGAGATCGAGCGGGCGAAGCTTACGCCGGGGGAGTTTGAGGAGAAGTCCAAAAGGCGGGACTTCCTCCGCTCGGCGGGGAAGCTCTCCGACTCAGTCCGGGACGCGGGCGCGTGCCTGATGGGGTCCGAGCGGTCCGACGGGGCGGTGAGCCTCATCGAGTCCGCCGCCGGGACCATCGCCTACGCCCTGCGCTGGACGGACGAGCTTTCCGGGCTTTCCCAGAAGCTCACCGACCTTAAATACGCCGCCGAGGACGCGGCGGAGGAGCTGCGGGACATCAGGGAGCGGCTGGAATTTTCCCCGGAGGAGCTTGATGAGCTGGATTCCCGGCTGGACGTCCTCAAGCGTGTCACGCGCAAGTACGGCGGGAGCGAGGAGGCCGCGCTGGAGACCCTGGAGAACGCCAAACGGGAGCTGGAGGAGATCGAGTTCTCCGACGAGAAATTAAAGAAGTTAGAGGTCCGGCTGGAGACCGCCGAAAAAAAGGCGGCGGCCCTGGCCGAGAAGCTGTCCCGGAAGCGGCGGAAGGCGGCGGAGGCGCTGGCGGAGGCCGTGGAGGGCGAGCTTCACAAGCTGTCCATGCCCGGCGCGGCCTTCCAGGTGGAGGTGAAGCCACGCCAGCTGGGGCCGGACGGGGCGGACGACGTGCGCTTCCTGATGGCCGCCAACACCGGCGAGGGGTTTGGCCGGATCGTGAAGGCCGCCTCCGGGGGCGAGCTTTCCCGCGTGATGCTGGCCATGAAGACGGTCCTGTCCAGGGCGGACAGCGTGGACTCCATGGTGTTTGACGAGATCGACACCGGCGTGTCCGGCATCGCCGCCCAGCGGGTGGCGGAGAAGCTCGCCGCCATCGGGCGGGAAAAGCAGGTGATCTGCGTGACGCACCTGCCCCAGATCGCCGCGATGGCGGACGGACATTTCTCCATCGCCAAGCGCGTGGAGGGCGGGCGGACGTACACCAGCGTCACAAAGCTGGACACACGCGGCCGCCAGGAGGAGATCGCCCGCCTCACCGGCGGCGAGAACGTGACGAAAACGACGCTTCTGTCCGCCGCGGAGCAGCTTGAGGCGGCGGAGAAATTCAAGGAGGGGATGGGAAAATGAAACGCATTCGGCTTGGAAAAACGGAACTCATGGTCACCCGCACGGCCTTCGGCACCCTGCCGGTGCAGAGGCGCACTAAAGAGGACGGGGCGAGGCTTCTCAGAATGGCCTATGATGCCGGCATCAATTTCTTTGACACCGCCAACGCCTACACCGATTCCGAGGAGAAGATCGGCATGGGCTTGGCTGACGTGCGCGGCGACATCGTCATCGCCACCAAGTCCGGCGGGAGCGACTACAAGACGGTCAAGCAGCACATCCAGCTGAGCCTGGAGCGGATGAGGACGGACTACATCGACCTTCTGCAATTCCACAACCCCGCCGTCCTGCCGGACCCGGAGGACCCGGACGGCCCCTACGCCGCGGCGGCGGAGGCGAAAAAGAAGGGGTATATCCGCCACATCGGCATCACCAACCACCGCCTGGGGGTGGCCCGCGCCGCCATCGAGAGCGGGAACTTCGAGACGCTCCAATTCCCCTTCAGCTATCTGGCGGGGGAGCAGGAGCTGGAGCTGGTGAAGGCGTGCCGGGAGCACGACATGGGCTTCATCGCTATGAAGGGCCTGGCCGGGGGACTGCTCACCAACGTGACCCTGTGCCGGGCGTTTATGAACCAGTTTGACAACGTGGTGCCCATCTGGGGCATCCAGTTTGAGGACCAGCTGAGACAATGGGTCGAGGCCGAGGAGGCCGAGCCGCAGATGACCCCGGCGCTTTGGGAGGAGCTTCAGCGGGAGAAGAAGGCCCTGGCCGGGTCCTTCTGCCGTGGCTGCGGGTACTGCCAGCCGTGCCCGGCGAACATCGAGATCTTCACCATGGCGCGGCTGGATATGCTCCTCACCCGCTCGCCCTGGCAGCAGTACATGACCGATGCGTTCCACGAGAAGGCCATGAGGATGCGGGATTGCATCCACTGCCGCGCCTGCGCCTCCCGGTGCCCCTACGGCCTCGACACCCCGGCCCTCATCGAATACAACCTCAAAAACTACGAGAAGTTCTACGCGGAGCATAAAAATCAGGCGTAAGCCAAAAACATCATTGACAAATCCGAATTTCGATAGTAAAATCAGCTTGTCAACGCGAGGAAGGGCGCAAGTAGCCCGGCTTTTTTCCGCACAGAGAGGTCCCGGCTGGTGGAAGGGACCGGGGGGAGCCGGCGCGAATACGGCCCGGAGCGGCGCACCGAACGCTTTTGCAAGTAGGCTGCGACGGGTGCGCCCGATAGAGCGCGTGGAGTTTCATACTCCGTGAGGCGGCGGCCGCGAGGACGCCGCGACCAGAGGTGGTACCGCGTCAAGACGCCCTCTGTTCGGTTTTTCCGGGCAGGGGGCTTGTTGTTTGAAAGGGGTGATAAGCTACGGAAAAGGATGTGTGCTTAAAGTGCGGCGGACACATGAAATTTGCGGGGTGCGAAAAGATACAGAGGGGCAAGGCCGGATTTTTCGTTGGCGTGTGGCCCAACATACTGTCCGGGGCCTATGAGGTGGAGGCGTATGTGTGCGAGAAATGCCACAGGATGGAGTTTTACGCCGCTGAGGACTCCGCGGAGGCGGAGATGGCGGACGGGGGCATCTCCAGGGTCCTCTGCCCGTACTGCGGCGTGGAGCACGACCTGGACGACGCGGTCTGCCCGCGCTGCGGGAGAAGGCTTCAGGAGCTTTGATCCCCCTGAAAAAACGATAAAGAAACTTTTTTAAGGAGAAAGATATGGAGATTTATGAGGAGCTGGTGGCCCGCGGGCTTATCGCCCAGGTCACCGACGAGACGGAAATTCGCAAGATGATCAACGCCGGAAAGGCCACCTTTTATATCGGCTTTGACTGCACGGCGGACAGCCTCACGGCGGGGCATTTCATGGCGCTGACGCTGATGAAGCGCCTCCAGATGGCGGGGAACCGCCCCATCGCCCTCATCGGCGGCGGCACCACCATGATCGGCGACCCCTCCGGGCGCTCGGATATGCGGAAAATGCTCACCCGCGAGGACATCGACCACAACGCCACCTGCTTCAAGCGCCAGATGGAGCGGTTTATCGAGTTCGGCGAGGGCAAGGCCCAGATGGTGAACAACGCCGACTGGCTCTTAAACCTCAACTATGTGGAGCTTCTGCGGGAGGTGGGCGCGTGCTTCTCCGTGAACAATATGCTCCGGGCCGAGTGCTATAAGCAGCGCATGGAGAAGGGCCTGTCGTTCTTGGAGTTCAACTACATGATCATGCAGTCCTACGACTTCTACCACCTCTTCCAGCACTACGGGTGCAATATGCAGTTCGGCGGCAACGACCAGTGGTCCAACATGATCGGCGGCACCGAGCTTATACGGCGCAAGCTGGGGCGCGACGCCCACGCCATGACCATCACGCTCCTGACGGATTCCAACGGCAACAAGATGGGCAAGACCGCCGGGAACGCCGTGTGGCTGGACCCCAACAAGACCAGCCCCTACGACTTCTACCAGTACTGGCGCAACGTGGGCGACGCGGACGTGGTGAAGTGCCTGAAGATGCTGACCTTCCTGCCCCTGGACGAGATCGCGGAGATGGAGACGTGGCAGGACAGCCGCATCAACCGCGCCAAGGAGATCCTGGCCTTTGAGCTTACGAAGCTGGTCCACGGCCAGGAGGAGGCCGAAAAGGCCCAGCAGAGCGCCCGCGCCCTCTTCGGCGGCGGGGACTCCGGGGAGATGCCCACCGTGGAGCTGACGGAGGCCGACCTTGCCGGCAGCGGGGCGGACATCATGACGCTTTTGGTGAAGGCGGGGCTTGTGGCCTCCAAATCCGAGGCACGGCGGAACATCCAGCAGGGCGGCGTCACGGCCAACGATGAGAAGGTCGCCGACATCGGCAAGACCTTCACCGCCGGGGAACTCAAGGACGGCGTGGTTTTGAGGCGCGGCAAGAAGAGCTTTATGAAGGTGATCTTAAAGTGATATTATTTTTAAGGAGGTCAGAAAAATGGACGTATTGAAAGCCATGGAGACGCGCTTTTCCACCCGCGACTATACGCCGGAAAAGCTGACGGAGGCGGAGCTTGACACGCTCCTGACGGCGGGCCTGCAGGCCCCCACGGCCACCAACCGGCAGGAGCTGCACTTCACGGTGCTCAGCGGGGACGCGCCGGTGCTGTTTGCCATCCAGGAGGCCATGGGCACCCGCAAGAGGCCGGAGAAGAACTTTTGGTACAACGCCCCCACGGTCATCGTCATCAGCGGCGAGACGGCCTTCGGCTGGACGGCGGTGGACGCGGGCATCGCCGTGGAGAACATCGCCCTGGCCGCCGAGGCCCTGGGGCTGGGGAACGTCATTCTGGGCTGCCTCAAGGGGGCGATGCTGGGGGAGAAGCGGGACGAGTTCGCCAAGGCCCTGGGCTTCCCGGAGGGGTACGACTTCCAGATCGCCGTGGCCGTGGGCCGCAAGGCCGCCGGCAAGGAACCCCACAGCTTCGATCGGGAGAAGCAGGTGACGGTGCTGTGACCGCCGCCTCCCGGAGCTGAAATACGCGGAATGCCCCGCGCCGTTATCGGCGCGGGGCAAATTTGCGGTTTTTTATAGTTTCACGGAACATTTTCCGCTCCCTGTGGATATTAAGGGTGAATGGGCCATTCGGAAATCGAAAAGAGGTGAGACGGTGACGCACGGGGAATTTGCCAGGGCTGTGGAGGCATACGCCGATATGGTCTTTCGGGTGGCGTTCAGCTCCCTTGGGCGGTGGGAGGACGCGGAGGACGTGACCCAGGAGGTGTTTTTGAAGCTTTGGCGGTCGGACAGGAGTTTCACGTCCCAGGAACACACGCGGTTTTGGCTGATCCGTGTCACCGTCAACGAGTGTCACAGGGCAGTGCGGTGGTATCGGCGCAACGTGCTTGTGGAGGATGTCCCCGAAAGGCCGGACGCGCCGGAAAGCCGGGAGCTTCTGGACACGGTGATGGACCTGCCGGAAAAGCTCCGGGTAGCGGCGTATCTCTTCTATTACGAGGGGTATTCCACCCACGAGATCGCGCGGCTGGTGTCCGTGCCGGAGGCCACGGTCCGCTCAAGGCTCGCAAGGGCGCGGGAAAAACTACGGGAAATTTTGAAGGAGGAAGACAGATGAAAAACAGGGCGTTTGAAAAGGCGTTCTCGGACCTGAAGCTGTCCGGGGACGTGCGGGAGAGGATTCTGGACGCGGCATTGGAGAGTGATGATAAGGTGAAGGTACGCCGGAGCGCAAGGCCCCTGCGCCTTGCGGCGGTGGCGGCGGCGGTGACAGCGGCGGTATGCCTGATGGCCGGGACGGCCCTGGCCGTGGCGTATGTCTCCGGCAGGTTCGACACGGTGGAGGTCATCGGCGGCGGCGAATACGCCAACGGCTACAGACTCTCCGGCGGAGAAAACCAGCTTTTGCCCCTGGACGTGTTGTCCGACGGGGTGATGGCCATGTCCGAAGAGAGGCCGGAAGGGGAGGCAGTCAGGGAGTTCCAGGGAGAGAACTGGAAGGCGGCGCAGGAGTTTTCCGGGGTGGTCCTGCCTGAAAACAGCGCCATTGACGCGCTGCCTGTGGGCGGCAGCGCGCTGAAGGTGGACTCCAGGGGCGAAGGCCCTGCGCGTCTGACCTTCATCCAGTGGACAGACGGACTTGAGATGAGCTTCGGCGAATACAGCAGTCAGTCCATGGGGGCGGGCACGACCGTGACCGCCGAACTCTACACCGAGCTTGCTGAGAAGGTCCCCACACAGGACCGTTACTACGCCTTCTACGACTGCACCGTGGAGGAATATACCTCTGTAAACGGCGTGAATGCCGTGATCACCCGCCTCACGCCCAACGAGCCGGAACGGGAGGAGAAGCTCTTGGCGGACATCAACATGGGAAGTTGCCTCTTCCACATTGAATCCAGTGTGACCAGCTCTTCGGAGGAAGCTCTGAAGGAGCTGTACAGGCTGGTGGACGGCTTCGCGGGATAAGGCGAAAAAGGTGATTTTTGCGGCGGTATGTTTGTCACAAAATCACCTTTTGTTTTGCGGAGTGTGCGGCCCTTCGGGCCGTGCGCGGAGCAAAGCAGCAGGGAAACTCCGCGTGAATTTCGCAGAATTCACGCGGAGTTTCCCGCACGTTCCCCCTTAATTGAAAAAGCCTTTTCGGGCTTTTTCAATTAAAATAGTTCCCCGTTCCAGGCCCAGTTCTCCACCGGGTGGAAGGTGATATAGACGCGCTCCCCGGGGATGGACAGCTCGCCGGACAAAATGTCGGTGATCTCTGCGGCCATTTTGCCGCAGTCTGACCTGGACGGCGCGCCGAAGGCGGAGACGGAGACGTAAGCGCCCTTCTCCAGCTTCTCCCCGGCGAACCAAAGGTCCTTCCTGTCCTCGACGCCCACCATCAGCCAGCTCTCCGGCTTGTGGAGCAGGGAGACGGCCTTGCCGAATCTGGCCTTGAGGACCTCTTTCTTCTCAGGCGTCACAGGCACTGTGACTTTTGCTTCAATGTATGGCATTTCAATTCCTCCTTTTTATGATGCGGCCGTTCCCGTGCCGTTGAAGCGGACCAGCGAGAACTCGCCGCCGTCAAAATCCAGCTCCGTCACCGTGGCGTAGTCGTGGGAGAACCTGTGCCACTGGTGGGGGTCCGTCCCGGTGACGCGGCAGAGAAAGGCGCTTGTGACGCCCATGTGGGCGGTGACGGCCAAGGTCCCCCGGGTTTTCCCCAGAATGTCCCGGAGGGCGTTTTCAAACCGTTCCCCGGCGGCCTCCAGATTTTCGCCCCCCGGCGGCGTCAAAAGGTCCCCCAGGACGCGCTCCGGGAGCTGGCCGGGATAGAGGCGGTCGATCTCCTGGGTGGTGAGGCCCTCCCAGTCCCCCAGGTCAAATTCCCGCAGTCCGTCGTGAAGGAAAATCTCCGTATTCCCGCCGGACATGAGCTGCGCCGTCTCCCTGGCGCGGGCCAGGGGGCTTGACCAAAGGGCGTCGATCCCGGCGCTTTCAAAAAACGGGCGGCGCGCCGCCGCCTGTTCCCGGCCCCGTTGGCTCAGGGGCAGGTCGGTGCGGCAGCCGATGCAGAGCCAGACGCCGCCGGGGAAGTCCGGCTCGCCGTGGCGGACGATGTACACCTTGCGCATCATGAGTCCTCCCATCCAAGAAGTCTTGCGGCGTTGCCGCCGGTGACGGCCTCCAGCTCCTCCGGGGAGAGGCCGGAGGAGCGGACGGCGGCCAGCGCCTCCGCCTCGTCCGACCAGGGGCTGTCGGAGCCGAAGAGCACCCGGTCCGCGCCGTGGGCGCGGACGGCGCGGACAAAGCGGTCCGGGTCCATGGGGGCCTGGGGCGAGAGTTGGCCGTTTTGCCGCCGCCAGGGACCCATGGCCACGGCGGTGTCCAGGAAGCAAGGCGCGCCGTAAAGCGCCTCCGCCTCGTCCCACGAGGCAAAGCCGCCCATGTGGGCCAGGACGATCCCGCGGTGGGGCACCCGGCGCAGAAGGGCGGCGAGCCTTCCGGGCGAGGCGTAGTCGAGGCCGGGGAAATTGGGGTCCGCCCCGGCGTGGATCAGTACGACCATGTCAAGCTCCGCTGCCAGCTCCACGATACGCACGGTCCGTGGGTCGTCGGCGGGCACGCCCTGAAAGAGGGGGTGGAGCTTGATGCCGGGGAACCCCTGCCCGGCCAGGGAGCGCAGGAGCTTCTCCGGCTCCGGCGTGTCCGGGTGGATGCCGCCCAGGGACAAAAGGCCCGTTTCGCGGGTGTGGGCGTTGATCTCCGCGGCGGCGCGGTTGACGCCCTCCGTCTGGTGGGGTTTTGTGACCACCGGGGCCAGGACGGCAAGGCCGATCCCCGCCCGCGCCATGGAGGCCCGGAGGCCGGACGCGGTGCCGTCGGAGTAGTTCTTCATATCCGCCCCCGCCGCCATGCCGGCCACGGCACGCGGGGCCAGCGCGTCGGGGAAGGTGTGGGTGTGAAAGTCGATGACCATGGTTTTTGCCGCCTCCAGTGGGACTTGCCGTTCTTTGGGAGAGGGAAGGGCGCGGGGCCTTCAAAAGGAACCCGGAAGGCGCGGGCCTTCCGGGCTGCCGGCAGATTTTTTACTTTGCCAGGGCGGCGGTGTCCATGGCGATCATCAGCTCCTCGTTGGTGGGGATGACGAACACCTTTACCTTGGAGTCGGCGGCGGAGATCTCCTCCTTGCCCCGCGTGGCGTTGCAGTGGGGGCAGATCTTCACGCCCATGTACTCAAGGCCGGAGGCGATGCGCAGGCGCATATCCGCGTCGTTCTCGCCCACGCCGGCGGTGAAGACGATGGCGTCCACCCCGCCCATGGCGGCGGCGTACGCGCCGATGTACTTCTTCACCTCATAGGCGAACTTGTCCAGGGCCAGGGCGGCGCGCTCGTTGCCCTCCTTCGCCGCGGCGGAGAGGTCCCGGAAGTCGGAGCTGACGCCGGAGATGCCCAGCACGCCGGACTTCTTGTTGAGGACATTCAGCATCTCCTTGATGTCCCAGCCGTAGCGGCCCATGAGATACTCCATGATGGTGGGGTCGATGTCGCCGGAGCGGGTGCCCATGGGGAACCCGGCGAGAGGCCCAAGGCCCATGGAGGTGTCCACCACCTTGCCGTCCACGATGGCGGCGAGGCTGGAGCCGTTGCCCAGGTGGCAGGAGATGATCTTCGTCCCCTCAGGGTGGCCCTCGCGCCCCAGCGCCCGGAGGGTCTGGCCGGCGATGTACTTATGACTGGTGCCGTGGAAGCCGTAGCGGCGCACGCCGTCCTTCTCGTAGTACTCGTAGGGCAGGGCGTAGATGTACGCCTTGGGGGGCATGGTCTGATGGAAGGCGGTGTCAAAGACGGCCACCTGCTTTTTCCCCGGCATGGCCTCCATGCAGGCGCGGATGCCCATGAGGTTGGCGGGGTTGTGGAGAGGCCCGAAGGGGATGCACCGCTCGATGGCGGCGATGACCGAGTCGTCGATGACGCAGCTGGCGGCAAACTCCGCGCCGCCGTGCACCACGCGGTGGCCCACCGCGTCGATCTCGTCGGTGGAGGCGATAACGCCGCGCACCGGGTCCACCAGCGCGTCCATGACGGACTTGATGGCCTCGTTGTGGGTGGGCATGGGGATGTCCAGCTTCACGTCGTCCCGGCCGGGGACCTTGTGGGTGAGCCGCCCGTCGATGCCGATGCGCTCGCAAAGGCCCTTGGCGAAGACCTCGCCGGAGTCGGAGTCCATGAGCTGATATTTGAGCGAGGAGGAGCCGGCGTTGATAACAAGAATTTTCATTTTTCGTACCTTCCCTTGTAAATTTGTTGGCGAGGGGTTAATATAGATACATCTATTTTAAACCATAATTCCCGATTCCACAATAGGGAAAATGAAAAAAAGCGGCCGCCGGTCCCGGCGGCCCGTCCCGGAGGGGCCGGGGGAGGTCGGAAAATGAACGTCGTGGGCATCATCTGCGAATATAACCCCTTCCATCTGGGGCATCTGCATCAGATGGAGGCCGCCCGCCGCCAGGCGGGGGAGGACGCCGCCGTGGTGTGCGTGATGGGGGGCAACTTCGTCCAACGGGGGGAACCGGCGCTGGTGTCCAAGCACGTCAGGGCCGGGATGGCCGTATCGTGCGGGGCCGATTTGGTGCTGGAGCTGCCGGTCCCCTGGGCGCTGGCCTCCGCCGAGCGGTTCGCCGCCGGGGGCGTGGCCCTTTTGGACGCCGCCGGGGCGGACTTCCTCTCCTTCGGGGCGGAATGCCCGGAGGAAACGCGCCTCTCCGCCCTGGCGGGGGCGCTGCTCAGCCCGGAGTACGGGCCGCTTCTCAAGGGGGAGCTGGCCGCCGGGGCGTCCTTCGCCGCGGCCAGGGAGCGGGCGGCGGCAAGGCTCGTGGGCCGGGACGCGCTGCTGCTCCGGGAACCCAACAACATCCTGGCGGTGGAATACTTAAAGGCCATCGCCCTCCGGCGGTCGGCGCTGCGGCCCCTCCCCGTCAAACGGGCCTTCGCCGCCCACGACGGCGGGGAGAACGGGGACTTTGCCGGGGCGGCCAGGATCCGGGAGCTGGCGGCCTCCGGCGGGGAGTACGGCAGATTCATGCCGGACGCCGCCCGCGCCCTTTTAGACCGGGAGCTGGCGGCGGGCCGGACGCCGGACCCGGACCGGGTGGACGCCATGGCGATGTACCGGCTGCGGACCATGACCGCCGGGGAGTTCCAGGCCCTGCCCGACGCGGGGGAGGGGCTGTGGTCGCGCTTCATGCGCTGCGCCGCCGCCCAGCCCACGCTGAAGGAGACGCTGGACGCCGTCAAGACGAAGCGGTACGCCTACGCCCGGCTGCGGCGGATGGCTATGGCGGCGCTCCTGGGGATCACCGCCGGGATGCAGCAGGGCGAGCCGCCGTACCTCCGGGTGCTGGCCCTGGGGGAGCGGGGCCGGGAGGTCCTCCGGCAAATCAAGCGCCGCTGCCCCCTGCCCGTTGTCACAAAGCCCGCCGCCGCCAGGCTCCTGCCGGAGGAGGCCGGGAGGCTCTTCCGCCTGGAGGCGAGAGCGGGGGACGTCTACGCGCTGACGCTGAAGGATCCCGCGGAGCGCCGGGGCGGGAGCGAGTGGCGCACAAGCCCCGTGACGCTGGCGGGAACAGGGGAAACGCCGTAAAACAAAAGTAAAAATGCATTGTTTCACGTGAAACATTTTGATAATATAAAGTATTATGCGCCGGGGAACGCCTCCCGGCCCAGCTCCGTGCCGGGGTAGTAGTTTTCCAAAATCTCCTCAAACGAGGCCCCGTTCAGGGCCATGACCTGCGCCCCGTACTGGCTCATGCCCACGCCGTGGCCGTAGCCGGAGGAGGTCATGGTGACGGTGGAGGGGCCGGCGGTGAGCTGGATGGCGGTACTGCGCAGGCCGAAGAGGGAGCGAAGCTCCGTGCCCCGCACCGTGGCGCCGCCCACCGTCACCGTGCTCAAGCGCCCTGAGCCGGAGAGCACGGGGACGCCGAGCCACGTCTGGGGGTCCCCGGAGAGGTCCGCCTCCGGGTGGGCGGCCAGGACGGTGTTTTTGAATTCCTCCGCCGACACGGTAACGGAGGTGACGAAGTTCGGCACCGTGTCCGCCGACTCCGGGCTTTCCACGCTCACCAGGTACGGCTCGCCGCCGCCCCAGACCTGGGAGGCGTCCTCGGTCATGCCGGGGGAGGAGGAGTGGAACACCGCCAGGATCGGCTCGCCTTCGTAGGAGAGGGTCAGCCCGTCCGTGCCGTCCACGGCGGAGGCGATTTTGGAGAAATTGGCGTCGAAGTCCGTGCCCCACTTCTCCCGCAGAAAATCCACGTCCTTCCACGCCGCGCAACAGGCGGAGTCGGAGCAGATGTCCGCCTCCGGGTGGGCGGAGGAGGGGGAGAGAAGCTTGCGCATAAGGTACGTGCGCAGCGCCACCGCCTGGGCCTTCAGGGCCTCCGGCTCAAAGGAGGCGGGCATCTCGGCGGCCACGGCGCCCAGAAGGTAGTCCCGCACGGACAGGGTGACCGTCTCCGCCCCGTCCAGAAGGGTGACGGACGCGGCGCTGTCCGCGGGGGCGGATTCCGCCGGGGCCACGAAGAAAAGCCCGTCCCCGCCGTCCCCGGCGGGCGTGTCCGGGAGCCTGGCGGGAGCCGGGGCGTTCCAGGAGGCCGCCACGGGGAAAATGAGGGAAAAGAGGGCGAGAGCGACGGAAATGATGAGAATGACTTTCACACAGGGCCTCCATTCGTCTTGACTTGTGGGGAACATATGTTGTACAATAGGGGAGCTTGATCGGAAGCTTCAATCGGAAGCTTGACCATACAATTCTTATTGAAGAGGGTCGCGGAATATGCGAAAGTTACGCTTGATACCGCCGGTGTTTCTGATACTGGGACTCATCGGCGCGGCTCTGCGCCGCGTGGAGCTGAGGACTGTCTTTGAGCCGGTCACGGGCCTTGCCAGGCGCGGTGCGCCTGTCAGCGTGGCGCTGCTGCTGCTCTCGGCGGGCGCTTTTGCCGTGGCGCTGGCGCTGGCAGTCGCGCTCTCCCGGCGGCTTGAAGCGCCGGAGGGGTTCAAAAGGGCCTATTATACGGGCAGCTACGGCGCGTTCGCCGTCAAGGCGCTGCTGGGCTTCACCCTCGCCGTCTGCGCCGTCCTCCTTGCCGTCACACGGGCAAAGTTTCTGGAGCTTTCAGGCGCCGCGCGGTGGATATTCCTGCTCTTCCTGGTCCTGGCGGGGCTGGGCATGGCCGCGATGGCCTATCACTCGTACACCCTCAAGGAGACGCCCCTGCTCCAGCCGGGGAGCCTGATGCCGTCCGTCCTCTACTGCTACTGGATGGTCTCCATCTACCGGGTGAACGCGGGGAACCCGGTGCTTTTGGAGTACAGCTACAGCTGCCTGGCGTTTGCCGCCGCTGCGGTGAGCGCCTATTATACCGCCGGCTACGCCTTCGGCAGGAAGAATCTCATCGGCGCGTTGAGCATGGGCTTCGCCGCGTCGTACCTCCTGCCCATCGCCGCCGTAAGTCCCGCCCCTCTGGCGCTGAGGGCGGCGATGCTGGCCACGGCCGTTTATATCACCGTGAACACCGTGCAGCTCCTGGGTTCCCTCAAGGTGAAGGAGGCCCAGGGGGAAAAGGAGGAGCCGTGAGGGGGACGCGCCCGCGTGCCGGGGACCCCTTCCGCCCCGCGGGGAAGGAATAGCAAAAAGGCCTTCCCCACTTGTGGGGAAGGTGGCCCGAAGGGCCGGATGAGGCCGACGATTGCCAGGGTTCCCACCTCATCCGTCGCCTGCGGCGACACCTTCCCCGCCCCGCGGGGAAGGCATTTTTTTGACGGAGGCGTGTCCTTCATACGCCGACTGACCCGTATCTGCGGAGAAAAAAGCCTTCCCCACTTGTGGGGAAGGTGGCCCGAAGGGCCGGATGAGGCCGACGATTGCCAGGGTTCCCACCTCATCCGTCGCCTGCGGCGACACCTTCCCCGCCCCGCGGGGAAGGCATTTGCGCTAAATTCCCCGCCCTTTGGGCGGGGATTTTTCTATTCCTTTCGTCCCTTGACGGGGGTTTTGCCCAAACCGTCCTCCCAGAGGGTGATCCTGCCGCTGGACAGGGTGGCCGGGAGGTCCAGCACCCGCTGGTTGCGGGAACCGCGAAAGCGCAGGGAGATGTCCTTCTGCGCCAGGATAAATTTCCCGTCCACTAAGACGTCAATCATCGACAGCAGCTCGTCCGTCACCTCGCACCGGGGGTGGGAGCCGTCGGTGAGAAGCTCCTCCAAGGTGAAGCCGGAGTAGCACCACACGGTCTTATCCGGGTACGTCTCCCGCACCCGCCGGACGAAGGGCAGAAGCGCCCGCTGGTTCTGAGGCTCCATGGGTTCGCCGCCCAGAAGCGTCAGCCCGTTGATGTAGGAGGGGGCCAGCATGGTGAGAAGCTCGTCCTCCGTCTCCCTGGTGAAGGGCTTGCCGAAGTCAAAGTCCCAGGTCTGGGGCTGGAAGCACCCCTCGCAGTGGTTGGTACAGCCGGAGACAAAGAGCGTCACCCGGACGCCCTGTCCGTCGGCAATGTCGCAGTTTTTGATCTCACCAAAGTTCATTTTTTCTCCTCACATATCAATATTCCCGAGGCGTTGGCCCCGGGAATATGTTTTTTTTTGAACGGTTTACAGGTGCAGGACCCGGTCGCGGATCTCCTGGGTGCGGCCCTGGTTCCAGAACTGGGTGCCGATGTAGCCGCAGGTCCGGCGGGCGACGTTCATCTTGTTCTGATCGGTGTTGCCGCACTTGGGGCAGCGCCAGATGAGCTTGCCGTCCTCCTCCACGATGTCGATCTCCCCGTCCCAGCCGCACTCTTGGCAGTAGTCGGACTTGGTGTTCAGCTCGGCGTAGATGATGTTGTCGTAGATGAACTTCATCACCTGCAGCACCGCCTCCAGGTTGTTCTGCATATCCGGCACCTCCACGTAGCTGATGGCGCCGCCGGGGGAGAGGGCCTGGAACTCGGACTCGAACTTGAGCTTGGTGAAGGCGTCGATCTCCTCCGTGACGTGGACGTGGTAGGAGTTGGTGATGTAGCCCTTGTCGGTGATGCCCTCGATGATGCCGAAGCGCCGCTGGAGGCACTTGGCGAACTTGTAGGTGGTGGACTCCAGGGGGGTGCCGTAGAGGGAGTAGTCGATGTTCTCAGCGGTCTTCCACTCCTTGCACTTGTCGTTCATGCGCTGCATGACGGCCAGGGCGAAGGGGGTGGCCTCCGGGTCTGTGTGGGATTTGCCGGTCATGTACTTGACGCACTCATAGAGGCCGGCGTAGCCGAGACTGATGGTGGAGTAGCCGCCGTAGAGCAGCTTGTCGATGGGTTCGCCCTTTTTAAGGCGCGCCAGCGCGCCGTACTGCCAGAGGATGGGGGCCACGTCGGAGGGGGTGCCCAGAAGCCGCTCGTGACGGCAGCGAAGCGCCCGGTGGCAAAGCTCCAGCCGGTCGTCAAAGATCTTCCAGAACTTGTCCATGCTGCCGCCGGAGGAGAGGGCCACGTCCGGGAGGTTGATGGTGACCACGCCCTGGTTGAAGCGGCCGTAGTACTTGTGCTTGCCCGGCTCGTAGTTGCCGGCGTTGGCGATGTTGCCCACGCCCGCGTCGGTGAAGCGGTCGGGGGTCAGGAAGGAGCGGCAGCCCATGCAGGTGTACACGTCGCCCTTGAGCTCCAGCATCTTCTTCTCGGAGATGTAGTCGGGGACCATCCGGCGGGCGGTGCATTTGGCGGCCAGCTTCGTCAGCTCCCAATACCGGGACCCCTCGGTGATGTTGTCCTCCTCCAGCACGTAGATGAGCTTGGGGAAGGCCGGGGTGACCCAGACGCCGTCCTCGTTCTTGGTGCCCTCGTAACGCTGCTCCAGGACCTCCCGGATGATGAGGGCCAGATCCTCCCGCTCCCGCTCATTGCGCGCCTCGCCCAGGTACATGAACACGGTGACGAAGGGGGCCTGTCCGTTGGTGGTGAGGAGGGTGACCACCTGATACTGGATGGTCTGGACGCCGCGGCGGATCTCCTCGTGAAGGCGGTCCTCCACGATCTTCTGGATCTTCTCCTCCTCCGGGTTGACGCCCAGAGTCACCAGCTCGTTTTCAACCACCTTGCGAATCTTCCGGCGGGAGATGTCCACGAAGGGGGCCAGGTGCGTCAAGGAGATGGACTGGCCGCCGTACTGGTTGGAGGCCACCTGGGCGATGATCTGCGTGGCGATGTTGCAGGCGGTGGAGAAAGAGTGGGGCCGCTCGATGAGCGTCCCGGTGATGACCGTGCCGTTCTGGAGCATATCCTCCAAGTTCACCAGGTCGCAGTTGTGCATATGCTGGGCGTAATAGTCCGTGTCGTGGAAGTGGATGATGCCGGCCTCGTGGGCCTCCACGATGTCGCGGGGCAGAAGGATGCGCTCGGAGAGGTCGCGGCTGACCTCGCCCGCCATGTAGTCGCGCTGGGTGGAGTTCACCACCGGGTTCTTGTTGGAGTTTTCCTGCTTGGCCTCCTCGTTGCAGCACTCGATGAGGGAGAGGATCTTCTCATCCGTGGTGTTGCTCTGGCGCACCAGGGAGCGGGTGTAGCGGTAGGTGATGTAGTTCTTGGCCACCTCAAAGGCCCCGTGGGCCATGATCTGCTTCTCCACCAGGTCCTGGATCTCCTCCACGGAGGGGGAGCGGCCCATGGCCTCGCAGTCCAGCGCCACGGACTCGGAGATGCGCTTGATCTGGAGGGGCGTCATCCGGGAGGTCTCCTCCACGGACATATTGGCCTTGCTGATGGCGTTTTCGATCTTCCTGATGTCAAAGTCCATCTCAGCGCCGTTTCGCTTGATTATTTTCATCGTTATCTCTCCTGTTCAACATCGTCTTGCGGGCGGCCGGGCCGCCTTCGTTCCCGTCTGAAAAACCCGGAAGTACAATCAAGTCTATCACCAAATCGGGGGGTTGTCAAGCCCAAAACAGCATATATTGTGTTTTTGACATTTGGCATAACACAATATACAGGGATTTGCGCCGGACCAAACATTTTTTCGGTGAAACCGGCCAAAAAAGGATTTTTTTCGCGTTTTTTCGCAGGAAAGGCCGATGAAAAAGTGACAACTGGCAGTATTTGATAATTTTTTGACAGGGGAAACCCCCAGGGAAGCGGGGCCGGGGCGGCTCACAGGACGATCCTGACCTCCCGGCGGGATTCGATGCTGTCCGGCGTGACGCGGCAGTCCAGGGCCAGGAGGCGGACGCCGGCGTCGGAGGCGGCCTTCAGCGCATCGGCGAAGGCGGGGTGGGCGGCGCGATTGGGGGTGAAGAAGCGGACGTCCTCCATCTGGACCACGAACACGGCCCAGGCGGAGTAGCCCGCCGCGACGCACCGGGCAAGCTCCCGGAGGTGCCGGACGCCGCGCTGGGTGGGCGCGTCGGGGAAGAGGACAACGCCGTCCTGCTCCAGGGTCACGCCCTTGACCTCGCAGAACGCACGCTCGGCGGCGTTTTCCACATAGAAGTCCAGCCTTGAGCTGCCGAAGGGCGTCTCAGGCCGGATGAGGGTGGGGGAGGGCAGCAGGAGGCCGGCGGCCAGATACTCCCCAAAGACCCGGTTGGGCGCGGCGGCGTCCATGTTGATGAGCCTGTCCCCCTTCTGGACGGCCACCAGGTCGAAGCGCGTTTTGCGGGCGGGGTTGGGGCACTCCGTCAGCCACACGCGGGCCCCCGGCACAAGAAGCTCCCGGCAGCGGCCCGTGTTCTTCACGTGGCAGACCTCCACGCGCCCGCCGTTCTCCACCTGGGCGATGAATCGGTTGGGGCGGCTGAGAAAAACGCCGGGATGTATATTGTCGTACCGCATGGTCCGCGCCTCCCTTGTTACCATACATATATAATTTGTATTTTACACCCGCAAAACCCACAGTCAAGGGTTGAAATATTTTTGTTTTGTGCTACAATCTAACATAGAAAAATGTGCGTTTCAGGAGGAATCATCCTTGAAGATCATCATTGTGGGGGCCGGCGGAGTGGGCTATTCGCTGGCGGATAACCTCAACGCCGAGGGGCATCAGATCACGCTGATCGACCCCGATTCCCAGCGCCTCAACGCCGCCCTTGAAAAAATCGACGTCGGCGGGGTCTCCGGGAACGGCGTCAGCCACGACGTTTTGGAGGAGGCGGGGGTCGCGGACGCCGACCTGCTCATCGCGGTCACCGACCAGGACGAGATCAATATGCTCTGCTGCCTGATGGCGAAAAAGCTCTCCGGCTGTCAGACCATCGCCCGCGTGAGGAACCCGGTCTACTTCCGGGAGATCAACCTCATCAAGGACGAGCTGGGGCTCTCCATGGCCATCAACCCTGAGTCCGCCACCGCCGAAGAGATCTTCAACCTCATCCAGATCCCCGGCGCGATGACGGTGGAGTCCTTTGCCAAGGGCCGGGTCAATCTCATCGAGATCTGCATCCCCGACGGGTCCCCGGCGGACAACATCAAGGTCATGGACTTCCCCGGCAAGATCTCCAGGGGGACGCTCATCTGTATTCTGGAGCGGAAGGACACCCGGCAGGTGGAGATCCCCGGCGGCGACACGGTGCTCCACGCGGGGGACCGTATCTACATCATCACGCCGCCCCAGGAGATGGGCCGGCTCTTTAAAAAGCTGGGCTTCCAGGTGAAGCCCTCCCGGAACATCATGATCATCGGCGGGGGGCGCACGGGCTACTACCTTGCCAACCTCCTGCTGGACTCCGGCAACCGGGTGAAGATCATCGAGAAAAACCGCGCCGTCTGCGAGGGGCTGTCGGCGCAGCTGCCCGGCGCGGAGGTGATCTGCGGCGACGCGGTGGACCGCCAGCTTTTGCTGGAGGAGGGGATCGCCGGGGAGGACGTGTTCGTGCCTCTCACCGACATGGACGAGGAGAACATCCTCCTGGCCCTGTACGCCAAGAAGATCTCCGGGGTGCGGGCCATCACCAAGGTCTCCACCTTCGGCTTCACCGAGGTGACCGAGGAGCTGCCCGTGGGGAGCATCATCAACCCCAAGGAGATCACCGCCTACAGCATCCTGCGGTATGTGCGGGCCATGTCCAACTCCTCCGACTCCTCCAACATCGAGTCCCTCTACTACCTGGCCGGGCGCAAGGCGGAGGCGCTGGAGTTCCGCATCAAGGCCGAGAGCGCGGTGACGGGCAAGCCCCTTTCGGAGCTGCGGCCCCGGATGATCCCGGACCTTTTGATCTGCTGCATCTACCGCGACGGGCAGATCATCATCCCCCGCGGCAACGACGTTATCCGCAAGGACGACACGGTGGTCCTGGTCACCACGGCCCGGAAGCTCCAGTCCATAAACGACATTCTCAGGTGAGCGGGGGAAGCGTATGAACTATTCATTTATCCGCTGGCTCGTGGGGTGGGTGCTGTGCATCGAGGCGGCGTTCCTGCTCATCCCCCTGGGGCTGTGCATCGCCTACGGGGAGCCGTACGCGGCGGACTATGTGGTCTCCATCCTGGTGGCCGCCGCCCCCGGCATTCTGATGGCCTCGCGCAAGCCGGGCAACTTCGCGTTTTACGCCCGCGAGGGCTTCGTGGCCACGGCCCTCTCCTGGATCTTCCTGTCCCTGGCGGGGGCGATGCCCTTCTGGATCTCCGGGTGCGTGCAGAGCTTTGAAAACGCCCTCTTCGAGGTGGTCTCCGGCTTTACCACCACCGGCGCGTCGATCCTGTCGGACGTGGAGGCCCTGCCCAGGTCGCTCCTTTTCTGGCGCAGCTTCACCCACTGGATCGGGGGCATGGGGGTCCTGGTCTTTCTCCTGGCGCTCCTGCCCATGACGGGCGGGCAGAGCATCCTCATCATGCGCGCCGAGTCCCCGGGGCCGTCCGTGGGGAAGCTGGTGCCCAGGCTCCAGAAGACCGCCGTTTACCTCTACGGCATCTACCTGGGCATGACGCTTTTGGAGACGGCGTTCCTTCTGGGCGGGAAAATGGACCTCTTCTCCGCCCTGTGCATCTCCTTCGGCACGGCGGGCACCGGCGGCTTCGGACTTTTGAACGACTCCTTTGCCAGCTACTCCCCCTACGTACAGATCGTGGTCACCGTCTTTATGTTCGCCTTCGGCGTGAACTTCAATTTCTACTTCTACCTGCTGGTCAGGAAATTCCGCTCCGCCGCCGCCATGGAGGAGGTGCGGGGGTATCTCTTCATCTTCCTGACTGCCGCGGTGCTGGTCACCGTGAACCTTGTCGCCCAGGGGGGCGCCACCCTTGACCACGCCCTTCTCCACGCTTTCTTCCAGTGCTCGTCCATCATGACCACCACGGGCTTCTCCTCCGTGGATTTCGACCTGTGGCCCACCTTCTCAAAGACGGTGCTCATCTGCCTCATGTTCGTGGGGGCCTGCGCCGGGTCCACCGGCGGCGGCATCAAGGTCAGCCGCATCCTCATGTATTTCAAGAGCATCGGCCGGGAGCTCCGGCGGATGATCCATCCCCGGTCCGTCACCGCGGTGCGCCTTGACGGCAAGGCCCTGGAGAGCCGGATGATCCACTCGGTGAACAGCTGGCTGCTGGCGTATATCGCGGTGTTCTTTTGCTCCATGCTCCTGATCAGCGTGGACGGCTACGATTTCACCACCAACTTCTCCGCCGTGGCGGCGACGCTGAACAACATCGGCCCCGGCCTGAGCCTTGTGGGGCCGACCAGGAACTTCGGGGATTACTCAGGCTTTTCAAAGGTGGTCCTCATGTTTGATATGCTGGCCGGGCGGCTGGAGATCTTCCCGATGCTCCTTATGCTCAGACCGGCGACATGGAGAAAATAAAGAGAAAAAAGCAAAGAGAGGGAGAGAAAATGAGAAAGAAATTGCGCGTCCTTTTGGCCGGCTTTATGGCGGCGACGGCGGCGCTGGCCCTGTCCGGGCGGGCGCTGGCCCTGTCCTTCTTCCCGCAGGAGGCGGCAACGGGCGGCGCGGTGAGGTCCGCGGGGCAGGTCGCCTTTGAGGGGCGGGCCTACCACGGGAATCAGGCGGTGTGCGCCATGACGGCCCAGCAGGCCCGCGCCCTGGCGGAAAAGCTGGCCCAGCTCATGCAGGAGGAGCATTACGACGCCTACTACATGGACGGCTTCGAGCAGTACGCCGCGCTGCTGGATCTGGGCAATGGGGTCCCGGCGCTCTATTATTTCGAGGGCGTCTGTGAGAGCAGGACCGACAACCCCTACGGGCCGGGATTCAACGGCACCGTCTCCTGGGGGACGGCATACGGCTCGGCCTGGGAGTTTAAAGACGGCGAGCTTGTCCAGTTCAGCCCCGGCTGGTTCTACGAAGACTACATGGTCTATGAGAACCTGAGCGGCAACGGCAGGAGCGGCGGGACCTATGTGGTCCCCATCGTTGACGGCGTTGTGGACGTCTACCCGGACGGGGATTGGGGGACCTGGGTGGACGCCAGCCAGAGCACGGCCTGGTATGAGTGGTATCTGGGCAGCTACGGCGAGAACTACGAGGACGCCTACGAGGATATGTACGCCGGCCACAACAACGAGTATGAGTCCGTCCTGCAAAACCCCCGCGAGGGCTGCGCCGCGGGCCTGTGGGAGGAGAGCTTCGCCGGGCTGGAGGACGCCATCAGGATCTGGAGCGCGCTGAACACCTACGCCTTCGAGAGCGAGGCGCAGGAGGCCTCCGACCCCGCCGCCCTGCTTCCGGCGCAGGGGGAGGCGAATTTGGACGGCCTCACGCCGGAGCTTCTGCGGGGCTACGCCCAGACGCTCCGGGACCTCCCGGACATCCGGGTGAACGAATACAGCGGCGGGAGCGACCCCGTGGTCAACTTCGCCACCCTGGTCTTTGGGGAGGACGGCACGGCGCTTTTGTGGGTCATCCCGGCGCTTATGAGCGACGACTGGTGGGGCAACGAGCAGTATTTTTCCTCCGGCGGCGCCAGCTTCGTGGGCCTGGAGCACCGGGTGTTCGGCTGGAACGGCACGGACGTGACGAGCCTTGGCGACCCCGGCGCGGATCAGGTCAGGCTCTGGCCCGACGGGATCGAGTTTATGGAGCTGTATTCCGGCACGGACGTGGACGGGCAGAACTGGGAGACCCTGTACGCCATTGAAAACGGCGGTCTCGCCGCCGCGCCCCGGTGGTGCCACGCCTACGGCTGGCTCTACGAATACGCCCTTGAGGACGCGGGGGTGTACGGGCAGATCCCCCAGGACCTGGACGCCCGGAGAGAGGAGACCCGCACCTTTGTGGAGTACAAGGTCCGCTCCGGCCTCTGGCCCGACCTGCCCCTGGACTGGGATTCCTTCACCACGGAGAACTACATGGAGGACTGCATCGACTTCGATGTCTACGGCGGGGAGTACGAGGCGTTCCGCCAGGCCCACGAGATCTATGACGCGGATTACGACTATACGTACCTGGACATGAGCCAGTCCGTGAGCTTTACGGACATCCAGGACTCCCCGGAAAACTGGCTTTTCGCCGGGGACCTGGCCGCCGTCCTTGAGAGGCTGGCCGGCAGCCTCGACGTGCCCGGCCAGCCGCCCATCGGCGATGTTGACCCGGAGGACGGGGGAGAGACCGGCGAGGACGGTCAGGAGACCGGGGAGACCGGGGACCGGGAGAACAGCCGCCCCTCGGCCTCCGAGAAGGAGAAGAGTGAAAACGAGTTCCCCGCGCTCCTGGTGGCGGGCATTGCCGCGGGCGCTGTGGCCGTCGGCGGCGGGGTCGGCGCGGCCGTGACGGTCCTTGCCCGGAAGGGGCGGAAGAAGGAGCAGGCGGCCCAAGTTCAGACCCCGGTTCAGGCCCCTGCTTCGGTTCAGGTCCCGATTTCAGTTCAGACACCGATTTCGGTTCAGACCCCGGCCCCGGTTCAGGTTCAGACCCCGGCCCCGGATCAGGCCCCGGCGGCCTCCGCCGGTCAGCCCGCGCCGGAGACGCCGAATTTCTGCCCCGGCTGCGGCGCGAAGGTGGCCCCCGGCGCGAAGTTCTGCTCCAAATGCGGCTACAGGTTTTGACCTCACCCCGGCGGGGGGTGTCTATAGAATAAAGCCTTCCCCGCAGGGCGGGGAAGGTGTCGCCGGAGGCGACGGATGAGGTGGGAAAAGCCTCCCCTCTCTGAGGGGAGGTGGCCCGAAGGGCCGGAGGGGAGCAGAGGCGCTCGTCGGCCTCATCCGGCCCCCTTCGGGGGCCACCTTCCCCACAAGTGGGGAAGGCGTTTTCCTTTGTCGGCCCCGTTGCGCATCAAATGGCGCCCTTGCCGCGTAAGCGGGAAGGGAGCTGGCGAGCGAAGCGAGACTGAGGGTTAAACCGATGATAGAGCGGTCTCGTGGGGGTGAACCCTCAGTCGCCTGCGGCGACAGCTCCCTTTAGAAAAAGGGAGCCAAAGAGGTAATTTGATTTGATTCCGTCGCCTCTGGCGACGACCGCGCAAAAAGCCTCCCCTTTTTGAGGGGAGGCTTTTTCTCATATCACTTCATTTTTCAGCGCCTCGATGGGGTTGTCGCGTTTGATCCCCGCCATGGAGTACATCATGGAGAGGAACACCACCAGGAACACGCTGCCCACGGCGATGGTCACCGCCGTCCAGGGGAGGTAGAAGGCCGTGTCCATGGCGCTCTGCACCGAGCGGAAGATGAGATAGGTGACGGCGAAAGCGGTGGGGACCCCCAAGAGCAGGGCTTTTGTGCCGTAAAGGAGGCACTCGAAATTCATCATGCGGTTGAAGCCCCGGTTGGTCATGCCGACAGAGCGCAGCATGGCGAACTCCCGGCGGCGGAGCAGGATGTTGGTGGACACAGTGTTGAACACGTTCACCGCGGCGATGGCGGAGATGAGGGCGATGAAGCCGTAGCTTATGACGCGGATCACCGTCACCAGGTCCCGCTGGGGCGCGTTGGCGGCGTATATGTCATAGATGTCCCCCTCGTCAAAGGGCAGTCCCGCCGCCTCGGAGGCGGCAAGCACGTCCTGCCCGCCGGTGCCGGGCTTTTTGACGGTGAAAAACATCTCCGTGTCCTCCGCCGTCTTGCCGGTGTCGATCTTCCGCGCCTCGCTCAGGGGCATCAGCGCCACAAGGCTGTATTTTTCCCCCTGGGTGTTCAGGCCCAGCACCAGCTCGTCGGTCATGTACCCCACCTCGTAGGAGTAGGACCCGGAGCCGTGGGACCCGTCGGACCCGCCGGCCTCCTGCACGGTGTAACTGCCCGGATCCATATGCTCCAGGCCGCTGCCGTCATAGGAGAAGGAGACGGTTTTCAAAAGCGCCGGGTCGATCCGCAGGGTCTCAAGGCGCTGGGTGTCGGAATCGAACGCGGTGACGGAGGGGCGGACCACCAGCTTCGGATCCTCGCCCATGTATTCCTCCTCCGAAAGCCCGTTTTTCCTCAGATACGCCCTGTACTGCCCGTCCTCCACGCCGTAGAGGTCCATCTGCCATTCGATTATCCCGTCGTCGGAGCCGAAAAAGCGCTCCATCTCCGCCCAGGCCTCCTCCGGCGCATCCTCCCGCCGGAAGGTCAGAGGGATGTTGTCCACACGGGTGACGGCGGAGACCTCCTTTATGTTGGGGGAGGCGGAAAACGCCTCAAGGACCTGGGGCAGGCTGTCGAAGCCCGGATATTTTGCGTAGTCCTCGATGTCCGTATCATAGTGGCTCCAAAGCTCCACGTCGTAGTCGTAGCTCTCCAGCGCCGCCCTGGTGGTGTCCAGCAGATACCGGCAGAAGGAGCTGGCGGAGATAAACAGCACCACGGACATGAAGAGGCTGACGACGGTGGCGCGGTACCGCTTCCTGTCGCGCTTGAAGTGCTTGCCGGCGATGGCGCCCTCAAGCCCGAAGAGCCTGTAGGTCAGGGGGGAGGTCCGCACCTCCCGCCGCTTTATCTTCACATCCCCGGTCTGGCGGATGGCCTCCATCGCCGAGATCTTCGTGGCCCGGCGGGAGGGGACCCAGGCGGAGATCAGCACCGTCACAAGCCCGATCGCAGCGGCGGCGGCCACCGCCCAGGGCGACACATATACGCGCAGGGGGATGCTCCCGGACTTATGCCCGTTGAAGAGGCTTGAAAGGTAGCCCCCGATGAAGTGGAAGGTCACCGCCATGCCCAGAATGCCGGACAAAATGCCCAGGGGGATGCCGGCGCCGCTCACCGTCAGGGCCTCGGTAAAGACCATGGAGCGGATCTGCTTTTTCGTGGCCCCCACGGAGCGGAGCAGGCCGAACTGCTTCGTCCTCTCGGCCACGGAGATGGAGAAGGCGTTGTAGATGAGGGAGACGGAGCCGAACATGATGAGGCCGATGAGGATGGCGGCAAAGGAGTAGAGCACCTTGAAGAAGGTGTCAAAGCGGGAGAGGCCCAGGGTCATGAGATAGTCTGTGTTGTCCACGGACCCCACGCCCTTTTCCGACCAGTCCGCCTGGAAAGCGTATATGTCCCCCGGCTTTTTCAGGGTGAAATAGGCCGTGAGATACGGCGCGCCGGCGTCCTCGTCCCAGCAGGTGAAGGCCATCATGCCCGGCATACTGCCGTCCTGAAAGGACGGCCGCCGCATGAACCCCACCACGGTGTACTCCCTGGTGTCCCGCACCGCCAGCTCCTCGCCGGACTGCCAGGAGGTGAAGCCGTTCAGGAGCTTGCCGTCAACATACCTGTCCCCTAACTCCAGGGTGATCGTGTCCCCCAGCTCCACATCGTCAAGGGGGGAGATGCTTGAAAGCAGGATCTCACCGGGGTTTTCCGGCATCCGCCCCCGGGAAAGCTCCATGGGCATACGGTCAAAAAACGTGTCGTCACAGCCCAAAACCTGGAGGTAAACGCTGCCGCCCGCCTTCCCGCCGGAGGCGTCGTACCAGCCCATGACCTGGGCGTAGGCGGCGGAGTCGAACCTGCTGTCCGCCTCCAGCTCGTCCCGCATGGAGACGGGCAGGTTGTCCAGCACCCCGTGCCACAGGCCCGTGTCCGCCACGGTCACGGCCTGCATATAGCGCATGAAGCTGGACACGCTCACCGTCACGGCGGTTATCATGGCGGCGGAGAGAAGAATGCCGATCACCGTGACCACGGTGCGTACCCTGTTTTTCACAAGGCTCTTCAGGGTGACCTTTGAAAAGATGCTCATTTCCGCAGCACCTCGTCCCTGACGAGCTTCCCGTCCTCGATGGCGAGAAGCCTGTCCGCCTGGAGGGCGATGTTCTCGTCGTGGGTGATGACGATGAGCGTCTGATCGTATTTTCGGTTGGAGTATCTGAGCAGGTCCACGATCTCCTGGCTGGCGCGGGAGTCCAGGTTGCCCGTGGGTTCGTCCGCCAGCACCACCGCCGGGGCGTTCATCAGCGCCCGGCCTATGGAGACCCGCTGCTGCTGGCCGCCGGAGAGCTGGTTGGGCAGGTGCTTCTCCCGGCCGATAAGGCCCAGGGTGTCCAAAAGCTCCCGGAAACGCTCCTCGTTGACCTGCCGCCCGTCCATGAGCACGGGGAGGGTGATGTTCTCCCGCACGTCCAGCACGGGGATGAGGTTATAGAACTGGTAGACCAGGCCCACCTCGCGGCGGCGGAACACCGCCAGCTGCTCCTCGCTCTTGGCGTACACGTCCTGCCCGTCCACAAAGACCTTCCCGGACGTGGGGGTGTCCACGCCGCCCAAAATGTGCAGAAGCGTGGATTTGCCGGAGCCGGAGGGGCCGATGATGGCCACAAAGCGGCCCTTCTCCACGGAAAACGAGATCCCGTCCAGCGCCCTGACCTGATTGGCCCCCTCGCCGTATACCTTCGTCAGGTTTTCCACCCGCAGAATTTCCATGTGACTACCTCCCTTGTCGTATAGGGACAGTATACCCCGTCAAGGTGACAGGAGGGTGACTTTTCGGTGACAAAATCGTTATAATGGGGCGGTTTATTTTACACGGTGCTTTTATAGAAGCGCACGGTAAAGACGGCCCCGCCTCCGGGGGCGTTCTCCGCCTTCACCGTGCCGCCGGAGCTTTGAAGGATGGTGCGGGCCAGGGCGAGGCCGATGCCGGCGGACTGGGGATCGGCGTTTTTGCCCCGGTAGAAGCGTTCAAAGATGTGGGGCAGGTCCTCCGGGTCGATGCCGGGGCCGGTGTCGGCGACCTGAAGCTCGGTGTAGATGGCGTTTTCCCGCGCCGTGACGGTGATGCTCCCGCCGGAGGGGGTGTGTTCCATGCAGTTCTTCAGGATGTTCCCCAGCGCCTCGGCGCACCAGGCAAGATCGGCGGTGATCGTCCCGCCGCCCTCAAAGCGCCGCCGCAGCTCCACGTCCCGCACCTCCAGGGCGATCAAAAGGGGCTGGGCGGCGGCGTCCACAAGCTGCGCCGCCGTAAAGCTGTCCGCCGTCAGCTCCACCGTCCCCGCGTCAAGCTGCGAGAGCTTCAAAAGCGCCGACACCAGCCACTCCAGCCGGGAGAGCTGCCGCTGAATATCCCGCGCCAGCTCCCGCCGCCGCCCGTCGGAGAGAGAGGACCCCGCCAGCATGGCGGCGGACAGATTCATGCTGGTGAGGGGCGTTTTCAACTGGTGGGAGATGTCCGCCAGGGAGTTTGCCAGATAGAGCTTGTCGGCCTTCAGCGCGTCCGACTGGGCGCGGAGGGCCACGGTCATCTTGGCAAGCTCCGACTGGAGGATGGACAGCTCCCCCTCGGAGTATTTGTCCAGGTCGAAGCTCTCCCCGCCGTGGAGGATCCGATCCAGCTCCCCGGCAAGCTCCGCCATCCGCCCGTACCGCCGCCGGGCGGCCAGGAGGCCCACGCCGTACAGCGCCGCCGAGGCCGCCAGGACCCAGAGGCCCGCCGCCGGCGTCACGATGAAGGCGGCCCCGGCGAACACGGCGGCTACGGCCAGAAAAAGAAAGGTCTCCCGCCGGAAGGCGGCGTTTTTCCATAACCGCTTCACAGCTTATACCCCAATCCCCGCACGGTCTTGATGATCTCCGGCTGCGCCGGGTCGTCCTCGATCTTGTCCCGCAGACGCTTGATGTACACCGTCAGGGTGTTGTCGTTGACGAAGTCCCCGGCCACGTCCCAGATCTCCTCCAAGAGCCTCTGGCGCGAGAGGACCGCGCCCCGGTTATTTAAAAACACCAGCAAAAGTCTGTATTCCAGGGCGGAGAGATAGAGCTCCCGCCCGTTTTTCGTGACCTGCGCCCTCTCCGTGTCCACCCGGAGGGGACCCGCCTCCACCACGCTGGAGGACCTGCCGGAGCGCCGGAGGACGGAGCGGATGCGGCTCACCAGCTCCCTGGGGCGGAAGGGCTTGGCTATGTAGTCGTCGGCCCCCAGCTCCAGCCCCGTCACCACGGAGTACTCGTCCCCGGAGGCGGTGAGGAAGATAACGGGCGTGCGCAGACGCTGTTTGATGGCCGAGCAAAGGGAAAAGCCGCTCCCGTCGGGGAGGCCCACGTCCAGGAGCGCCAGGTCGAAGCTCTCGTCGATGGCCTCCAGCGCCTCATGCACGTCACCCGCCGCCACGGCGTCAAACCCCTCGCCCCGGAGAAAATCCGTGAGGTTGCGGGCGATGGCCGCGTCGTCCTCCACAATGAGTATTTTGGTCATGGCGTCGCCTCCTCTCCTCTTTCCCGCCTATTATACCAAAATATAAGGAAAAGGGAAAGAGGGGAAAGAAAATCTTAAAAGAACACGCGCAGCTTCTTAAAAGCTTCAGGTTGACAAATCCCGGCGCGTGTGGTATACCGGGACCAGGAACACGCAGGGCGGAGTTGTTTGGAATGTTTGAAAAATTGGCAAGGATCGAGGAAAAATATACGGAGAGTGAGGCGAGGCTTTCTTCGCCCGAGGTCTACTCGGACCCCGCGCTCTACGCGAAGCTTGCGCGGGAGGTAAAGGAGCTGACGCCCGTTGTCGAGGCTTACCGCCGCTGGAAGGGCTATCAGTCCTCCCTTGACGAGGCGAAGGCGCTCCTCTCCGACCCGGAGCTGGGGGAGATGGCCAGGGAGGAGCTGGAGGCGGCGAAGGCCGGCCTTGAGGAGAGCCAGCGGGAGCTGAAGCTTCTGCTGCTGCCGCGCGACCCCAACGACGGGCGGAACGTCATCGTGGAGATCCGGGGCGGCGTGGGCGGCGAGGAGTCGGCGCTGTTCGCCGCGGACCTCTACCGTATGTACGCCGCCTATGCCGCCCTGAGAGGCTGGCGGATCGAGATCGCCAACATGAACGAGACGGAGCTGGGGGGCGTGAAGGAGATCAGCTTCCTGGTGGAGGGGGAGGGCGCCTGGTCGCGGCTGAAGTTCGAGTCCGGCGTCCACCGGGTCCAGCGGGTGCCCGTCACCGAGTCCAGCGGCCGCATCCAGACCAGCGCCGCCACCGTGGCGGTCCTGCCGGAGATGGAGGAGGTGGAGTTCCACATCGACCCCGCTGACCTCCAGATCGACACCTTCCGCTCCACCGGCGCGGGGGGCCAGAAGGTCAACAAGACCGAGTCCGCCATCCGCATCACCCACCTGCCCACCGGGACGGTGGTGGAGTGCCAGGACGAGCGCAGCCAGTATAAGAACAAGGACAGGGCCATGAAGATCCTGGCGAGCCGCCTGGCCGACGCGGAGAGAAGGAAGCGGGACGCCGCCGTAGCCGCCGAGAGGCGAAGCCAGGTGGGCAGCGGGGACAGGTCCGAGCGCATCCGCACCTACAACTTCCCCCAGGGGCGCGTCACGGACCACAGGCTTACGGGGGAGAACAAAAATTTCGCCATCGACGGCGTGATGAACGGGGGCCTGGACCCCCTTATCGACGCCCTCGTCACCCAGGATCAAGCGCAAAAACTGGCTGAGGCGGGGGAGTAAGAGCGCGGGGCCGGACGGCCCGGCGGGAAAAGGAGAGTGCGGCATGGAGACGGAGCTTTTGGGCATAACGGAGCGGGAGCTTAAAAGGGCCGCGGCCATTTTGCGGGCCGGCGGCCTCGCCGCCGTGCCCACGGAGACGGTGTACGGGCTGGCGGCGGACGCCCTGTCCCCCTGTGCCGTGGAGAAGATCTTCGCCGCCAAGGGGCGGCCTGAGGGCAAGCCCGTCAGCCTCTTCGTCACCGGCATGGAGATGGCGGAGCGGTTCTGCCGGGACATCCCCGCCGGGGCGTACAGGCTGGCGGAGGCGTTCTGGCCGGGGCCGCTGACCCTGATCCTGCGCCGCCGGGAGTGTGTGCCCGACGCCGTCACTGCCGGGGGAGAGGGCGTGGGCGTGCGCGTCCCGGACCACGCAACGGCCCTGGCGCTTTTGCGTCTCACGGAGCTTCCCCTCACCGGCACGTCCGCCAACCTCAGCGGGCAGGCCCCCGCCCGCACCGGGGCGGAGGCGTTTGCCGTCTTTAAAGGCCGCATCGACTGCGTGCTGGACGGGGAGGCTCCCGGCGGCGTGCCCTCCACGGTGGTGGACCTGACGGGGAATATTGCGAAAATTGTCCGATTGGGGGCAATTTCGCGGGAAGAGCTTGAAAAACGGCTGGGGACGGTGGTAGAATGAAAGTCGTCGGCATCACAGGACCCACGGGGGCGGGCAAGACCACGGCCCTCCGGGCGGTGGAAAAGCTGGGAGGCCGGGTCTTCGACTGCGACGCGGTCTACCGGGAGCTGCTGGCGTCAAACGGGGAGATGCTCCGCGCCATTGAGGGGCGCTTCCCCGGCGCGGTGAGGGACGGCGCGCTTAACCGGGCGGCGCTGGCCCGGCAGGTGTTCGCCGACCCTGGGGCGCTGGCGGACCTGTCCGCCCTCACCCACCCCTATGTCCGGCGGGAGGTGGAGCGGCGGCTGCGCCTTGCCGAAGCGGAGGGCTGCCCCCTCGCGGCGGTGGACGCCATCGGCCTTTTCGAGTCGGGCCTTGCGGCGCTTTGCGACGCCACGGTCCTTGTGACGGCCCCCGCCGGGCGGCGGGTCCGGCGGATCATGGAGCGGGACGGCCTCAGCCGGGAGGCGGCGGAAGCCAGGGCCGGCGCGCAGAGGGACGACGGGTATTTCCGCACCCTGTGCGATCACGAGCTTGTCAACAATTATCCTGACAGCGGGAGCTTCCTCCTTTGCTGCGAGGATTTTTTCAGGAGGTTTTTATGAGCGAACTTAAAGACAAACTGTTCTACAAACAAAAGCACGTCCACGACGTCCTGGACGAGGCGGAGCGGGAGCTTTCCGAGGCGTACTGCGCCAAGTACATGGACTACCTCCAGAAGGCCAGGACCGAGCGCCTGGCGGCCAGGGAGGCCATCGCCCTGGCCGAGAAGTACGGCTTTCACGAGTTTGACCGAAACGCCCCCCTCAAGGCCGGGGACAAGATCTACCGCTGCGTCCAGGGCAAGCTCCTGCTGCTGGCCGTCATGGGCACGGATTCCCTGGAGAAGGGCGTCAACCTGTGCGCGGCGCACATCGACTCGCCCCGCCTTGACCTGAAGCAGATCCCCCTCTACGAGGACCATGAGCTGGCCTATTTCAAGACCCACTACTACGGCGGCATCCGCAAGTACCAGTGGGTGACCATCCCCCTGGAGCTTCACGGCGTGGTGGCCCTGGCAGACGGGCGGACCGTGGATGTGAACATCGGCGCGGACCCCGCCGACCCCATCTTCTACGTCTCCGACCTTCTGCCCCATCTGGCGGCCAAGCAGTCCGAACAGCCCCTGGGAAAAGCCATCCCCGGCGAGAAGCTCAACATCATCATGGGTTCCTGCCCGCTGAAAGGCGAGGAGGGGGACGACCGGGTGAAGCTGGGGGTCATGAAGCTCCTCAACGAGAAGTACGGCATCACCGAGGAGGACTTCCTCTCCGCCGAGATCGAGGCCGTTCCCGCCTATCCCGTGCGCGAGGCCGGGCTTGACCGCTCCCTCATCGCCGGCTACGGCCAGGACGACCGGGTCTGCGCCTTCGCCGAGCTTCAGGCCATCTACGAGACGGAAAACCCGGCGAGGACCGCCGTATGCATCCTGGCGGACAAGGAGGAGATCGGCTCCGTGGGCGTCTCCGGCATGATGAGCGAGGCTTTCGAGTGCTTCATGGGCGATCTGTGCGACAAGCAGGGCGTGAAGCTCACCCACTGCTTTGAAAATTCCCTGTGCGTCTCCGCCGACGTGACCAACGCCTTCGACCCCACATGGCCGGAGGTCAGCGAGGTCCGCAACAACTCCAAACTCAACTACGGCGTGGCCATCGCCAAGTTCACGGGCCGGGGCGGCAAGTCCGGCTCCAACGACGCCTCCGCCGAGACCATGGGCCGGATCAGAAGGATCTTCGCCGAGGCCAACGTCGCCTGGCAGTACGCGGAGCTTGGGAAGGTGGACGAGGGCGGCGGCGGCACGGTGGCCTGCTATATGGGCAACCGCAACATCGCCACGGTGGACGCCGGAACCCCGGTGCTGTCTATGCACTCCCCCTATGAGATCACCGCCAAGTACGACTGCTATATGACCTACAAAGCCATGAAGGCGGTTTACGCCTCCAAATAACCGGGAATAAAAATCCCCCCTTCGGGCAAACTGCCCGAAGGGGGGATTTTTTTATGAACGACGAAAAAAGCATGACGGCGCCGGCGGCCAACGAGCCGGAGAGCGCCCCCAAAAAGCCGGAGGAGATCTATCAGAAGGATCAGATCGAGGACATGGGTTCCTCCACCGTCCGCTCCGGGCGCGGGACCATACATTGCCTGACCATCGTGGGCCAGATCGAGGGCCACCAGCTCCTGCCCGCGGACAACAAGACCACAAAATACGAGCACGTCCTGCCGCAGCTGGCGGCCATCGAGGAGAGCGAGGAGATCGACGGGCTTCTCATCCTCCTCAACACCCAGGGGGGCGACGTGGAGGCCGGCCTTGCCATCGCCGAGCTTATCGCCGGTATGTCCAAGCCCACCGTCTCGCTGGTCCTGGGGGGCGGTCACTCCATCGGCGTGCCCCTGGCCGTGGCGGCAAAGACCAGCATGATCGCCCCCTCGGCGGCCATGACCATCCACCCCGTGCGCCTCACGGGCGTGGTCATCGGCGTGCCCCAGACCTATAACTATTTCGGGAAGATCCAGGAGCGCATCGTCCGCTTCGTCACGGAAAATTCCCGCATCACCAGGGAGAGATTCACGGAGCTGATGCTGAAAACCGGCGAGCTGGCCGCCGACGTGGGCACCGTCATCTACGGCGAGGAGGCCGTGGAGTCGGGCCTTATCGACCGCATCGGCACCCTCTCCGACGCCCTGGGCTGCCTGCACGAGGAGATCGAGAGGCGGA
Source organism: uncultured Oscillospiraceae bacterium (assembly GCA_947627715.1). Taxonomy (GTDB): domain Bacteria; phylum Bacillota; class Clostridia; order Oscillospirales; family Oscillospiraceae; genus RUG626. The sequence continues at coordinate 79,606 of CANQXK010000008.1, forward strand.
AACAATAAAAGCCGTCCCCCGGAGTTTCCTCCGGGGGATACATAGATAGGAGATCACAGCTTTTCCCGCAGACGCGCGATCTCCGCAAGGTACGCCTCGTTTCCGGCCCCCGCGGTGACGTTGTGGTCCGTGCGGCGAATCTCCAGAAGCTCCTCAAGGGAGGCGATGGCCCCCTCGATGTCGCCGGCCAGCTCCTGATAGTAGGCCCCCTGCTCCCAGGGCCAGGTGGAGCGGGGCGGGGCCATGTGCTTCCCGCATCTGAGAGTGAGCTGCGCGGCTTTGGCATAGTCGCCGGTCATGGCGTAGTCCTGGGCGTAGATGCCCCAGCCCTCGTCGCTCTCAGGCAGGTCCCGGACCATGTCGTCCCAGATCCTCAACGCCGCCTCCCGGTCCCCGCTTTTCCAGGCGATGAGTCCCCGGTAGTCGGGGATGCGAATGGGGTCGGAGACGGTCTCCAGCCGGGAAAACCGCTCCCAGACCTCCTGCGCCTCCGAAAAGCGGCTGTCCAGCAGGAGGGCGTCCATCAGCCAGTGATAGGCGTATTCCACGTTGGGATTTTGGCCGATGAAGTCCCGGAGATAGTCGATGACCGCCCGGTGGCTGTCGGCAAGCTCCCAGTAGGGACTGGCAAGACCCGCGGCGCGGACAAGCTCCCAGAGGGCGGCGGTGCTGTCAGGCCTGCGGGAGAGGGATCCCCTGGCGTACTCGGCGGCCCGGCGCTTGGCCGCGTCGCCCCGGTGGTTTTCAAGGTATGCCAAGAGCGTCCACACCCGCGCGTTTCCCGGCTCCCGGCGGGCTTTGTCGCGAAGAAACTCCGCCTCCCGATCCAAAACGGCTGCCTCCACTTCCCGGTTGTTGTCCAGCATATTCTCGATCCGCTCCATGCGCTTTTCGTCCGTCAGCGCGAAAAGCTCGTCCACGGTGACGCCGAAATAGGCGGATATGTCCGGCAAAAGCTGGATGTCCGGGGCCGCGGCGCCCCTTTCACTTAGTTAAAGATATAAACGTGTATTTTTCCGTTTGTCAGTCAATTTTGCCGACGAAGCGGTAGAAAATCTCGATCTCCTGCTCCCGCATACCGTCCGCGTCTTTCGTTGCTTCGTGAATCACGATTTTTTCAATCAGAGTGTTCAGAAGCTCGGCGGTCAGCTCTGTGGGGTGGGAGTATTGTTTTATCAGCGCGACCCATTTCTCAGCGTCGGATGCCGT
>CANQXK010000009.1 GCA_947627715.1 uncultured Oscillospiraceae bacterium
AGCCATGAGATCAAGACGCCCCTGACGATCATCAGCGCCAACGTGGACGTGTTGAAAATGGATATGGGCGAAAACGACGGCCTCGATGAGATCCAGCGGCAGTCAAAGCGGCTTACCGAGCTTACAAACGACCTCGTCTACCTCTCCCGTATGGAGGAGACGGGGAAGAAACCCCAGATGATCGAATTCCCGATTTCCGAGGTCGTATCCGGCGCCGCCGCGCCTTTCGCGTCCATCGCGGCAAGCAAAAAAATCGACTACACGGTGAGCGTCCAGCCGCTCCTGTCCATGACGGGCGACGAGCGGTCCATCTCCCAGCTCGTGTCCATTCTCCTGGACAACACCATGAAGTACACCCCGGAGGGCGGCCGCGCGGAGCTGAAGCTTGAACGTCAGGGCAGGAAGCTTATATTGACAGTCACCAACACCACGACCTCTCCCATCGCCCCTGACGATCTGCGTCATCTCTTTGAGCGGTTCTACCGCCCGGACGCCTCGCGCAGCTCCGAGACAGGCGGGTATGGCATCGGCCTTTCCATGGCGGAGGCCATCGTAACCGCCCACGGCGGCAAGATCTCCGCCAAAGCCCCCGAAAACACCGTTTTCCAGATAACGGCGGCGTTTCCCGGATAAGCTGTGTGAGGACAAATCAAAGAAGGTTATCATGAAAAGGAGCAATCCCATGCAATCGATCATGAAATCCGCAGCAAAAGGCAGCGTACCCGCCATGATGGAGCTGTACGAGCAAAACCGCTCTGATGTGTGGTTCGTGTGTAAAAGCCTTCTGCGGGACGAAAGCGAAGCCTCCCGCACGGCGGTCAACGCGTTCAAACGGGCCTTTGAGGATGTGGCCAACGGTGCCCTGGAAAGCGAGGAGAAATTTACAAGGTTCACATTACGGAGGGCTGTGGCGGAGTGCAAGCTTACCGTCCTTTGGAAAAACAAAAAAGCCTTTAAGACGCCGTCCGGGTATAACTACACCCTTGTTTTTGACCCAAATCAGCTGACCGCCAACCAGGACTGGAGCGAGACGGTCCTCGCGGCTCTCCCGGAGCTGCACCGCTTTGTGTGCCTGTCCGCTTCCGTTGCGGGACTTTCCCCCGATGAGATCGCAAAAACGCTGGAGATCAGCGAGAAGGTGGTGGAAAAGGTCCTGGCCTCAGAAGGAACGAACGTTGACCGCGTCTGTCTGCTGTCTCCCTCCGGCCCGACCGAAAAACATACGTCGGAGGAGCTTCACCGCTGTCTTGCGCGGCGCGCCAAGGAGACAATGATCCCCGGTGACGTTGACGAAAGCGTCGAAAAGCTCATACGGGAGATATGCGGCCCCCTTCAAAAGAGGAAACGGGGAACTTTTTTGGGCGCCGGCGTCATCTGCGCGGCGGTCGTTGCCCTTTTGGCCGCTGTGATACTCCCAATAGCCTTGCGTAAAACCCCGGATTTCAGCGATGAGCCTCCCGCCGGCGGGGAAGAGTCCGGCGTTGAAGACGGTGATACAACGGTAGGCGATGAGGCGCAGGACGGGGACAGCGGTGCGCAGGCCGTCCATGCCGATTACTACGCGACCATTGACATCGCGGATTACGGGACCGTCACCGTGGCCCTGGATGCCGGGGCCGCGCCGGAAACCGTGGAGAATTTCGTCACGCTGGCTCAGTCCGGGTTTTATGACGGACTGACCTTCCATCGCATCATAGACGGTTTCATGATGCAGGGCGGCGACCCCGAAGGAAACGGTACAGGCGGGGCTGAAAACACCATCACAGGCGAATTTGCCGCTAACGGTTTTGACAACCCCCTGTCCCACACACGGGGCGCCATATCCATGGCCCGCTCAGACGATTACAACAGCGCCAGCTCACAATTCTTCATTGTTCAGGAGGACAGCACCTACCTGGACGGCCAGTACGCTGTTTTCGGCTACGTCACCGAGGGCATGGACATCGTTGACGCCATCTGCTCCTCCGCCCAGCCAACCGACTCCAACGGCACCATCCCCTCCGACCAGCAGCCGGTCATCACAAGCATAACCGTTACACCCGCATAAGCCCTGCGGGGAATTTGAAATATGTCTATTTCTTATACTTCTCCCTCAAGCTCACCTTCCCCTGCTTGGCGTCCAGCTCCCGCTCATAAAACCGTGCGCGCAGCCACTTGAAGGAGAGAAAATGTTTGTCCTCAATTACCTGTCCGTAAAACAGATCAAAACTCGATTAACCACCTTAACGGACAGTAGATTTCTTCACATTTTGGTGGTATAATGTTAATTGTCGAGTGGGCGATTGTTCGACAGCTTGGAAATTATGAGAAGGAATCAAATATATGAAGTGCCCCTATTGTGGCAGGGATATGGAACAAGGCGTAATTCAAAGCGCCCAGGAAATAAACTGGCAGAAAAAGAGACACCTTTGGAACGAAAGGGCGTACATCTATACATAGTCTCCGGGCCTTGTATCGTGCGCTGGGAAGTCTCTCTGACAGCAAAAAGCCAACCTCCGCAAGGTTGTCGCTTCGCGCTCCTCACGGGGCTGCACCCCACGGCCCGCTCGCGCGGCTATCCCCTGTGTACTTGCCGAACAGAAAAATGCGCTTCGCGGCTTTATCTGTTCAACAAGTCTGGAAAGCGAGTTGAATAATTGTGAGAGGTATAAGCATGAATGCACAGGAATTATACGAACTTGCCATGAAGCACATCTATGGTGACGGTGTGCCCGAGGACAATGAGCTGGCGTTTCGGTTGCTGACCCAAGCTCATGATATGGGTCATATTGAAGCCACCTATAACTTGGGTATCTGTTATCACTACGGCTTTGGCATCGGCATTGATTTAGCAAAAGCCTATGAGCTTTATCTGGAATCTGCCAATGGCGGCTACGGAAAAGGTATGGAGTTGGTAGGTCGTTTCTACAATCGGGGGATTTATGTGGAGCGAGACCGCAAGCAAGCTGAATACTGGCTTCAAAAGGCGATGAACAGTTCCGACCCGGACGCAGTTGACGAAGCAAAGAGAGAAATTGACTTTGATAGTACAATTTAACATATGTTCAAATCCTCTGTTTAGCCCCACCAATTATAACTGAATACCGAAAGATTGACCGTTGACACACCGGCCCCCCGGTGAAAAAGCCAGCGGTCTTTTTTTATTCAGAAATCAAAAAGGAAGTCATGCAAATGGTCACCCGTTCACAGTGCTAATGACCGCAGAGGCAGAATGAGCACAAATTTGCAGAATACATCGGCATGAAGCGCACGAAAGAGGCCCAGGAAGAAATGCGGTCACTGGAGAAGCAAATCTCCGCCATGACCAAGCGTCAAAGCGAGCTCATGTCTCTGTTCAAACGTCTCTATGAGGATAACGTCTTAGGCCGCATCCCGGATGAGCAGTACAGAATACTTTCCAACGAGTATACCTCGGAGCAGGAAAGCATCAAGGCCGCCCTCCCGGAGTTGACCGCTCACTTGCAGGAACTGAAGGGCTCCACCTCCAACTTTGACCGTTTCCTGGAGAACGCCCACAAATACACAGAAATTGACGAGCTGACTCCGAAGCTCCTCCACACCTTCATCAAGCGCATTGAAGTGGGTGAACGCGCCAAGAAATACTCACGCAGCGCTCCACAGGACATCGTCATCCGCTACCGCAACATCGGCATCCTGGACGACATGCCCCAAGAGCTGGAGGATATCCTCATACAGGTCGCTGAGCTGGATTTAGAAATTGCATGACACAAACCAAGGAGCCTGTGCATAACCACAGGCTCCCAGCCGAGAAAATTTATAGTTAGGTAGGCTCACAATGTTTCCCTATAACCACATGCAGATGTCCTTGGAAAAATATTTGTATTTGAGTTTTTTGACGATCCGAAAAAATCCCGCCATACGGCGGGATTTTTTGTGGCTTTGTTTGCTCTCTCAGAGCGCGTTGTTGGCCTTGAGGAGGCCGGAGAGATCGACTTCAGGCTCCTGGGGTTCAGGCTGCCCGTTATCCGTTTTCGTCTCGTTGCGGTTCTCCTCGGCGGGACCCAGGGGCGCGGCGGCGCTGCGGTAAAGCTGAAGGCCCGCGCCGGCGGGGATGAGCTTGCCGATGATGACGTTCTCCTTCAGGCCGATGAGCTTATCCACCTTGCCCTTGGAGGCGGCCTCTGTCAGGACCCTGGTGGTCTCCTGGAAGGAGGCGGCGGACATCCAGCTGTCGGTGGCCAGGGACGCCTTGGTGATGCCCATGAGGAGCTGCTCGTAGGTGGGATAGCGGACCTCCTCGCCGTTGGCCTCCCGCGCCTTGAGTTTGTCGATCTCGGCGCGGACATCCAGAATGTCCACCATGGAGCCGGAGAGAAGCTCGGTGTCGCCGGGGTCCTCGACTCTCACCTTGCGGAGCATCTGCCGGACGATGATCTCGATGTGCTTATCGGAGACGTCCACGCCCTGCTGGCGGTAGACCATCTGGACCTGGTCGATGATATACTTCTGGGTGGCCTCGGTGCCGAGGATCGCCATGATCTCATGGGGATTCAGCGCGCCGGAGGTCAGCATATCGCCGCGCTTGACGGCGTCCCCGTCCTTGACGCGGATGCCGGAGTTGTGGGCCACGGAGTAGACGCGCATATCGCCGTCCTCAGGGTTGGTGACGGTGATCTGCATCAGCGCGCCCTTGTGGGTCTCCTCCATGGAGACCACGCCGTCGATCTCGGAGAGGGTGGCCATCTTCTTGGGCTTGCGGGCCTCGAAAAGCTCCTCCACACGGGGAAGGCCCTGTGTGATCTCAACGCCCGTCTCGCCGCCAGCCACGCCGCCGGTGTGGAAGGTACGCATGGTCAGCTGTGTGCCCGGCTCGCCGATGGACTGGGCGGCGATAACGCCGACGGTCTCGCCCTCGTTCACCGTCTCGCCCGTGGCCAGGTTCAGGCCGTAGCAGTGGGCGCAGACGCCGCTTCGCGCCTCGCACGTGAGGACGGAGCGGACCTTGATCTCGTGGATGCCGTGGGCCTCAAGCACAGCCGCGTCGTCGCGCATCAGCAGGTGGTCGCGGGTGAACAGCACCTCGCCCGTGGCGGGATCAGTGATGTCCTCCGCCGGATAGCGGCCGTGGATGGAGTCCTTGAACTCCTGGACCACCTGGCCCTTCTCCACCTTCTGGGAGACCCAGATGCCCTCGTGGGTGCCGCAGTCGTGCTCCCGGATGATCACGTCCTGGGAGACGTCCACCATGCGGCGGGTGAGGTACCCGGAGTCGGCGGTACGCAGAGCCGTATCGGCCATGCCCTTACGGGCGCCTCGGCTGGAGATGAAGTACTCAAGGACCGTCAGGCCCTCGCGGTAGTTGGCCTTGATGGGGATCTCGATGGTCTTACCGGCGGTGTTGGCGATGAGGCCGCGCATACCGGCAAGCTGCCTGATTTGAGCCATGGAGCCGCGGGCGCCGGAGTCGGCCATCATGAAGATGGGGTTGAATTCGTCCAGGTTGTTCTGGAGGGCGTCGGCCACCTTCCGGGTGGTCTCCTCCCACTCGTGGACCACGAGGCGGTACCGCTCGTCGTCGGTGATGAAGCCCTGGTTGTAAAGGCCCTCAATCTCCACCACCTTCTGCTCGGAGGCGTGGATCAGCTCCTTCTTTGCCTCAGGGACGGTCATGTCCGCGATGGAGATGGTGATGGCGCCCTGGGTGGAATATTTGTAGCCCTGGGCCTTCACCGCGTCCAGCATCTCCACCGACACCTCAAAGCCGTGCTTTTCGATGCAGCGGTCGATGATCTTCTCCAACTGCTTCTTGCCGACCTTGAAGCCCACCTCCAGATCCAGCTCGTGTTCGGGATCGGTCCTGTCCACAAAGCCCAGGTCCTGGGGGATGGGGTTATTGAAAATGATGCGTCCCACGGTGGTGTCGATGAGCGCGGATTTGGTGACGCCGTTGCTTTCCTTTGTCATCCTCACGCGGATGGGGGCGTGCATCCCCACGTCGCCGGACTGATAGGCCATGATGGCCTCGTTGGGGGAGATGAACACCTTGCCGGTCCCCTTCTCCTCACGGATGAAGGTGAGGTAGTAGGAACCCAGCACCATGTCCTGGGTGGGCACCGTGACGGGCTTTCCGTCGCGGGGGTGCAGGAGGTTGTGGGCGGAGAGCATCAGGATGCGCGCCTCGGCCTGGGCCTCGGCGGACAGGGGAACGTGAATGGCCATCTGGTCGCCGTCGAAGTCGGCGTTGAAGGCGGTGCAGACCAGGGGGTGGAGCTTCAGCGCCCTGCCCTCCACCAGCACCGGCTCAAAGGCCTGGATGCCCAAGCGGTGGAGCGTGGGGGCGCGGTTTAAGAGTACCGGGTGCTCCTTGATGACCACCTCAAGGGCGTCCCACACCTCGGTACGGCCCCGGTCCACCATCTTCTTGGCGGACTTGATGTTGTTGGCAACGCCGTCCTCCACCAGCTTCTTCATGACGAAGGGCCGGAACAGCTCAATGGCCATCTCCTTGGGCACGCCGCACTGATAGAGCTTCAGGTCCGGGCCGACAACGATAACGGAGCGGCCTGAGTAGTCCACGCGCTTGCCCAGCAGGTTCTGGCGGAAGCGTCCCTGCTTGCCCTTGAGCATATCGGAGAGGGACTTTAAGGGCCTGGAGTTGGCGCCGGTGACGGGGCGGCCGCGGCGGCCGTTGTCCATCAGGGCGTCCACGGCCTCCTGGAGCATACGCTTCTCGTTGCGCACGATGATGTCAGGGGCCTTCAGCTCGATGAGGCGCTTTAAGCGGTTGTTGCGGTTGATGACCCGGCGGTACAGGTCGTTGAGGTCGGAGGTGGCGAACCTGCCGCCGTCCAGCTGCACCATGGGCCGGATGTCCGGCGGGATGACGGGCAGCGCGTCAATGATCATCCACTCAGGGCGGTTGCCCGATTTAAGGAAGCTCTCCACCACCTCAAGGCGCTTGACGATCTTGTTCTTCTTCTGCCCGGTGGCGGTGCGCAGCTCCTCTCGGAGCTGGGCGGAAAGCTCGGCGCAGTCGATCTCGCACAGAAGCTCCTTGATGGCCTCCGCGCCCATGCCGGCCCGGAACTCGTTCTCATACTTCTCCCGCATCTCCCTGTACTCGGCCTCTGTGAGAAGCTGGTTCTTCTGAAGCGGGGTGTCGCCGGGGTCGGTGACGATATACGCGGCGAAATAGAGCACCCGCTCCAGGACGCGGGGGGTGAGGTCAAGGATCAGCCCCAGGCGTGAGGGGATCCCCTTGAAATACCAAATGTGGCTCACGGGGGCGGCCAGCTCGATGTGGCCCATGCGCTCCCTTCTCACCTTGGCGCGGGTGACCTCCACGCCGCAGCGGTCGCAGATCTTGCCTTTATAACGGATCTTTTTATATTTGCCGCAGTGACACTCCCAGTCCTTGGTGGGCCCGAAAATGCGCTCGCAGAAGAGGCCGTCCCGTTCGGGCTTCAGCGTGCGGTAGTTGATGGTCTCCGGCTTCTTTACCTCGCCGTAGGACCACTCGCGGATCTTTTCAGGGGACGCGATACCTATTTGAATCGAGTCAAAGGGGGCGTAGCTCATATTTCCTCATCCTCCTCGTCAAAGCTCTCGGACTCCTCGTCTTCGTCGTCGTAGTCGCTCAAAAGTCCGAGCTCATCGTCCTCATCCTCTTCGCCCTCGGGGATGTCAGGCTCCTCAATGTCAAAGCCCGCGTCCGTAAACTCGCGCTCGTCGGCGTAGCTGCGCTCGTTCTCCACATCCCGGAAGCCGTGGGCGTACTCGTCCTCCTCGTCGTCCCGCAGCTCGATGGGGTTGCCGTTCTCGTCCAGAACGTTCACGTCCAGGCAGAGGGACTGCAGCTCCTTGATAAGGACCTTGAAGGACTCCGGCACGCCGGGCTGGGGGATGTTGTGGCCCTTGACGATGGCCTCGTAGGTGCGCACGCGCCCCGTCACGTCGTCGGACTTGACGGTGAGGATCTCCTGGAGGGTGTAGGCCGCGCCGTAAGCCTCCAGCGCCCACACCTCCATCTCGCCGAAGCGCTGGCCGCCAAACTGGGCCTTGCCGCCCAGCGGCTGCTGGGTGACCAGGGAGTATGGGCCGGTGGAGCGGGCGTGGATCTTGTCGTCCACCAGGTGGTGGAGCTTGAGGAAGTAGACGTACCCCACGGTCACGGGGTTATCAAAAGGCTCGCCGGTGCGCCCGTCGTAGAGGACGCTCTTGCCGTCGGTGCGCAGACCCGCCTGCCCCAAAAGCTCGCGGATCTCGCGCTCGTTGGCGCCGTTGAAGATGGGGGTGGCCACCTTCCAGCCCAGGGCCTGGGCGGCGTAGCCCAGATGGACCTCCAGCACCTGGCCGATATTCATACGGGACGGGACGCCCAGGGGGTTCAGGACGATATCCAGCGGGGTGCCGTCGGGCATGTAGGGCATATCCTCCTTGGGGAGGATGCGGGAGACGACGCCCTTGTTGCCGTGGCGGCCTGCCATCTTGTCGCCCACGCTGATCTTGCGCTTCTGGGCGATGTAGACGCGGACCACCTGGTTGACGGAGGGGTTCAGCTCGTCTCCGGCCTCGCGGGTAAAGACCTTCACATCCACAACGATGCCGCTTTCGCCGTGGGGGACCTTCAGGGAGGTGTCGCGGACCTCGCGGGCCTTCTCGCCGAAGATGGCGCGCAGCAGCCGCTCCTCGGCGGTCAGGTCCGTCTCGCCCTTGGGGGTGACCTTACCCACAAGGATGTCGCCGGCGTGGACCTCCGCGCCGATGCAGATGATGCCGCGCTCGTCCAGATACTTGAGGGAGTCATCGCTGACGCCGGGGATGTCGCGGGTGATCTCCTCCGGCCCCAGCTTGGTGTCGCGGGCGTCCACCTCATGCTCCTCGATGTGGATGGAGGTGAACACGTCCTCCATGGCCAGACGCTCGTTCAGGAGAATGGCGTCCTCGTAGTTGTAGCCCTCCCAGGTCATGAAGCCTACTAAGATATTCTTGCCCAGGGCCAGCTCTCCGTGGGAGGTGGCGGGGCCGTCGGCCAGGACGTCCTGGGCGCTGACACGCTCGCCGATATCCACCACGGGCCGCTGGTTGACACAGGTGCCCTGGTTGGAGCGGGAGAATTTGATAAGATGATAGTCCTTGATGCGTCCGTCGTCATACCGGACGGTGACGGTGTCGGCGTCCACATAGGTCACCACGCCGTCGCCCTCGGCCAGGATGGAAACGGCGGAGTCGATGGCGCACTTGTGCTCGATGCCGGTGGCCACGATGGGGGCCTGGGTCACCATCAGAGGCACGGCCTGGCGCTGCATGTTGGCGCCCATCAGGGCGCGGTTGGCGTCGTCGTTCTCCAGGAAGGGGATCATGGCCGTGGCGATGGAGACCATCTGGCGGGGGGAGATGTCCACGTAGTCCACGCGCCGGCGGTCCACGTCGATGATCTCGTCCCTGTGGCGGCAGATGATACGCTGATTGAGAAGCCGGCCCTCCTCGTCGCGGGGTTCGGAGGCCTGGGCCACATAGTACTGGTCCTCGGCGTCAGCCGTCAGGTAGTCCACCTGGTCGGTCACCTTGCCGGTGGCCTTGTCCACCTTCTGATACGGTGCCACAAGGAAGCCGTACTCGTTGACCTTGGCGTAGGAGGCAAGGTAGGAGATAAGGCCGATGTTGGGTCCTTCGGGGGTCTCCACGGGGCACATACGGCCGTAGTGGCTGTAGTGGACGTCGCGGACGTCGAAGGAGGCCCGCTCACGGCTAAGGCCGCCGGGACCCAGAGCGGAGAGACGCCGCTTGTGGGTAAGCTCGGCCAGGGGGTTATTCTGATCCATGAACTGGCTGAGCGGCGAGGAGCCGAAGAACTCCTTGATGGCCGCCGTCACAGGCCGGATGTTGATGAGGCTCTGGGGGGTGATCACGTCGGTGTCCTGGAGCGTCATACGCTCGCGGATGACGCGCTCCATACGGGAGAAGCCCACCCTGTACTGATTCTGAAGAAGCTCGCCGACGGAACGAAGGCGGCGGTTGCCCAGATGGTCGATGTCGTCCACCGTCCCGGCCCCGTGGGCCAGGGTGTTCAGGTAATTGACGGAGGCGAAGATGTCGTCGGGGATGATGAACTTGGGGACCAGGAGCGCCGCGTTCTCACGGATGGCCTCCTTCAGCTCCTCCCCCTGATACTTGGAGAGCAGGTCCTTGAGGACGATCCAGCGGACGCGCTCCTTGATGCCAAGCTCGGCGGCGGGGTCAAAGTCCACAAAGCGGTCCAGCCAGACCATGCCGTTGGAAAAGACCTTCACCTCGTGGCCGGAGTCGCCCTCCACGTACGCCTCGATCATGCCCAGCCTGTCAAGCTCCTCGGCCTTCTGGCGGTTCACCGTCTCGCCGGCCTCCGCCACGATCTCCCCGGTGAGGGGATCGGCCACGGGGCGGGTCAGCTTCTTGCCCACGATGCGCGGCCACACGGCCAGCTTCTTGTTGAACTTATACCGGCCGGCCACGGAGATGTCGTACCGGCGCGGGTCAAAGAGCAGGTTGTAGAGCAGCGTCTCGGCGGAGTCGATGGTGGGGGGATCGCCGGGGCGCAGCTTGCGGTAGATCTCAAGGAGCGACTCCTCCCTGGTCTTGCAGGCGTCCTTCTCGATGGTGGAGACCATCCGGGCGTCCTGCCCGAAGATCTCCAAAAGCCGCTCGTTGGTGTCGCCGCCCGACTCGCCGCCGGACATGGAAAGCCACGTGTACGGGTCCTCGGTGCGGTTGCCGCAGGCGCGCAGGAAGCAGGTGACCGGCAGCTTGCGGTTCTTGTCGATGCGGACGTTGAACATATCCTGAGCGTCCGTCTCGTACTCCAGCCACGCCCCCCGGTAGGGGATGACGGTGGTGGCGTAGATGGCGGTGCCCGTCTTGTCCACGGTGCGCTCATAGTAAACGCCGGGGGAACGGATGATCTGGGAGACGATGACGCGCTCGGCGCCGTTGATGATAAAGGTGCCGCCGTCCGTCATGATGGGGAAGTCCCCCATGAAGATCTCCTGCTCCTTGATCTCCTCGGTCTCCCTGTTTCTGAGGCACACGCTGACCCGGATGGGGGCGGCGTAGGTCACGTCGCGGGCCTTGCACTCCTCCACGGAGTACTTGGGCTGTTCGTCCATTCTGAAATCCAGAAATGTCAGCTCAAGGTTCCCCGTGTAGTCGGTGATGGCTGCAACGTCCCTGAAGACCTCACGAAGGCCGGTCTCCAAAAACCAGCGGTAGGAATCCTTCTGGATCTCCAGAAGATTGGGCATATCCTGGATCTCCTCAGTCTTGGCAAAGCTGTGACGCAGCGTTTTGCCGTACCATACCTCTTTTGGCACTGACTTCACTCCTTGCAATGTAATTTCCTGCTTGTGATACGCCCGGCGCAGTTGCCGGATTCTTCCCCCGGCCCCTTGATTTTCTGCCGGGATGTGATAATATGAACGTATAAAAAATGGAAGAGTAGCCCCCAAAGGGGGACATAGAATCAGTTTATTATAGCATTATATAAAATGGCTTGTCAATACCTTTTTGGGAAATATTTTTAAAAAGTCCGGCCGCTTCCTTTTTTCATGCGCGGCGGGTCCATGTCCTCTCTAAGCTTGAGTTCTGCACACAGGCGGGTGGGTGTGGCCCGTTTTTTTATTTTCAAAAAGCGGCCCGTTTTTCTTTTTACAGCATTTTTTGAAAAAGCAGTTGACAAACGAAAAGTTTCTGTTATAATGATTAATGCTTTTGCGAGAGTGCTGGAATAGGTAGACAGGCACGTTTGAGGTGCGTGTGACAACCGTCGTGTGAGTTCAAGTCTCATCTCTCGCACCAAGTAAGAAAATCCCGAAGCCCTTACGGCTTCGGGATTTTTTATTGGGAAAATGATTAAATCCGTGTTCAGGTTCAGGGTTTTCTTCTTATTTCCCCTCCGGGGCGGTGATGCGGATATAGTCCGGCAGGGGCAGGGGGTCGGGCTGGGTGTAGCGCAGCAGGAGGGCGTTCCCGTTCTCCTCCGCCTCCTCAAAGCCCGCCAGCTTATAGGTGATATACATGATGCGGTTGTGCTCCGTCTCCAGAAACTCCGCCAACAGCGGCTTTTGGAGCCTGTGGGCGATGTGGGTGGCGCAGGCCAGAAGGACCGAGCCGATGCCCCTTGACATGACGCGGCAGGAGACGATGAGGAGCTTTACGCGCAGGGCCTCTCCCCGCTCCAAAAGCAGAAGGCCCACCTTGCCGCTGTCGCCGTACTTGTCCCGGAGGCCGCAGATGAGGAAGATATAGCCGGGATCCCGGATCATGGACACCAGCTCGTCGTAGCCGTAGGTGTACCCCGTGGAGTTGAGCTGGTGGGTGCGGACGGTCAGCTCCTCCACCCGCTTGATGTCCTCCTCCGTCACCGGGGAGATGTCCAGCTCCATGCCCAGGGTGGCCAGAAAATCGTCGGCGCTGCCCTCAAAGGCCCTCTCCGCCTGTTGGCGGTCAAGGTCCGCCCGGTACATCTCCCGCCGGTGGGCGGCGTCTGCGGTGATGAACGGGACCTGGAACTCAGGGCGGGCGATAAGCTCCGAAAGCGCCGCCCCGTCGTAGGCGTTGATCCGCGGCAGGACGTGCCTCACCTCGTCCCGCTCAAACGCCGCGTCGTCCACGAAGGCCGCGGCCTCCGGCTTGATATTGAGGGCGCTGAGGATAGCCGCCACCCCGGCGGACTTGGGGTCCCAGGAGATCTGGGGACAGAGGAAGTATTCCTCCAGCCCCAGCTCCCGCAGCCGCGCAAGGGCCGGGCGTTCATCGTTTTTGCTGGCCACGGACTGGACGATCCCCCGCCGGTCCAGCTCCAGGACGGCCTCCCTGGCACCGGGGCGCAGGTCTTTCCCGCCGCCCTCGGCCAGGACGCCCTCCCACAGGGTGTTGTCCAGGTCCCAGACGACAAGCTTTATCCGCACACTGTCCGCCATATCAGCCGTTCCCTCCCAGGTGCGACTCCACCAGGGCCGCGATGGCGTTGATGGAGTGGAAATTCTCGGTGGAGATCTCCCGCCGCCCCAGCTTCACGCCGAACTCCTTCTCCACGAACATCACGATCTGCAGGGCGAAGAGGGAGTTGATATACCGGCTCTTGAGAAGCTCCGTGTCGTAGGTGAGGCCCTCCGCCTTCTTCTTGTCCACGAAAAACTGATAGATCCGCTCTTTTGTGTCCATGTCTGTTCCTCCGTAAGAATCCTTTATTGAAGGGCCGATAAAAGGCCCTCCAGCCGCTCCAAAAGCGCCGCCCCGTCAAGGCCGGGGTCCACGCTGACGCGCTTCAGGGCATATAGCGTCTGGGGGATGCCCCTGACCACCACGTTGACGCCGTAGTCCGTGGTGACCGTGGCCCTGACGCCCAGCCCTTGCAGAACCACCTCGGACAGCCTGTCGTACAGCCCGTTGGGGTAGGTAAAAACGTCGCTCTCCACGGGCAGGGCGGCCGTGATCTGCTCCGAGGAGCGTTCAAAGTCCGCCGTCAGCGCGGCGGCATAATCGCTTTCGCTCTCGCCGGCCAGGCGCAAAACACCCCGCCGGCAGTCCTCCCCGTCCCGCTCCGGGACCTGGTGCATATCGTAGGAGTGGCTCTTGATCTCCAGCACGCCCTTCTCCACCCAGGGGGCGGCGTCCTCCAAGGTGAAATGAGGCGTCATGGGAACGCCCGTCTCCTTATAGGTGTCCTTGCCCACCGAGACCCCGATGACGGAGATGGCGGCGCTCATGCCGTACGTTTCAAGGAGCGGGGCGGCGATGTCCAGATTGTTCTGATACCCGTCGTCAATGGTGATCAGCACCGGCTTTTCCGGCAGCGTCCCGCCGCTGTACACATAGTCGAAAAGGTCGTCATAGGTGATGGCGGTGAACCCCGCGTCCCGCAGGGCGGCCAGCTGGGACGAGAACTCCTCCTGCGTCACCGCGTCGCTGCCGTCCCGCGCGGTCGTAAAGGAGTGGTACATCAAAATGGGCAGGGGGACCGTGTTGTCCCGGGGCGGCTCCTCCAGGGCGGCGTAGGTCCGGGCCATCCGGGCCTCCACGTTCTCCGGCGTCGTCAGGTTCCCGAAGTCCTCCGGCATCCAGACCGCCGGATCCTTGAAGATATACGCCAGGGCCATATCCCCCACGCAGTTGCGGAAGTGGTCCACGTCGTAGAAGTAGCGGATGTCCCCGGTGACGCAGTTTGCGCCCCAGAAGTCGTAAAAGGGCGTTATCTCCGCCACGCCCCGCCAAAAGTCCTCCATCTTCTCCCGGTCGTACCGGGCAAGGTCGCCGGTGTAGAGAGGCACGCCCACCACCGTGAGTTTAACGCCGTTGTCCCGGCAGATCTCCACGATCTGGGCGATGGCGTCCAGCGCGCCCTCCAGATGGGGCATGGAGGACGGGGCCTGCTCATAGTAGTTGTCCTCAAACGCCAGGTACTCCGCCAGCTCCCCGATGCGGGTGCTGTCCCGCACCTCCTTGTTGTACGCCCCGTTCTCCGCCTTGTACACCGCGTCGGCGGTGACCAGGACCCCACGGGAGGCGTAGGCCCGGAGCTTTTCCAGCCCGTAGCCGGGGTTGGCGAAGAGGTATTTTGCGTAGAAGGCGGGGGCGAAGGAGCCGTCCACCTTGCAGTGCATATTCCCCTTGATGGGGTCGTCCTCGGTGTCAAAAAGCTCCGCGTCCTGGGGGTCCACCGCCAGGACGATGTTTTTTACCCGGTAATTGTCCACGATATACCGGGTCAGGGCCAGCTCGTCCGTCAGGTCCCCGCCGTACCAGGTCATGTTGTAGAAGCTGGCGTCCATATAGGCGTTCAGCTTCTCCGGCGACAGGGAGGAGCACTTGGAGCTTCCGATGACGTAGGAGTCGTATTTCTCAAAGTTTCTGTCCAGATACGCGATCTTCGCCACGCGTGGGTTCATGGTCATGTCATAGGCGTACCAGTCCATGAGCCTGTCCCCAAAGACGCCGAAGGGGTCCGTGAGCACATTGAAAACCGCCGCGCAGCAGGCGAAAAGGACGACCGCCGTTAGGAAGACGGCGAGCCACTTCTTTATGGACAAGCTTCTCACCTCAGAAATTGAAATAGAGGAAGGTGGAGACCCTTCTCATGCACAGGAGCGACAGCGCCAGAAGCGCCGCGCTGAACACGGCCTCCCGCCAGCCGTACCGCTCCCGCTCCGACAGGGCGTTGGAGTTGGGGAAGGCAAAGCATATGACGGCGCCCGCCGCCATGGTCAGGGTCACCGAAAGATTCTCCTTCACAAACGTAAGCGCCGAGCGCAGGAACGTGCGCGCGTGCAGGAGTTCTCTCACGTCAAAGAGCTTGCGGTACACCATGGCGGCCTGGGTGAGGCCCGTGCAGTCGAAAAGCACCCGCACCAGCGCCCCCACAAGGAAGGTCAGCGCCACCGCCAGCCACGCCGGGAGGGGCTTTCGCTCCTTCAGGGCGCGGATATTCGCCAGCGTCACCAGCGCGCCGTTGACAAGGCCCCAGAGGATGTAGTGCCACGCCGCGCCGTGCCAGACGCCGGACACAAGGAAGGTGGCCATGGTGGCGAATATAAGCTTCCCCACCCCGTCCCCGAAGCCGAAGAGGTTCTGAAACACGGTCTCGTTGAAAAAGCGGGAGATGGTGATGTTCCACCTGCGCCAGAAGTCCCCGAAATCCCGCGCCTTGTAGGGGGAGTCGAAGTTGATGGGCAGCTCCACGCCGAAAAAGCACCCTAAGCCCCGCGCCATGTCGATGTAGCCGGAGAAGTCGAAGTAGTAGGCGAAGGTGTAGGCCAGCACCGCCATCCAGGAGTGGAAAAGCCCCGCCCCGGCCGCCCCGCCGCCGGTGTAGTAGGCGGAGGCGAAGCTGATGAGCGTGTCGGCCAGCAGGATCTTTTTGGCGCACCCCATGGAGAAGAGCATCACGCCCCGGGGGACGAGGGCGGCGTCGTAATCAAGGAGCGTCCGCCCCTCGATATAGGGCATCACCTCGTCGTGGCGCACCACAGGCCCCACGATGAGCTGGGGGAAGAAGGTGACGAACACGGCGTAATCCAAAAGCCCCGGCCTCCCCCGCTCCCCCCGGTAGAAGCTCACCGTGAAGGCCAGGATCTGGAAGGTGAAAAAGGAGATGCCGATGGGGAGGATCAGCTTCAGCGCGCCGATGTGGGTGCCGAAAAGGAGATTTACGTTGGCAATGGTGAAGTTGAGATATTTAAACCAAAAGAGAAGCCCCAGGTTCCACGCCACGGCTAAGGTGAGCCACAGCCGCCGGGCGGCCTTCTTTCGGCTTTTGTCCATGAGCAGGATGAGCAGGTAATTGAGAAGCAGCGTCAAAACGAAGCCCGCCAGAAAGTCCGGCTGCCCCAGCCCGTAAAAGACCAGGGAGGCCGCCGTGAGCCACAGCTTCACAAGCCGCTCCCGGCCTGTTCTCCTCAGCAGGTGAAAGCCCAGGAGCGTCACCGGGAGGAATAGAAATATGAAGGAATAGGATGAAAAGATCATGGTCTCTCCCGGCGGGCGCGATTGCAAAGCCCGTCTCTATGTGATATACTTTCAGAAAAACACGAAAAAACGAGGAAAGGGGGCGGGACTGTGCTGGTCCTGTGGCGGCAGCTTGAAGAGGCCTGTCCCGGCGGGCAGGCGCTTCACGAGGCGGGCCGCGCCCTTTTACGGCGCGGGCTTGAGATCGCGGGCTTTGCCGGAGCGGAAAGGCGCGTCGTCCTCTCCCCCGCCGGCAAGCCCTATCTCCCCGGCGGGCCGGCGTTCTCCATCTCCCACGCCGGGAACGCGGCGGTGTGCGCCGTTGATGCCGGCCCCGTGGGGATCGACATCGAGCCTGTGACGGACATCCCGAAGGAGCTTCTTGACTCCCTCGCCCCCGCCGAACGGGCCTATGTGCTGGCGCGGCAGGGGGAGGAGGCGCTGCGGTTTTTCCGCCTCTGGACCATGAAGGAGAGTATCGTCAAGGCCCGTGGGGAGGGCCTGGGCGGGCTGTTGGAGCTTCGGAGCCTTGTGACGGACTCGCATACGCTTGTCCGTCAGGTGGACGGGCTGACCGTCCGGCCCCTCTCCCTGCCCATCCCCGGCGTTTGCGCCGCGTTGTGTTCGGAGACGGACTCGCCCCCGGACATCATCGGATCCTGACTACCGCGCCGGGATCAGCGCCCCCACATCGCCGCCGGGGAGGACGGCCCGCAGGTTTTCCAGCGCCGGGCCGGACCCGTCCTGGACGTAGATCCAGCCGGCCATAGTGGTCTCCACGGCCCAGTCTATGTCCTCCCGCGTGGTGGCCTCGCTGTAGTTCATCGTCTCCACCGACATGGGGGAGGCCAGGAACGTGACGATGGGGTTATATTCCGCGCTGTTGAGAAGCACCAGCACCCGGCGGTTCCCGCCGTCCAGGGGGAGGCCCTCCAGCGTTGTCAGCATATCCTCATAGCTTTGGGCAAATTCCTCCCGGCGCTCCAAGCGCTGGGGGTTCAGGCTGTCGGCGGCGGGGAAGAGGCAGTTGACCGACAGCTTCCACCCGGCGCACAGGACGATGAGGGCGGCCAGCGCCCCCGGCAGTACCGCCCCGGCCCGAAGCTCCCGAAAATCCGAAAGCTCCAGCTTGACGGCGCACAGGTGGAAGGCCCACATCAGAAGGCCGATGTACATAGGTCCCCCGTAGCGGGTCATCTGGGTGAGCATATTGGCGCTCTCCAGATACTGCGTCTCGCTGTAGAAGATGGTGAGGTGGCTCATGAGCAGTACGCCCAGGGTGACCAGGAACATCCCGGCGGTGAAGAGGGTGAACCGCCCCGCCTTTCCCTTCTCAAGCCACCCGGCGCGGCGAAACGCCAGCAAAAGCGCGAAGATCAGGAGCATGGCCAGCGCCGGCGTCAGGTCCACCCCCGGCGTCCACTCCCGGTGGACAGGCTCCAGCAAAAACGCCCGGAGCCAGGCGCGGATCAGCCCCACCGTGCGCTGGTCCTTAAAGAACGTCCCGGAGAGGACGGCTCTGAGCTGGGAACCCACCGTGGGTGCGATGGCCCGGGTGAGATACGTCGTCCGATCCATCACCCGGCAGTACATCCACCAGCTTCCCGCGGCGGCGGCAGGCGGGAGCAAGAGCGCCGCGGCGCGGCCCCTGTTGCCCCGGAAGCCCCGGTAAATGAGAAACAGCGCCACAGCGTAAACGCACCACAGAAGCCCCACGGATTTTGTGAGGGCCAGGGCGAAGAGGAAGATTGCGCACTTTGCCGTGCGCCAACCGTTCCACTCCCCCTCCCCGGTGATCTCCATGAGCAGGCACCCGAAGAGCATCCCCATCACGGGGTCCACGTAGACGGAGCGGTACCAGGAGCTGTCCGCCACGCTGGGCAGGACAAAGAGCATCGCCGCCCCCGCCGCCCCCAGAAGGAGCTTTTTCCAAAGTGCCTTCGCCCGGATCCCGTCGAGGGCGGAAAAGAGCAGCAGGCCGCTGTAGAGGAAGTAGCCGCTGAAAATAAGCCCCTCGTCAAAGGACCCCCGCAGGCGTAGGACAAGCCATATCTCCAGCTGCGTAAAGGGCGGATAGTCGCCAAAGCCGGAGGCTACGTTGCTGGCATAGCCGGCAAAGCCGTCCCGGAAATAGAGGCTCTTGATGTCCGGCCCCCAGAAGTTATAGGCGTCCCACTCCAAAATGAGCCGCCGGTGCGCAAGCAGGGCGATCAGGGCCAGCGCCGCGGCGTTGATCCACACCTGGGGTTCCCGCAGGGGCGCGGCGGCCCGGCGGAGGGTCTTTCCCGCCCCCTCCCGGCGCATTTTGAGAAGAAGGACCGCCAAAAGCGCGGCAAGACACGCGGCGGCGATCCAGACGATCAGAGAAAGCCGCCCCAGAAAGGCAAGGCCATAGAGGACGATCCCCGCGCCGCACACGGCCACGGGCGCCGTCCTGACAAGGCTCTCCCCGTACCGCAGGGACAGGGCCAGGGCTATAGCGGCGATGGAAACGGCGCTTATCACGGCGGCCACGGCTTCACCCCCAGGCATCACTCAGTCGCGGGTCTTTTTAAAGACCCACTTGCGCTCCACAACGTAATTGACAACGAAAAGCACGCCGTCCACCACGATCTTGATGAGCACGGTCGGAACCGGCAGGCGGCTCAGGGCCGCCACGGTTCCCCCGCTCACCAGCATCACCGCCAGGAAGAGGCACAGATACCGAAGCGACTGCGCCCCGGTGTCCCCGCGGCTTCTGAAGGTGACGTGCTTGTTGAGGAAGAAATTCAGCGCCCCGGACAGGAGCCTTGCGGCCACCGTGGCGGCGAACACCCACCGCTCCCCCTCCGGGAAAAGGGCGCTCAAAAGCCAGAAGGCCCCCAGGTCCATAAGCGACGAGGCCACGGCCACCAGCGCAAAGGTCAGGGGCCTGCGGTAGACGAGGTAGGAGTCCCGCACCACGCGGAAATGGGACGCTTTGTTGTCGTTTAAGTAGATGGTCTCGATGGGTTCCATGACCAGGGGGACCTTGGCCTCCGCCGCGTCCAGGAGGAAGTTCATCTCGTACTCGTACCGATCCCCCTCGCACTGGGCGGCCATTTTGAAAAGGGCCGCCGGGATGCCGCGAAGCCCCGTCTGGGTGTCGCCGCATCGGATGCCCGTCATCAGCTTGAATACAAAGGAGGTGATCCTGTTCCCGGCCCTGGACTTCCAGGGGACCGTCTCCCCGTCGAAGTCCCGCACCCCCAAGATGAGGCTTTCCGGGTTTTCGTTCGTCAGCTCCGCCACCCGCAGAACATCCTTCGGGGCGTGCTGTCCGTCGGCGTCGGCGGTGACCACCCCGGCGCAGCCGGGGACGTTCTCCCCGATCCAGGCGATGCCCGTTTTCAGCGCCGCGCCCTTGCCCCGGTTTTGGGGGTGGCGGCAGACGTGGACGCCCATGGCCTCCACGCGGTCAAAGACCTCCCGGCACGCATCATCGCTGCCGTCGTCCACCACCACGACGCGGCCCGCCCCGCTCTCCAAAAGCCCGGAGACGGTCCTGACCAGCAGCTCGTCCGGCTGATAGGCAGGTATCAGCACCGCGACCTGTTTGACGGTGTTTTCCAAAAACCACACCTCCCGCTGGGACAGCCGGCGGGGCCTGTCCCCGCCGGCCGCAGCTTTGCTCGTCTTTTCCCCTTCCCGGCAAATCCGGGAATAAGACCCGTATCTTAGATTTAAATGCCATGTTTCGCGGTTCCACCCACCGGGCGGGAGCGAAACGGCATGAAATCAAATATGATATCCACTCTGCGGATATTTTACCATACCCGCGAAGCGGGGATGGTATATTCGCCATGTTTTTCTGCGGATATTATACCACCGCTGTGCCTTTCTTGTCAATCTTCCCGCAGGTGGTGTACATTTCCCTCCGGGTGTGCTATACTGTCCCGGCGAAAAGCCTGGACAGCGGCCCCGGCTGCGGTCCGAAAAAGCGAGAGAAAAGGGTCCTTTTATGCTGAAAACACGCCGTTCCGCCTTCCCCTGGCGGGACTTTCTCCGTTCTCTCGCCGCCGTGGGCATCCCGGTGGCGGTGCAGAACCTGTTGACCACCACGGCCTCCATGGTGGACACCATGATGGTGGCCCCCCTGGGGGAAAACGCCGTGGGGGCGTTGGGCCTGTGCGCCCAGTTCTCCTCCCTGATGTTCTCCTGCTACTGGGGCTTCGTGGGGGGCGGGATGCTGTTCTTCGCCCAGTACTGGGGGGCGCGGGAGGACGACGGCATCGACAGGAGCTACGGCCTCACCTGGGTGTGCATGATGACCGTAGCCCTCCTCTTCTGCCTGCTGGCCTCCGCCGCGCCGGGGGTGGTGATGGGCCTCTACACCGACAAGGCCGCCATCCGCGCCATCGGCGTGCAGTATCTTCGGATCGTGGGCTTCGCCTACCCCCTGCAGGTCTGCTCCATGGCCATGAGCGCCCTTCTGCGGGCCACGGAGCGGGTCAGGATCCCCATGATCGCCTCCGTGGCCTCCGTGGCGGTCAACATCTTCCTCAACTGGGTCTTTATCTACGGCAAGCTGGGGGTCCCCGCCATGGGCATCCGGGGCGCGGCCCTGGCCACCACCGCTGCGGCGGCGGTGAACGTGGCCTCCATCTACCTGATGGCGAAGCTCCGGGGCTACCCCTACCTCTTCCATTTCCGCGCCCATTTTCGCTGGACGCGGGGCCACGTGCGAAATTTCCTCCAAAAGTGCTTCCCCATCATCCTCAACGAGCTGTTCCTCGGCGTCGGCAACATGATCATCAACGTCACCCTGGGCCGCCAGCCGGAGGCGGTGATCAACGGGCTTGCGGTGTTCCGCACCCTGGAGGGGCTGATCGTGGGCTTCTTCGCCGGCTTCTCCTCCGCCGCCTCGGTGCTGGTGGGCGCTTGCGTGGGAGCGGGGGAGCTGGAGACCGCCTATCAGCGGGCCAAACGGCTCGTCTATCTGTGCAGCGGCATCCTCTTTGCCGTGGGGCTTGCCGTCCTCGGCCTGCGGCGGCCCATCCTCACGGCCATGGGCCTGTCCGGCCCGTCCTTCGAGGCCGGGACGCGGTTCCTCGTCATCTACGTCTTTGTGGCCCTCATCCGCATGGGCAACTGGATCATGAACGACACCTACCGGGCCAGCGGCGACGCCGTCACCGGGACGGTCCTGGAGCTGATCGCCATGTACGCCATGGTGGTCCCCGCCGTGCTGCTGACGGGCTTTGTGTTCCGCCTGCCCTATTGGGCCATCTTCCTGTGCTGTTACTGCGACGAGCCTGTTCGCTATGTCCTCATGCAGCTGCACCTCTACTCCGGGCGGTGGATCCGCCCCGTCACCACGCTGGGCGTCAACGCCCTCCCCGCCTTCCGCTCCGCCCACGCCCCCAAAGCCTCGAAAAAATAAAACGTCCTGCCCGCGCAAAAAAATTCTCGCCTTTCGGCGAGAATTTTTTTGGACTACCTTGGCACGTTCAAACTCCGGCATACTATTGAAGCAACCGCACGATCACTTTGTATCATGTGATTTTTCCTTCTCCAATTTTTCTTTAATAAAATCCGGGATCTCTCCAATCTGAGGTTCTATGTCGCAATCGAACAAATTGAGCAGCAGGTCATTAAATCCTTTATTCGCCTGATTCTCGTCAGACCAATCTAACGCATATCTTGATCTGACATAAATCGGCAAACTCTGATCTATATTCTCACTTCTAAGTATGGCAATATATTTGTTTTGTTCAGGCCTTGACAGCATATCTCCCTGGATTATCATTGTTTCCCATCCAACGCCGCCTTTTCTGTTGTCGGCCTTTTCGGCGTAATATTGATCGCAAATAAGCAACACCTTATCTGCCATTAACAATTCATTTGTCATCCACTGCGGCAAATCAAACCCCGGTTTGAGATGGAATATGTCGATTCGGGCGTTGACTCCACTTCTACGCAATTTGCACGCGAAATCTCTCACCCACTCCCTGTTTTTTGGGTCAGTCCCGGTATAGCTTATAAATACTCTCGGATTTGTGATACTGTTACGCTCCGCCGCGGTTTTGCTGGATAATTCGGAGTATATTTCCTCCGAGAACGCATAAACACATAACAAAATTTGAGTGTCCTCTTCAAACACTTTTTTCATTACTTCAAAAGATTTTTTTGCAGACAGGCCGCCCGCGCCGGTTCCGAGTAATGGTATATTAACCTTTTGGAGAGAGTCGTTTTGGCAGCGAAGTTTGATTGTACGCAGGATATTTTCTATGACCTCTTCCGTTGTTATACCGCCATACGCATCAACAGAAGCGGCGTAACCCACCAATGAAGCATTGGGGTAGGTCCCTGTGTTTTGAACAAAACAGACTTCTCCCGTAGGGATCGCCTTGCGATAGTATGGCAATCCATTCCCCGTAAGTTCTCTCAGTATGGTCCACGATACGCTGCCGGAGTTACTACACGGAATTATAATCAAATCGCATTTTGAATTAAAGATACTGCCCTTTATCAGCTCCAACATTTTTTACAGCCCTCTCTCTTTCTAAAAATACCGGCCTGAGAGCGAAAAACAGATCGGCTTTGATGAAAGCTCCTCTGCTAACTAAGTGTTTTAAGCCCGGCAGATTGTTACAACTTATTTATTCTTTTTTCACCCCTTCATGTCTTGGAGCCGCATAGCCCCGCCGCCGGACAGGTCGATCCATACACGATTTATACACGATACCCCCGCCTTCCGAAATCTGCCGGAAGAAGGAGATTGGGAGAGAAACCGTCAGGGTTCCTCTTCCAATTCGATCTTCTCCTTCCGCGCCAAAAAAAAGCAGCCCATTCGGGCTGCTTTTTTTTGGCGCGGAAGGAGGGATTTGAACCCTCGCACGCGGTTTAGACGTCTACTCCCTTAGCAGGGGAGCCCCTTCGGCCACTTGGGTACTTCCGCAAATTATGAACTTTTTAGAGGTATTTTATCACTTTCTCCCCCACAAATGCCTGAAAAATCGGACATTTGTGGCGGAGAGAGTGGGATTCGAACCCACGGGCGGTTGCCCGCCGACGGTTTTCAAGACCGCTCCGTTATGACCGCTTCGGTATCTCTCCAAACCGATGCCATAGTATCTTAACATATCCTTTCGGCTTTGTCAATCGAATCTTCTCATATTTTTCATGATTTTTGTGGCATTTCTTCACTTGACTAACATACTGATAACGCCTATAATAAGAAAAACGATTGTAATTGAGGGATTTTCATGGCATTCACGCAGTTTTCCCCCATCACCGAGCGGGTCTTCCCGGCGCTGGAGACGCTTTGGGCGGGCCGGGGCTACACCCGCTACCGGGTGAGCCGGTTTGAGGAGTACGACCTCTACGCCTCGAACCGCACCTTCATCACGGGCAGCTCCATTCTCACCTTCACCGACACGGACGGAAGGCTGATGGCCCTGAAGCCTGACGTGACCCTCTCCGTGATCCGCAACACCGCGCCCGGCGGCGCTCTGCGGAAGGTCTACTACTGCGAGAGCGTCTACCGCGCCCCGGACCCCGGCTCCGGCTTTTCGGAGATCCCCCAGGCGGGGCTGGAGTGCCTGGGACCGCTGACCCTCTTCGACGTGTGCGAGGTCATAACGCTGGCCGCCCGCAGTCTCGCGGCCCTGTCTGATAAGTACATCCTTGACGTGTCCCATCTGGGACTTCTCAGCGGCTTTTTGGAGGATGCCGGGGTGGACGGCGCGCTGAGGCCGGAGCTTCTGCGGCTTGCCGGGGATAAGAACTCCCACGAGGCCGCGTCGATCCTGCGCAAAGCCGGGGCCTCCCTGCCTGTCATGGACACCTTTGACGCCATGATCCATCTGCGCGCCCCTCTGGAGGAGGCGGTGGGGAAGCTCTCCGCCCTGCCTCTGGGCGAGCACGCCGCCTCCGCCCTCTCCCAGCTTGCCCGCGCCGCCCGCGTGTTGCGGGGGGAGGACGGCCTTTATCTCGACCTCTCCCTTCGCTCTGACGAGCGGTATTACCAGGGCCTCGTGATGCGCGGCTACATCCCCGGCGTACCCACCGCCGTCCTGTCGGGGGGGCGGTACGACGGGCTGATGCGCCGCCTCCACCGGGAGGGCGGCGCCATGGGCTTCGCCATCTACTTAAATCTCCTTGAGCGCCTTGCCCCCCAGCCGGAGGACCTGGACGCGGACGTGCTGGTCCTCCACGACGGCACGGACCCGGAGGGACTGACGCGGGCGGTGGCCGCCCTGGAGCGCGGCGGGCTTCGCGTCCGCGTTGACCGGGCGCGGCCGGAGGGCTTTCGGTACGGGAAGCTCATGCACTACGCGGGAGGTGAGCTGAAATGAGCGAGATGCTCAACGTGGCCCTCCCCAAGGGCCGTCTGGGCGACAAGGTGTACGCCCTCTTTGAAAAGGCCGGCTACGGCTGTGAGGAGCTGGCCGACCCCGGCCGCCGGCTGGTGTTCGAGTCCCCTGAGCACGGTGTGCGGTATTTCTACGTCAAACCCTCCGACGTGGCCATCTACGTGGAGCGCGGCGCGGCGGACATCGGCGTGGCCGGGAAGGACATTCTCCTTGAGTACACCCCCGACGTATACGAGCTTCTGGACTTCGGCATCGGCCGGTGCCGGATGTGCGTGTGCGGAAGGCCGGGCTTCCGGGACGACCCCGGAAGGACCCTGCGCGTGGCCACGAAATTCACAAAGATCACTCGCGACTACTACGCCGGCCTTGGCCGGAGCATCGACATGATCCACTTGAACGGCTCCATCGAGCTTGCGCCCATTCTGGGCCTCTCCGACGTCATCGTGGACATCGTGGAGACGGGGGCCACCCTCCGGGAAAACGGGCTGTGCGTCCTTTCGGAGGTCTGCGGGATCTCCGCCCGGTTCATCGCCAACAAGGTGAGCAGCCGGTTCAAATATGACGCCGTGACGGCCCTGACCGCGCGGCTGAGAGAAACGATCGAGGTAGAAAAATGATCAAGCTGATGACGTTGGGCCAGGTGCCTGAGAGCGAGATCTTCTCCCGCGCGCAGGAGGTCCTGGACGTGTCCGGCCCCGTGGCCGAGATCATCAAGAACGTCCGGGAGCGCGGGGACGCGGCCCTGCGGGAGTACGCGGACAAATTTGACGGCGGCGCGCCGGAGCGCCTTGAGGTGACGAAGGAGGAGACGGACGCGGCCATCGCCTCGCTGGACCCCCGCTTTGTCCAGGTCCTGCGGGACGCGGCGGAGAACATCCGCCTCTTCCATGAAAAACAGCTGCGGGAGGGCTATTCCATCCGCCCGCGGGACGGCGTGGTCCTGGGCCAGCGGGTACACCCCCTGGAGAAGGTGGGCCTCTACGTCCCCGCCGGGACCGCCGCCCTGCCCTCCAGCGTCCTTATGAGCGCGGTGCCGGCGAAAATCGCCGGCTGCGGGGAGATCGTGGTGGTCACCCCCGCCAGGGGCGGCGTCGTGGCGCCTCAGATCCTGGCCGCGGCCAGGATCGGCGGGGTCCACCGGGTATTCAAGACCGGCGGCGCCCAGGCCGTGGCCGCCCTGGCCTACGGCACCGAGAGCGTCCCGCGTGTGGACAAGATCGTGGGGCCGGGCAACGCCTATGTGGCCGAGGCCAAGCGGCAGGTGTTCGGGGCGGTGGCCATCGACATGATCGCCGGACCCAGCGAGATCCTCATTCTGGCCGACCGCACCGCCGACCCGGAATTTGTGGCGTCGGACCTCCTGTCCCAGGCCGAGCACGACAGGAATGCCTCCGCGGTGCTGGTCACCGACTGCGCGGAGCTGGCCAAGGCCGTGCAGGCGCAGCTGGAGCGGCAGATCCCCCTGCTGTCACGCCGGGAGATCGCCCGCGCGTCCATTGACCGCAACGGGAAGATCATCGTCACCGACGACCTGGGCCGGGCCATCGAGGTGGCCAACCGCATCGCCCCGGAGCACATGGAGATCTACACCGCCGATCCCATGTCCTACCTTGAAAGAGTCACCAACGCCGGGAGCGTCTTTGTGGGCGGGGCCACGCCTGAACCCGTGGGCGACTACTACGCCGGGTGCAACCACACCCTCCCCACCGGCGGCACGGCGCGCTTCTCCTCGCCGCTGAGCGTGGACGACTTTGTGAAGAAGTCCCAATATATGTACTACGAACCCTCCGCCCTTCTTAGGGAGGGCGCGGACATCGCGTATTTCGCCCACATGGAGGGGCTGGACGGCCACGCCGGGAGCGTGGAGCGCCGGTGCGCCAGGTGGAGCCGATGAGCGTCTTTCGTTCCTCCCGGTTCTCGCGGCTTGAACCCTATGTCCCCGGAGAACAGCCCCGTGAGCGGACATACATCAAGCTCAACACCAACGAGTCCCCCTATCCCCCCTCCCCCGCCGTGCTTCAGGCCGTCCGGCGGGCCTCCGAGACCCTGAACCTCTACTGCGACCCCACGGCCCTGCGGCTGCGGCAGGCGGCGGCCAGGGTCTACGGCGTGGAGCCGGAGGCGGTGCTGCCGGTCAACGGCTCGGACGAGATCCTGAACTTCGCCGTGATGGCCTTCTGCGACGGGCGCATCCCCATCGCCTGCCCGGAGATCACCTACGGCTTCTACCCGGTGCTGGCCGCCCTGCACGGCGTCAAGCTCCGGCAGGTCCCCCTGCGGGCGGACCTCACCGTGGACCACCGGGACTTTCTGAGCCAGAACTGCACCGTGATGATCGCCAACCCCAACGCCCCGACGGGCCTGGCCCTGTCGCTGTCGGAGATCGAGGAGATCGTCCGCTCCAACGAGAAGAACGTGGTGGTCATCGACGAGGCGTATGTGGATTTCGGGGCGGAGAGCGCCGTGGCGCTCACGAAAAAATACCGCAATCTCTTAGTGACCCGCACCTTCTCCAAGTCCCACTCCCTGGCGGGGGCGCGGCTGGGCTTCGGCATCGCGGACCCCGGCCTTATCGCGGACCTGGCCGCCGTCAAGGACTCCACCAACCCCTACAACGTGAACGCCATGACCCAGGCGGCGGGGATCGCCGCCCTTGAGGACAACGGCTTTTACATGGAAAACTGCCGGAGGGTGGCCGCCACCCGCGATGAGACGGCGACGGCGCTGCGGGCCATGGGCTTTGAACTCACCGCCTCCGTCTCCAACTTCCTCTTCGCCCGCCACCCGGCCATCCCCGGCGAGGAGCTGTATGCAAAGCTTCGGGAGCGAGGGATCCTGGTGCGCCACTTCTCCACGCCGTCCATCGCCGATTACGTTCGGATCACCGTGGGGTCCCCCCGGGAGATGCAGGCGCTGGTGGAGGCCCTCCGGGAGATTCTGGCCTGAAACTGCGGGGCGTTTCCCGCGTCAAATCAAGCACAGGAGGTACACAAGATGCGCAAGGCTGACATTGACCGCGCCACCGCCGAGACCCGCGTGACCCTCTCCGTGGGCCTGGACGGCACAGGCAAATACGACGTCTCCACCGGCGTGGGGTTTCTGGACCATATGCTGACGCTCTTCGCCGTCCACGGGCGGTTCGATCTCACCGTGAAATGCGCCGGGGACACCGGCGTTGACGATCACCACAGCGTGGAGGACGTGGGCATCTGCCTGGGGCGTGCCTTTCGGACCGCCCTGGGGGACCGGGCGGGCATCGCCCGCTACGCCCACGCCGTCATCCCCATGGACGAGGCGCTGGTGCTGTGCGCCGTGGACGTCTCCGGCCGGGGCGTCCTGGGCTTCGACCTCCCCGTCCCCGCGCAGAAGATCGGCGATTTTGACACAGAGCTTGTGGAGGAGTTCTTCACAGCCTTCGTGCGGGAGTCCGGCGTCACCGTGCATATCCGGGAGCTGGCGGGGCGCAACGCCCACCACATCGTGGAGGGGGCCTTCAAGGCGTTTGCCCGCGCCATGCGCCAGGCGGTGAAGGAGGACCCGGCGCTGGGCGGGGCCGTCCCCTCCTCCAAGGGCGTGCTGTGATGGTCGGGATCATCGATTACGGCGTGGGGAACCTCTTCTCCCTCAAAAGCTCCTTCGCCGCCATCGGGGAGGCGTGCGTCGTCTCCGGCGACCCGGAGGTCATCCGCCGCGCCGACAGGCTCGTGCTCCCCGGCGTGGGCGCGTTCGGGGACGCGGCGCAAAAGCTCCGGGACTCCGGGCTTTTTGACCTTGTCCGGGACGAGGCGAAGGCCGGGAAGCCGCTTCTGGGCATCTGTCTGGGGATGCAGCTCCTCTTTAAAAAGAGCTTCGAGTACGGCGTACACGAGGGCCTGGGCCTCATCCCCGGCGAGGTGGTCCCCATCGCCGGGTGCATCCCCGCCGGGCTGAAGATCCCCCACATCGGCTGGAACGCCCTTTTGATGCGCGTCCCCTCCCCTCTCTACGAGGGGGTGCCGGACGGCTCCCACGTCTACTTCGTCCACTCCTACCACGCCGGCGGGTGCCGGGAGTACGCCACCGCCGTCACCGAGTACGGCGGGCTTCTGACGGCCTCCGTCCAGCGGGAGAACGTGGCCGGCTGCCAGTTCCACCCGGAGAAGAGCGGACAGGTGGGCCTTCGCATCCTGAAGAATTTCGCTAAAATGTGATTTTGGAGGCGTCAAATGAAGCTTTTTCCCGCCATCGACCTCTATGACGGCAAGGCCGTGCGGCTCCTGCACGGGGACTATGAGAAGATGACCGTCTATTCCGACGACCCCGCCGGGAAGGCGGCGGAATTTCGGGACCAGGGGGCGGAATATCTCCACGTGGTGGACCTGCAGGGCGCGCGGGACGGCGTGGGGGCGAACCTGGCGGCGGCCTCCGCCGCCGCCCGCGTCCCCGGTCTCCGGGCCGAGCTGGGCGGGGGCATCCGCTCCGAGGACGATATAAAACGCGCCCTGGACGCGGGCTTCTTCCGCGTGATCCTGGGGACCTCCGCCTTGGAGGACCCGGCGTTTCTGCTGCGCATGGTGGAGAAATACGGCGGGCATATCGCCGTGGGCGTGGACGTGCGGGACGGCCGCGTGGCCGTCCGGGGCTGGCTGGAGACCAGCGGCACGGACTGCTTCGACTTCATCGGCCGCCTTGAGCGGGGCGGCGTCAGCGCCTGCGTCTGTACCGACATCTCAAAGGACGGCGCCATGAGAGGCCCCAATGTGGACCTCTATCGGTCCCTGTGCGAGCGCTTCACCCTGGACATCGTGGCCTCCGGCGGCGTCTCCTCCCTGAAGGACGTGGCGGCTCTGCGCGATACCGGCGTTCAGGGGGCGGTCATAGGCCGCGCCCTTTACGACGGGTCGTTGGACCTGGCGAAGGCCATCGAGGTGGCGGGATGATCACGAAACGAATCATCCCCTGCCTGGACGTGCGGGACGGCCGCGTGGTCAAGGGCGTGAATTTTCAGGGCGTCCGGGACGTAAGCTCCCCGGTGGAGCTGGCCCGGACCTACTCCGCCTCCGGCGCGGACGAGCTGGTCTTTTACGACATCACCGCCTCCGCCGAGGGGCGGCGGCTCTTCACCGGCATCCTCGCCCAGGCCGCCAGCCAGGTCTTTATCCCCCTGACCGTGGGCGGGGGGATCAACACCCTGGAGGACTTCGACCGGGTGCTCAAGTGCGGCGCGGACAAGGTCAG
This sequence comes from uncultured Oscillospiraceae bacterium, assembly GCA_947627715.1. Classification (GTDB taxonomy): domain Bacteria; phylum Bacillota; class Clostridia; order Oscillospirales; family Oscillospiraceae; genus RUG626. The sequence goes on from CANQXK010000009.1 coordinate 29,994, forward strand.
CGTCAACTCCGGGGCCATCCGGGACCCCTCCCTCATCGGCCGCGCCGCCCGCCGCTACGGCGACCAGTGCGTGGTGATCTCCGCGGACGTGAAGCGGGTGAACGGCGTTTTCACCGTCTTTTCCCGGGGCGGGCGGGACAACACCGGCCTTGAGGCCGTGGAGTGGATCCGCCGGTGCGTGGGCGAGGGCGCGGGCGAGGTGGTCCTCAACTCCATCGACACCGACGGCGTGCGCGGCGGCTTCGATTTGGAGATGCTGCGCGCCGTGTCCGACGCCGTCTCCGTCCCCGTTATCGCCTCCGGCGGCGCGGGGCGGGTGGAGGATTTCGTGACGCTCTTCAAGACCCTCCCCAGGGTAGACGCGGGGTTGGCCGCCTCCATCCTCCACTTCGGCGAGGTGACGGTGGCGGATATAAAAAAAGCCCTCCGGGACGAGGGCATCAACGTAAGGATCTGAGGGATGACCATGCTGAATACGGAAGAATTGAAATTTGACGAAAACGGCCTTATCCCCGCCATTGTGGTGGACGCGGAGAGCCGGAAGGTGCTGACGCTGGCCTACATGAACCGGGAGAGCCTTCAAATCTCCATGGAAAAGGGCCTCACCTGCTTCTGGTCCCGCTCGCGGCAGACGCTCTGGCTCAAGGGCGAGACCAGCGGCCACTACCAGCACATCCGCTCCATCACCGCCGACTGCGACCGGGACGCGCTGGTGGTGGAGGTGACCAAGGACGGCCCGGCCTGCCACCTGGGGACCGACTCATGCTTCACGGCCCCCCTCTACAAGGCCGCCGATATGCCGGAGGTCTTTTCCTATGAGGGCCTCTACGCCCTCTTGGAGGGCCGGAAGGCCGCGCCGAAGGAGGGCAGCTACACAAGCTACCTCTTCGACAAGGGCCTGGACAAGATCCTGAAGAAGGTGGGCGAGGAGAGCACCGAGGTCATCATCGCCGGGAAAGCCCAGGACAGGGCGGAGACCGTCTACGAGCTTGCCGACCTTGCCTACCACGCCATGGTGCTGATGGTGGAAATGGGCATCACCCTGGACGACCTCAAAAAGGAGCTGGCCTCCCGCCACGTCATCGACAAAAAGGTCAAGCAGGAGAAGATGGTCTGACCGCCGAACGCGGCAGAAAGCAGAAAAGCCTCCCTGAATTTTACGAAATTCAGGGAGGTTTTTTGCGGTCTTTCTCAGAAATTAATGGGTTCCGGCCCCGGCTCCTCATAGCCTGTAAGCTCGTTGTAGAAGAAGGCGGCGGAGAGGTTCAGATACGGCGTCAGGTAGATGTTCAGCACCGGCGCGCCCAAAAGGCCCGTCACCAGGTTGGCGGCGATGAACCACAGGAGGAAGGAGAAGTAGAGCTTGAAAAGGTCCCACTTCCGGCCGCTCATCAGCCGCGCCGACTCCTTCATGCACTGGACCGGCCCCTTGTCCGGGTCGTCCATCAGGACGAACACCGCCTGGGAGTAGCGCAGGGACAGGACCACGCCGGGGACGATGAACAGGAGGAAGCCCAGCCCCACTAAAAGCCCGGTGAGCAGGGAGATGGCGATGGTCTTGAAGGTCACCTTGAAGCCGTGCATCAGACAGCCCACGGTGGTGTTGTGGCGGCGGCTCTCCTGCAGGACGTGATAGGCGTACCCTGCGGACAGCGGGACGGAGATCAGGGACACCAGCACCGAGAGGACAGGCCCAAAGAGACTTCTGCCAGAGATAAATTCCCGGAAGCTGGGCATGGCCCCGTAGATGCGCAGCAGGATCGCCTGGACCGCCTCCGGGTCGTTCACCGCCTCCTGAAGCTCCCCGGAGTAGGTGGCGATGATGCCGTTCATCTGCCTTATCCAGTCGTTCCTGCCGGAAAGCTCGCTGGAGAACATGGAGATGAGATAGTCCGCGACGATGAAGATCGCCGCCACCACCATCATGGGGAGAATACGCTCCCGCAGGCGGGACTTGGCCTGCTGCTTGAGCTCGCGGGATGTGGAAAACATGGAGGACGCTCCTTTCCTCATAATTGATCGATCACGTTTTTATAGATACGCCGGAGAAGAAAGAGGGACACCGCAAGGGACACGGCCTCGGCGATGGGGAAGCACCACCACACAGCCGAGAGGTCGATGAATCTGGAGAAGAGATACGCCACAGGCAGCAGCACCACGATCTGGCGCAAGAAGGACACGATGGCGGAGTACATCCCGTTCCCCAGGGCCTGAAAGACGGAGCCTATGACGATGCACGCGCCGCACATCAGAAAGTGGATGGAGATGATGCGCAGCGCCGGCACGCCGATCTGAAGCATGGTCTCCGAGGCGTCGAACAGGGCCAGCAGCCTGTCGGGCATCAGCTGGAACACCGCAAAGCCCAGCGCCGTGATGATCTCGGCGATGAGGACGCTCAGCTTGACGCAGCGGTCGATCCTCTCCCGGCTTCGCGCCCCGTAGTTGTAGGCGATGATGGGCACCATCCCGGCGTTGAGGCCGAACACGGGCATACACACAAAGGACTGGACCTTGAAATACGCCCCAAACACCGCCGCGGCGGTGGAGGAGAAGGCCATGAGGATGCGGTTCATCACGTAGCTCATCACCGAGCCTATGGCCTGCATCACCGTGGTGGGCACGCCGATGAACAGCATCTGCTTCACCACGGACCAGTTGACGCAAAAGACCTTCCGTATCTCTAACTTGATCTCCCTGTTTTTCAGGAGGTTCAGCACGATGCCCAGCGTCGCCGCAGAGATCTGGCCGATGACCGTAGCCACCGCCGCCCCGGCGGCCTCCATGCGGGGAAAGCCCAGAAGGCCGAAGATCATGATGGGGTCCAGCACGATGTTGATGAGCGCCCCCGTGGCCTGGGTGACCATGGAATAGACCGTCAGGCCCGTGGACTGGAAAAGCCGCTCCCCCAATATCTGCGCGAAGATGCCGAAGGAAAAGACGCAGGCAATGGACAGATACTGCACGCCGTACTCCAAAATCTCCGGGTCCGTGGCCGCCGTCACCTGGGTCTCCATGAAGGGGCGGGTCAGGAAAAGCCCGAACACCAGGAAGATCAGATAGCACGCCCCCATGAGCAGGATGCCGTGACGCGCCACCCGGTTGGCCTCGTCGGGCCGCTTCTCCCCCAGCGCCCTGGAGAGCAGGGCGTTCATCCCCACGCCCACGCCGTTGGCGAAGGCGATGATCAGCGTCTGGATGGGAAAGGCCAGGGACACCGCCGTCAGGGCGTTCTCGCTGACGCGGCTGACAAAGACGCTGTCCACGATGTTGTAGAGCGCCTGGACAAGCATGGAGGCCATCATGGGCAGGGACATGGTGATGAGAAGCTTCCCCACCGGCATGACACCCATTTTATTTTCTTTCATGAATGTATCACCTGTATGTTGTAAGTGTAAACTTTTTATAAAATTTGTCAAGCAAAAATACGGAAAACGGGCCGCGGCGGGCGGTTTCCCCTGCCGCAGCCCATTTATGCCAAAGTTGCATTAATAAAAGCCCGTTCTATACTTGACTTTAGTTATTTTTATGTTATTATATAGCTAAATCCAAGTTACTTAAAGTATTTGACGCCGGACTCAAAAAGCTTCATATCGTACACACCGGGGACGTTGCGGTACAGGCCGCCGATGCGCTCGGAGTGACCCATTTTGCCAAAAACGCGCCCGTCGGGGCTGGTGATGCCCTCGATGGCGGCCACGGAGCCGTTGGGGTTGTGGGCGATGTCCATGGTGGGCCGCCCGTTGAAGTCCACGTACTGAGTGGCGATCTGTCCGCGCTCTGAAAGCTGCGCCACGGTCTGCGCCGAGGCCAGGAACTTGCCCTCGCCGTGGGAGATGGGGACGGTGTAGATCTGTCCCGGCTCGGTGGCGGCGAACCAGGGGGACTTGTTGGAGGCGATCTTCGTCCGCACCAGCCTTGACTGGTGGCGGCCGATGGTGTTGAAGGTCAGGGTGGGGCAGGTCTCATCGGTGTCCAGGATCCGTCCGAAGGGGACGAGGCCCAGCTTTACCAGGGCCTGGAAGCCGTTGCAGATGCCGCCCATCAGCCCGTCCCGGCGCTCCAAAAGGTCGGTGACGGCCTCTTTGACCTGGGACGCCCGGAAGAAGGCGGTGATAAACTTGCCCGATCCGTCCGGCTCGTCGCCGCCGGAGAACCCGCCGGGGATAAAGACGATCTGGGACTCGTTCACGAGCTTTGCAAATTCCTCGACGCTCCCGGCGATGGCGGCGCTGGACTGGTTGCGGACGACGAAGATCTTCGTCTCCGCGCCGGCCTCCTGGAAGCGCCGGGCGGTGTCGTACTCGCAGTTGGTGCCGGGGAACACGGGGATGAGCACCTGGGGCCTGGCGACGGCCGTTTTGGGGCTTACCCGCGTGATGGCGAGGAAGCTGTACTCCGGCGCGGGCACGGCCTCTCCGGCGCGGGTGGGATAGACCTTTTCGAGGCGGCCCTCCCAGGCGGCGGTGAGGGACTCCAGCTCCACGGCCTCGTCCTTATACTCCACCTCTCCGCTGGCGGTGGTGACGCCCAGGAGGTCCCCGGAGGCCTCCCCCGTAAGCTCCAGGATGAAGGAGCCGTAGGCGGTGGCGAAGATGTCCTCCATCTTCACGCCGCCGGAGAATTTAAACCCGACGCCGTTTCCGGCGCACATCTTAAAGACGGCCTCCGCCGGCCCGCCGGCGGTGGGGGTGTAGGCCGTGACGGCCTCGCCGGAGCGGAGCAGCTCCGTGACCCTGCCGTAGAGGGCCTTCAGGCTCTCGGCGGTGGGGAGGCCGTTTCTGTACTCCGGCTTCAGCCAGACCACCTTGTGGCCGGCGGATTTGAACTCGTTGGGGACCACCTGGTCCTCCGTGCCCATGGTGACGGCAAAGCTCACCAGCGTGGGGGGCACGTCCAGGTCCTCAAAGGAGCCGGACATGGAGTCCTTGCCCCCGATGGCGGCGATCCCCAGCTCCCTCTGGGCCTTCAGCGCGCCCAGAAGCGCGGCCAGGGGCTGTCCCCACCGTTCCGGCTTGCTGCCGGGGCGGCAGAAGTACTCCTGGAAGGTGAGGTACACGTCCTCGAAGGACGCGCCTGTGGCGATGAGCTTGCTCACCGACTCCACCACCGCCAGGTACGCGCCCCGGAAGGGGCTGGCCTCGGTGAGGGCGGGGTTGAAGCCCCAGGCCATGAAGGAGCAGGCGTCCGTGCGGCCCCGGTCCAGGGGGAGGCGGTGCGCCATCGCCTGGATGGGGGTGAGCTGGTTTTTGCCGCCGAAGGGCATCAGGAGGCTGGCCGCGCCGATGGTGGAGTCAAAGCGCTCGGAAAGGCCGCGCCTGGAGCAGACGTTCAGGTCGGAAACGGTCTTTATCATGTTTTCGCTAAAGGACCCCTCCACCCGGTTTTCCACAGCCCTGGGGGCGGCCACCTTGATGGCGGTGTGCTTGGGCGCGCCGTTGGTGTTCAAAAACTCGCGGGAAATGTCCACGATCCTCTTCCCGTTCCACTCCATCACAAGCCTCGGCTCTTTGGTGACCACGGCGATGAGGGTGGCTTCCAGGTTCTCGCTCTCCGCGAGGGCCATAAATTCTTCCTTGTCCTCCGGGGCCACCACCACGGCCATGCGCTCCTGGGACTCGCTGATGGCAAGCTCGGTGCCGTCAAGCCCCTCGTACTTCCGGGGAACGGCGTTGAGGTCGATGAGCAGCCCGTCGGCCAGCTCGCCCACGGCCACGGATACGCCGCCCGCGCCGAAATCGTTGCACCGCTTGATAAGCCGCGTAGCCAGGGGGTTGCGGAAGAGCCGCTGGAGCTTGCGCTCCTCCGGGGCGTTGCCCTTCTGGACCTCGGCCCCGCAGGTCTCCACGGAGTGGGCGTTGTGGGCCTTGGAGGAGCCGGTGGCGCCGCCGATGCCGTCGCGGCCCGTCCGGCCGCCCAGGAGGATCACCACGTCCCCGGTCTCCGGGACCTCCCGCCGGACGTTCCCAGCGGGGGCCGCGCCCAGGACCGCGCCGATCTCCATGTGCTTGGCGGCGTACCCCGGGTGGTAAAGCTCATCGACGATGCCGGTGGCAAGGCCGATCTGATTGCCGTAGGAGCTGTAGCCCGCCGCCGCGCCGGTGACCAGCTGCCGCTGGGGGAGCTTGCCGGGCATGGTGGCGCTCACCGGGACCGTGGGGTCGGACGCGCCTGTGACGCGCATGGCCGCGTACACGTAGCTGCGGCCGGAGAGCGGGTCGCGGATGGCCCCGCCGATGCAGGTGGCCGCGCCGCCAAAGGGTTCGATCTCGGTGGGGTGGTTGTGGGTCTCGTTTTTGAAAAGCAAAAGCCAGTCCTGCTCCTCGCCGTCCACCGCGATCTTGATTTTAACGGTGCAGGCGTTGATCTCGTCGGACTCGTCCAGCTTGGGAAGGAGACCCTTCTTCTTCAGGAATTTGGCCCCCACCGTGGCAATGTCCATCAGGCACTCCGGCTTTTTGTCGTCGCAGTAATTGCGCATGGCCAGGTAATTCTCGTACTCGGCCTGGGCCTCCGGGTCCTCAAATTCCACGCTGTCGATGTGGGTGAGGAAGGTGGTGTGGCGGCAGTGGTCGGACCAGTAGGTGTCGATCATGCGGATCTCGGTGATGGTGGGGTCCCGCCGCTCGCCCCTGAAATAGTCCCGGCAGAAAAGGAGGTCGTCGGCGTCCATGGCAAGGCCGTATTTGGCCACAAAGCCCTCGATGCCCTCCCGGTTCATGGCGGTGAAGCCCTCAAGGGTCTCCACCGCCACGGGGACGGTGTACTCGGTTTTCAGAGTCCTGCGTTTTTCAAGCCCGGCCTCCCTGGCCTCCACGGGGTTGATGACGTACCGCTTGACCTTTTCCACGTCCTCCTTGGAGAGCCTGCCCCGGAGGACGTAGACCTTGGCGGTGCGGACGGTGGGCCGCTCGCCCTGGGAGATGATCTGAATGCACTGGGCCGCCGAATCGGCCCGCTGGTCGAACTGGCCGGGCAGGAACTCCACGGCAAAGACCGTCCCGTCGGCGTCCAGCTCCTCGCTGGTGACATCCAACTGCGGCTCGGAGAACACGGTGCTGACGGCGGTTTTGAAGAGGGCCTCGTCGATCCCCTCCACGTCGTAGCGGTTCAGGATCCGAACGCCGCGCAGATTTTTGATGCCCAACAGCTCCCGCAAATCGCGGGCCAAAGCGTCGGCCTCCAGCGTCAGGCCGTTTCGTTTCTCCACATAAACTCTGTATACCATGTCTGCACCCTCTTAGTTTTTCAGGGCTTCCAGCGCCCGTTTTCCGATGTCGCGGCGCGTAAAGCCGTTTTCAAATTTCACCGCGTCCGCCACCTTGTACGCCTCCCGGACGGCCTTCTCCAGCGTGTCCTCCACGGCCACGCACCCCAAGACGCGCCCGCCGTGGCTGAGGAGCTTTCCGTCCCTCCGCTCCGCGCCGGCCACGTAGATGTCCCTGTCGGGACCGAGCTTGGGAAGCTCGATGGGGAAGCCGCTCTCGTACCTCACGGGGTAGCCCCTGGAGGCGACCACCACGCAGGCGGCGGCCCTGTCCGAGAACTTGACCTCCGTTTCCGCGAGCCGTCCCTCGGTGACGGCCCGCATGACGGTCAAGAGGTCGGACTCCAGAAGCGGCAGCACCACCTGGGTCTCCGGGTCGCCGAAGCGGCAGTTGTACTCAATGACCTTGGGGCCGTCCTTTGTTATCATGAGTCCGAAGTAGAGGCACCCCTTGAAGGTCCGCCCCTCGGCGTTCATCGCCTTGACGGTGGGCAGGAAGATCTCCCTCATGCACCGCTCGGCCACCTCGGGAGTGTAGTAGGGGTTGGGGGCCACGGTGCCCATGCCGCCGGTGTTGGGGCCGGTGTCCCCGTCCCCGGCGCGCTTGTGGTCCATGCTGGACACCATGGGGACCACCACGTTGCCATCGGTGAAGCTCAGGACCGAGACCTCCGGCCCCTCCAGATACTCCTCAATGACTACCGTGGAGCCGGAGGCGCCGAATTTGCCGCCCTCCATCATATCGCGGACGGCCCCCTTCGCCTCCTCCACCGTCATAGCCACGGTGACGCCCTTGCCCAGGGCCAGGCCGTCGGCCTTGACCACCACGGGCGCGCCCACCCGGTCGATGTAGGCCAGGGCCTTGTCCATGTGGGTAAAGGTCTCAAACCGGGCGGTGGGGATGCCGTATTTTTTCATGAGGCGCTTGGAAAACGCCTTGCTGGCCTCGATAACGGCGGCGTTCTTCCGTGGCCCGAAGGCGGGGACGCCGGCCTTTTCCAGCTCGTCCACGCACCCCAGCGCCAGCGGGTCGTCCGGCGCGACCACGGCATAGTCCACCCCGTTCTCCACGGCGAAGGCCACGATCTTCTCAATGTCCGTGGCCCCGATGGGGACGCACTGGGCGTCCGCGGCGATACCGCCGTTGCCGGGCAGGGCGTAGACGGCGTCCACCGCCGGGTTTTTCCTGATGGCCCTGATGATGGCGTGCTCGCGGCCTCCGCCGCCCACCACAAGAATTTTCATAAATGCCTCCGATTTTCAAAAATCCCAAAATCAGTATTTTTTCCAAGGACATGAGCCTTGGAAAAATCCCTCTTATTCCCCATGGCATCGAAAGCCCGTAAGGGCTTTCGAGCCAGTTTTATCAGTGGTGGAACAGCCTCATGCCGGTGAAGGCCATGACCATGTTATATTTATTGGCAACTTCAATGACGTTGTCGTCCCGCACGGAGCCGCCAGGCTCGGCGATGTACAAAACGCCGCTCTTGTGCGCCCGCTCCACGTTGTCCCCGAAGGGGAAGAAGGCGTCGGAGCCAAGGCTGACGCCGGTGATCTTATCAAGATATTCCCGCTGCTCATCAAGCGAGAAATACCGGGGCCGCTCGGTGAAGTACCGCTGCCAGACGCCGTCGGCGGTGACGTCCTCCTCATTGTGGTTGATGTACCCGTCGATGACGTTGTCCCGGTCGGCTCTCCCCAGGCCCTTGAGGAAGGGCAGCTCCAGGACGCGCTGGGACTGCCTCAGATGCCAGGTGTCGGCCTTTCCTCCGGCCAGGCGCGTGCAGTGGATACGGCTCTGCTGGCCGGCCCCCACGCCGATGGCCTGTCCATCGGCGGCGAAGCACACGGAGTTGGACTGGGTGTATTTGAGGGTGATGAGGGAGATCACCAGGTCCCGCCTGGCGCTCTCCGGGAGGTCCTTATTCTTTGTCACCACGTTTTTCAAAAGCTCGTTGTCGATCTTAAAGTCGTTCCTGCCCTGGGAGAAGGTGACGCCAAAGACGTCCTTGGTCTCCTCGTGCTCCGGCACGTACCCGGCGTCGATCTTCACCACGTTGTAGCCGCCCTTTTTCTTCTCGGAGAGGATGGCCAGGGCCTCCGGGGTGTAGCCGGGGGCGATGACGCCGTCGGAGACCTCGCGCTTGATGATCTTCGCGGTGGTCACGTCGCACACGTCGGAGAGGGCGATCCAGTCGCCAAAGCTGCTCATGCGGTCGGTGCCGCGGGCGCGGGCGTAGGCGCAGGCCAGGGGCGAATCGTCAAGGCCGGGGACGTCCCGCACAAAGCAGGCCCTCTTCAGCTCCTCGCTGAGCGGATTGCCCACGGCGGCCCCGGCGGGAGAGACGTGCTTGAAGCTGGCCGCCGCCGGAAGTCCTGTCTCGCGCTTCAGCTCCCGCACCAGCTGCCAGGAGTTGAGGGCGTCCAGGAAGTTGATGTACCCCGGCCGGCCGTTCAGCACCTCGATGGGAAGCTCCGCGCCGGAGCGCATGAAGATCTTCGCCGGCTTCTGGTTGGGGTTGCAGCCGTATTTCAGTTCAAATTCAGTCATTTCGCACCTCACACGTTCTTATTGATGATGACGCTGTCGGCCTGGCCGCTCTCAAGGTCGATGAAGGAGACGTAGAGCGACACCTTGTTGTCCTCATTGAGGCTGTCCCACAAAAGCTCCGCCAATTCCCCGGCGCTCCGCGCCTCGATGGACACCCGCTCCGGCTCCCCCTCAAAGCTGGGGATGGGGTCCCCGTCGCACCTGTAGGTGTGGATGAAGTGGCCCGTCCCGGCCACGGGCCGGTCGTACTCGTAGAAATACCGGCAGCAGCACGCCGGGTCCCCGTCCATGGATTTTAAAATGGACAGGTTGTAGCGCCCGTCGGGGGTCACCACGCCGGAGATGCGGGGCGTCCAGTTGGGGCCGTCCGGCTCGAAGGTGCGGGTGTGGAGGGCGTGGCGGTAGCACCGGCCCTCTCTCATGTAGTCCCGGATGGTGTCCGTCTGGTCGCCGTTGGTGACGATGGTGAAGCCGTTCAAAACGCGCACAGGGTGGTAGATGATGAGGCTGGGGTCCTCCATTTTGGACTCGTCAAAGGCCCTGGTGCGGATGCCGTCCTCCGTCTGCTCGAATATCCTGTTGCGGCTGTTGACGCTGCGGCCCATGATAAAATACGCCGCCACGGCCTTTTTATCGTCCTTCGACCGGCCCAGGACGATCCCCCGGCCGGGGTAGGCGTTCTCTCGCAGGAGCTTTCCGATGTCGTAGATCATAGTTTCCCCTCCACAATTTCTTTTGAAACCTTCTGGGCGGCCTCCGGGAGGATCACCCACTCGGCCTGCTCCATAACGCGCTTTTGCAAAATTTCCGGCGTGTCGCCGTCTCGCACCTCCACAGCCTTCTGGGCGATGATCCGCCCGCCGTCGGGGACCTCGTTGACGAAATGCACCGTGGCCCCGGTGACCTTGACGCCGTAGTTGAGGGCCGCCTCGTGGACGTGGAGGCCGTAAAAGCCCTTGCCGCAGAAGCTGGGGATCAGCGCCGGGTGGACGTTGATGATGCGGTTGGGCCATTTGGCCGTGAACTCCCCGCTCAGGATGCTCATAAATCCGGCAAGGATGATGAGGTCGATGCCGTGGGCCTCCAGCTCCTCCTGGAGCTTCGCCTCGAAGCCCGCGCGGCCCCCCAGCTCGCGCCGGATGAGCGTCAGCGTCTCGATCTCCGCCATCCGCGCCCTCTCCAGGGCGTAAGCGCCGTCCACGTTGGAGATCACCAGGGCGATCTCGCCGTCCCGGAGCGCCCCGCTCTCCTGGGCGTTGATCAGCGCCTGCAGGTTGGTGCCGCCGCCGGAGACCAGCACCGCGATCCTCGCTCTCAGCATAGCTCCATCCTCTTTTCCGATCTCACCACCGTGCCGCACACATAGGCGTCCTCCCCGGCGGCGCGGAGCACCTGAAGGGCAAGGTCCGCCTCGCTGGGCGGGACGATGACCGTCATCCCCACGCCCATGTTGTAGACGTTGAACATCTCCCGCTCAGGCACGTTCCCAAGCCCGGCAAGGAGCTTGAAGATTGGCAGGACGTCCAGGGAGGCCTTGTCGATCCGCGCGCCCAGCCCCTCCGGGAGGGCGCGGGGGATATTCTCATAGAAGCCGCCGCCGGTGATGTGGGCCACGGAACGGACCTCCACCGCGTCCAGCAGCGCCAGAATGGGCTTGACGTAGATTTTGGTGGGCGTCAGAAGGACCTGGCCGATGGGGCGGCCTCCCAGCTCCTCAAAGGTGTCGGTGAGGGCGGTGTGGGAGTCGGCCAGAATTTTGCGCACCAGGGAGAAGCCGTTGGAGTGGACGCCGGAGGATCTGAGAGCGATGATGGCGTCCCCCTCCTCCACCGAGCCGGGCTTCAGGACCCGCTCTCGGTCCACGATCCCCACGGAGAACCCCGCCAGGTCGTACTCCTCCTCCGGCATGAGGCCGGGGTGCTCGGCGGTCTCGCCGCCGATGAGGGCGCAGCCGGCGCGGACGCACCCCTCGGCCACGCCGCCCACGATGGCGGCGATCTTCTCCGGGATGTTGCGCCCGCAGGCGATGTAATCTAAGAAGAAGAGGGGCTTGGCCCCGCAGCAGACGATGTCGTTGACGCACATGGCCACACAGTCGATGCCCACGGTGTCGTGGCGGTCCAGCTCAAAGGCGAGCTTCACCTTGGTGCCCACGCCGTCGGTGCCGGAGACAAGGACAGGCTCCTTCATGCCGGCAAGGTCCGGCACGAACGTGCCGCCGAAGCCGCCGATGTCGTCGTCCGCGCCGGGAATGACGGTGCGCTTGACGTGGGCGCGCATCAGCTCCACGGCCTTATACCCCGCGGTGATGTCCACCCCGGCGGAGGCGTAAAAATCAGATTTGGATTCCTGCATCTCTTATTCCTCTCCGTTCCAACAATATGTGCATAATTTACATTTATCAATGCCGATGGCGCTCAAGGCGCCGTCCAGGGTCTGATACTCCAGGGAGTCGAATTTCAGCGTCTTGCAGATGTGCTCCCGCATGGCGCGGCCCCTCGCGGTGGTGCCGTCCACGTACTCCCCGGCGTGCTGGAAGCCCTCGTCCCCCTCCAGGGTCTTGATGGTGCGGCGGGCGATCAGCTCCATTTCGCTGGTGGAGCGGGAGAAGTTCAGGAACTTGCACCCGTACATGATGGGCGGGCAGGCCGAGCGCATATGAAGCTCGCTGGCCCCGTTGTTGCGCAGGAAGTCCACGGTCCCGGCCAGCTGCGTGCCACGGACGATGGAGTCGTCCACGAAAAGCAGCTTCTTCCCGTCGATAAGCTCATGGACGGGGACCAGCTTCATCTTCGCCACCTGATTGCGGATCTCCTGCCGGTAGGGCATGAAGGACCGGGGCCAGGTGGGGGTGTACTTGATGAAGGGCCGGGCGAAGTTGATGCCGCTCTCGTTGGCGTAGCCGATGGCGTGGGCGGTGCCGGAGTCCGGGACGCCGCAGACGTAGTCCACATCGGGGATCCCGTTGTGCTCCCGGTCGTATTTCGCCATGAGCCGCCCGTTCCGGCCCCGGCTCACCTCCACGTTCTGGCCCTCGTAGGTGCTGTTGGGGTAGCCGTAGTAGGTCCACAGGAAGGTGCAGATCTTCATTCTGTCGCCGGGCTTGGCTACGGTCTCGCAGCCGTCGGCGGTGAGGCGGCAGATCTCCCCCGGCCCCAGGTCGCGGACGCGGGCGTAGCCCAGCTTTTCAAAGGCGAAGGACTCAAAGCTCACGCAGTAGCCGTCCCCGTTGGACCCGATGATAATGGGCAGGCGGCCCATCCTGTCGCGGGCGGCGATGATCTCCCCCCGGTCGGTGAGGATCAGCAGGGAGACGGTGCCCTCGATCTTCTCCTGGGTGAAGCGGATGCCGTCCTCAAAGGTGCGCTGCTGGTTGATGAGGGCGGCCACAAGCTCGCACTGGTTGACCTTTCCGCCGCCCATGGCCTCGAAATGGCCGTAGGTGGCGTCCAGGAAGCGGCGCGTCAGCTCCTCCTGATTGCGGATAATGCCCACCATGCTCACGGCGTACACGCCCAGGTGGGAGCGGATGAGGATGGGCTGGGGGTCGGTGTCGGAGATACAGCCGATACAGCTGGGGCCGTGCAGCTCCGAGGCGTCCCCCTCGAACTTGGTGCGGAAGGGGGTGTTCTCGATGTTGTGTATCTCCCGCTGGATCCCGTCCTCCGGGTTCCAGGCGGCCATACCGCCCCGGCGGGTGCCCAGGTGGGAGTGGTAGTCGGTGCCGAAGAACACGTCCCACACCGCGTTTTTCCTGCTTGTTACGCCAAAAAATCCACCCATAAATCGTACTCCTGACTTCAATGTTCGGCCCCTCATTATTAAGAGGGAAAATCTTCTGTGAATGCCCTCCCGCGGGAGGGCGGTCCCGGCGCGGGCCGGGTCAGCCGTTAAGTTCGGCCTGAAGCTTCGCGTCCGCGTCCAGGACCTTCCGGGCCGCCTGGGCGCGGGAGGCGTCCAGCCGGGCGGCGAGGGCGTCGTCGCTGACGGCCAAAATCTCCACGGCCAGCAGGGCCGCGTTGCGGGCGGCGTCGATCCCCACGGAGGCCACGGGAACGCCGGGGGGCATCATGACGGTGGAGAGTAGCGCGTCCATCCCCTCCAAGACGGTGGACTTACAGGGGATGCCGATGACCGGCAGAGTGGAATTGGCCGCCACGGCCCCGGCCAGATGGGCGGCCATCCCGGCGGCGCAGACGAGAACGCCGAAGCCGCGCTCCCGCGCGCTCAGGGCGAAATCCCGCGCCTCCACGGGGGTGCGGTGGGCGGAAAAAACGTGGGCCTCAAAGGGGACATCAAACTCCCTGAGGGCGGCGAACGCCTTTTCAACCACGGGCAGGTCGCTGGCGCTGCCCATGAGAATGCCAACCTTTTTCATGTGTGCCTCCTTCAAAAGAGGGCGGCGGGGACCGGCCAAACCAAGGCTTGTCCGAAACATAAAACGGCGGCGCTCCCCGCTCATTTTTGACGCTGGAACGTCCGCCGGATCCCGTCGGTACCTCTTCTTATTTTCGTTCTGACGTGTCTATTATATTTCCTGAAAAAACTATAGTCAAGCCCGAAAACGTCCGGGACGAAAAGCTTGTATCATTGAATAACGATTTGCGGGAAAAGCCCGGCACATTTCGACAAAATCGCCCCAAGAATCCCATTTTCAGGCGTTTATTCTTGCGAACCGTGTCGAAGGGCGCGGAAAGCCACGGACAAGACACAGGAAAGGGGCATTTCCATCGGAAAATTCAGTGGCGGGCGGGGACGAAAAAACCCGCCCCCGGGCCGAAGCCCGGGGGCGGGAGGTGCGCTTATTAGTGATTATGCATCAGCGACTGTGAAAACGATGAGGTCAATCAACTTATCATCGTCATCGCTGCCAGTTTGATCAACAGCATAAGCGGTCGCGGTAACAACCTTGTCCTCAGAAAGGGTAATCTCGGAGACAATCTTGTTGTTGGTCTTGTCATAGATCACAAGATCCTCGGCGATGTAGACAGGTTCATCACCAATGACCAGGTACCCGTCACCAACAAAGCTGAGAGTGCCGGTCTTGTGGTTGCCGGAAACTGTGATAGGCTCAACCTTCGTCAGCTCACCGTCCTCGATGTACACATACATGGCATTCTTAACATTATCGGCAAGATTTTCGTTACCGTCTATATCAGTCTCATCCTCAACAACGAATGTCGTGAGCACGCCATCGACATAGAACTTGTACTCAGTACCCTCAAGAGTCTCGTCGCCCTTCCCAAGATAAATGGCCTTTTCCTTAGGAGGCTCGACATGAGTTACAGGATCGGTAGTGCACAGAACATAAATGTGAGTCACAACATCGTTGTCGTTTGTTACAACAACGCCGGTTCCGTTTGCAGCGACAAAGTTCCTATAGCCAATGTAGCTTGTTCCAGTGTAAGTGTAAGTAACAGGTTCTCCCTCAACAGTCTTTTTGTACAGATAATGGAGAACCGTGGTGCCGGAAGCGTAGTTGTCTCCAACTTTGGCGCCGCCCTTGGTAATCTCAATGGATTCTCCAGCCGCAGCCGTTTGCACGACCCACTCGCCGTCGTCAGTAACCTTGTAAGTTACAAACGGAGTGGTACTGTAGCGGTTATTGGTGCCAAGAGCCTTTGTTGTGTCTGCGGTCCCGTTAGACTTGGCAAGATAATACTTCCCGTCGTTACCCTGGGCAACAGCGATGTCAACAATCTTTACTGCATTGGTTGTGAAGTCAAAGACCTTTGCTCTCGCCGCAGCGCCCTTAACGCCGTCACCAAGGAGGTCTCCACCCTCAGCCTGCTGCTCAGCGTACTCGATGATGTATGCATAGTTAGAAGCAACAGTGCTGGAAGAATCATCCTCAACGGTGAAGCTAATCACGTTGTTCTGGAAATCAAGTACAAACTCGTAAATGGTGGAAGCGCTGACAGAGACGCCGGAGGAAAATGTCACGCTGGAGGCAGCGGACAGGTAAGTCTTCGCGCCCTCAATGAGGAAGTACTGATCAGAGCTGTTGCTCTTACCAGTGATACGGCCGGAGGTAACTTCAGCCTTCTGAGCCTTGTAAACCTCGGTGTCAGTGCCCTGCCAGATAACGGTGTCGCCAACTTCAAGGGTAGCATCCTCATAGGTCTGAGCAGGAGTGTCGCCATCCTTGTCAATCAGCACGGCAGCGCCGTCCTTCGCCTC
Organism: uncultured Oscillospiraceae bacterium; assembly: GCA_947627715.1. Taxonomy (GTDB): domain Bacteria; phylum Bacillota; class Clostridia; order Oscillospirales; family Oscillospiraceae; genus RUG626. The sequence continues at coordinate 45,989 of CANQXK010000009.1, forward strand.
GGCCTTGGTCACAGTATGGACCTTGGTGGTGATAACATAGATGTCATAGACATCGCCGTTCTTGTAAACGGTGGTTTCGTAGCCGCGGCCGCCCATTTTAATGCTGTTCGCAGAAAGGTCGTCAGCGTTAAAGTTAGCGTTCGCACGAGTATCCTCAGAGTCCTGATCGCCAGGCATCCTTCTTTCACCGTCGATGAAAAGTCTCGCCTTAACGGTCTTCGTAGCAGAAAGCTTGAGGTCGGTCACGAAGATGTCCTTCGGTCCCTTAGCGGTGTAATAAGGACCGGCAACAGGGGTGTTGGCGCTTTCATAAAGAACCGTGCTCTTGTTGTTGACGGTCTGAGTCCACGTGGTAGTGGGACGGCCGAAAGCATCAGGAGTAGAGGTGCTGTAGGTGGTGTTATAAACCTTGCCGAGGATGTTGTCGGAGCCAACGGTAACCGGGTTGATCTGAGCATCGTCGCCCAACTCAAGCAGCTTCAGGTAGAGAGCCGCTTCAGTCCTGGTGTCGAAGACGCCGTAAGACACACCGTCGCCGTCAACAAGCTCATACTTGGTCTGTCCGTCAGGATCATACGCCATTGCGACAAACATCATCTGAGCAGCGTCGTCACGGGTCAGGCCCTTGGTGGGATCAGCGACATCATCAAACAGGCCAACCTTTTCAGCGTCCTCAAAAACGCGGGTCTCATAACCGTCGCCGTTGTACTTGGAGGCGTCGGCATAGCCGATTCCCACAAGCAGCATCTTCGCCAGCTGATAGCCGGTCAGAGGACCAGCAGGGTCGAACTTGCCGTTTCCATGGCCGGAGATGTAACCATTCTCCACGCCGTAGGAAATGCCCTCGGCAGCCCAACCGTAGCCAGCGGACTCAACGTCGTCAAACGTCTTCGTCACAGGCAGTTTCTTCGCCGTGTCAGGGGTGGCCAGCATACGGGCAATCAGGACCGCGCCCGCCGCACGGTTCAGCTTCCCGTTGGGGTCGAAGCCGCTTCCCGTGCCCTCAATGATCCCAAGACCAGTGAGAACACTGACGGCCTCTTTGTGCTCGATTGCGTCCTTGTCGGTGAAATCATCGTAGTCAGCGGCGCCCGCGGGGATGATAAGCACGCCAACTACCATGACTACCGCCAAGACCAAGCACAGGGTCTTCTTCAGAGTCTTCATGTAGTGTTTCCTCCTTAGAAACAACTGGGGATAATTTCCAGTCACTTTTCAGGGCGGAGGGGGGACGTTTCGCGGGAAAACGCATTGGTTGACGCACCTTTTCCCCCGCCCTGCCGTTGGCGTGTGTTTTTGCCGTGTCTTTAACAGGAATTTCCATTTCCTTGACTTTTTCAGAAAAATATGAGATAATAAAAGTTTTTGGTTTTTATAATAAGTGAAAACGGAACAAAAAAACACCGTCTCCCGCAGGGGAGACGGTATCATACGGATCGTTCGGTTTACACCTTTTCAAGGGCCTGAGCGATGTCGGCCACAAGGTCGGCGGCGTCCTCCAGCCCGCAGGACATACGCACAAGGTCGGGGGTGATGCCGGCGGCCACCAGCTCCCGGTCGTTCATCTGCCGGTGGGTGGCGGAGGCCGGGTGGAGGCAGCAGGTCCGGGCGTCGGCCACGTGGGTCTCGATGGCACCCAGCTTTAAGTGCTTCATGAACTCCTCGGCGGCGGCGCGCCCGCCCTTGAAGCCGAAGCTCACCACCCCGCAGGTGCCGTGGGGCATATATTTCATGGCGAGGCTGTGATATTTATCCCCCTCAAGGCCGGGGTAGATGACGAAGCTTATCTTGGGGTGATCTTTCAGGAATTTCGCCACGGCCAGGGCGTTTTCGCAGTGGCGGGGCATCCGCACGTGAAGGCTCTCCAGCCCCAGGTTCAAAATGAAAGCGTTCTGGGGGGACTGGATGGAGCCGAAGTCCCGCATGAGCTGGGCGGTGCACTTGGTGATGAAGGCCCCGCCCAGGCCGAATTTCTCTGCGTAGGTGACGCCGTGGTAGCTGTCGTCCGGGGTGGTGAGGCCGGGGAACTTGTCCGCGTGGGCCAGCCAGTCGAATTTGCCGGAGTCCACGATGGCCCCGCCCACGCCGGCCCCGTGGCCGTCCATGTATTTTGTGGTGGAATGGGTGACGATGTCCGCGCCCCACGCAAAGGGGCGGCAGTTGACGGGCGTTGCGAAGGTGTTGTCCACGATGAGGGGCACGCCGTGGGCGTGGGCGGCGCGGGCGAATTTCTCGATGTCCAGCACCGTGAGGGCGGGGTTGGCGATGGTCTCGCCAAAGACGGCCTTTGTGTTGGGCCGGAACGCGGCGTTCAGCTCCTCCTCGGTGCAGTCCGGGGAGACGAAGGTGAAGTCCACGCCCATCTTGCGCATGGTGACGTGAAAGAGGTTGTAGGTGCCGCCGTAGATGGTGGAGCTGGCCACAACGTGGTCGCCGCAGGAGGCGATGTTGAAAACCGCGTAGAAGTTGGCCGCCTGGCCGGAGCTGGTGAGCATGGCCGCCGTGCCGCCCTCCAGCGCGGCGATCTTGGCCGCCACCATGTCGTTGGTGGGGTTCTGGAGGCGGGTGTAGAAGTAGCCGGACTCCTCCAAGTCGAAGAGCCTGCCCATCTGCTCGGAGGTGGCGTATTTAAAGGTGGTGGACTGGATAATGGGGATCTGTCTCGGCTCCCCGTTGCCCGGCGTGTAGCCGGCCTGGACGCATTTTGTCCCGATTCCCTGTTCGCTCATGGTAAACCCTCTTTTCGATTCAGTATGATTTATGAAAAGGACGGCTCCGGCGGCCTCAGCCGTTGGAGCGCGAGCATTTTTCCGCGTCGATAGCCAGCACCAGCATCAGCGCCATAAGGGCGTCACGCGGGTCGCGCACGTCGATGACGTAGGTGTCCGTCCAGTGCAGGATCTCCTTGGAGACGGAGGCGACAGGCGCGCCGCCGCTGTCGGTGACGGTGTAGTCCCACTCCATGAAGTTGCCCTCCACGTGCCAGCCGTTGCAGTCGATGTTGTAGCGGGGGCGGAAAAAGGAGAACTCGCGGCTTACGCAGCCCAAATAGTTGTCCCCCAGATACAGCTCGAACCTGGGCAGGAGCGTCAGCACCCGCTCCTTCACCGTGCCGGCCTCCCTGTCATATTGGTCGAAGATCTTCAGACAGTGGCCCCAGCTGAGCTGGCCGCGCACGGTGTAGAGCACGCCGCCGGCCTCGTCGTAGATGTCATAGCTGTCAAACCAGGAGAAAAACCGCTGTTTAAAGAGCATTCGCATCGTCCGGCTCTCCTTTCAGGCGCATTTGCGCATTGTCACATCTTCTCCGGCGCGGAGACGCCCAGAACGGCGAGGCCGTTTTCCAGGACGGCGCGGACGGTCCCGGCCAGCTTCAGGCGGGCGTTCAGCAGCTCCTCCGGCTCGCCCTTGACGCGGCAGGCGTTGTAAAAGCGGTGGAACTTCGCCGCCAGCTCCACCAGGTAGCGGTTGACGCGGCTGGGGTCCAGGTCGCGGGCGGCAAGCTTGATCTCCTCCGGGTAGACGGAGAGCTGCTTGATAAGCGCCGTCTCCGTCTCGTCGGTGAGAAGGTCCAGGTCCACCTGGGAGGCAGGCTTCTCCTGCCAGCCCTCGGCGGCCAGCATGGAGAGGAGCGTGCAGATGCGGGCGTGGGCGTACTGGACGTAGTAGACGGGGTTTTCGCTGTCCTGCCGCACGGCCAGGTCCAGGTCGAAGTCCAGGGGGCTTGTGGAGACGCGGCTGTTGAAGGTGAAGCGCGCCGCGTCCACGCTGATCTCATCCAAAAGGTCCGCGAGGGCGATGGCCTTGCCGGTACGCTTGGACATACGGACGGGCTGGCCGTCCTGAAGGAGGTTGACCAGCTGCATCAGGACGATCTCGATGCGCTTCGAGCCTTCCAGCCCCAGGCCGTCCACGGCGGCCTGAAGCCGCGCCACGTGGCCGTGATGGTCCGCGCCCCAGACGTTGATGACCCTGGAGAAGCCACGCTTTTCCAGCTTGTTGCGGTGGTAGGCGATGTCGGCGGCGAAATAGGTGTAGAACCCGTTGGCGCGGCGGAGAACGTCGTCCTTCAGGTCGAGCTTCCCGGCCTCTTCGCCGCTCTTGCCCTCGGAGACGTACTTCCGGCGCAGAAGCTCCGCCGTCCTGAGCCAGAGCGCCCCCTCCTTCTCGTAGGTCCAGCCGTTTTTGGTGAGGATCTCCACGGTCTCCGCCACGTAGCCGGAGGCGTGAAGGGAGGACTCGTAGAACCACTCGTCGTACTCGATGCCGTACTTTTGAAGGTCGGACTTCATCTTGGGGATGTTCCGCGCAAGGCCGTATTCGGCCATGGCGTCGAGCCACGCCTCCTGGTCCGCGCCCTCCGGGAATTGGGGGGCCGTCTCCAGAAAGCCCCGCGCCAGCTCCCGGATGTCGTCGCCGTGGTAGCCGTCCTCCGGGAAGGAGAAGGCGTCCTCGCCGAACTTCTCCTGCATGGTCCGGGCGTAGATGGAGACGGCAAACTTGTGGATCTGATTGCCGGCGTCGTTGACGTAGAACTCCTTCCACACGTCGTACCCCGTGCGTTTCAAAACGTTTGCCAGGGTGTCCCCCAGCACGCCGCCGCGGGCGTTGCCCATGTGCATGGGGCCGGTGGGGTTGGCGGAGACGAACTCCACCATGACCTTTTCCCCGCGCCCCGCGTCGGAGGCGCCGTAGGACGCGCCCTCGCGCTCCACCGTGCGCAGTACGTCGCCGTACCAGCGTTTCCCCAGGCGGAAGTTTATGAAGCCCGCCCCGGCGATGCTGACGCTGTCAAAGTATGTGTCCCTGAGATCCAGCTCGGCCACAAGGGCCTCGGCGATCTTCCGGGGGGGCATATGCATCTCCCGCGCCGCCGCCATGGCCGAGGAGGAGGCGTAGTCGCCGAAGGAGACGTCCTTGGGGATCTCCACGCTCCCCCGGAGGGTGACGCCGCCGGGGAGGGTCCCCTTTTGGGCGGCCCTCTCTGCGGCCGCGTTCAACAGCGCCTCTATCTCTTTTTTCGCCTCGTCAATAAGGTTCATAGTCCGCGATCCTTTCCGTCTTTTGTGAAGGTATATTTGATCTCCATGGTCCTGCTCTCAGGCTCGCCGCCGGAGAGCAGCCGGTACTCCGCCCAGAGGCGGCCGCCGGAGGGCTTGAACTGCGTGTGGAGCTTACCCGTGTCCACGCGCACGTCGAAATCCCCGTGGGGGGTGGAATAGGTGAATACGGTGGGAAGTCCCAGGGCGAGCCGCTGGGTCATGCGCACGTTCCCCCGGCGCGTGACCACGATCTCCCCCGGGCGGGCGGCGATCTCCACTTCGCCCTCAAGGCCGCTCTCCCCCGTCTCGGTATAGGCGAGGACCACCCCGCCGGGGCGCGGCTCCGCCGTGCCGGCGTGGGTCTCCCGGATGCGCCCGGCGCTGTCGCGGGTGTCCACGGTGATGACGGCCCGCCCCACCTATCTGTCCTCCAGCGTCACGCGCTTCACCGAGCCTTCCACGTGGAAGCCCAAAAACAGCGAGGCCGTCCTGCTGAAATCCTCGGCGCTGTCGGTGACGAAATAGCTGTACGCGCCCTTTTCCCGCGCGGCCAGCGCGCCGGACCGCTCCAGCGTCCGCCGCAGGAGCGCCGCCGTCTCCGCGCCGGTGTCGATGAGCGTCACGTCCGGCCCCATGACCTTTCCGATGGTGCCGGCGATGAGCGGGTAGTGGGTACAGCCCAGGATGAGCGTGTCCACGCCGGCGGCCTTCAGCTCCTCCAGGTACTCCCCGGCCACCATGGTCAGCACCGGCTCCCCGTCCCCGATCCGGCCGTCCTCCACAATGGGGACGAAGAGGGGGCAGGCTTTTTTGACGATCCGGGCCGAGGGCATCAGGCGCAGGATCTTCTCCTCGTAAACCGTGGCCCGCACGGACGCCTTGGTGCCGATGAGGCCGATCTTCCCGTTGCGGGTGGCGCGCACCGCCGCCGTCGCCGTGGCGTCGGTCACGCCCATGACGGGGATGGGGTAGTCCCCCGCGATCTCCTCAAGGCCGTTGGTGCTGACGGTCCCGCAGGCGGCCACCACCGCCTTCACGTCCCGCCGGCGCAGAAACTCAATGTCCTGACGGGCGTATTTCAATATCGTCTCCCGGCTCTTGCCGCCGTAGGGCACCCGGCCTGTGTCGCCCAGGTAGACGATGTCCTCCCCAGGCATCAGCTCCATGACGCGCTTGACGCACGTGAGCCCTCCAAGGCCGGAATCAAAAACCCCGATGGGTCGCCGATCCATAAAAACGCGCCTCCAGATCACCACATTCTCGCAAAGCCGCCGGAAAAAGCCGGACGGCCTTTAATACTATATTCTAAACCGGCAAATAAAACAAGTGTTTTTCTGTAGAATTTCTCGCCGAATGTTGTTATAATGGTATGGATAGCGGACGAGGAGGCGCGGCAAATGATTCATTTTGATTTTTCCACAAAGGAATTTCGGAGGCTTCTGGACCTTGTTTATATAGGCAACTGGGTGCTGAACTCCGCGCGGGGGGACGACAGGATCACGGACTATGACGATATGGAGAGCCGTATCTTCGCCGGGTGCCTCCAGGAGACGGGCATGGATGAGCTTTACGACGTGGAGGAGGGGGAGATCTTGCCCTCCGTGGCCTTCTCCGAGGGGGGCATCCACGAGGCCATCATGGACTACGAGGAGTCGGTCTTTTTCGACATCCTCGCCGAGGAGCTGGCCCGCCGGGATATGGAGCTGGAGGAGGTCCCCCAGGAGAACTACCAGGAGCTGGCCTCCCGGATGGAGGACTACCTTCAGGAATTTGACGACAACGGCATCGACAATTTATACCTTGACAAATAGCACCGATTGCCATAATCTATATATATTGGTTGTTCACTGATAAAGGCTTTTCACTTACCGAAACGGAGCGAGTTATGGCGAAAAACAATAGACAAAATAAATCGGGTCTTCCCGGCTGGGTGTTCTTCCTGATATTTTTCGGGATAGTCAACATCGAATGGATGTGGCCGCTGTTGCCTGTTGCCCTGGTGGGAGTGGTCTTTTGGAGGATTGGCGTCTTTGGCGGTGCCAAGTCCGCCTCCAGGGACGTCTCCGCCGACTCCATGCAGGAGGCCCGGATGAACCGCTACAAGGCCATGGTGGAGGGGCGGACGGCGGAATCCATCGACTACCTGGCCTCCGCCGCCGGGGTCAGCTTCACCACGGCCATGAAGGACCTCCAGCGGATGGTCGCCGAGGGCCGCCTTGGGGCCAGGGCGTATATCAACTACGTGGACAAGACCATCGTTCTCGACCCGGCGGCGGCCAACGCCGCCCGGAGCGCGTCCGGGCCGGCCCGCGACACCTCCCAGGCCCGCCCCTCCGCCTCCCCTCAAAACCGCCCCTCCGGCGGCGCCGAGGGTTCCCATATGGTCTCCCGCGCCGCCGAGAGCGACGCCAAAAAGAAGGAAAATATCCCCAAGGCCGCCCCGGCGCGGGAAAAGAAGTCCGACAACAAGGTCCGTACCGCCCTGCTCATCGTCGGCATCGTCCTCATCGGCATCGGTGTTTTGCGTCTGGCCCTGGGCGGGGACACGATCTTCGGCATCATCTCCGGCGTCCTCACGGCCCTGGGCGGCGTGGGTCTCTTCGGCTACCGGGGGTTCCTCAAAAAGCGGGAGAACCGCTTCAAGCTCTACGCCGCCGCGTGTGAGGGCCAGGAGTACCTGCTCATCGCCGACCTTGCCAAAAAAGCTGGCATCTCTCCCCAAAAATGCCGTTCCGACCTGGAGGCCATGCTGGACAGGGGCCTTCTCCCCTCGAACGCCTACATCGACCACGGCGAGGGCATCCTTGTGCTCAAGCCCGGCGCGTCGCCCCAGCAGAAGAAGAACGCCCCGGTCACAGAGCCGGAGGAGGACAACGAGGACCGCTACAAGGCCATTTTGCGCCGCATCCGCAAGCTCAACGACGACATCCCCGACGAGGGCGTGTCCCGGCGCATCGACGAGATGGAGGACCTGACCTCCCGCATCTTCAAGGCCGTTCAGGACAAGCCCGAAAAGGAGCCGCAGATCAAGTCCTTCATGAGCTACTACCTGCCCACCACCCTGAAGCTTCTCAGCTCCTACGCGGAGTTTGAACGCTCCGGCGCGGCGGGGGAGAACATCACCTCCGCCAAGGCGGAGATCGAGCGCATCCTGGACACCCTGGTGGACGGCTTCCGCAAGCAGCTGGACAAGCTCTACGAGTCCGACGCCATGGACATCTCCTCGGACATCGACGTTTTGGAGACCATGCTGAAAAGGGACGGGCTTACCGGCGAGGGCAGTCCCTTCAACGTGTCCCAGCAGGGGCAAAAATAGGCCGGGGCCGCCCCGGCGCGGGTTTTTCTCCCCTTTTTTGGGCAAAAGGGTGGGAAAAATAAAAAATTTCTCTTTACAACGCGGAAAGTCTATGCTAAAATGTCATGGATTGCCCCTCTACGCGGTTTTGCGGAGTATTCCGGCTGCGCCGGACCCTTTCGGCCCATCACTGCGTTCAGCGGGGACACTTGAAAAGAAAGGAGCAGCCCCATGATCACCAAGGAACAGAAAACCGCAGTCATTGATGCAAACCGCCGCAGCGAGAACGACACCGGTTCGCCGGAGGTCCAGATCGCCATCCTCACGGAGCGCATCAACCAGCTCACCGAGCACCTGAAGGTCCACAAGAACGACGCCCACAGCCGTCTTGGAATGTACAAGATGATCGGCCACCGCCGCCGTCTTCTTGACTACCTGATGGAGAAGGACATCGAGCGGTACCGCGCCATCATCGCGAAGCTCGGTATCAGAAAGTAATGAAAAGGGTATTATATGCGGTCAAAAAATCGCATATAATACCCGTTGTTACTTTTTTGGAGGCAGACACGTAAACTGGGAGTCCGGCTGTTTTAGTATTTGAATCAACGTCCGCCTGCCGGGCGCTGATTCAAGTGCTAAAAGGCCGCGGCTCCTGAAATAAAACAAAAGGAGTCTTATAATGATCATCAAGCACAGAGAATTCCCCAACTACAAAAAATACGAGATGACCCTGGCCGGCCGCCCCCTCTCCCTGGAGGTGGGGAAGCTGGCGGAGCTTGCCAACGCCGCCGTGCTGGTCACCTACGGCGAGACCACAGTGCTGTGCACCGTGGTGGCCTCCCCCCGTCCCAAGGAGGGGATCGACTACTTCCCCCTCTCCGTGGAGTTTGAGGAGAAGCTTTACTCCGTGGGCCGCATCCCCGGCGGCTACACCCGCCGCGAGGGCAAGCCCTCCGAGCGCGGCACCCTCTCCTCCCGTATGATCGACCGGCCCATGCGCCCGCTCTTCCCCTCCGACCTCAGAAACGACGTGGTGGTGACCTGCACGGTGCTGTCCACAGACCACGACTGCGCCCCGGAGATCGCCGCCATGATCGGCGCCTCCGCCGCCGTCTCCATCTCCGACGTGCCCTTCGCCGGCCCCATCGCCGGTGTGGGCCTGGGCCTTATTGACGGGAAGTATATCATCAACCCCACCAGCGAGGAGCGCAAGGTCTCCGAGATGTACTGCACCATCGCCGCCACCATGGACAAGATCGTGATGATCGAGGCCGGCGGCGATCAGATCCCTGAGGACGTGATGCTGAAGGGCATCATCGCCGCCCACGAGGCCATCAAGCCCATCGTCGCCCTCATCGATCAGATGGTGGCGGAGATCGGCAAGCCCAAGTTTGAGTACGAGCACGCCTCCTTCAACCAGGAGCTTTTCGACAAGATCGTGGAGAAGTACCTGGACGATGTGCGTTACGCCATGGACACCGACGACAAGAACGTCCGCGAGGAGCGATACAATGTCGTTGTGGACAAGATGATCGCCGAGTTTGGCGAGGAGTACCCCGAGATTACCGCTCAGTTGGAGGAGATTACCTACAAGATCCAGAAGAAAGTGGTCAAGCAGTGGCTTTTGGAGGGCAAGCGCGTGGACGGGCGCGCCATGAACGAGATACGGCCCCTGGCCGCCGAGGTGGGCGTTCTGCCCCGCGTCCACGGCTCCGGCCTCTTCACCCGCGGCCAGACCCAGGTGCTCTCCGTGTGCACCTTGGCCACCCTCTCCGCCGCCCAGAAGCTGGACACCATCTGGGAAGAGGAGGAGAAGCGTTATATCCACCACTACAACTTCCCCAACTACTCTGTGGGTGAGGCCCGGCCCTCCCGCTCCACCTCCCGCCGCGAGATCGGCCACGGGGCGCTGGCGGAGAAGGCCTTAGAGCCTGTGATCCCCTCCGAGGAGGAGTTCCCCTACGCCATCCGCGTGGTGAGCGAGGTCCTCTCCTCCAACGGCTCCACCTCCCAGGGTTCCATCTGCGGCTCCACCCTGGCGCTCATGGACGCCGGCGTACCCATCAAGGCCCCTGTGGCGGGCATCTCCTGCGGCCTCATGCATGACGACGACGGCAGCTGGAAGACCTTTATCGACATCCAGGGCGTGGAGGATTTCCACGGCGAGATGGATTTCAAGGTCGCCGGCACTAAGAAGGGCATTACCGCCATCCAGATGGACCTGAAGAACGACGGCCTGACCTACGACATCATCGAGGACGCTTTCCGCATCACCCGCGAGGCGCGGATCCAGATCCTGGACGAGATCATGCTGCCCGTCATTTCCGAGCCGAGGCACGAGCTGGCCAAGTCCGCCCCCAAGATGATCTCCATGCACATCGACCCGGACAAGATCCGCGAGGTCATCGGCTCCGGCGGCAAGGTCATCCAAAAGATCTGCGCCGACACCGGCTGCAAGATCGACATCGACGACGACGGCTCCGTCTTTATCAGCCAGCAGGACATCGAGGCCTGCCGCGCCGCCAAGAAGATCATCGACGACATCTGCTTCGTCCCTGAGGTGGGCAAGCTCTACTTCGGGCAGTGCGTGCGCGTCATCCCCATCGGCGCTTTCGTGGAGCTGGTGCCAGGCAAGGACGCCATGTGCCACATCAAGGACCTGGAGTTCAAGCGCACCGAGAAGGTGGAGGACGTCCTCAACGTGGGCGACTGGACCTGGGTGAAGTTCTTAGGCATCGACGAGCGCGGCCGCTGGAACATCTCCCGCAAGGACGCCATCCGCGAGCGCGAGGCCGAGGGGCTTCCCATCGACAAGGCGTAAACGAACCGATCACACGCGGCGGACGGGGTATCCCCGTCCGCCGTTTTCGCAAGAGGTGAGACTGTTGACCTATTCGCTTCTCAGCAAATACCGCTCCGAGCTTATGGGCGTAGCCATGCTGGCGGTGATGCTCTTCCACGCCTCCGACATGGAGCTGGGGATCTTCAACGCGCCCCGGACCCTGGGGTTCGGCGGCGTGGACATCTTTGTACTGCTCTCCGCCATGGGGCTTGCCATGTCTCTCATGAGGCGGCGGCAGGAGTACGGCGCGTTCCTTCTCCGGCGGGCGGGCCGGGTCATGCCCGCCTATCTGTTGGTGATGTTCGCCTACACCCTTCTGCTCCTTGTCCGAAAGCGGGCCTCCGTCTCCGCCTTCTTCTGGAACGCCACCCTGCTCCAGTACTGGGTCCGGCCGGAGGGCCGGTTCAACTGGTATATGACGGGCCTTCTGGTTTGGTACATACTGATCCCGCCGCTGACGGCCCTGATGCGCCGTTCCCGGCATCGGGCGGCGCTGACCTTCCTTGTCTCCGCCGTGGGGGTCGCCATCTGCGAGCTTCTGTACCGGGACGGGTACTGGTACTACATGGATGTCTTTTTCCGCCTGCCCGTGCTGGCGGAGGGCATCCTGATGGGCTTTTTCGTCCTGGAGGACAGAAAGCTGGGGGCGCGGGACTACGCGGCCTGGGGCCTGTGCGTGGCCGCCGGCGCGCTGTGGGCGCTGGTGTGGATAAAGGGCTACACTGTCTGGGCGGCCTATATGTTCCCCTTTACCACCGTCCCCGCGTGCCTTCTCATCTGCCTTGTGCTTGACAGGCTCCCGCTGGGCGCCGTGCGGCGCGCTCTCCGATTCGTGGGGGAGAACAGTTTGGAGATCTATCTGCTCAACGTGAGCTTCTTCTCGGAGACCGGGTCTCTCCGCCGGTTTTTTGATCCGGGTCCCGGCCATTACGCCTTTTATGCCGTCTCCTTTGCCCTCAACATCCTCCTGGGCTGGGCGCTCCACCGGGCCGTCGCCTTCGTCACGGGGAAGCTCCGCAGGAGGCCGGCGTAAGCGCGGCGTTTTTCCCAAGGATCTGTCAAAGAGGAACATTCCTCTTGAAACCCGGCGAAAAAAGGTGTAGAATAGCACGATGTACGGAAAAACCGCGGCGTCGTCTCCCGCCCATGGGCGGCGGGGAGAAAATACTGGATGACAGGGGTGCTGGATCGTGGGTAAATCGCTCATCTATGTGCTGATCGCGTATTTGTCCGGCAGCGTACTGTACGCCAACGTGTTCGGCGATCTCTTCGGGGTCAGGGAACAATACGCCCGCAGCGCGGACAGAAATCCCGGCGTGGCAAACGCCTTTACATACGGCGGCTTTTTCTGCGGGGTGCTGACGCTTCTCTTTGAGCTTGCCAAGGGGGCCGTGCCGGTGTTTTTCTATCTCCACTCCGCCGTTCAGCCCAGGGGGCCTGTGCTTCTTTTGGTGCTGATCGCCCCGCTGGCGGGACACGTGCTGCCCCTCTTTTACGGCTTTCACGGCGGCAAGGGCATCGCGGTCACCTTCGGCTCGCTGCTGGGGCTGTTCCCCTATGTGAGGCCCGTCCTCATCTTCGCGGCGGTGTTTATCTTCCTGTCGGTGGTGGTCAAGATCTCCCCGCACTTCTACCGCACCATCGCCTCGTATCTGCTGACGTGCGTGATGATGCTCCCGGCCCACGTGGAGCCGGCAGTCCATCTGAGCTTCGTCTTCATGACGGCTCTCGTGTGTCTGCGCATGGCGCTGAGCCATGAGGAAAAAGAAAAGCTTGAGGTTAAACTTTTATGGATGCGCTGATACTCTCCTGCGGAACGGGAGGCGGCCACAATTCGGCCGGCAGGGCGGTGGAGTGCGAGCTTGTCTCCCGCGGACACCGCGTGACGTTTCTGGACCCCTACACCCTGAAGGACCAGAAGACCTCCTCTGTGGTCAACCACGCCTACATCTCCCTCGCCCAAAAGGCCCCCTGGGCCTTCGGGGCGGTCTACAAGCTGGGCGACGCCTATCGGAAGCTGCCTGTGCGCTCGCCGGTGTACCACATAAACCGGGGCATGGCCCCCATCCTGGCCGGCTGGCTGGAGGAACACCCCTGCGACGCCATCATCATGCCGCACCTCTTCCCGGCGGAGATCGTGACGCAGATGAAAAAGCAAGGCCTGCCGGTCCCGGCCACTTTTTTTGTCGCCACGGACTACTGCTGCATCCCCTTCACCGAGGAGACGGACTGCGACCGCTACATCATCCCTTCCCCGGACCTGACGGAGGACTTCCGCTCCCGCGGCGTCCCGGCGGAGAAGCTCGCTCCGCTGGGCATCCCCGTCCGGCCCGCCTTTATGCGGCAGCGCGACCGGGAGGGCGCGCGCCGGCGGCTGGGGCTGGAGTCCGGCGGGGTCTACGTCCTGGTGGCCGGGGGGAGCATCGGCGCGGGCAGTCTTGAGGAAACGGTGGGGACCATCCTTGAGAGCTTTGACCGGGTCCATGTCATCGTCGTCTGCGGGAACAACAGGACCCTCTACGAAAGCCTCCGGCAAAAATACGTCTCCCGCTGTACCGTGCTGGACGACACGCCCTGCTTTGCCGATTATATGCACGCCTGCGACCTCTTCATCTCCAAGCCCGGCGGCCTGTCCTCCACGGAGGCGGCGGTGCTGGGCACGGCGCTCATCCACGTGACCCCCATCCCCGGCTGTGAGACCATAAACATGGAGTTCTTTTCATCACGCGGCATGAGCCTCCCCGTGACCTCCCCCAGGGAGCAGCTGGCGGACGCCTGCGCCCGGCTCCTGTCCGGGGACGCCCAGGCCCGCATGGTGGACTGCCAGCGCGCCTCCATCCCCCGGGACGCGGCGGTGAAGATCGGCGACCTCATTGAAAAGACCGTGGCGGAGCGGTGAAACCCCCGAAATTCCCATAAAAATCCCCCTGGAAAGAGCGTTTCCAGGGGATTTTTTTATCCGGGAGGCGGGTCATTTCTTATGGGAGGGGATGCGGGAGAACACCGTGTCCCGGCCCTCCTTCACCTCGTCGCGCATCTCCCGGAGGCGGTCACGAAGGTGCTCGGAGAGGGGCACGTCCGAGGCGAAGGGGCGGAAGAAGCGGTATTTGCCGGCCCTCTTCTCCTGCATGGAGCGGATATGCGCCTTGAGGTTCTCGTAGCGGATCACCACGTCGTTCTCCTGGGCGAATTGCTTCAGCCTCGCCACAAGCCGGAGGGAGTGGGCAAGGTCGATGATAAAGACCCCGTAGAACATACCGATGACGAAGGAGAAGGCCAGGTTGTTGGCCAGCCAGTTGAGCGCCCCCAAAATGCGCGGGTGCACCAGGAAGTAGTACACCGCCCCCAGCGCCGCCCACGCCAGGGAGAACACCGGGCAGATGATCCCCTGGATGTTGCCCCACTGGTCCGAGTAGTCCCAGAGGCGCACATGGGCGATCTTGATGCTCATGATGCCGGCTATGTACTCAATGGCCGTCATGCACACGGCCATAAACGCGAAGAGCGCCGCCTTCTCCCAGAACGGGTCCCGGATCCAGGAGGTGTTCTCCAGAGAGGCGATGAGGAACAGAAGGCACAGCCCCATCCCGTAGAGCGGCACATAGGGGCCTGTGCAGAAGCCGGGGTTGATCCATTTTCTCTCCGGGTTCGCGCCGGAGAAGAACCGCCGGTAGAAAAGCTCCAGCACCCACCCGAATACGGAGCCGATAAAGAAGAGAAACGCCAGAGTGAGAAAGAGTCCCATAACCTTTCCTCCTTCCCCCATCACACGATAAACGTCAGCGCCACTGACGCTATGCTCAGAAGGATGAAGAGGATCATGCCGGGGTTCAGAAAGACCGTCTGGAAACGCTCGCCCCGCTCAAGCTCCATGGGGGCCGGGGCAAAATACGTCTTTCTCACCTGGAGGCAGAAGAGCACCAGCCCCGCCATCATAAGGCCGAACATCGCAAGGCCGTAGATCATCAGGGGCATCAGGGCCGTGAGGTACTCCGTCATGGCCTGGACGTCGGTTAGATCGAGGCTCCCCACCGCGTCCAGATCCACCTTCGAGACGATGGCCGGCGCGACGACGCTCCCCAAGAAGTTGATGATCATATGGAGCGCCGTGGAGTAGCGGAGCCTCCCGGTCCTCAGATAGACGTACCCGAACACCAGCCCCAGGGCGAAGGCGTAGAAGAACTGGCTGAGGTTCCCGTGGAACAGGCCGAAGAGAAGTGCCGAGACCACCACCGCCAGCTTCTCCCCGTAAGCGTTCATCCTGTCGATGAGCTGCTTGCGGAAGACGTACTCCTCGACGATCGGGGCGATCACCGCCATGACCAGCACCCGGAGAAGGAGATTGTCGTCCATGGCGTAGGTCAGGAGCGGGTTCTCCGCCGTCGTGCCCGCCACGGCCTGAACAAGGGCCAACAGGGCGCTGCCCAGGAAATTGCCCGCGTACATGAGAAAGACGCTGATAAGCCCCGCGGTGAGAAACTCCCTGGCCGTCATGGGGTTCTGCGGGCGCGGCGCCGCGGGGGCCTTGCGCATCACGAGAAGGCCCAGGGGTACCGCCAGAAGATACATGGGCGCAAAGGTCGCCGCCCACATGAGCCACCCCGGCCGCGCCCCCTCGTCCGGCCACACCAGTACCACCGCCACCGCCGCGATGACCTGAAAGACGCTTGCGGAGAGAAGAATGGTCAGGATCCCCAGTCCGAGACGCGAAAACTGCTTTTTTGCCATTTTTATACCGCCTCCAATATCTTATTTATATGTTAAGCCTGTCTCCCGCCGCTCCCCGGTTCGAGGAAAAGGGTCGAGAGGGCAAGGAAGGCAAGCCCCAGCCCGACATTCACCGCCGCAGCCAGGAGCAGGGCCGTGCCGGTATGCCCCAGGACCAGCCCCACCACGGCGATGACCACGTCGGGCAGAAGCCCGAAATAGACGAACATGATCTGGACCACCTGCTTGATGGTCTTCCCGGCGGACACCGGCACGGACAGGGCGATGAAGGTCCCCACCGCCGTGGCGTAGAGGTCCACGGAGGCGATCAGCGGGAGCGGGAGCAGGGCCTTCAGGGGGTCCGACCCGGCGGCCAGCGCCCCGGCCAGCAGGGCCGGCAGCGCGTCCAGGAGACAGCACGCCGTCCCGCCCAGCAAGGACCATAGGAGCTTTGCCCAGGCAGGCTCCGGGATGGTCTTAAACCAGTCCGTCCCGGTGTCCTGCTCCAATGGATCGCCCAGGGAGCGGAAGAAGGCCAGCGCGCCAAGCGTCAGGGCCACGGGCACGCCGCCGGGGACGCTGGTGAAGCGGCAGATCAGGCCCACCAGCAGGGCGGCGGCCAGGTACGTCTCCATGGTCTTTGTGAACACCCCCAGGCGCGCAAAGCGCCGGCGGTTGTAGAGGGTCTTGAAGAAGTACACGTTGGCCCCCGCGCCGTGCCGGAGGCCGTCCCGCGTGAGCTTTTCGCTCCTGTCCTTCTTCCGGCGGACAAGGCCGGCGGCGTTCTCCGCCTGGGCGGCTGCCAGAAGCTCCGCCGTCTCCTCGGACCGGGCCATGGCGTCCTCATAGAAATCCGCCTTGACGCGCCAGATGAAAGCCGCCAGCGCCGCGCCCCCCAGGAGCATGGCCAGAAGCTCTAAAAGCGCCCCGGCAAGGTCCCCCTCCGCGGCAAAGCCGCAAAAGCCCTTGAGCCAGCCCCAGATGGGGATAAACCTGGTGCCGGGGGCGTTGAAGAAGGCCACGGCGGCTTTGAGCCACCCCTCCCCGCTCCGCGAGGCGAAGGCGGCAAAGCCCACCGCCAGCGCCGCCAGGACGAGATAGACGCCCCGGCGCAGATACCGTTTCACGGCGGGGTATGTGTTGGAGAGAGTGTAGAGCGACAGCTGGATGAGGATGCAGAAGATCACGGCAAGCCCCCAGGCCGCCGCCAGCGACAGCGCCGCCCACACGGAAAGGCCCGCGTTCAGGGTGAGGTTAGGGAGCTGGAAGAGCATATAGGCGCCGCCCAGAACGCCCACCCCCACCTGTGTGGCGAGCCGGAACATCAGCACCGACTGGGGCTTCATGGGCGACGGGAACAGGAGGTTCACATCGGCGGGCAGGAAGATCCGCGCCCCGTTTTTATCCGCGTTCACCGCGTAAAACGCAAACAGGAAAAGCGCCGCGCCCCCCGCCGCAAGCTCGATAAGCTCGCTCTGCCCGATCCCCTGCTCCTCAAGAAACGACGGCTCCTCCACGTCCTCCACGGGTCCCTCCGGCTCTCCCGCCCCGTCCACAAACACGAGGATCGCGCCGATGCCGACGCCCAGCGCGAAACAGACCAGGAAGAAGATCATCACCCACGTCTTGAGGAGCTTTTTCAGCTGGTTTTTGAAGGTGTGGAGGGCGTAATAGGCAAACAGTCTCATGCTTCCCCGCCCTCCGGGGCCGTCCCCTCGGTGACCTCGAAAAAGAGCTGCTCCAAGGTGCGCCCGTCCTTTTCAAGCTCGCCCCTTGTGACGTTGGCCCGGACGCGCCCACCGTCCATAATGACCGTCCGATCCCACAGCATATCCACGCTGTCGATGATGTGGGTGCTCACCAGCATCGTGCGGCCCTGGGCGCGAAGCTCCTCGATGATCAGCTTCAGCTCCTTGATGGCGTGGGGGTCCAGCCCGATCATGGGTTCGTCCAGAAGGATGAGCTTCGGCTCCGGCAAAAGTCCCAGGCAAATACTGAGCTTCTGCTGCATACCCTTTGACAGCTCGTCTCCGAACTTGCGCCGCTTGTCCTCCAGCTCAAACCGCCGGAACAGCTCGTCCACGCGCCCGGCGTAGTCCGTCAGCCTGTAGGCCCGCGCCAGAAATTCCATATGCTCCGAGACCGTCAGGTTGGGGTAGAGCGAGGGCATCTCCGGGATGTACCCCAAAAGCCGCCGCGCCTCCACGCTCTTGTTGGGAAAGCCGCCCACGGTGATGCTCCCCTGGTACTTGAGGAACCCCGCCACGGACTTTAAAAGGGTGCTCTTTCCCGCCCCGTTGGGACCCAACAGCACCGTCACGCTCCCCGGCTCCAGCCGGAAGCTCACGTCGTCGCAGGCCGTGACCTTGCCGTATTTCTTTGTGATGTGCCGGACATCAAGCATCGAAAATACCTCCCCTTTTACTGCGAGGCCCGCCGGCGCAAAAAAACGCGCGGCAAAAGCCGCGCGCGAAAAACGCGGCCTGACCTCTGTTGCCACACAGTTATATCCAGACAGGATAACGGTCAAGGCATACGTTTTTACCTTAATAAAGTATGCCCTGTCTGAAAAAATATTTAACTGTGTGGCAGGAAAAGTATACCACATCCCTGTGGAAAAGTAAAGAGCGGGACCCGTTTTTTCTCTTTTTTCGCCCTTGGGAGGGGCGGTTCGCCCCCGCCGGATCCATCTGTAACAAAACGGCATCAAAAGTTTAAATTTTTTTACATTATGTTAACTCTCCTTGCAATTTCAGGGGATTTGTATTATACTGCCACTGTATACAGCGGCGCAGGCCGCCGGGCTTTCCCGGCCCCGCCGCCTTACGGAACTACTTGCCCGCCGGACGCGGGCCGGAAGGAGCGCAATCAATGACAACCGAAGAAATGAGCAATCCCACCGCGACGGTCCCGGAGGCTCCTCCGTCCCCCGTCCCGCCCCGCCAGCCCCCCAAGGGCAAGCGGCGCAGAAAGACCGTAAAACGGATCGTCACCGTGGCTGTCGTCCTTCTTGTGATCGCGGCCATCGCCTTCGCCATGTGGTTTTTTGTATTCCGGGAGAAGAAGGAGGAGGGAAAGATCCTCTCCGCCATGTCCCAGATCGGCACCATCCAGAGCACGGTGTCGGGCTACGGCTCCGCCCGCGCCGGGGCAAGCGCCGCCGTGTCGGTGACGCTGAAGGGCGTCATCCAGGAGGTCTACGTGAACGTGGGCGACGTGATCTTTGAGGGGATGCCCCTCTACTCCATCTACAGTCCCGACGCCGCCACCCAGGTGCAGAAGGCCCAGGAGGACGTGGACAACGCCCAGAAGGAGCTGGACAGCGCCCAGAAGGCCCAGGAGACCGCCCAGCACGACCTGGAAAAATACCGGGGCGACGCGGCCAAGCTCAACATCACCGCCCCCTTCGGCGGGAAGCTTCTGGAGGTCCAGACCATCACCCGCGGCCAGATGCTGGACGCCGGGACGCCCATCGCCACGCTGGTCAACGACAGGCAGATGCGCCTTACGCTCTATTTCAGCTACGCCTATGAAAACGACATCTACGCCGGGCAGAGCGTGAACGTCTCCGTCCCCGCCCTCATGCTTGTGACGCAGGGGTCGGTGGAGGGCATCTACAAGGTGGACCGCATCTCCGCAGAGGGCGGCGTGTTCTTCGAGGTGGACATCCTCGTCCCCAATCCCGGCACCCTCACCGAGGGCATGGACGCCTCGGCCTCCATGGTCTCCGCCTCCGGCGTTGAGATCTACCCCTATGAGAACGCAAAGCTCATCTACTCCGAGACGGCCCAGATCACCGCGTCTCTCCCCGGAGAGGTCAATTCCGTCGGGTCGCTGCGTGACTATATGAACGTGAACGCCGGCGAGGTCCTGCTCACCCAGTCGCGGGAGGCTTACGCGGAGCAGTTGGAGTCCATGGAGGAGTCCGTCGAGTCCGCCCAGAAGCGCGTCGCCGACTGCGAGACGCGGCTCGCCGAGTGCCAGGAGGCCCTCTATCAGGCCCAGCAGGCGGAGCAGAACTCCGAGGTAGTGTCGCCCATCTCCGGCACCGTCACCTCCTGCGCCATCGTCCCGGATCAGGAGGTGGAGGCCGGGACCACGGTCATCACCGTCTCCGACACCTCCGTCATGACCGTCCAGATCAACGTGGACGACCGCAACATCTCCTACATAAACCCCGGCATGGAGGTGGAGCTTACCGACTGGAACGGCAACTACTTTATCGGCACCGTCACCAAGATCGACATTGAGGGCGCGCAGATCGGCATGGGTATGTCCACCTATCCCGTGACCCTCTCGGTGGAGAATATGTCGGGCCTTTTGCAGCAGGGCATGGGCCTGGACTACTCCTTCGTGACCAGCGAATCCGTGGACTGCGTCACCGTCCCCATCCAGTGCGTGAAGAGCATCGTGGACACCGACGGCAACCCCCAGAAGGTGGTGTTCGTGAAGGCAGACGAGAAGCCCGCCAACGCCGTGGAGTTTGATATGCCGGAGTATTACGGGGAGTATCCCCCCTATCCCTCCGGGGAGGAGGGCTACTGGCCCATCCCCGTGGAGACCGGCCTTTCCGACCGGTACAACCTGGAGATCACCTCCGGCCTCGACGCGGACACCGAGATTTTCAACGCCTATATGATGACGGGCGCGTACTCCTACTGAGGAGGAAGCCATGCTCATTGATATAAAAAACGTCTATAAAATCTACAACGAGGGCCTTGAGAGCGAGGTGCGGGCGCTGGACGGCGTCTCCCTCCAGATCGACCGGGGGGAATTTGTGGCCATCATCGGGGCCTCCGGCTC
Organism: uncultured Oscillospiraceae bacterium; assembly: GCA_947627715.1. GTDB lineage: Bacteria > Bacillota > Clostridia > Oscillospirales > Oscillospiraceae > RUG626. The sequence goes on from CANQXK010000009.1 coordinate 66,678, forward strand.
AGGGAAGTCCACGCTTATGAACATCTTGGGCTGTCTGGACGTCCCCTCCTACGGCGGGTACACCTTAGACGGCACGGACGTGACGGAGCTTTCGGACAAGGAGCTGGCCCGCATCCGCAACCGGGAGATTGGGTTTATCTTCCAGGGCTACAACCTCATTTCCGCCCTCAACGCCTATGAAAACGTGGAGCTGCCCCTTATCTACCAGGGCATTGGCCTTTTGAAGCGGGAGGATATGGTGATGGAGGCTCTGGAGCGGGTGAAAATGGAGGACCGGGCCAATCACAAGCCCTCGGAGATGTCCGGCGGACAGCAGCAGCGCGTGGCCATCGCCCGCGCCATCGCCGCCAAGCCCCCCATCATCATGGCGGACGAACCCACCGGCGCTCTGGACTCCAGGACCGGCAAGCACGTCCTGGAGATCCTCCACACCCTCCACGAGGAGGCGGGCACCACCATCATTCTCATCACCCACGACAACTCCATCGCCGCCACGGCCCATCGGATCGTGCGCATCTCCGACGGAAAGATCGTGGCGGATTCCAAAAACGGCGGGGACCTCCAGGCGGAGGTCGCCCGGGAAGGGGGAGCCGGTTCATGAAACTCACACAGGCGCTGAAGATGGCCGCCAAGTCCATCTCCGCCAACAAGGGCCGCTCGGCCCTCACCATGCTGGGCGTCATCATCGGCCTTGCCGCCGTCATCATCCTGGTCTCCTACGCCCAGGGGCAGAATATGGCCATGCGGAAATACTATGAGAGCATGGGCGAGAACAAGCTGAGCGTCTACGCCTACAGCTGGGACGGCAGCGTGGATGTGAACGACGAGCTTTATAACTATTGCCAGCGCATCTCCGAATACGTCGCCGGCGTCACCCCCAACGGGCAGGTCTGGAGCGGTCTGACCATCTCCTACGGCGTCCAGACCCTGGGGCAGAGCAACGACTACTTCTACGGCGGAGGCGGCATGGTCGTCATCGACGGCGGAGGCGGCGGGAGCTACGTGGAGCCGCCCACCTTCTACCTGGGCAACGACCAGTTCTCCGTGTGCAACAACTACACCCTGGCCAAGGGCCGGGACATCAGCTTTATGGACATCGAGCGCATGAACCAGGTCTGCATCCTGGGCGCTTCCGTGGCCCAAACCCTCTTTGGCATGATCGACCCCGTGGGCGAGACCGTGACGGTCAACGGGATGCCCTTCACCGTCATCGGCGTGTACGCCCCCAAGGGCAACGGCGTCACCGAGTACAACGAAAGCGGGGACAACTGGCAGGAGGTAGCCATGAGCCGCATGGACAACATCGTGGTCTTCCCCCACACCCTGACCCGCGTTCTCAACAACAACCAGTCCATCGACGAATACACCGTGAAGGCCCGCGACTCCCAGTCCACCAAGATGGCCGCCACCCTCATCAAGAGCTTCATGGAGGGCGTTCTGGGCGAAAACGGCTATGTGGACGTATATAACCAGACGGTCTATCAGGAGGAGGAGGACGAGGCCAACAAGCTCCAGCAGTACTTCCTGGGCGGCATCGCCGCCATCTCCCTCATCGTGGGCGGCGTGGGCATCATGAACATCATGCTGGTCACCGTCACCGAGCGCACCCGCGAGATCGGCATCCGCAAGGCCATCGGCGCGGAGAGGAAGAGCATCATCACGCAGTTCCTCATCGAGGCGGCCATGATCTGCGGCATCGGCGGGATCCTGGGCATCATCGTGGGGTATCTGGGGACGCTCATCGTAGGGAAGCTGGCCTTTAAGATCGTCCTCATCCCCGGCGCCGGGATCACCGTGGGGGCGTTCGCCATCTCCGTGGCGCTGGGCCTCATCTTCGGCCTCTACCCCGCCGCCAAGGCGTCCCGTCTCCAGCCGGTGGAGGCGCTGCGGGCCGATTGACGGCGTCGTCGCGGAAGCCGCGAAAATTCCTTCGTCTGCGCACATCTTTGCAGCGGACCCCTTCCCATTGAATTATGCAGGTTTTTACAGATAAGGAGTTTGAAGTATGAAACGGATAAAAAGAGTATCAGCTCTGGCTCTCGCCCTGGCGCTGGCCGCCTCTCTCGCCGTTTTCCCGGCGTCGGCCTCCGGGGAGGTCTCCACCTTCCCGGACATCACCGACCCCGCCGTGGGGCAGGCCGTGGAGGTCCTGCGGGAAATGGGCGCCATCAGCGGCGCGGGCGGCTCGTATTTCCCTGAGGGGAACCTGACAAGGGCCGAATTTTGCAAGATTGCCGTGGAGGTGATGGGCAGGGGCGACGCCGTGGCCGCCTATGAGAACCGCACCATCTTCGTGGACGTGGCCTCCACCCACTGGGCAAGGGGCTATGTCAATCTGGCCTCCCAGACGGTGGTGGACGATTCGCGCCTCATCATGGTCAATAACGGGTATTTCTACCCCGACAACCTCATCAACTACGACGAGGCCGTCACCATCCTCCTGCGTATTCTGGGCTACGGGCAGAAGATCCTGAACAACTGGCCGGCGGACGCCCGCACCATGGCCGCCACCCTGGGCCTCAACGCCGGTATTGGCAGCTTCACCGGCGGCGGTCCCATCACCCGCGCCCAGGCGGCCCTACTCTTCCGCAATTTCCTGCTGACGCCCACCGCCTCCGGCTCCGTTTACGCCGGATCGGCCCTGGGAAGCGCCGTTGAGGACACCATCCTTCTCTCCGTCAGCGCCCCTGCCGCCGACGGCTCCCCCGCCGTCACCCTCTCCACCCGTATGGGGGACCCCATCAAGCCCGCCGTGAACCTGCCCGCCCCCTTTATGCTGGGTATGCGCGGCACCGCGATCCTGTCCCCCGACGGGCGGTTTTTGACCTTCCTCCCCGACTCCGGCAGCAGGAGCGTCACGCTGACCGTGGATTCCGTCTCCGACACCACGGTCACCGCCATTGACGGGACGAAAATTACCGTCCCCAAGGCGGCGACGGTCCTGCGCGGCGGAAGCACCTACACCTTCGGCGAGGTGAGTCCCGGCCTTAACCGTCCGGGCCTTGTGCTCACCGTCTGCTACACCTCCTCCGGCTCCGTGGACTACATCTTCGTGCGCGAGGCCGGGGCCGTCTCCGGCACGCCCCTGGTCGCGCAGAGCGACGGCCTGGGGGCCTTCAGCGCCATCACAAACAGCAGCTCAACCTGTAAGATCGTGAAAAACGGCTCCTCCGTCATGCGAAACGCCCTGAAGAAATGGGACGTGGGCGTGTTTGACGCGGCCACCGACACGCTTTACGTGTCCGATTTCCGCCTGACCGCGCCCTATGAGGCCGCCTCCCCCAACCCCTACGCGCCCACCAAAATAACCCTCTTTGGCCGCGAGTTTGACGTCCTGCCCTGCGCCTATCCCTCCCTGGAGGAGGTGAAGGTAGGCGAGGTCGTCACCGCCCTCTTCACCTCTGACGGGAAGATCGCCGCGCTCGTGCCCTCCGGCAGCGCCTCCTCTACGGCTCTGGGGGTCCTGATGGCCGGGTCCACCTCGGAGAGGGTCCGCGTGGAGCTTATCAACTCCCCCATCGCTCCCCTCCCGGAGGACAACGGCCGGGTGGTCCTCTCCGGGACCCCCGCCTACGCCAACCTCTCCGGCTACGAGGGCAGCGTCCTCTCCGTCTACAGCGGCCTTCAGCGCAAAAACGGCAGGGATGTCCCCGCCGTCTACCTCTCGACGCAGGAGTCCAGCCGCGTCTCCGGCGATGTGGACATCGCCGCCCGGACCGTCGGCGGCACAGCTCTCTCCGACAGCGCCGTCCTGTTTGAGCGCGTGGGCGAGAAGGGAGAAGTCACCGCCATCGCCATGGCCGACATCAATCTCACCTCTGTCCCCGCCGGTAAGGTGGTCTTTACCCATCTGAACGCCGACGGCAAGGTGGACATCCTCATTCTGAACGACGTCACCGGCGATCGGTACGTGTACGGGCTTGCGAAGATCTCGCAGAAGGTCACCGAACCCGTCACCATCTTTGGGGAGATAATAAACACTGTCACCACCGTTTCCAACGGCTCCGGCAGCTTTGTCGCGGTCATGGGGTCCCACGGGACGAACGGCGGCTTCGTGGGCGTGGCGCGCTCCTCTGAGGTGTCAGGCCACGTGAGCGAAAGCGCGGACGGCAGCGCCGGCGATTACGACGTGTACAAATGTCTGGGAACCGCGACTCTCACCGAGGTGAAGAACGTCACCCAGTCCAGCTTCAACCTCCTCACCCGCACCTTTATCCAGGGCGAACTTATCCTCCCCATCGCGGACAGCGTCACGTGCTACGACCGCAGGACGGGCCGATGGTTCGACTCCCTGGAGGAGGCCCTGGTCTACTCCAACTCGTTCACCGCCTATTATGACCGCACCCCCACGTCCGGCGGCAAGCTCCGCGTCGTGGTGGTGGAATAAGGCCCGCCGATTTGTCTGAGGCCCCCTCGCGGGGGCCTCGGCTTTTTTAGCGCGGCCCTCCCGCCGGGCCGGAGCGCCGCCATCTGTATATTTTTTGACGGCAGGGCGCGTCAAAGCGCCGGCAGACGTAAAAGCTTTTTCACTCCGCCCGGCGCATGGGCGTCTCAGGCCGCGCCGGGAGAAAAAAATCTCGGCAAAGGCAAAAATAATTGTTGACAAACGCCGCGGATTTTGTTATCATATCACTTGCTGATGAAACGGAATGCTGGTGTAGCTCAGCTGGTAGAGCAGCTGATTTGTAATCAGCAGGTCGGGGGTTCGAATCCGTCCACCAGCTCCAGAAACTGAATATGGAGGAGTTCCCGAGTGGCCAAAGGGGACAGACTGTAAATCTGCTGGCAATGCCTTCGGTGGTTCGAATCCACCCTCCTCCACCAGGATAAGTTGACAGTTTTCCACATGGAAAGCTGTCAACTTTTTTATATATACATATTTATTTTACCGTGGCTGTGTGCGCTTTTTTCTTTTATGAAAGAATTTGACCAAAATGCAAAAAGTTATTGAGATACCCGCACAGATTGATAACAACCAAGCTTGTAATGCCCTTCGTGTGTCGCGTAAGCTCTGACCACGAGGAGCAGGAGACAAGTTTTGAGGCACAGATTTCGTATTATTCGCAGAAGATAGCAAGCACACCCGGTTGGGTCAATGCTGGAATCTTCGTCGAGAGAGGGAGCGGGCTGAGTCTTTGACAGAGGCAAGAATTCATGCGGATGATGGAACTTGCACGCAACGGTGAGATCGACTTGATTCTCACCAAGTCCATAAGCCGATTTGGACGGAATACCGTTGACATGCTTCAGGCTTCGCTGGATTTGTGTGGCTGTGGAGTTGACGTTTTTTTCGAGAAAGAAAATATCTGGCTTCACGACCGTCAGATGCAGATATTGTTGACTGCGTATATGTCCTATGCGCAAGCAGAGAGCGAGAGCATAAGTAAAAACATCAAATGGGACATTAGCAAAGGTTTTTAAAGCGGGAAATCCGGCTATGCGGATTTTACCTGTTTTGGCTACAGGCGAGGTAGCGACGGACGCCTGGAGATCAACGAGCCGGAGGCGGATGTAGTGCGAAAAATCTTTGAACTTCGAGCTTCGGGCAGAAGCTTGAATGAAATATCCAATTGGTTACATGACGAACATATCCCCTCTCCTACCGGCAAAGAGCGATGGAGCCGCGAAACAATCAGCAAGCTTTTGAAAAACGAGAGATACACTGGTGATGTTATATTGCAAAAGACATTTGTGAGCGATGTCTTCTCCGGAAAGCATAGCAGAAACATTGGACAAATGGACAGGTACATGATACATGAGCATCACCCGGCAATCGTGAGCAGGGAGGTGTATGACGTTGTGAACAAATAATATTTGTATTAATATTGAAATCGTGTGTCGCTTTGAGTATAATTGTGGTATGATTTGAGGCCGCATGCGTTATGGCGTATGTTTACTGTCAGCGACACGGTCTGCAAAAAGCGATGCCCATGTTCTCGATCGACTATTCGGTTTGTGCTGGTGCATTTGCTGTTGGAAGAAAGTATATTCTGTTGCCCAGCGAAATGGAAAAATATATAATATTCTTATGTAAAGTATGGTGGAGTCAGTATATCTCAGGAGGTCTTGTCATGCAATTTGAAGTCATTGAACGCGACCAGCATGAATGCGCATATACGCGGAACGTCGTACACCTACGCAAGGATAATTGGGATGACTGGTTCAAGTATAGAACGATGTTTCAGGCTACATACATCGACGGTGACGGTCACCTGCACGAGTTGGGAAGCTTAAAAGTTGGGCAGTTCAACATGGCGACGTACTCACCAGATATTCCATCCACTTTTGATGTCCTTGACGAGCAATTCTTTTCACTGGGGCAGAGCGAGGATTACTACGAGAGCATAAAGAATCTCGAAAACGGGGAGTTCCGCCAAGAGATCCTGGTGGCATTGAGGGATGTTGCACTGGATACCGGGTTATATGATCGGGCCAAGGATGAAGACGTCATGAGGGAATCCTTGCTCCGCGATGTCAGCCGCTCTCTTCTGACCCATCAATTTAGAAGAATCGCCCAAGGCGGAGCAAAGCTGACCCCCTATGATATCTCTTATTGTTTTCCCAACCAGGGTTCCACCGACAATCAGCTGGAATTCCACGTCCGGCCCAACTCAAATCCTCCGACCAATATACATGTCCTCATTGGCAGGAACGGCGTTGGGAAGACGCATTTGCTTCGTTCCATGATCTATTGTCTTGTCTATGACAACAATGACCCGGCGTATGGACGTTTTGTGTACGAAAGTGACAACAGTTTTACGAATTTCATATGTATCGCTTTCAGCCCTTTCGACGCTTATCCCACGCTGGATGATTTTGAGGGAACCGCCATCAACGCGGACAGGTACACGTACATTGGCCTGGGCAGAAGCAAAGTGAACCGATTGGAGAGGCTGAAAAAACAGTTTATTGCATCGCTGAACGCCTGCAATCGGTACAGTGAAAAGCGCATCCTCTGGACAAAGATTATCTCTCTCCTGGACTCGGACCCAATTTTCGAGCAGCACGGCCTCTCAGCCCTCTTGGAGAACTTCTTCGGTACGCAAGAGGAACTCAACAACCGCGCCGGTGAGTTCTTCGGGAAGCTCAGCTCTGGGCACAAGGTTATCCTTCTCTCTCTGACATACCTGATTTCTATGGTATCTGAGTGTTCGCTTATACTGATTGATGAACCCGAAAACCACCTTCACCCGCCCCTTCTGGCCGCTTTCATCAGGGCCCTCTCTACTCTGCTGATTCAAAAGAACGGTCTGGCTATCATATCGACCCACTCCCCGGTCGTATTGCAGGAAGTGCCCAAGAGCTGTGTTTGGAAGCTCTCTCGCCAGCACCAGACTATGCGTGCGGATCGGCTTGACAGCGAGACTTTCGGGGAGAACGTCGGTATACTGACCAGTGAGGTGTTCGGCTTAGAAGTGACCCACGCGGGTTTCCACAAAATGCTGGCGGATTGCGTTGAGAGCGGCATGACATATGACGATATCATGGATCGGTTCGACTCCCAGATTGGAACAGAGGCACGAGGGATCATTCGCGTTCTGATTGCGCAACATGAAAGCGGTGAGGATGGATGAAGAAAATCGCTCGACCCTCGGACGGGGTAGGTACTGTCATCAGTGACTGCTTTGACTTCCCGAAGGACAGTGGTCTGACCAACAGGCTGAAAAGAATCGCCCCGTCGGTAGTCCGCGCCGAGGCGTCCTACATCGAATGCGCCGAACACGGTCAGCTCCACACGATTTCCTCCTCGGAGAATGTGGATGGCGTCGTTACCTCGGATGAGATGACCAAGGTTTATGAACAAAAATTCTCCAATATAAAGGGGCCGGGTCGAAGATATTACGACAAGCTGATGGCGGCTCCCGCGCTGGGAAGATGCCCATTATGTGATATTGGGACAGTGTCGACCCTTGACCACTATCTTCCCAAAAAACAATTTCCGGCGTTTGCCGTCACTCCCGCAAACCTCGTGCCGTCTTGCCGTGACTGCAATCTTGGGCAAAAGAGGGCCGAGGCGCCAAAAAGTGCGGAGACAGCTCCGCTTCATCCGTATTTTGATGACGTGGAGACCGCCGTCTGGCTCAAGGTCAATTTGTATGTCTCTGGTGATTCCCTCGTGCCGAGATACGGCGTCGTAAAGCCCGATGCCTGGGATAACGTTCTGTATCGGCGTACACTCCACCACATGGAGCTGTATGAGCTTTACAAGCTGTACGGTTCTCATGCCGCCGAGGAGATCAGTGGACGGGTCCGCGTCTGGCGGAGCTCATATGGGGAGTCGAGAGCTAAGCAGCTGAAGGAACAGTTTTCCTTGGATGCCCGTAGTTATGAAAAAGTTTCTCTAAATTCGTGGAAAGCCACCCTTTTCCGTGCGCTCTTTTCCCAATCGGACACCGTCTGCCGCTGGCTGGAAATGTTTCCCGGAGACACGCCCTGACACGGCTGCGTTATGGCTGACAGACTTGGAAGGTTGGCAGAAGGTTCAAATTTAGGGCACCTTATAGCGGCAAACGCAGGGACTGGGAAGGTGAGGAATACGGATGCGCTGATATCAACAGCGAGTCAGGCGGCCGAGTCCACTTAGGTAGAGGCGATGATACTTGATAGCGGTACACCGAATTGCTCAACCGTTACCGGCAAATAATTAGCCGCTTTGTAGGCCACACGGAGATTCCTGTCAGCGGCGACCCGCTACAGCTTCACAATTATAGCAAGACGGATTGGAAATGATCAATGTTTGACCCGGAAGCCAAAAAGCTCCGAGACGAAACGGTCTTTCCCCAAGGACGCAAAAAGGGCGTTTGATATGGGCGCTACGCTGTTCAAAAGTGAGGAGCCTTAAAGCCTATATTGACTCATTATCCCTTAAAGCCCTTGCACCGCAAGCCTTTCTTAAAAATAGGATTTTTAACCACTTATTCCAATAAAACCGCCCATTTTGGGCGGTTTTGTTGGTGGAGATGGATTGGATTGGATAGGAAGAGGAACCCTGACGGTTCCCCTCGAGCTTCCCTCCCTCCGAGAGCTTTCGGCTGGCGCATGGGCGGGGTTTTTAACACCTTATTCCTCAAAGGAAAGCCACGGACAGGCGGTCTTCCTTTGCCGTGGTACACCACCAGCGGCCTCCCATCCTCGTCCACGATCTTGCTGGCCGGTTGCGGATTAAAATGTGAATCTTTGCTCTTGACAGCGGCAAACAAATCTGCTATAGTCTCTATGTTGGCAGTCGAGTTGACTGGGCTAAGGCTTTTGCCTGAACCCTTTGCACTCGGCTGCCAACGCTCTATATTCTGGAGTTGATAGGCCCGTTTCGCCGTCCCTCGGCGGTTGGGGTCGTTCATCTCCTCCACATAGAGCTTCAGCAGCTCCGGCCCGTTCCCTATGTCTGCCACGGCATATAAGCTGTGCATCATAAGGGAATTGGCCGATTTTGTTTTTCCCTGCGTGTAGCTGTCCAGCAGAACAGCCTTTTTTACAATATCGTTGATGTAAGGCAGGTAGTCCCAAGCGTCACGGTTGGCGGTCATTTTGTGCGCCTTGCTCTCGTTGAACACCTTCCCGGAAACCTGCACGTCCCACCCCGTATCCTCGTTGCGCTGGACGCCCCTGGCGTCTCCCCGCTCGTTGGCTACCTGCACCGGGGTCGAGTCGTTTGCCCTCCAGTCTCCGAACCACGCCCGGAAGAACGGGGATTTCTCCCCCATCTCCTGATAGTACCTTCTGGCGAAAGCCTCGGTTTTCTCAATGTCCTCGGAGGAAAAGTCATTGACGCTCTTTCTCCCGATATTTTGTATAGCCTGAATTTCCTCCCTGGCCACGGAATACTGGACATCAGGATCGCCCTTTCTCCGATTTCCTTCCACCTCAACGCGATGGATCGCGCTGTCGTCAAATACCACCGCGCCGTCGCTGGTTTTCACCCCGGCGATTTCCCCAGGTTCAATTACCCTGTCGTAGAACCATTGCGTCAGCTCGTAATTGTCATAGGCCGCTGCGGAGTCAACAATGTCCTTTGGATCAAACTCTTCCGCGATTTCCTCCCCGGTCACGCCCTCCAGATATTCATCTGTGATCATGGGCGCATTGTCAAACGCATCGTCCCGGTCCTCGTCCCATCTTTTGGCGATTTCCTTCTTCAGGTCGTTTATATCCGTCAGGAGATCGTGACGTACTGCGTAGATTCCCCTGCTCCCACGGAGGAGGTTTATTTCTGCCGCAATATAGCTGGAAGGATCGTCCGCAAACATCGCGTGTCCATAGTCGCTCATCGGGGAGTCCTCTCCCGCTATCCGATAGCTCATATTTTCCGGCAGGACCACGTTTCCGTATGCGTCCGTATGCACTCTCAGGATTTTTCGACCCGTGCTGTCCGTTTCCTCCCTGGCCACGGAAAACTGGGTCTTGACATCCCCGCCGCCCTGTGGTACATTACTATCAGAGCGTCTCTCCGGCGTTCTGTGGCGTAGACTGACATTATTGTCAGTTGTAGCTGCTGTCGGAGAGATGTTCTTTTCTGCAATCTGAGTCGGTTTCATGGACACTATGTCATACAGCACCATTTCTCCGCTCTTTGTTGTTGCGACTACAACATCCGCCTCATAATCATGTGCGCCTACTTTGAGGCGCACATCGCCTCTGGCAAACTCAATTATGCTATCCGTCCTGGGGTGTTTAAGCCCTTCGCCTTTCCAGTTTCGCGCAGCCAAAACAATTTCATCCAGATTGTCGGTTGCTCTGAACTTATCCGCATATACATCCGGGGCATTGTCTCTGAGCCATTGTGAATACTTTGACTCCGTTATCTCTCCCCTTGTCTTACTGTTGACCTTGATAACGTCTTTTCTTACTGGAACGCCGTTCGGAAATCTTTGGCTCAAATTATTCTTTACCGTCTTGATTCGCTCCGATTCCGGCACTCCCTCTAAAATGTCCCTGTCGATTTCCACAAACGGCCTGTTCTGCGTGTCTCTCTTTACGGAGTACTGCCTTCCCCCCTCCATCTCCAGCGCCCTCCGGGCCTCCGGGCGAAGCTCGCCGTCCACCTCGTACTCGTCCCAATTCTGCCGGAGGTATTCGTCCACGCTCATGTTGGCGCGGTGGGCGGCGTCGATGATCTGTCTGGCCCCGCCGGTCTTCGTACCGGCGGGGCTTTGCTGTGTCCCCTTGTCCGCAAGCCCGTTTACATACTGCCTGATGTCCTGTGCCGACGCCCCGGAGTTGAGCATCTGCCGGAGTGCCCCGGCCCGCTCCCGGCGGAGCCAGGAGTTCATGTGGCGCAATCAGAAGCGGGTCCCAGACGGTTCCTCTTCCAAGCTCTCCCCACCGAGAGCTTTCGGCTGGCGCATGGGCGGGGTTTCGATTCACCTCTCGGACGGAAACGGCATAGCATGGTCAAGAGGTGATTCATTTGAACAGCAACACGCCTGCGGCCATTGCCCGTATTGACGGCGGAGAGGCGCATCCGGGGCTTAGGGGGACGGTCCGTTTCTTCCAGCGGTGCAGCGGGACGCTGGTGGTCGCGGATATTCTGGGTTTGCCCGATACAGATACCGGCTTTTTCGCGTTTCACATCCACGAGGGCGGCGATTGCCGGAGCAGAGGGTTTCCCAATACGGGTTCCCATTATGATCCGGCAGCCGCAGAACACCCCCGCCACGCAGGCGACCTCCCTCCCCTGCTCAGCGATCGCGGGAGGGCGTACTGTCAGGTGCTGACGGGCAGGTTCCGGGTGAATGAGGTCATTGGCAGAACCGTTGTCATACATGGCTCCCCGGACGATTTCAAAACGCAGCCGTCCGGGAACGCCGGGGAGAAGATCGCCTGCGGCGTGATACGCCGGGTTTGAAGCCGTGCGTGATTTTCCTGCCCTGTCGTTCGGGATTTTATATCGCCATATAGTTTTCTGCCGCTCTCGCTAAATGAGACGGCATTATTTTTTGCTCTCTATCGACGAATTGTTTCTATCCTTATCAAACCGCCCTGTTGGATTATATTTTATGTCGGCTTCGTTGGCTCCGAAGGCCTTCAACGAAAGCGCGATGTTTGCAGGTTCTCTCACAAAAATAGAAAAAATTTTTAGAAGCTGTGTAACAAAATCAACCAGACGAGACATATATGGCGTAGAGACGCTATTCGACGAGAATCGCAAGGGGAATTGGATTTTTGGAGGATAGACGGGGAAATAAGATAATCTTAAATTATCT
>CANQXK010000010.1 GCA_947627715.1 uncultured Oscillospiraceae bacterium
CCAGCTTTACCTCTGGAATGTTGCCGCTCATGTCTTTTCCTCCTTGTTGAAAAATAATTAAAATTATTTCTAAAATGCTCTTGACATATGCTTAGGAATATGCTATAATGCTTTATAACAGGACAGGAAGGGGCAACTGGCCCCCGGATTTGCTGTGCCTATGCCCGCTCCACGGCCGCCAGGATCTCGTCCAGCATATTCGTCTCCACGCCCTCGATGTCGCCGGCGTCGGCGGCCTTGGGAAGCTCCGGGGTGATGGGCAGGCGGGCGGTGACGGCGACGCCGTGGGCCTTCGCCAGCTCCTCTAAGTGGCTCTGTCCGTAGATATAGTGCTTTTTCCCGCAGTCGGGGCACTCAAAGTAGGACATATTCTCCACGATGCCCAGCACCGGGATCTCCATAAGCTCCGCCATCTTCAGGGCCTTCTCCACGATGACGCTCACCAGCTCCTGGGGGGATGTGACGAGGATGATGCCGTCCACGGGGAGGGACTGAAACACCGTCAGGGGCACGTCGCCCGTTCCGGGGGGCATATCCACGAACATATAGTCCACCTCGTCCCACCATACCTCCTTCCAGAACTGCTGGACCACGCCGCCGATGATGGGGCCGCGCCACACCACGGGGTCGGAGGGGTCGTCCAGGAGAAGGTTCATGCTCATCAGGCGGACGCCTGTGCGTGTCACGGCGGGGACGATGCCCTGCTCCACGCCCATGGCGCGCCCCTTGACGCCGAAAATTTTGGGGACGGAGGGGCCGGTGATGTCCGCGTCCATGACGGCCACCGTCGCGCCCTTTCGCCTCTCGGCACAGGCCAGAAGCGCCGTCACCATGGATTTTCCCACGCCTCCCTTGCCGGAGACGACGGCGATCACCTTTTTGACCTTGGACGCGGGATTTCCCGCCTTGGGGTCCTCCGCGGCCTTTTCCCGGCTGGCGCAGTTGGCCGCGCAGGTGGAACAGTCATGGGTACATTCTTCGCTCAAAAGAGAGACCTCCCTTTCATTCATTTCACAGATACTCATACTATACCGCTTTTTTGGCGTTTCGTCAATCAGCCGCGCGGAAAAAGTTATGCCAATGGCAATCATACTAACAGATTTTTTTGCGCCGGTTGGGGGGCGAAACGGGCTTTTTTCAGGGGCCGGAGATCATTTTCCCGGTTTTTGCCGCATTATGTCGCCCAAATCTAAGCGGATTTACCGAAAACTTGTTGCAAATCTTTGCCGGGGATGATATAATACCCTTGTTCACTGTGCTTTGAGATGTTTTCAGGCGGAGAAAGCACGGAACGACATACGGTAAGAGTACAGGAAGGTGAGCCTTTGACAAAATACGTTATCAAAGGTGGAAGGCAGCTCCACGGCACCGTAGAGATCAGCGGCGCGAAGAACGCCGCCGTTGCCATCATCCCCGCCGCCATGCTGGTGGAGGGGACGTGCAGGATCGAAAACATCCCCCAGATCTCCGACGTGACGATGCTGCTGAACATTTTAAAGCGCATGGGCGCCAGGGTCAGGACGGTGGACCGCAACACCATGGACATCGACTGCTCCGGCGTGCGCACGTATAAGGCGGACTTTGACATCATGACGAAGATCCGCGCCAGCTACTACCTCATCGGGGCGCTCCTGGGGCGCTTCGGCAAGGCCCAGGTGGCGATGCCCGGCGGGTGCAATTTCGGCTCCGTGCGGCCCATCGACCAGCACATCAAGGGCTTTATGGCCATGGGCGCGGAGATAGAGTACCAAAACGGCCTGGTGGCCGCCAGGGCGCGGGACGGGGCGCTCCACGGCGCGGACATCTATCTTGACGTGGCAAGCGTGGGCGCGACCATCAACGTGATGCTGGCCGCCTGCTTTGCCAAAGGCGTCACCCGCATCGAGAACGTGGCCCGGGAGCCGCACATCGTGGACGTGGCCAACTTCCTCAACGCCATGGGCGCGGACATCCGGGGCGCCGGGACAAACGTTATCAAAATTCGTGGCGTGGACAAGCTCACCGGCGGAAGCTACGCCCTCATCCCCGATCAGATCGAGGCGGGCACCTATATGGCCGCCGTGGCCGGGGCGGGCGGCAGCCTTCTCATCAGGAACGTCATCCCCAAGCACATGGACTGCATCACCGGCAAGTTGGAGGAGATGGGGGTCCAGATCGAGGAGGGCGAGGACCAGATGCTGGTCTCCCGCACAGGTCCTCTCCACAGGATCAACGTCAAGACCCTCCCCTATCCCGGCTTCCCCACCGATATGCAGCCCCAGATCGCCACGGTGCTCTGCCTGGCCCACGGCACCAGCGTCATTACGGAGGGCATCTGGGACACCCGTTACAAGTATGTCAACGAGCTTATCAAAATGGGCGCGGACATCACCGTTGACGGCCGCAAGGCCATCATTGAGGGGGTGGACCACCTGAACGGGGCCTCGGTCAAGGCGTGGGACCTGCGCGCCGGGGCGGCCATGGTCATCGCGGGGCTTTGCGCCAGGGGCGTCACGGAGATCGACGGGGTCAACTATATCGAGCGGGGCTACGAGGACCTGGTGGAGAAGCTTCGGGCCGTGGGCGCGGACATCGAGAGCGTGGACGTACCCGACCCGGAGGAGACGGAGATCATAAAAATCGGCTGACACATCACGGGGGCATCATCTGCCCCCCGCCTTTTCATACCATGCTTGACGTTACACTTATCTGCGTTGGAAAGCTCAAGGAGGACTTTTACCGGGACGCCTGCCGGGAGTACATAAAGCGTCTGGGGGCGTACTGCCGCCTCACGGTCACGGAGGTCCCGGAGGAGCGCAGGAGCGCCAACCCCTCCCCGGCGGAGACCGCCGCCTGCCTCTCCCGCGAGGGGGAGGCCGTCAAAAACGCCGTCCCTCGCGGCGCGGCGGTGATCGCCCTGTGCGTGGAGGGACAGGGGATGTCCTCGGAGGACTTTGCCGGGACTCTAAACGGCCTGAGCCGGACATATTCAAAGCTGGCCCTGGTCATCGGCGGGTCGGACGGGTTGGCCCCGGCGGTCAAGGACAGCGCCCGGCTGCGCCTGTCCATGTCGTCCATGACCTTCCCCCACCACTTGGCGCGGGTGATGGTCTTAGAGCAGCTTTACCGGGCGTTCTCCATCCTGAACGGCGGAAAATACCACAAATGAGGTGATTTTTTGGGCGACTGGTCCTTCCACTACAAGTCCGGCGTCGTCGGGAACTGGCCGGTCACCCCCTCCGGCGAGCCTGAGGAGCCTGTATTTTTGGAGCGTCTCACCGGCTCTGAGTCGGAGATCGGGCTTGAGCAGAATATGCTGTGGGCATTCGGCGTCCCCAGTCTCAGCCGCTACCCCATGGACGGCGTCCTGGGGAAGGTGGTTCTGGGCCAGTCCGGGTTCGGCAAGGATATTTTTGTCCCCAGGCCCCTGCTTGAGGACGCGAAAAATATTATCAGCGCGGATTTTTCAGACCAGGAAACAAATCATGAGGAGGAGTAAAACATGAGCTACCGTGACACTTACGAGAAATGGCTTGCGTCCCCCGCCCTGTCGGCGGAGGAGAAGGCCGAGCTTCAGTCCATCGCCGGGGACGAAAAGGAGATCGAATCCCGCTTCGTCGCCCAGCTTGAGTTCGGCACGGCCGGCCTCAGAGGCACCATGGCCGTGGGCCTCAACAGGATGAACGTACACGTCATCCGCCACACCACCCAGGCCTTTGCCCAGGTCATTCTGGCCGAGGGGCCGGAGGCCGTGAAGCGCGGCGTGGCCGTGTGCTACGACTGCCGCAACAACTCCGAGACGTTTGCCCGCGAGGCCGCCCGCGTCATGGCCGCCAACGGCATCTTCGTGCGGCTTTTTGACGATATGCGCCCCACGCCGGAGCTTTCCTTCGCCATCCGGGAGTATAAGTGCATCGCCGGCATCAACATCACCGCTTCCCACAACCCCAGGGAGTACAACGGCTACAAGGTCTACTGGGAGGACGGCGCGCAGCTGCCCCCCAAGCACGCCGACGAGGTGGCCGCCAAGATGGCGAAGCTCGACGTCTTTGACTGCGTCAAGACCATGGACTTTGACGAGGCCGTCGCCCAGGGCAGGATCGTCCTCATGGGCCACGAGACGGACGAGAAGTTCCTGGAGAACGTCATGGCCCAGCAGAACGACCCGGCGCTCATCGCCGGCGTGGCCGACTCCTTCAAGATGGTCTACACCCCCTTCCACGGCACCGGCATGAAGCTCATCCCGGAGGCGCTTCACCGCATGGGCCTCAAGAAGGTCTACTGCGAGCCTCAGCAGATGATCAAGGACGGGGACTTCCCCACCGTCAAGTCCCCCAACCCCGAAAACCCGGAGGGCTTCTATCTGTGCATCGAGCTGGCCGACAAGGTGGGCGCGGACTTCATCTTAGGCTCCGATCCGGACGCCGACCGCGTGGGCATCATGGTCCGGGACCACGACGGCAAGTTCATCCCCTTCACCGGCAATCAGACCGGCGTTCTCCTTTTGGACTACATCATCGGGGCCAAGCGCCGCGCCGGGACCATGCCCGAAAAGCCCGTGGCCCTGAAGTCCATCGTCTCCTCCGAGATGGCCCGCGCCGTGGCGGAGAAGAACGGCCTTCAGTTCTACGATACCTTCACCGGCTTTAAGTTCCTGGCCGAGAAGAAAAACGCCCTGGAGGAGTCCGGCGAGGGGAAGGTCATCTTCTCCTTCGAGGAGTCCTACGGCTATATGTTCGGCGACTACGTCCGGGACAAGGACGCCGTCACCGCGTCCCTGATGATCTGCGAGATGGCGGCGTGGTACGCCTCCCAGGGCATCGCCCTGGTGGACGCGCTGGACGCCCTCTATGAAAAGTACGGCGCGTATCTGGAAAAGACGCTGAATCTCGTGATGCCCGGCCTCGACGGCCAGAAGAAGATGAAGGCCCTGATGGACGGGCTGCGCTCCACGCCTCCCGCTCAGATCGCAGGGCAGAAGGTGAAGCTCCTGCGGGACTACGCGGACGGCTCCGAGAAGGACACCGCCACCGGCGCGGTGACGAAGATGGAGCTTTCCGGCTCCAACGTCCTCTCCTTCGTCCTGGAGGACGGCACCGTCCTCATCGTCCGTCCCTCCGGCACCGAGCCGAAGGTCAAGGTCTACGTCCTCTGCCGGGGCGAGAATATGCCGGAGGCCAGGGAAAAGACCGCCCGCTACGCCGAATGGGCCGAGGGCCTGGGCAAATAACCTCCAAGGACGCGCAACCCCGCCGAAGGCCGATCCTCCCCGGCGGCCATCTAAAGAATATGGTAACCCCCGCGCGCCCCCGCCGTCTCCGGCGGGGGCGCGACAGATTGTCAGAAACTCAGCTTGGGTATTTTTTCCGGCGGCACGTACGTCGGAAAAAATCCCTTTTGTTTTGCGGAGTGTGCGCCCCCAAAGGGGCCGCGCGCGGAGCAAAACAGCAGGAAAACTCCGCGGGAATTTCGCAAAATTCACGCGGAGTTTCCCGCACGTTCCCCTTTGTCGGAAAAGGCCAAAGGCCTTTTTCGACAGGTTGAAAACCCCCGCGCTCAACTGAGCACGGGGGTTTTTCTCATCTGAGCGCGGGGGTTTTCTCGACTGAGCGGGGGTTTCTCTCAACTGAGCGCGGGGGTTTTTCGGTGGAAGGCCCCGAAATCTTGAAATTGCTTGTGGCGGCTTTAAGGCGACGGGTCACAGCGTGGGCTGGTCCGTCTCCCCGCCGGGGTCCGTCTCCCCGCCGGGATCGGTCTCCCCGCCGGGGTTGGTCTCCCCGCCGGGGGTAGTCTCCCCGCCGGGGGTGGTCTCGCCGCCGGGGGTCGTCTCCCCACCGGGGTCCGTCTCCCCGCCGGGGCCGGTCTCCCCGCCGGGATCGGTCTCCCCGCCGGGATCGGTCTCACCACCGGGGTTGGTCTCCCCGCCGGGGGTAGTCTCAGGCGGCTTTTCCGGGTAATAGATAAATTTGGCCAGGTTGTCCTCCGGCTCGACGGTGATCTCGACGGTCACGGGGGAGGGGCTGTCCAGGACATAGCCCTCGATGGCCGGGGCGCTGACCGTGGCGGTGGACCCCACCACGGCGCTCTCGCGCTGCTCCAGCAGGACGTGCTCCACGCCCTCCTCGTCCGGCGTCACGGCGCGGATGATGTAATCCGCCGTCTCCACCCCCGCCACCGGGGCCTGATAGGTGTTCTGCGGCACGGAGAACTGCTTCACCTCCAGGCCCTCATGGACCCGGGACATGACCGCCTTCCACAGCGTGCAGGCGGGGTTGCCGTTGGGCGCTTTGATCCGCATGGGGACCTCATAGCCGGTCCACACGGCGGCCACGTAATAGGGGGTAAAGCCCACGAACCAGCGGTCCTGGTAGTTGTCCGATGAGCCGGTCTTGCCGGCGGTGGGCATCTGGCCCAGGTTCGCGCCCTTGCCGGTGCCGTAGACGGCGGCCTCGTGGAGCATATCGGTCATCCAGTAGGCGGTGACGGGGCTGATGACGCCCTCGCTCTCCGGCGTGTTCTCGTAGAGAAGATTCCAGTCGGAGTCGTAGATCTCGGTGAAGGTGCGGGTCTCAATAAACTGCCCCTCGTTGGGGAAGATGCCGAACGCCTGAGCCATCTCGCGGACCGTGATCCCGTATGTCAGCTGGCCGAGGCACAGCGGCGCGTAGTCCTTATCCGCAGGGTCAAGGTTCATGCGAAGCTTCTCCGTCAGGAACTGGTAGGATCTTTCCGGCGTCAGGTCGTCCAGCACCTGGGCGGAGACGCGGTTATAGGAGTTGACCAGGGCGGTGCGGATGGAGACGATGCCGTGGGTCTGGAAGTCGTCGTTGTTGGGCATCCAGCCGGACTTGCCCTCCAGCTCCGTGGCCCCGTCGTCATAGCGGGTGTCCGGGGTGATGAGGCCGTAGTCCATGGCCGGGGCGTAGACCGCCACGGGCTTGAAGGAGGAGCCGGGGGGGCGCCGGGCGGTGGTGGCCATGTTGAACAGCAGGTTTGCCTTCTTCTCCCCCACGCTGCCCGCCAGGGCCAGGATGTTGCCGGTGTAGGGGTCGGTGACCACGATGGCGGACTGGAACTGCCGGCTGGTGACGGTGACGCCCTGCCTGTTCACGCCGCTGACGCCCAGGCTGTTGATAAAGTCGGTGCTGCCGTAGATCTCATCGACGCTGGCCTGGATCTCCGGGTCCATGGTGGAGTAGATCTTGAAGCCGCCGTTTGCCAGCAGGGTCTTGGCCGCACCCACCGTGATGCCTCTCTGCTGGGCCAGGTATTCCGCCGCGTCCTGGCGGACCGTCTCGTCAAACCAGGAGTAGACGGCGTCGGAGGCGCCCCCGGTGTCGCCGTGGATGAAGTGAAGCTCCTCGGCCTTGGCCGCCTCGTAGGTCTCCCGGTCGATATACCCCTGCTCCAGCATCTTGTAAAGGATGGTCTCCTGGCGGCGCTTGTTGGCCTCCGGGTGGTAGTAGGGGTTGTACATGGAGGGGTTGTTGGTGATGCCGATGATGGAGCAGATCTCCGCCAGGGAGAGGTCCTTGACCTCCTTGTCGAAGTAGTACCGGGCCGCGTCCCCGATGCCCCTGGATTCGCCGTGGCCGAAGTTCACCACGTTCAGATACCACTCCACGATCTGCCACTTGTCATATTCCTTTTCCAGCTGCAAGGCGGCGAAAATTTCCGTCAGCTTTCGCCGCACCGTCCCCTCATTGTCGCCGGTGAGATTCTTGCGCAGCTGCTGGGTGATGGTGGAGCCGCCGAAGGTGCTGTCGCCCAGGAACATATGGAGGAAGGCGTTGACCGTCCGCAGCCAGTCCACGCCGTGGTGCTTGTAAAAACGCTGGTCCTCGATGGCCACAAGGGCGTGCTCCATGTCCCTGGGGATCTCCTCGTAAGGGACCCAGTACATGAAGCCCTCGTCGCTGAGGATGGAGGCGGATTCCACCCAGGTATCGGAGGATTTGTCGTAGTAGTAGATGATGCTCGTCTCGTTAAGCTCGTACTCCTCGCGGGAGACGCCCAGATCGGCGCTGGCCAGGTTGGTCTTGATATATATGACAAAAATGCAGGCGAAGATGGCCCCGGTGGTGATGAGGATCAGGAACAAAATCCCGATGGTCCTCAGCACCGCGGACAGCACCCCGCCCACCGTGCGGGCAGCCGCGCCGGCGGTTTTTTTGATGGCCCGTTTCGTTTTGTATCTCAAAGTAACACCTCGCGTTTCCGCTGAAAAGGCGCGCCGCGCCAGGGACAGATTTCTGATTTTATTATTGTATCACAGTCGGGCGCAAATTTGTAGTCTTTCTTTGAACAATTCATTAATTTCTTCCATACCGGCCCCTCCCGCCGTATAGTATCGCGGAAAAAGGGCAAGAATAGAGATAAAACTTTAAAAAGGGGCGCTGAGTATGAAAAGAAGGCTTTGGATCCTGGCCGCGGCCGTGACGCTGGCGGCCGCGGGGGGCGTCACCTCCGCCGCCGTGGCGGCAGGGGCGGAGAGCGCGGCGCGGCGCGCGCCGGACGAGGCGGCGCTGGCCTCCGGCGGCTATGTGCTGGCCGACCACAACGGCCAGGTGGCGCTTTATGAGGGGGAGGAGCTTCTGTGGGAGGCGGAGATCCCGGTCTCCGGCCTTCGGAAGGCGGACCGGGAGCTTATCGCCCAGGGCATCCCGGCGCAGACCTATGAGCAGGCCCTGCGGCTTCTGGAGGACCTGGGGGCGTAAGGGCTTGCCGGAAAAGGAACGCCGGGCAAGGGTATTTTTAACATTTTGACGGCCTCACGCGGCGCGCAAACAGGCGCGCCGCGTGAGGCGCATATTTCCCCTTGATTTCCGGGCGGCGATGCGCTATAATGGAGGCAACGAAGGGGAAAGATAAAGGAGCCACGGCAATGAGCGACGGTTACAGCGGCAACATCATCTCCATCACCGACGAGGACGGGAACAGCTACGAGCTGGAGCACCTGGACACCATCGAGATGGACGGGGTCTTTTACCTCGCCTTTCTCCCGGTGAACAACGGCAAGGGGGACGAGGACCTGGGGATGGTCATTATGAAGACCGAGACCGGCGAGGACGGGGAGGATTACCTGGTCGTCCCCACGGACGCAGAGATCGACAGGGCTTACGACCTTTTCATGGAGGAGCTTTTCTCCGACGACGAGGAGGACGGGGAGTGACCCTTTCCGCCTATGCGGAATAAAATATAAAATAGAGTGCGCTGCGAAGCGAGGGGCGGGTCTGTTTAAACCCACATCTCTTATAAGGGATGCCACCCTCTGGCGTCGGTTGGCAGGCCTCCCGGTTGCCGTTTGCGACTGGAAGTTGGAAGCCATAATGTCGTCAGGGAGCAACCCACCTGCATATGTTGTGCAGGTTATAAATGGGCCCGCCCCCCGCTTCACAGAGAAAGGCGGACAGGGACCGTTTGTCCCTGTCCGCCTTTCAATCTGTCGAAAAAGCCGCAACGCTTTCCGGCCATTTTTAACAAATCAGTCCCGCCTCTCCCAGGTCTGAAAGGCGTAGCGCAGCCCGGCGGACTCCCGCTCCTCGCCGGGATCGGCAAGTCGCCAGCCGGGGAGGCTGTCCAGGGGCGGGAAAAAGGCGTCGTTCCCGGCGCGGGCCAGGATCCTTGTGACGTGCGCCCGGCGGCAGTACGGGAGGAACGCCCTGTAGACGCTCTCGCCGCCGATAACGAAGACCTCCGGGTCATCCTCGCACAGCGCCAGCGCCTCCTCCACGCTGTGGGCCGTCTCCCCGCCCTCCACGGCAAAGGCCGGGTCGCGGGTCAGGACGATGTTGCGCCGGTTTTTCAGCGGCCTTCCGCCGGGGAAGTCAAGGAGCGTCCTGCGCCCCACGATCACCGTGCCGCGGCCCGTGACCTCCCGGAAATGGCGGCGGTCCTCCGGGATCACCAGGGTCTGGGTGCCGTTGAGGCCGATGCCCCAGTCCAAATCGGCGGCCACCACGATCTCAAGGTCGTCTCTCATATGGCCACCGGGATCTTCTCATCGAACTCGTTGTACTCGTACCCCTCCAGGCGGAAGCTGTCGCGGGTGAAGGCGTAGAAGTCGGTGACGGATTTGTCGATAACGAATTGCGGGGCGGGCTTGGGTTCCCGCGTCAAAAGCTTCTTCACCAGCGCCACGTGCCTGTCGTATATGTGGGCGTCCGCGATGACGTGGACCAGCTCCCCGGCCTCCAGCCCGGAGACCTGGGCAATCATATGGACCAGCACCGCGTACTGGACCACATTCCAGTTGGAGGCGGTGAGCATATCCTGGGACCGCTGGTTGAGGATGGCGTTGAGCTTCCTGCCGGAGACGTTGAAGGTCATGGAGTAGGCGCAGGGGTAGAGGCCCATCTCGTGGAGGTCGGCGTGGTTGTAGATGTTGGTCATGATGCGGCGGCTGGCCGGGTCGTGCTTCAGGTCGTAGAGCACCTTGTCCACCTGGTCAAACTCCCCCTCCGGGTACTGGTGCTTCAGCCCCAACTGGTAGCCGTAGGCCTTGCCGATGGACCCCGTCTCGTCCGCCCAGCTATCCCAGATATGGCCCCGCAGGTCCTTGATGTTGTTGGATTTTTTCTGCCAGATCCACAAAAGCTCGTCCACGGCGCTCTTCCAGTAGGTGCGGCGGAGCGTCATGATGGGGAACTCCTTTGACAGGTCGTAGCGGTTGACGATCCCGAATTTCTTGATCGTGTGGGCCGGAGAGCCGTCCGGCCACTTCGGCCTTACGTTCAGATTCGTGTCCCATACGCCGGTGCTGAGGATGTCCCGGCAATTTGAAATAAATATGCTGTCGGCCCTGCTCATCTTTTTCCGTCCCCTTTGCAAAACTGTTTGACAAATCAATTATAATAGTGTATCTTAATATTTGCAACAAAAATCTCCGCATTTATTGCGGATGGTCCCCCGTGGAGAGATACCCAAGTGGTCGAAGGGTCCGCACTCGAAATGCGGTAGCCGGCTCAACACCGGGCAAGGGTTCGAATCCCTTTCTCTCCGCCAAAAAGAATGACCGCCGACAGGCGGTCATTCTTTTTAGCGGAGAACCTTTTTTACGTGAGGGGGGGACCCTGATGGTCCCCCCCCTCACGGTCCCCCTCCTTCCGAAAGCACGGGAAGGAAAGCGGGCGAGATTCAGGGCAGGGCCGGGCCCAGGCTCAGCGCCTTTGCCATTTCGGCCGCCCGCTCCGGGTAGAACACCTCCACCCGGTAGGCGTACAGCAAAACCGCGCCCACCACGGCGGCGGCCGAAAGCGTTTCCACGGCGAAGCTCAGCCACTCCCGGCGTCTCCTCCCGCCCGCGCCGCACCAAAGCCCCACGGCCATAAAGCACCCGGTCCCCATGAGGAACGCCACGTCCATGTGATACCGCTCCAGAAAATACGGGGTCCACATCATATCCACGGCGGTGATGACAAGGACGGTCACGGACAGGGCCAGCGTCAGGGCCAGGACATTCCGGCGGCGGGCGTTCCGCCACGCGGAGGGGGCCAGGGCCGCCGCGCCCAGAAACAGCAGGGGGAAATTGAGGAAGATGCCGCCCGGCGAGAGGTAGGGGAACGCCCCCTGGGTATACACCGCGCCGAAGAAGCTCTCCGCCGTCCCCTCCGCCACCCGCCTCAGTGTCGCCGGGTCCAGCGAGAGCCTGTAGCCCGACTGGTCGGCCACCGTGAGCTGGTACGCCTGTCCGAACTCAAAGGGGTCGTCAAAGCGGATGAAGTTATACCACATCAGGGCCGCCGCCACGGCGGCATAGGGCAGGGCCGCCAGCGCCAGCTTCCCCAGGAGCTTCCAGGAGAATTTCCGCTGGCGGAGGAAGGCGGCCAGCATCGGGAGGACCAGGAGGTTCGCAAGGGCGATGGACGGCCTGCACCCGAAGGTCAGCGCCCCCAGGAGCGCCCCGGCGGCGGCCAGCACGATCTGCCGGTTCTCCCTCCCCTCGCCCCACACCGCCCGGACGAAGAAATACAGGCTCCAGATCTCCAGCGCCAACGCGGCGGTGATGGCGGTGCAGTAGAGCGCTGGCTCCGCCGCGCCGTACCACAGGCCGATGGCCGAGGCCGCCGTCGCCAGCGCCACGTAGACGCTGAACGGGAGCTTCCCGAAAAAGAGCCGCGCCAGCAGGTGAAAGAGCGCGAAGATGCCGGCGGCGGCCAGGGCGGTGAAGAGCTGCGTGGCCTGATAGGCGTTCAGCGTCTCCCCGGTGATCAGCCTGTAGGGGATGAAGGCCAAAAACTCCGGGACCACTCCGAAATACATATAATAGTGGCCCTCATAGTAGGCGTGGTCCCAGTGAAAGCTGACCCCGGAGGCCTTCCTCTCCGCCGGGTCGTAGGGATTGTTCAGCCGCTCCAGCTCCTTCTCGTCGCCGTAGGCGAACTCCACGCGCCCGTCCAGGATGGCCTCCGCCATCAGCTCGTACTGGTTCCTGTGGTTCGGCTCCTCCCCGTTCCAGATGGGCAGCTCCCCCATCGGCAGGACGCACGCGGCTATGACCGCCGACGCCGCCAGCACCGCGCAGAGGGTCTTTCCGGGGGTGTTCCCCTCCACGCGGGGGCGGTGGAGTGCGGAGCCGGGGCGGAAGGCAAAGAGCAGCCCGGCGGCCCCCCAGAGATAGAGCGCCCCATAGCCTCTACGCAGCGAGAACACCGTGACGGACAGCGTCGCCGCGCCGGCAAGCCACGCAAGCCAAAACCACAGGGCCAATCGGCGGTCACCGCGCCCCCGGTCCGGCCTTCCCACGGCCCCGTCCCCGTTTCTCCTGTCCCTTTGCTCCATGGCCCTGTCCGTGTCCTTTCCGCCGCCCCTTCGGCGCGGCCTCCCCCCTGATTTGACAAGCCGGGGGCGGGCGCAGCCGCGCCCGCCCGGTTTTACTGTCTGTGGATTTTCGTAAGCTCCGCGTTCACGACCTGCAAAAAGCCCTCCGGCAGGCGGTCCCCGATCTGCTCCGGGGACTTGCCGCACAGCTGTTTCCAGCTCCCTTCGCCGGGGATGAGGTCAAAATTCGTGGCCAGCCTCATGTATTTTCTCACCACGGCGAAGGCCTCCGGGCTTTGGGCCAGCGTCTCAAACGTGTCCCGGACGGAATACGTCCCCTCCGGGAAAGAAAGCTCCCTTGAAAGCCCGCTGTCCGCCAGGTTTTCAAACCAGTTGCCGGTGAATTTCGCCCGCTCCCTGGCGTCGGGCAGGGTGTAGATCGCCGGCTCCGCCTCCACCCGCTCCAGCGTCGTGGAGTCGGAGGCGTGGGGCGTGCGGACGGTGATCCAGTTCTGGCCGGGGCAGAGCGTCACGGCGTGTTCAAAGACCCGCTGCCCGCTCTCCGCCTTCGGCCACCATACAAGGTCGTTGTTGACATAGAGCCGCGCCTCCGGCTCGTTGGTGTAGAATTTGATGACGGTCCTCTCCCCGGCCCGCTGGGCGTAGCGTTTTCCGCAGATGTGGACCATGGGCCGCCTGTCCCAGTACGCCTTGTAGATAAAGTAGGCGTCCTTCTTCGTCCTGCGGTCCATGGTCACAAGGCCCTTGTTGTTCCGGCCCCGGACGCCGCCCTCGTTGCGGTTGGCCGCGCCGAAGTCGAACATATTCCACACAAAGGAGCACCAAAGCCACGGCCGCTCCGTGACCGCCTTGGCCATATACTCGTGGTAGAGGGCCTGGTACTCCTCGCTGTAGTCCTTGCATACGGGGTCCGGGCCGTGGTAGGTGACGATCCCCTCACACCCGTACTCGGAAAGGCCCAGGCACAGGTCCGGGCGGGCGGCGTGGAAGCTGTCCAGCCAGGGGCCGTTGTCCTCCGTCCTGCCGCCGTACCAGCCCATGTAGTGGTTATAGGCGATCACGTCGGGGATGTTGTGCATCACGCTGTCCCACGGCACGTTGGACAGATGCGCCACGGTGGTGAGGCGCGTGGGGTCCAAGCTTTTCACCAGGGCGTTCAGCTCCCGGAGGCGCTCAGGGATCTGGTCGTTCGTACCGCCGATGGTGATCTCGTTGGAGAGGCCCCAGAAGCAGATACAGGGGTGGTTGTAGTTCTGCGCCACCAGCTCCTTCATCTGGCTCAGGCAGTTGGCGTGGGCCGCGGGGTCCGGGTTGTAGACGGAGATAAAGGGGATCTCCGCCCACACCACAAGCCCCAGCTCGTCGCAGGCGTCATAGAAATCCTGACTGTGCTGATAGTGCGCCAGGCGCACCGCGTTGGCCCCCAGCTCCCGGATGAGCCGCGCGTCCTCCCGGTGGTCCTCCCGGCTCAGGGCGTTGCCCTGATAGAGCCTGTCCTGGTGGCGGGAGACGCCCCGCAGGGGCGTGGGAACGCCGTTGAGCAGGAAGCCCCGCTCCGGGTCGCAGGAGAAGGAGCGCACCCCGGCGCGGACCGTCACCTCGTCCACCGCCTCGTTCCGCCGCTGGAGGGTGGCGGTGACGGTGTAGAGGTTCGGCGTATCCGGACTCCACAGCAGGGCGTCCGGCACGAAAAGCTCCGCCGCCGCGCTGTCTGCGGGCCGCGTCCCGGCGGCCGCCTCCCGGCCCTCCGGGTCCCTGACGCTGTAGAGCACCGTGTAGTCCGGCCCGGCGTTTTGGACGGCGCTCTCGATCTGAAAGACCGCCCCGTCCTCCACCTCCCTGGGCGTCACCCGAACGCCGGGGCCGCCGAAGCCGTCCAGGTCGAAGTGGGTCTCCGGCACGCTTATGAGATTCACCCCCCGGTAAAGCCCGCCGTAGAAGGTGAAATCCGCCGTCTGGGGGTAGACGCTGTCCTTATATTCGTTGGAGCAGTTGACCGCAAGGAGGTTGCCGCCCTCCCGGCAGAGGGCCGTTATGTCCGCCCGGAAGGCGGAGTAGCCCCCCTCGTGGGACGCGGCCTGACGCCCGTTCACATACACCGCGGCCTGTTGGCCGGCGGCCAGGATCTCCACATAGACCCTCCCGCCGCCCAGGGGCTGACGCGGCGTCTCAAAGCGCCTGACGTACCAGCAGCTCCCCCTGAAATAGCCGTCCCCGCGCCCGTCGTGGCCGTCCACGGCGTTCCAGGTGTGGGGAAGGCTGACCCTCTCCCAGTCCTCCGGCAGGCTGTCCGGCAGACTGCCGTTTTTCGTAAAGCGCCACCCATCGTTGAGGCTTATGGTCTTTCGCACGGAAGAAACCTCCTACTCGTCCAGCTTGAGGACGGCCATAAAGGCCTCCGTGGGGATCTGGACCGTGCCGAGCTGACGCATTTTCTTTTTGCCTTCCTTCTGCTTCTCCAGGAGCTTCTTCTTGCGGGTGATGTCGCCGCCGTAGCACTTGGCCAGCACGTCCTTGCGCAGGGCCTTCACCGTCTCGCGGGCGATGATCTTCCCGCCGATGGCCGCCTGGACCGGCACCTCGAAGAGCTGCCGGGGGATGTTGTCCCTAAGCTTTTCGCACAGCTTCCTGGCCCTGGGGTACGCCTTCTCCCGGTGGGCAATGAAGGAAAGGGCGTCCACCTGCTCGCCGTTTAGAAGCACGTCCACCTTCACAAGGTCGGAGGGGCGGTACTCCGCAAGCTCGTAGTCCAGCGAGGCGTAGCCCCGCGTCCTGGCCTTCAGCGTGTCAAAAAAGTCGTAGATGATCTCCCCCAGGGGCATAAAATAGCGCAGCTCCGCCAGGTTCGTGTCCAGATACTGCATATCCCGGTATTCGCCCCGCCGCTCCTGGCACATGGGCATGATGTTGCCCACGAACTCCGGCGGCGTGATGATGGAGGCGGCCACGAACGGCTCCTTTGTCTCCAAAATGGCGGAGGGGTCCGGGTAGTTGTGGGGGTTGTCCACCATCACCACCGTCCCGTCGGTCTTGGTGACCTCATAGATGACGGAGGGCAGCGTGGTGATGAGGTCTAAGTTGAACTCCCGCTCCAGGCGCTCCTGGATGATCTCCATGTGGAGCATCCCCAGGAAGCCGCAGCGGAAGCCGAAGCCCAGCGCCGCCGAGGTCTCCGGCTCGAAGGAGAGGCTGGCGTCGTTGAGCTGCAATTTCTCCAGGGCGTCCCGGAGGTCCGGGAATTTGCTCCCGTCCTCGGTGTAGATGCCGCAGTAGACCATCTGCCGTGCCGGACGGTAGCCGGGGAGCGGATCTGCGGCGGGGCGGGCGGCCAGCGTCACGGTGTCGCCCACCTCGGTGTCCCGGACGTTCTTGATGGAGGCGGTGATGTAGCCCACCTCCCCGGCGTAAAGCCCCTCCTCCGGCCGGTAGCTCTTGGGCAGGAGGTGGCCGCACTCAATGACGTCGTACTCCGCCCCGGAGGCCATCATGCGGATGCGGTCGCCCGTGTGGAGCTGCCCGTCCACCAGCCGCACATAGACCACCACGCCCCGGTAGGCGTCGTACTGGGAGTCGAAGATCAGCGCCTTCAGCGGCGCGTCCGGGTCGCCGGAGGGTGCGGGGATCTTGTCCACCACCGCCCGAAGGACCGCCTCCACGTTGGTCCCCAGCTTGGCGGAGATCTCCGGCGCGTCCATGGCCTCCAGGCCGATGACGTTCTCCACCTCCTCCTTCGCCTTCCTGGGGTCGGCGGCGGGGAGGTCTATCTTGTTGATCACAGGCACGATCTCCAGCTCATGCTCCAGAGCCAGGTACGTGTTGGCCAGGGTCTGGGCCTCCACGCCCTGGGCGGCGTCCACCACCAGCAGCGCCCCCTCGCAGGCGGCCAGGGACCGGGAGACCTCGTAGCCGAAGTCCACGTGTCCCGGCGTGTCGATGAGGTTGAGGACGTATGTGTTCCCGTCCTCCGCCTTGTAGTCCAGGCGTATGGCCCTGGCCTTGATGGTGATGCCGTGCTCGCGCTCCAAGTCCATGTTGTCCAAAAGCTGGTCCTCCATCTCCCGCGTGGGCACAGCGCCGGTAAGCTCGATGAGCCTGTCGGACAGCGTGGATTTCCCGTGGTCCACGTGGGCGATGATGGAAAAATTGCGGATGAGTGATTGGTCAGTCATAAGTCACCTGATAATTCTGTTATCGTACTTCCCGGATGAGCCGGCTGGCCTCCGCGGAAAGCTCCGCCAGGCGGCTCACCAGCGTCTTGAACTCCTGATAGCCGTCGTAGGAGCGGCCCAGCATATAGTCGGCGGAGACCCCGTAATAGTCGCAGGCGCGCACCACAAAATCGAGCCGCGGTTCCCGCAGCCCGTTTTCATAGTGGCTCAAAAGCGCCTGTGAGATGCCCAGATCCGAGGCGGCCTTCCGCTGGGAAAGGCCCCGCTCGGCCCGCAGGGACATGAGGATCTGGGGGAATTTAAGCTCCACGGCGCTCACCTTACAGCTTCATATCGACGGAGTCGTCGTTGAATATCCAGTCCCGCACGTCGGTGATGGTGTACGTCCCGTCCCCGGTGCGGCAGACCACCCGGCGGATGCCCGCGTTGATGATGAAGCGGCGGCACATGGAGCAGGGCGTGGTGTCGGTCAGGATCTCCCCGGTCTTGCCGTTGCGCCCCGCAAGGTAGAGCGTCGCGCCCATGCAGTCCCGGCGGGAGGCGGAGATAATGGCGTTCTGCTCGGCGTGGACCGCCCGGCACAGCTCATACCGCTCCCCGGAGGGGATATTCAGCGTGTCCCGGAGGCAGTGCCCCAGGTCGGCGCAGTTTTTGCGGCCCCTGGGCGCGCCGTTGTAGCCGGTGGAGATGATCTCGTCGTCCCGGACGATGATGGCCCCGTAGTGCCGCCGCATACAGGTGGATCGCTCCGCTACGGTCTCGGCGATGTCAAGGTAATAATTTGTCTTGTCGGTCCTGTCCATATGATATTCCCTCCCGGTGGTTTTTTTACTTTACGCCCATTATAACAAAATGTATAGGAAGGTGCAAGCATTATTTAAGGCCCCTTTTGGCCGCGAAAATCGGTTTTCACAAAGTTTTTGTTGACAAGCCGGGCCGTCATAGGGTAAAATAGGAATCCCTGTGGGCAAAATGCGCCCGGACCGGCGCATTCGCGCCTTTGCGGGGCTGCCTAAGGCGCCCGCCCCGCTCGCCGCGCCCAGGGCTACAAACACGCTACTGCTTCGGGCCTTCCGCCCGATGTCGAGTATAAAACCATCTTATACAATGGAGGTGTAACCTGAATGAAGAGAACCTATCAGCCCAAGAAGCTTCACCGCTCCAAGGAGCACGGCTTCCGCAAGAGAATGGCGACCGCCAACGGCCGCAAGGTTTTGGCCCGCCGCCGCGCCAAGGGCCGCGAGAGACTGACCCACTGATGGCATATGCGCGCTGGTTCTTCTGATAACGGTTTTTTAAGGGCGGGGATCCTCGCCCTTAGGTGCGTTTGACAAGGCGGGTGAAGGAATGGATTTTTCCACCTCTTTAAAGGAAAATTTTGAGTTCCGCCGCCTCTACCGCAAGGGCAGGAGCGCCGCGGGGCCGAACCTGGTCCTGTACGCCCGCTGTACGGACCGCAGCGTCAACCGGGTGGGCATCACCGTCAGCGCAAAGCTTGCCAAGGCGGTGCGCCGGAACAAGGTCCGCCGGCGGCTCCGGGAGATCTACCGCCTCAACGAGCAGCGGTTCCGCCGGGGCGTCGATTTGGTGGCGACCGTCCGCAGCCGGGGGGTCCTGGCCCCCTACCGCGTTTTGGAGCGGGAGTTTCTGTCCCTGGCCGGAAAGCTGGGGCTGCTGCGATGAAGACGCTCCTTCTCCGCCTCATACGGTTTTATCAAAGGCACATTTCCCCCGCCCGTCCCCCCTGCTGCCGCTATATCCCCACCTGCTCGGAGTACGCCCTGCAGGCCATCGAAAAATACGGCGTTCTCAGGGGCGGGTGGCTTGCCGTCCGAAGAATCCTGCGCTGCAACCCCTTCAGCAGGCACGACCCCTACGACCCTGTCCCCTAAACACAACAGAATCGGAGTGAACTCATGTTAGACACTATTGCCAGACCGTTCGGTCTACTCTTGATGTTCCTCTACAACATCACACACAACTACCTCTTCGCCATCGTGCTCTTCACCATCCTCATCAAGCTCCTTCTCATGCCGTTCCAGATGAAGAGCAAGAAGGGCATGATGCGCCAGCAGCTCCTTCAGCCGGAGATCCAGGAGATCCAGAAGAAGCACGCCGGCAACCAGCAGAAGCAGAGCGAGGAGATGCAGCGGGTCTACCG
This sequence comes from uncultured Oscillospiraceae bacterium, assembly GCA_947627715.1. Classification (GTDB taxonomy): domain Bacteria; phylum Bacillota; class Clostridia; order Oscillospirales; family Oscillospiraceae; genus RUG626. Next base: position 19,090 of record CANQXK010000010.1, read on the forward strand.
GGAGGCGGGCGTCAGCCCCATGTCCGGCTGTCTCTGGTCCCTCCTGCCCCTACCCATCATGCTGGCCCTCTACCAGGCCATCCGCAAGCCCCTGACTGTGATGATGGGCGTGCCCAAGGCGCTTTTGGAGGTCAGCCGGAACGGCGAGGCCGTGGGCGACCTTGCCAAGAGGCTGGTGGAGGTGGCCCAGGCCCACGGTTTAAACTTCACCGCCAGCCAGCTCCTTCAGACCCAGATCGGCGCCACGAAGATCATCAACGACTACTTCAGCGAGTTTTCCGGCCTGTCCGATAAGCTCCGCCCCATGAACTTCACCGTCTTCGGGCTGGACCTGTCCTCGGTGCCGAACTTCCGCATCTGGACCTTTGACTTCTCGTCCTTCAAGGCGCTGTGGCCCATGCTGGGGCTGTTCCTCATCCCCATCATCACCGCCTTCTTCCAGTGGCTCTCCACCAAGATCTCCACCGAGCTTCAAAAGAATATGCCCGGTGCCAACAAGGAGCAGCTGGAAAAGCAGTCCAACTCCATGATGATGCTCCTTCTGGGACCCGTCATGTCGCTGGTCTTCGCCTTCGCGCTCCCGGCGGCCATGGGCGTGTACTGGATGGTCAACGCCATCTTCAGCCTCTTGGTGGACGTGTTCCTCACCAAGCTCTATGAAAAGACCATGCTGGCCGACTTTGCCGAGGCGGAGGCCCGGCGCAAGGCCAGGGAGGCGGAGCTGGAGGCCAAGCGGGCCGAGGCGGAGAAGCGCCGCGCCGAAAGCGCCAACCTCCAGACGGAGAACACCTCCAAAAAGAAGCAGCAGCAGAAGAAAAAGCAGGAGGCCGCCGGCCGCGCCCTGGAATACCAGCGCGCCATGAATCCCGACCAGGGGGAGAAATATAACCCCAGCCGCGTGGGGAACCGCCCCTACGCCCGCGGCCGCGGATATGACCCGGACCGCTTCTCCTACAACGGCATCGACGGCGCTGTAGACGACACCTCCTCCATCGACGGAGAGCTGAGTGAGGAGATCGTGGAGAAGCTGGAGAAAGCCGCCCTGCCCCCGCAGCAGGAGAACGACACACCCGATACACCCGACACGCCCGACGCGCCCGCCCAGGACGACGGCGGCGTCGAATCGAATAAGGAGAAAGATCTATGATTAAATCAATCGAGACCACCGGCCGCACCGAGGACGACGCCATTGCCGCCGCCCTCCGGCAGCTGAACATGAGCCGCGACGACGTCTCCGTTGAGGTGCTGGAGCGGGCCAAGTCCGGCTTCCTCGGCTTTGGCGCTTCCCCCGCCAAGGTCCGCGTAAGCTGGGAGGAACCCGACCCTGAACCCGAACCCGCGCCGGAACCCGCCCGCCGGCCTGCGCGGCCTGCCCGCGCGGCGGCTCCCGCCCCCCACGCGGCCCCCGCCGCCGAGCATGAGCGCAAGCCCGCCGTCCCCGCCACCGGGGAGGAGGCGGACCGCGTCCGCCAGTTCCTGTCCGGCCTCTTTGAGCACATGGGCGTGGAGGCCGAGGCGGAGGTCGCCATCGACCCCGAATCCGGCGCCATCTGCGTAGAACTCACCGGCGAGCGCGTGGGCGCCCTCATCGGCCGCCGGGGCGAGACTCTGGATGCCATCCAGCACCTCACCAACTACGTCCTCAACTCCGGCTCCGACGAGCGCACACGGGTCAACATCGACGCGGAGAATTACCGCGCCAAGCGGGCGGACGCCCTCACCGGCCTTGCTCGGAAAACCGCCGCCAGAGTGGTGCGCTACCGCCGCAATCAGACCCTTGAACCCATGAACGCCTACGAGCGCCATGTGATCCACACCGCCCTTCAGGACTACGAGGGTGTCACCACCTACTCCACCGGCACCGAGCCGCAGAGGCGCGTGGTGGTGGCCTACGACCCCTCCACCGCCCCCAGGGACGGCGGATACCCTCCCCGCCGGGATGAGCGCCCCCGCCGGGACGACCGGCCCCGCCGCTCCGGCGACCGGTACGCTTCCCGTCCGTCCGCCCCTGCCCCGGCCCCTGAGAAGCCCCCTGTGGACAAGACCGTCAAAGAGTGGCTTTGAGCGCCGCCGCGCCCCTTAAAACATAAAGGAGGTATTTACAATGTTTGAAGAAATCCGCAGCATCATGGTCAGCACGCTGGACGTGGACGAGGACAAGATCACTCCCTCCACGAATCTGCGCACCGACCTGGACATCGACTCCCTGGACCTGGTGGAGTTTGTCTCCGAGGTGGAGAGCCACTTCGGCATCATGATCCCCCAGGACTCCCTGGAGGGGATCACCACCGTCGGCGACTTTGCGGACCTGGTGGACAAGCTCAACCAGTAACCCCGTAAAAAAGAAAAGCCGGGCCGCCCGCGGACCTTTCGTCTGCGGGCGGCCTTCGTCTGTTAAAATCCGTTTTCCGCGCGGGGCCGCTGCGCTCCCCGCGTTCACTCCTCCGAAAATTCCCCGTCCACCGGGGGAAGCTCGCGCCCGGCAAGCTCGGCAATGATCATCCGCCGGGTGACGATGCCGCACAGAGCGCCCCGGTCGTCCACGATGGGGACGAAGTTCTGCTGGAGCGCCGCGTCGATAAGCTCGTCCTCAGTGGCAGTAATGGAGATGGGGGGACAGAAATCCCGCCGCATGATCTCCCCCACCGTTTGGCGCTCCTGCTCCCTGGGGCCGGTGTGGCCCTGAAGGACGAAATACCGAAGAAAGTCCCGGTCGTTGACGCAGCCCAAAAATCTCCCGTCCGCGTCCAGCACCGGGATGGCGGTGTACCCGTGCCGCCGCATGACCTCCACGCCCTGCCGGACCGTGGACCCGGCGTTCAGGCAGACGGTCAGCGCCTTCGGAACCATGATCTTCGCTATATTCATACAAAGTCCCCCAAATCTTTTTCGCTGGTTTCCCCGTCTTTCGCTCCCGCCCAACGGGCAGGGAGGGCGGCTGAAAATCAAAGCGCGTCCATATTCTATAGTAAACCACGGAAATGTTAAAAGAGAATTAATTTTCGGAGGAATTTACAAATTGTTCAAATCCCGCACACCTTTACGATTTCTGTTGCGAAAATGGCCCGGCTGTATTAAAATAGAGGCGAAAATGAGGTGATGCTCCCATGGAATATGCCGCCGGAGTCTGCGACGTGGCCGTCATCGGCGCGGGCCACGCCGGGATCGAAGCCGCGCTGGCCGCGGCCAGGCTCGGATGCGAGACGGTGATTTTCACCATGAATCTGGACGCCGTCGGAAATATGCCCTGCAACCCGGCCATCGGCGGCACGGCCAAGGGCCATCTGGTGCGCGAACTCTCGTGCCTGGGCGGGCAGATGCCTGAGACGGCGGACAGGGCGTGCATCCAGTTTCGGATACTGAATCTCAGCAAAGGCCCCGCCGTGTGGTCCCTGCGCGCCCAGGCGGACCGCCGGGAGTATCAGAAGCTTATGAAGGGCGTTTTGGAGGCGGAGCCGCGCCTGCGCCTCGTCCAGGCGGAGATCACGGAGATTCGGACGGAGGGCGGGGCGGTGAGCGCCGTCGTCACCCGGTCCGGGGCGGTGTGGACGTGCCGCGCCGTTGTGGTCTGCACCGGCACCTATCTCAAGGGCCGCACCGTCGTGGGGGAGGTCACCGAGGAGAGCGGCCCGGACGGGATGCACGCCTCCGGCCCCCTGGCCGGGTGCCTGCGCGACCTTGGCCTCCCTCTGCGGCGCTTCAAGACAGGCACGCCCCCGCGTGTCAACGCCAACAGCGTGGACTTCTCCAAGATGGAGCTTCAGCCCGGCGACCGGGACCCGGAACCCTTCACCTTCGACGCGGAGACGGCCCCGGAGAACCGCGCCGTCTGCTGGCTCACCTGGACAAATGAGCGCACCCATGAGATCATCCGCCGGAACCTCCACCGCTCCCCCCTCTACTCCGGCGTCATCGACGGCGTCGGCCCCCGCTACTGCCCCTCCATCGAGACGAAGATCGTCACCTTCCCGGAGAAGCCCCGCCACCAGCTCTTTGTGGAACCCATGGGCCTGGGCACCGGGGAACTCTATCTGCAGGGCCTCTCCTCCTCCCTCCCGGAGGACGTCCAGGTGGAGATGGTCCACTCCATCGCCGGGCTTGAGCGCGCCCGGATCCAGCGGTATGCCTACGCCATCGAGTACGACTGCGTGGACCCCACCGAGCTTACCCTGACGCTGGAGGCCCGCCGGGTCCCCGGCCTCTACGGGGCCGGGCAGTTCAACGGAAGCTCCGGCTACGAGGAGGCGGCGGTCCAGGGCTTTGTGGCCGGGGTCAACGCCGCCTTGAAGCTTCTGGGCCGGGAGCCGCTGATCCTGGACCGCGCCGGGAGCTACATCGGCACGCTCATCGACGACCTGGTGACACGCGGCACCAACGAACCCTATCGCATGATGACCTCCCGCTCGGAATACCGGCTCTATCTGAGACAGGACAACGCGGACCTGCGCCTTTGCGGCGCCGGCCACGCCCTCGGCCTCATCTCCGACGCCCGGTATGAGAAGGTCCTGGAAAAATACGAGAGCGTCCGGCGGGAGACCGCCCGGCTGGAGTCGGCCTACGCCTCCCCCACGCCGGAGCTGAACGCCTTCCTGGCCCAGCGCGGCCAGCCCCCGGTGACCAGCGGCGTCAGCCTTGCGAGCCTCGTCCGCCGCCCCCAGCTTGACTACGCCTCCCTCTCCCCCTTCGACCCCGGGCGGCCCGCCCTGCCCCACGCCGTGGTCAGGGAGACGGAGATCGAGCTTAAATACGCCGGGTACATCGAAAAGCAGATGCGGCAGATAAAGGAGTTCCGCCGCATGGAGTCGAAAAAGCTGCCCCCGGACATCGACTACGGGGCCATCGGCGGCCTTCGCCTGGAGGCCCGCCAGAAGCTCACTCAGCTCCACCCGGACAATCTGGGCCAGGCCGGGCGCATCTCCGGCGTCTCCCCCGCCGACGTGGCGGCGCTGATGGTCTATCTGAGCCGGTAGCGGGGGCCAACGCCCCGCGCCTACGATCACATATTACTGCAAAATGAGGAGGGATCCCTATGACAAAATCCATCGTCCTTGCCGCCGGTAAGGGTACAAGGCTTGCCGAGGAGGGCATCGACCTTCCCAAGGCCATGCGCACCGCCCTGGGCAAGCCCCTCTTGGGCTGGGTCCTGGACGCGCTCCCCACAGGGCGGGAGGACACCGTCATCGTGGTGGGCTATAAGAAGGAGTATATCCTCCGGGCCTTCCCGGACTACCCCCACGCCGAACAGGCGGAGCAGCTGGGCACCGGGCACGCCGTGATGTGCGCCGTGCCGGCCCTGGGGGACTACGACGGGGACGTGCTCATCTGCTGCGGCGATATGCCCCTGGTGCGCCCGGAGACGTACGCCGCGCTGGTGAAGGACCACCGGCGGAGCGGTGCCGCCTGCACCGTCCTCTCCGGCGTCTCCCAGGAGCCTCTCCCCTTCGGCCGCGTCCTCCGGGATGGGGACGGCGGCTTTGACCGCATCGTGGAGGACCGGGACTGCACCCCGGAGGAAAAAGCCTGCCGGGAACTCAACTCCGGCATCCTCGCGGTGGATTTCAAAAAGATGGTCTCCGCCCTCTCGCTCCTTCGCACGGACAACGCCCAGGGGGAGTATTACCTCACCGACCTGCCCCGGATCCTGAAGGACCGGGGGGAGAAGGTCCGGGTCTGCGCCCGGAACATGGGGGAGGAGCTTATCGGCGTCAACACCCCCGCCCAGCTTGCCCAGGTGGAAGGAATTTTGCGCGCACGCTCTTGACAAACGCGCCGCCGTCTGCTAAAATCGACCTATAAAAAGGGGGCCCGAAACGAAGGGCTGAGAGTTGGGTGCGCCGCTTCCGGCGATAACTCCCATGACCTAACACCTGATCTGGGTAATGCCAGCGTAGGGAAATACCGGGGCTTGCTTTGCGCCCGCTTTCTTTCCGTCCGGCATCGTCCGGGCGGAAATTTTTTACTGGAGGAAACCGTATGAAAATGAACAGAAAAACAAAAATGCTGGTGGAGGGGGCCATCATGGTGGCCCTGGCGGTACTGGTGGACCTTTTGCCGCTCTACAGGCTGCCTGACGGCGGCTCCATCACCCTGAAGCTCATCCCCATCGTGTTCTTCGCCGTGCGCTACGGCTGCGGCTGGGGCGCTCTGGCGGGCTTCGTCTTCGGCGCGCTCAACTACATAAGCGGCAACGGCGTGTCCATCGACTGGACCACCATCATCTGCGACTACTTCCTGGCCTTCACCCTTCTGGGCTTCGGCGCGGGCCTTTTCAAAAAGGTCAAGCTGGGCGGCGTCTGGGGCTCCCTGGTGGGCGGCCTTCTGATGTTCGCCTCCAGCTATCTGGTGGGCGTGTTCGTCTGGGCGCGGAACCTGTCGGCGGCGGACCCCTGGGACTTCCTGGGCATCACCTTCACCAACCCCTGGTTCTACTCCTTCATCTACAACATCTCCTGGGCCGGTCCCTGCATCGTTCTGGCCGCCGTGGTCTTCGTCCTTCTCTATCAGGTCAAGCCCGTGGCGAAGCTCTTAAAGGGCGAGGACCTCAAGTAATTGAAAAGCGCCTTCTCCCGCCCCCGCCTGTGCGCGGGGGCGTTTTGTGTGCAAAATCACCCGAAAAAAACGCAAGAATGAGTTGAGAATCTTTGTAAACCTTGGTATAATATCCGATATGGTATAACATCCGCAGAGCGGATATTATATTGATTTCAATCCGCAGAACGGAGACTATACCAAGCTTTCATAGCGTATACGGTTGATGAAAGGAGGGGGAACCCCATGGACATACGGCAGCTTGCGGCGGGCCTTTCCGGCGGGGCCTTTGACAGCGCCCTCAGGGAGCTTTACGGCGAGGCGGCGGCCTCCCGCGCCCGTGCGCTTGAGCTGGCGGAAAAGCTGGCAAAGACCTGGTCTCCCACAGGCCGGGCGGGGCTTTTCTCCGGCCCCGGCAGGACGGAGCTGGGCGGCAACCACACCGACCACCAGCACGGCCGGGTGCTGTGCGGCAGCGTGGACCTGGACATTTTGGCGGCGGCGGCCCTCAACGGCACGGACGCCGTGCGGATGGAGAGCCGGGGCTACGGCCCCATCACGGTGGAGCTTTCCGACCTTGCCCCCCGCGCGGAGGAATACGGCACCACCGCCGGCCTTGTGCGCGGCGTGGCCGCCGGCGTGAAGCGCCTGGGGTACGAGCCGCGCGGCTTTGACGCCTGCGCCGTCTCCTCGGTGATGTCCGGCTCGGGCCTCAGCTCCTCCGCCGCCTTTGAGGTGCTGGTGGGGAACATCCTGAACGCCCTCTGCTGCGGCGGGGCGCTGGACCCCGTGGAGATTGCGAAAATCGGCCAGTACGCCGAGAACGTCTACTTCGGCAAGCCCTGCGGCCTGATGGACCAGATGGGGTCCAGCGTGGGCGGCGCGGTGGCCATCGACTTTGCCGATCCCGCCGTCCCCGCCGTCACCCCCGTCTCCTTCGACTTCTCCGCCTCCGGGCACGGGCTGTGCATCGTCGATACCCGCTCCGACCACGCCGACCTCACCGACGATTACGCCGCCATCCCCCAGGAGATGGGCGCGGTGGCCGCCTTCTTCGGGAAGGAGCGGCTGCGGGAGGTGGACGAGGGCGCTTTCCGCGCCTCCCTCCCCCGCCTGCGGGACGTGTGCGGGGACCGGGCGGTACTGCGCGCCATGCACTTTTTCGCCGAGGACCGCCGCGCCGGGCAGGAGGCGGACGCCCTCCAGAGGGGCGATTTTCAGGCATTTCTGGGCCTTGTCAACGAGTCGGGCCTGTCCTCCCAGCTTCTCTTGCAGAACAGCTGGTCCCCGAAGTCGCCGGAAAAGCAGGCGGTCTCCCTGGCTCTCGCCCTGGGCCGCGAGCTTCTGAGGGGCGAGGGGGCCGTCCGCGTCCACGGCGGCGGCTTTGCCGGCACCGTTCAGGCGTTCGTCCCGGAGGCGCGGATCCCGGCCTTTAAGGCGGGCGTCGAGGCGGTTTTCGGCGGCGGCGCGTGCCACGTCCTTCATATCCGCGCCCGCGGCGGCGCGGCCATCCTCTGAAACGGTAAAATGCCCCTCCCCGGAGGGGCTCGGTTGGAAAGGAGATTTGAATACTATGGCAATTCTTGTTCTTGGCGGGGCCGGGTACATCGGGTCCCACACCGTCTGGGAGCTGTGCGAGGCCGGCCGCGACGTGGTGGTGGCGGACAACCTCCAGACGGGCTTCCGCGCCTCCGTCCACCCCAAGGCCCGGTTTTATCAGTTGGACATCCGGGACCGGGAGGCCCTGGACGTGCTGTTCCAGGCGGAGAAGATCGACGGCGTGATCCACTTCGCCGCCTCCTCCCAGGTGGGCGAGTCCATGCAGGACCCCCTCAAGTACTACGACAACAACCTCCACGGCACCATGGTGCTGCTTCAGGCCATGGTGGCCCACGGCGTCGGCCGGATCGTCTTCTCCTCCACCGCCGCCACCTACGGCGAGCCGGAGCGGGTTCCCATTTTGGAGACGGACCGCACCCTGCCCACCAACACCTACGGGGAGACCAAGCTCTCCATGGAGCGCATGATGAGCTGGGTCAGCCGCGCCCACGGCCTTAGATATGTGGCCCTTCGGTACTTCAACGCCTGCGGGGCGCACCCCTCCGGCCTCATCGGCGAGGCCCACGACCCGGAGACGCACCTCATCCCCATTATCCTCCAGGTGCCCAACGGCCAGCGCCCTGCGCTCACCATCTTCGGCGACGACTACCCCACCCCCGACGGCACCTGCATCCGGGACTACATCCACGTCACCGACCTTGCCCAGGCGCACATCCTCGCCCTGGACTACCTCCTGAACGGCGGCGAAAACAACGTCTTTAACCTGGGCAACGGCGTGGGCTTCTCCAACCGCGAGGTGGTGGAGACGGCCCGGCGCGTCACCGGCCACCCCATCCCCGCCAAGATCGGTCCCCGGCGCGCCGGCGACCCGGCGCGGCTGGTGGCCTCCTCGGAGAAGGCCAGGACGGTGCTGGGCTGGGAGCCGAAATACGCGGACCTTGAGACCATCATCTCCACCGCCTGGGCGTGGCACAAGGCCCACCCGAATGGGTATGAAAGTTGAGGAGCGGCCATGATCAACGAAGCCGTCTCCCAGCTCGTCACCTACGCCCTGCGGACAGGGCTTATTGAGGAATGTGAAAAAATCTGGGCCACCAACGCCGTTTTGGAGGTCCTGAAGCTGGACTCCTACGCCGATCCGGGGCGATCCTGGGGCGACATTGACCTGGCCGCTGTGCTGGACGAGCTGACGCTGGACGCCTTTCAGCGCGGCGTCATCCCCGGCGACTCCACGGACTACCGGGACCTTCTGGACACCGCCCTCATGGGCAGGCTGACGCCCAGGCCGGCCCAGGTGGCCGCCCGCTTTCAGGAGCTGCGCCAGCGCAGCCCGCAGGAGGCCACAGACTGGTATTACAAATTCTCTCAGGACACCAACTACATACGGCGCGACCGCATCGCCCGCGACATGAAATGGACGGTGGACACCGCCTACGGGACGCTGGACATCACCGTGAACCTCTCAAAGCCTGAGAAGGACCCCAGGGCCATCGCGGCGGCAAGGACGCTCCCCGCCTCCGCCTACCCCCGGTGCCAGCTTTGCGCGGAGAACGAGGGCTACGCCGGCAGGCTCAACCATCCGGCGCGCCAAAATCACCGGGTGGTGCCCATCACCATCAACGGCTCCCCCTGGTTTTTGCAGTATTCGCCCTATGTCTACTATAACGAGCACTGCATCTGCTTCAACCGCCAGCACGTCCCCATGAAGATCGACCGGGCGTGCTTTGGGAAGCTTCTGGATTTTGTCGGCCAGTTCCCCCACTACTTTGTGGGGTCCAACGCCGACCTGCCCATTGTGGGCGGGTCCATTCTGGCCCACGACCACTTCCAGGGCGGGCGCTATGAGTTCCCCATGGAACGGGCGGGGATCGACACCCCCGTGGTGTTCCGGGGCTTTGAGGACGTGTCCGCCGGGATTTTGCACTGGCCCCTCTCCGTCATCCGCATACGCGGGGCAAAGCCCCAGCGGCTGGTGGAGCTGGCGGACCGCATCCTCACCGCGTGGCGGGGCTGGACCGACGAGAGCGCCTTCATTTTCGCCGAGACGGAGGGCGCGCCCCACAACACCATCACGCCCATCGCCCGCCGCAGAGGGACGGACTTTGAGCTGGATCTGGCGCTGCGCAACAATATCACAACGCCGGAGCACCCCCTGGGGCTTTTCCACCCCCACGAGGAGATCCACCACATCAAGAAGGAGAACATCGGCCTCATCGAGGTCATGGGTCTGGCCGTCCTCCCCTCGCGCCTGAAAGCGGAGCTGTCCGCCGTGGCGGACGCCCTCGCCTCCGGCGGCGACCTCACCGCCTCCCCCCTCACCGAAAAGCACGCGGCGTGGGCCGAAGAGCTTCGGGAACGGCTGCGCATCACCCCGGAGAACGCCCTGGACACCGTCAAGCGGGAGGCCGGGCTTGTGTTCGCAAAGGGGCTTGAGCACTGCGGCGTTTTTGCGAAAAACGCCGCCGGGAGAGAGGCATTCCTTCGATTCCTCGCCTCAGTTTAAAGTAAGTATAGCATAAAAATAATTATTTGTCAAGTACTATTTTGAATTATTTTTAAAAAATTTCGCCGTCTCAGACCCTCAGCCCGGCACCGCCGGGCTGAGGGTTTTTTCAGTCATGGAGCACGGTGGGAAGGCGCGCGCCCAGGCGGCTCAGAAGCTCATTGGTGATGGTCCCGGCCAATGCCGCCACCGTGGGGGCGGAGAGCGTCTCCTCTCCGTCCCGGCCCATCAGGGTGGCCGCGTCCCCCGGAGCGGCTTCGGGGATGTCCGTCACGTCCACCGCCATTTGGTCCATGCATACGGCCCCGACAACCGGGGCTTTTCTGCCGTGGAGGAGTACGTACCCCGTGCCGCCGCTGAGGGTACGGGGGACTCCGTCGGCGTAGCCCACTGGCAGAATGGCGATGCGGCGCGCACCCGGTGTGCGGAAGGGGCCGCCGTAGCCCACCCCCTCCCCCTCCGGCACGGAGCGGACCAGGGCCACCCGCGCCCGCACGGACAGCACGGGGCGCAGGTCCGGGGACAGGGTCGTGGACTCGTCCGGCGACGACAGGACGCCGTAAATGCCAAGGCCCGCCCGGATGAAGCCCCGGCTGAGTTCCGGGTAATTGAGAAACCCGTAGGTACTCTGGATATGGCACGGCGGGACCGCAAGGCCGCGCTCCTCCAGCCCCCGCAGGGCGGCGCGGAACCGCCGGTCCTGCTTTAGGGTCTCCTCCCGGCTGTTCCCGTCCCGCAGCTCGGAGCAGGAAAGGTGCGTGTACACGCCCGTGACACGCAGGCGCTTCAGAGCAAACACTCCGGCCGCCGCCTGAATATCGTCCCAAGGCACGCCCAGGCGGTGCATCCCGGTATCAAGCTTCAGGTGTACGCGCAGCTTCACCCCGGCGCTGTCAAGGCGCTTTGCGTACTCCTCGCTGATCACCGTCTGGGTCAGGCGGTGGCGGCGCAGCTCCCAGGCCCTCTCAGGGGGCGTATAGCCCAGGACAAGGATCTGTCCGTGCACGCCGAAGCTCCTCAGTGCCGCGCCCTCGTCCACCGTGGCCACGGCCCAGGCGCGCACGCCCAGGCGGTCAAGCTCGCGGGACACTTCAAAGTCCCCATGGCCGTAGGCGTTGGCCTTTACCACCGCCATCAGCGAGCAGTCCGGCGGCATCAGGGCGCCAAGCGCCCGGACGTTGTACTCCAGGGCCGGGATGTCAAGCTCCCTCCAGGCCCGTCCTGTGGAGGAGGGGGCGCGTTTGGGCCGGAGGCGTTCAAATATCGCGGCCGCTGGGAAGGACGCCGCGGCGGAAAGAGCGCAGACCGCCAGAAAGTGGACGGCGCTGTTGTCCACCAGCGTTCCCCAGAGGCCCAGCGCCCTCGCGGCGGCCCGGACGGCGATAATGGCCAGCGGATGGACGATATAAAGGGCGAGGGCGGCGGACCTGGCCCACCTCACCCTCCCGCCACGGACGGTGAGCAGGAGCGCGAAGAGAAAGAAGGAACAGGCGGGCAGCGTCAGGTACACGGTATAATACCGCGCCCAGCCGAGGGCCGCAACGGTCAGCGCCTCGCCGGTCATCAAAACCAGCGTCACCATGAAGCCCCAGGCGCTGACGCGCCGGGAGGGACGGCGCTTTGTGTCCCGGAGGGCCGCCCCCAGGACGAAATAGAGCGGCGCCATAAAGACGCCGCCCCGCGTCCTGTCCATGACCCGAAAGACGGCGCTGTAGAAGGGTCCCGCCGCCTGGGGCGCAGCCCCGAACCAGCTGTCCCCGAAAAGGCACACAAGGCCCAGCGCCCCCGTGACGGCGAAAGCGCACGGGTAATCGGTCTTCCGTATGAGCGCCCAGGCGATGGCCGCCCCCAGGGCCGCCGCCGGGAGATACCAAAGGTGATAGAAGGTGCCGTCGAACAGGATGTCGCGGATAAGCTCCCACGCCAGACCGGGCCTTGAAAAATAGCCGTTTCGGATATTCACCGGCAGATAGAGGAGCGTCGCCAGGAGGTACATTAGGGCCGTGCGCTTTTCAAAGGCCCAGAGGGCGCGCCTGTCCCTTGCGTACCTTGTCACCGTGAAAAAGCCGCTGGTCATGAAGAAAAACGGCACCGCCAGGCGGGCGAGGACGCTTGTGAGGAAAAACTCCCCTATCGGTGTAAGGGCGGCCAGGGGCGAGGTGTGGATGGCCGTCACCAAAATGGCCGCAGCGAGGCGGAAGAGGTCGATCGCCGGGCTGCCCCCGTCTTCCCGCCGCTTCACAGGGCCATCTCCACCAGCGCCGTGAGCACGTCCGAGAGGTCCAGTCCGATGCCGCGCATCATGGCGGGGAACCGGCTGTGGGCAGTGAGGCCGGGGATGGTGTTGACCTCGTTGAATACGATGTCCCCGCCGGGGGTGAGAAACATATCCACCCGCGCAAAGCCGGAGCAATCCAGGGCGCGGTAGACAGTCCTGGCCGCGTCCGCGATCTGCCTCTCTGTCTCCGGGGCGATCGGGGCAGGTATGTGGATCATGGCGCTCCCGCCCACGTACTTCTCCCGGAAATCAAATACGCCGCCGGTGAGTTCGATCTCGTCCACTCTCCCCACCGTCAGCTCCTCCCGGCCCATTACGGCGCAGCCCACCTCCACGCCGGGGATGGCCTGCTCGATGAGGCCCCGGTCGTCATAGGCGAGGGCCTCGGTCATGGCGGCGGGGAGGTCCTCCGGCCTCTCCACCCGCGTGACGCCGCAGGATGAACCGGCCCTGGCGGGCTTTACGAACAGGGGATAGCCTATCCTGGCGGCGCGGGTGACGGCTTTTTTGCGGTCCCCGGCGGTGAAGCTCACCGACCGGGGCACGGCGACCCCTGCGGCGTTGGCCAGAATGTGCGCCCGCTCCTTGTCCATCCCAACGGCGGAGGCCAGCGTCCCGCAGCCCACCACCGGGATCCCGGCCAGCTCCAGCATCCCCTGGACGGTTCCGTCCTCGCCGTTCCTGCCGTGGAGGACCGGGAACACGGCATCCACCGCCACCCGCCTCCACTCGGACCCCCGCAGCTCCAAAAATCCGGGCGCGGAGCGGCTTACCGAGACCGCCACGGGGATAAGCTCCCCCACGTTCTCCCACCAGTCGTCCGACCCGACGCGCTCCACATCCCCGGTGACCCTGTACCAGTCCCCGGACACGGTTATCCCAATGGGGATCACGTCAAATTTTTCCCTGTCCAAATTTTTCAGGACCGAAGCCGCCGACCACAGGGACACCCTGTACTCGCTGGACGCGCCCCCAAAGAGGACCGCCACGGTTTTTTTCGACATATTTCATCGCCTCCGGGGAAAGCTTACCCCCGGAGGGCATCAAGGCGGCTATCTTTTTGTATCAAACGTGCATCGAAAAAAGAAAGCCTCCCACGGCAGATGCGCAGGAGGCTTTCGGAGGCTTTTGGGTGTTTTTCTGAAAAAGCCCGGAATTTGCAGGCTATGGGCGCTACATGAGCGGGCGGTTTTCGTACACGGACGAATCCAGCACGTCGGCCATCTGCATAAGGAAGATGGAGATGTCGTTTTTATAGCCGGTGTGGAGTTCCCTGGTGGGATCCGGGTCGTTGCGGGGGAGGCTCACGGTGACGGAGGCCCCGTGGCCGTAGGCGCTCTCCATGACGGCGCTGCCGCCGTGGAGGGAGGCGATCTGCCGCACCACGCCCAGCCCCAGGCCGGAACCGGCCCTGGGTTCCAGGGCCTGCGCCGGGGAGGCGTAAGCGGCGAAAACGTCGCCCAGAAGCTCCGGCCGGACGCCGGGGCCGTTGTCCGCCACGGTCACCGCCATATTCCGGCGGCTCTTTCTCACCGACACCAGGATCTCCGCGCCGTCCCCGGCGTATTTGACGGCGTTGGAGATGAGGTGCATCAGCATAATCTCCAAAAGCCGCCCGTCGGCGATGATGGACAGGGGCGCGTCCCCGCCCTCGAAGCGAAGGCCCGTCTGCTTGCCGATCTCCAAAGAGGCCACCGTCTCGGTCACGTCCCGGACCAGGACCCGCAGGTCCAGCGGCACGGGATGCGCTTCCCGGTCCAGCCCGCAGAAGACGCGGGCGAAGTTGTCCGCCGTCCGGGCGATGAGGCAGGCGGACCTGTCGCTCCTGGCAAGCAGGGGCAGCAGCGTCTCCCGGCTCTCCGGCGGGAGGCGTCCGGCCAGGACGGATATGGACGTAAAGAGCGCCCCCAGGTCCGAGCGGATGGTCCCGGTGAACATGGTCAGCGCCTTCATGGCCAGGTCCGTGCCGGGGGCCAGGGCGCTGAGCATCAGGAGCCTCAGCCCGGAAAAGTCCGATGCCGTCACCGTATACTCCCGCTTCTTGTGCCGGAGCACGCCGGAGGCGGGCGCGGGGTTGGGCGGCAGGAGGCCCTGGTCAAACAGCTCCTGCGCACGTCTCCCCACCGCGTCCTCCACCATCAGGCGGCGCGCCGCCAGATTTTCATAGACGATTCGGCTCCCCTCCACGGCAAAAGCCGGCTCTGGATGGGCGTCAAACGCGCCCAAAAGCTTCTCCCTGCTCATTCCCCGCTCCCACATGGCCCTTTCCGTTTTTTAAGGCGGCATCCCGGGCCGCCGCATTTACTATATGCCGGGACGGGGCGGAGTATCAACCGCGTTTCCGTCCAAATCCGGCCAGCCATGTAATGATAACAGAAATCGGGAAAAAATTCAACGGAATTTGGGCAAATAAGAAAAAATCGGCGGGAATCTTGAAAAAGGTCTTTATTTTTTCACGCAGGCGCAGTATAATATGAATCGTTAAAAAAGTGCCAATGTGTTCTGTCTCCCACGGCGCTTTTTTGACCTGGATCCGTTAAAAAATTTTATTTTTTGGAGGTCTTTACTATGAGCATCAAAATTGGTATCAACGGTTTCGGACGCATCGGCCGCCTGGTGTTCCGCGCCAGCCTCGATCATCCCAACGTTGAGGTCGTGGGCATCAACGACCTCATCACCCCCGACTACATGGAGTATATGCTGAAGTATGACACCATCCATGGCCGCTTCGAGGGCACCGTTGATCACACCGACCACTCCATCATCGTCAACGGCAAGGAGATCGCCGTCTTCTGCGAGAAGGACCCCGCCAACCTGCCCTGGGGCAAGGTGGGCGCTGAGTACGTCGTGGAGTCCACCGGCATCTTCCTGACCAAGGAGAAGGCCTCCGCTCACCTGAAGGGCGGCGCCAAGAAGGTCGTCATGTCCGCCCCCTCCAAGGACGACACCCCCATGTTCGTCATGGGCGTCAACAACAAGACCTACACCAAGGACATGGACTATGTCTCCAACGCCTCCTGCACCACCAACTGCCTGGCCCCCATCGCCAAGGTCCTGAACGACAAGTTCGGCATCAAGGAGGGCCTTATGACCACCGTCCACTCCACCACCGCCACCCAGAAGACCGTTGACGGCGTGTCCTCCAAGGACTGGCGCGGTGGCCGTGCCGCTGCCGGCAACATCATCCCCAGCACCACCGGCGCCGCCAAGGCCGTGGGCAAGGTCATCCCCTCCCTCAACGGCAAGCTCACCGGCATCTCCATGCGCGTCCCCACCCTGGACGTGTCCGTTGTGGACCTGACCGCCAACCTTGAGAAGCCCGCCACCAAGGCCGACATCTGCGCCGCCATGAAGGAGGCCGCCGAGGGCGAGCTGAAGGGCGTTCTGGGCTACACCGAGGACGCTGTCGTGTCCTCCGACTTCATCCACGATCCCCACACCTCCATCTTCGACGCCAACGCCGGCGTGTACCTCACCGACACCTTCGTAAAGGTCGTCGCCTGGTACGACAACGAGTGGGGCTACAGCAATAAGGTCGTGGACCTCATCGAGTATATGTACACCGTGGACCACGCCGAGTGATCTGACAAACGCGACCGTCCCCCGGAGCGAAGGCTCCGGGGGATTTTTGCCCCCGCCCGGTCCACAACCGTAGAGGCTCTTCCATCGATCATAGCCTCCCTGCGGGAGCGGGGCTACACCTTCGCCCCGCTGACGCCGGAGGTGAAGCCGGTGGTCTTTGGGTACCGCTCTCCGAAATTTGAGTAATCCCGCGCCCCGCCGGGGGGATGCTCGGAAAATCTATCCGGGACGGGCGCGTGGGGATTTACATTCGCTCGTTTCGGTTGTATAATAGCCAAAAACCTTCCGGGAGGCGATCGCTTGGCCAAGGCGGATATGACGCGCGGCTCCATCACACGGCATCTCCTGCGCTACGCCGTGCCCATGGTACTGGGAAACGTGATGCAGCTTACATACAACGCGGCGGACTCCATCATCATCGGGAAGAATCTGGGCGCGGACGCGCTGGCGGCGGTGAGCGTGTCGGACCCCATCATGACGGTGATGGTGCTGGGGGCCTCCGGCATGGGTATCGGCGCGTCGGTGCTGATGAGCCGGTTCTACGGCGCGAAGGAGACCCGGCGGCTCCGCCGGGAGTTCTCCACCACCATCCTTTTCGGGCTGGTCTTTTCGCTGTGCGTCTTTCTGCTGGGCACCCTTTTCTCGCCGGCGCTTTTGAGGCTCATCCGCGCGCCGGAGAGTTCCTTTGACATGGCCCTCACGTATCTGCGCATCATCTTCGTGGGCTTTCTGTTTACCTTCCAGTACAACATCCTCTCCTCCGCCCTCCGGGCCATCGGGGATTCCCGCACGTCGGTGTGGTTCCTGGGGATCTCCTGCGGCATCAACATCTGCCTCGACCTTCTCTTCGTGGCGGCGCTCCACATGGGCGTGGCCGGGGCGGGGCTGGCTACCGTCATCGCCGAGGGGGTGTCCGTCGCGCTGTGCATCCTGTGGATCGAGCGGCGCGTGCCGGAGCTCTCCCTGCGGCGCGGGGACATGGTGGTGGACCGGGAGCTTCTGAAGGAGACGGTGAAGAGCGGCGCTCTCACGGCCCTTCAACAGGCGGCCCAGCCGGTGGGGAAGCTCCTCATCCAGCGCACCATCAACCTCCAGGGCGTGGCGGCGGTGGACGCCTTCAACGGGGCCTGCCGCATCGACGATTACGGCCGCATCCCCACCCAGAGCCTGGGCAGCGCCATCATGACCTGCACCGCCCAGAACCGGGGGGCGGGGGAGTCGGACCGGGTGCGCCGGACGCTCCGGCGGGGCCTGCTCATCGCCCTGTGCTATTACCCGATCATCTGCGCCCTGGTCCTGGCCCTGAAGGAGCCGGCCATGCGCCTGCTCTCCCCCAACGAAAACGCGGAGATCGTGGTCATGGGCGTGAGCTATCTTGCGGTGAAGGCGTGGTTTTTCATCATGCCGGGCCTCACCAACGCCATTCAGGGCTTCTTCCGGGGCATGGGATCCATGACCGTGGTGCTGATCTCCACCATTATCCAGATCTCCGTCCGCACCCTCTGCGTCCTGGCCTGGGTCCCCCAGATGGGCATCGTGGGCGAGGCCTACGCCTGTGCCGCCGGGTGGACGTGTATGCTGGTCTTTGAGTTCGGGGTGTATTTCCTCCGCCGGAAAAAGGGCATGATCAGATAAAAAAGAGCGCCTTGCGGCGCTCTTTTTTTAGATTGTCGAAAAAGGGCATTGGCCTTTTTCGACAACTCCTGATCTCCTTTTGTGTTCCCGGAGTGTCGGAGCTGTGACAGGTGTACATATTCGCTGACATACGCAAAAGGGGTCAATCAATTTCAAAAGCAGGATCATATCTGACCACGCCTTTCACCGAAGGCGCATCATCCTGTAATTTGAACGCCATGAAGTACTCGTCCCGCACTTCAAATGGCGCTTCTATTCCGTATAAGCTCGCCGGGAGATAACCGGCACGCGGATAATAAGCCGGGGAACCCAGCACCACAGAGTAGTCATACCCCAGCTGTTTGGCGATACGGTGTCCCTCCCGGATAAGCGCCAGCCCGATCCCTCTCCGCTGACAGGACGGAAGAACGGAAAGCGGCGCGAGAGCAAGTTCGACGGCTTCTCCTATGGTAATTTTGGTAAAAAGGATATGACCCACGATTTTGCCGTCTTCCACTGCCACAAGGGAGAGTCCTGGAATAAAGGCCGGAGCGGCCCTCAATTTGGTCACAAGCTCCTGCTCGTTTCCATCGCTGTGTTCGGCATGAGAAAACGCTTCTTTTACGACCTGAAAGACCGTATGATGATCGTCTGCCCGTTCTTGCCTTATTTCCATACAAGCCCCCTATATGGAACGTCAAATTGAGACTTTTATTTCCCCTCGTTGCGGGCGCGGACGGCGAGGTTGGACATCAGCAGCGCCACGGCGCAGGGGGCGATGACCACCAGGGTGCTCATATTGCCGCCGGTGCGGAAGTAGCAGACGGCCGCCACGACGGTGAACGCCACGAAAACGCCGGTGAGGATCCAATAAAGGGTGCTCAGCTTCATCTCTTCCTCACTTTCTGAACCCGTCCTTCAACGCCACGGAGCGGTTGAAAACAAGCTCTCCCGGTTTTGAGTCCTTATCCAGGGTGAAATACCCCAGGCGCAGGAACTGGAAGTCGTCGCACGGCTGCGCCTCCGCCAGGGCCGCCTCGACCTTGCAGCCCTCCACCACCTCAAGGGAGGCGGGGTCGATGCAGGCGGTGAAATCCTCCGCCGCGTCGGGGTCGGGGACGGAGAAGAGGTTGGAGTAGAGCCGGGCCTGGGCGTCCACGCACGTCCCGGCGTCCACCCAGTGGAGCGTCGCGCCCTTCACCTTCCGCCCGTCGGCGGGGTCCCCGCCCCGGGAGTCCGGGTCGTAGGTGCAGTGAACGGCGGTCACGTTTCCGCTTTCGTCCTTGTCGCACCCGGTGCAGGTCACGAGGTACGCGCCCTTCAGGCGGCACTCCGGGCCGCCGGGGTAAAGGCGCTTATATTTCGGCTCCGGCGACTCCATAAAGTCGTCCCGCTCCACCCACAGCTCCCGCGAGAAGGAGACGGCGCGGACGCCGGCTTCCGGGTCGTTGGGGTTGTTCTCCACCTCCACCGTCTCGGTCTTGCCCTCCGGGTAGTTGTCGATGATGAGCTTCACCGGGCGCAGTACCGCCATGCGGCGGGGGGCGTGGACGTTCAGGTCGTCCCGGAGGCAGGACTCCAAGAGGGCGTACTCCACGGTGGAGGAGACCTTGGCCACGCCGATTTTGTCGGTGAAGGCACGGATGGAGGCGGGGGTGTAGCCGCGCCGCCGGAGGCCGCACAGGGTGGGCATCCGGGGGTCGTCCCAGCCGGAGACCCAGCCCTCCTCCACCAGGCGGCGGAGCTTGCGCTTGCTCATGACGGTGTGGTCGATGCCCAGCCGCGCAAACTCGATCTGCCGTGGGCGCGAGGGCACGTCCGTGTTGTTGATGACCCAGTCGTAGAGGGGCCGGTGGTCCTCATATTCCAGGGAACACAGGGAGTGGGTGATGCCCTCTAAGGCGTCCTGAATGGGGTGGGCGAAGTCGTACATGGGGAAGATGCACCACTTGGTGCCCTGGCGGTGGTGCTCGATATACCGAATGCGGTAGAGCACCGGGTCGCGCATATTGAAGTTGCCGGAGGCAAGGTCGATCTTCGCCCGCAGGGTGTACTTCCCCTCCGGGAACTCGCCCGCCTTCATGCGCTGGAAGAGGTCCAGATTCTCCTCCACGGGCCGGTCGCGCCAGGGGGAGCGGGCGGGGGTGTTGGTGTCCCCCCGGTATTCACGAAACTGCTCAGGCGTCAGCTCGCACACGTACGCCAGGCCCTTTTTGATGAGGCCGACGGCCAGCTCGTAGGTCTTTTCAAAGTAGTCCGAGCCGTAGAAAAACCGATCGTCCCAGTCGAAGCCCAGCCAGTGGATGTCCTCCTTGATGGCGTCCACGTACTCGGTGTCCTCCTTCGCGGGGTTGGTGTCGTCCATGCGGAGGTTGCAGATGCCGCCGAAACGCTGGGCGGTGCCGAAGTCGATGCACAGGGCCTTGCAGTGGCCGATGTGCAAGTATCCGTTGGGTTCAGGCGGGAAGCGCGTGTGGACCTGCATCCCCTCAAACCGCCCGCCGGGGGCGATGTCCTCCGCCACAAAGGCCTCGATAAAATTGCGGCTCTCCATTTCAGCCATAAACGGTCGTCCTTTCGGTGTGAGTGTATCAACAAGTAAATCCAATTATAACAAAATTGCCGCCAAAGTCAAGTGTTTCCCGGCCCCGGCGGGTCCCCTGTCCCGGCGGGGCCGGGCGGCGGCGCTATTGAAAAAGGAGAGCCAATGGCCCGGAAGAGATCTTCCCAGGCCATTGGCCCCTTTCATATGGCGTTTTGCTATGCTCCCAGCACGATCACATCGTCGAACCGGCGCAGCTTTTCCTCCGAAAACTGGTGAGACACAACAAGCAGCAGCTTCCCGGAAATGGACAGGAGCAGGTCCTCGATCTTCTCTGCGGTGTCTTCGTCGAGATTGGCAAGCGGCTCGTCAAGGATCAGGACGTCCGTGTTCCGCAGCAGCGCCCGCGCCAGGCAAACGCGCTTTTTCTCGCCGCCGGAAAGATTCGCGCCGTTTTCCGTGATGACGGTATCCAGCGACCGCAAATCGGCGAATCTGTCAAGGCCGAGGCTATGCAGCATCTTTATGAGTTCTTCATCGCGCACATCGCGGTACATCGTCAGGTTGTTTCTCAGCGTGTCGTGGAACAAGACCGCCTCCTGCCTCACAACGGTGATCGCCGAATAGGTTGACCCATACGCGGTGACAGGCGTCCCGTCAACGGTGATCCGGCCGCTTGCAACGTCATAATAGCGCAGAAGCAAATTGACGGCGGTGGTCTTTCCGCAGCCGCTGGGACCCTTGATCAGATATTTTTTGCCTTTTTCCGCGGTGAAGGTGAAGTCCTTGAAAAGCGGGCAGTCATCGGTATAACCGAAGGAAACGCCCTCGTATCGGATTTCTCTCTCAACGCAGGGCAGGGCGTTCGTATTGGCGCCGCTGGCGACGTGTGAGACGAACTGTTCCATCGCCGCGCAGGAGGGCCGGATGGCGATAAGCTGGCGGATGATCTCCGCCAGAGAGATCAACGGATAGGAGAGCTGGTCGATCATGCCGATGGCGACGAAGAAATCCCCCGCCGAAAATTCTCCCGACAGGACAAGCCAGGTGGAACACGCAAGCACGATAAAATACGAAAGGTACGAGATCAGCGTTGTGATGAGCTGCGCCGCCGCCCCCAGGACCGTATCCCGGAGAAGCTTGTCCATGGATGAAGCGTTGGATTCATCGAACCTGAAGAGGATCTGCCCCTCGACGGAAAAATTCTTGATGATCTCAAAGCCGCTGAGCCAGTCGTTCACCTTTGCCAGATTCTCTTCCACCGACTGAATGTATTCGTCCGTCGCCTTTTGCAGGCGTTTTTCAATGAGCTTGGGGACGTACAGCGGCGTGGTCAAAAGCGCGATGGTGATGAGCGCGATCCGCCAATCCAAAAGGAACAGGGCGACGTTGACAAAGATGATTTTCAGCAGGATCTCCCACAGGAGGGGCAGCATCTGAAAATAGCGGGAGCGGATCATGTCGGCCTCGCCCGTGTATTTGGCCACATACTCCCCCTGCGGCTTTTCTTTGTACGCGACGTAGTCCCGGCCAATGATGCCGGCGAAAATATCGCGCTTCAAAAGCCGAAGGCAGCCCACGGAAAATCGGTCGCTGAACCTTCTGTAGCCGTAATAGAAGAGCACCTCGCCAAGAATAAACCCGATCAGCAAAGCCGCGTATTTGATCGCTGCCGCCGCGTCACCGGCCAGCGCACGGTCCAGAACATCGCCCTTGAAAAATTGCAGCGCCACCGCGAAGACCGTGCTGATGAGTACAAAAACCAAAGCCCCTATATAATAGGCGCTGTTCCTGCGCAGATATTTCTTCATTTTGATTATCCTTTCTATTGTTTCGCCTTTCGGAAACGATAGAAGGATAGGTCATATTTCCTTCTATCGCCTCAGAAGGAAATACGGCGTTTCACCATGGCGGCACACCTCCCGTTGTCTCTTGTCCTGGATTATAGCATATATGATGTTCCAATGCAACAAGGCCGCTTCCCGGCGGGCGGCGGGGTGGCAAGGGAGGGAGCGCAGACATAGGATAGCACGACACATTCGGTCAGAAAGGACAGATCGTTTATGGATAGATCACTTTTCTCCCTGCCGGAGGGCTCCGTGGGCGTGGTGCGGGCCGTCGGTCTTGAGCGGGACGCCCGGCGCAGGCTCATGGATCTGGGGTTTACCGCCGGGGCCAGGGTGACCAGCCTCTTTTCCGCGCCCGCCGGGGATCCGCGGGCGTACATGGTGCGCGGCGCGGTCATCGCCCTCCGGCGGCAGGACGCCGCGGCTGTGACCGTGGCGGGCGTATAGGGGAGGCTCGCATGGGACTTACATTGCGCTCCGTGGGGCGCGCCGCCGCCAAAGAGGGCGAGACGCGGGAGGCTCCCGCGCAGCTCACCGCCGCCCTGGCGGGGAATCCCAACGTGGGAAAAAGCACCGTTTTCAACGGCCTCACCGGCCTTCACCAGCACACGGGCAACTGGTCGGGGAAGACCGTCCTCACCGCCTCCGGCCGCTTTGCGCTTGAGGGCAAAAGCTACGCCCTGGTGGACATCCCGGGGGCCTACTCCCTCCGGGCCTCGTCGGCGGAGGAGGAGGCGGCCAGGGACTACATCGCCTTCGGCGGGGCGGACCTTGTGGTGGCGGTCTGCGACGCCGGGGCGCTGGAGCGAAATCTCAACCTGGCGCTCCAGATCTTAGAGGTGACGCCCAACGTCATTTTGGCCGTCAACCTCATGGATCAGGCGAAAAAGAGGGGCATCGCCGTGGACACGGAGAAGCTTTCTGCCCTGCTGGGCGTGCCGGTCATCCCCATGGCGGCGCGAAAGGGGCGGGGGCTTTCGGACCTCAAGCGGGCCATCGCGGACTTCTCCCCCCGGCCCTACGCCTACACGCCGCGCTATACGCAGGGCGTGGAGGCGGCGGTCAACGTGCTGGAGATGGCGCTGGAGAACCTTCTGGACGGGAAATTGAACGCCCGGTTCGCCGCCCTGCGGCTTTTAGAGGGGGACGCGCGGTTTTTAGAGAAGATTGACGATTTTCTGGGCTTCCCCCTCCGGGAAAGGCCGGAGGCCGCCAAGGCCCTTGGACAGGCGCGGGAGCTTCTCAAAAGCGCCGGCATCGAGGAGGCGGAGGTGGGGGACCTTCTCATCTCCGGGATCTTCGCCTGCTCGGAGGCGCTCTGCCGGGAGTGCGTCCGGGGGCCGTCGGGCTACGGGGAGCGGCAGCTGCGCGTGGACCGCTTTCTGACGCGCCGGGCCACGGGCATCCCGGTGATGCTCCTGCTTCTGGCCCTCATCTTCTTCATCACCATCAAGGGGGCCAACGGCCCCTCCGACCTGCTCTACGCCCTCTTCAACCGGGCCGGGGAGGTCATGCGGCGGGGGCTGGTGAGCGCCGGGGCGCCGGATCGGCTGACGGAGGCGCTGATCTCCGGCGTGTGGCGGGTGCTGAGCTACGTCACCAGCGTGATGCTGCCGCCCATGGCTATCTTTTTCCCCCTGTTCACCCTTTTGGAGGACCTGGGGTATCTGCCGCGGGTGGCCTTCGACCTGGACGCCGGCTTCCGCCGGGCGGGGGCGTGCGGGAAGCAGTGCCTGACCATGGCTATGGGCTTCGGCTGCAACGCCGCCGGGGTGGTGGGCTGCCGGATCATCGACTCCAGACGGGAGCGGCTGATCGCCGTGCTGACCAACTCGCTGGTGCCCTGCAACGGGCGGTTCCCCATCCTCATCGCCCTCATCACCCTCTTTTTGGTGACCGGCCACGGGGCGGGAAGCGCGGCGCTGGCCGCGCTGGCGCTGACCGGGTTCATCCTGGCGGGGGTGGCGGCGACGTTCCTGGCCTCGTGGGCGCTGAGCCGCACGGTCCTCCGGGGCGAACCCTCCTCCCCCACCTTAGAGCTGCCGCCCTTCCGCGCGCCGAAGGTGGGCGAGGTGATCGTTCGGTCGCTGCTCGACCGCACGCTGTTCGTCCTTGGCCGCGCCGCCGCCGTGGCCGCCCCGGCGGGCCTGCTCATTTGGCTCACGGCAAACGTCCGCGTGGGCGGCGTCACGGTGCTCCACGCCGTCACCGGGGCGCTGGACCCCGTGGGGCGGTTTCTGGGCATGGACGGGGTCATCCTCACCGCCTTTCTCCTGGGCATCCCCGCCAACGAGACGGTGGTCCCCATCATGATCATGGCCTACGCCGCCTCCGGCACCTTTCAGGGGTACGAGAGCGTCTCCGCCCTGGGGGAGCTGCTGCGGGCCAACGGCTGGACGGCGGTGACCGCCGTCTGCACCGCCCTCTTCACCGTCCTGCACTGGCCCTGCGCCACAACGCTGCTGACCGTCAGGAAGGAGACGGGGAGCCTCAAATGGACCGTGCTGGCGGCTGTTCTCCCCGCGCTGATGGGCGTTTTCGTCTGCGCCCTGGTCGCCCATGTCTTTGGCTAAAAGGAAAAAAGGCGGCGTCTTTGCCTGTCAGGGCGGGGACGCCGCTTTTGACGCGGGCGCGGGGCGGGGCGTTTGAAATTTTTCTTGCATTTTGGCATGTCCCGCTATATAATGTCCCCGAAAGGAAGAAAAAGGGGGACTCCTCCAATGATGAAGAAAACGCCCAGGCAGTGGGCCGTTTGGTTCCTGATCCTCAACGCCGGACTCATCGCCACGGCGGCGGGCATCGCGCTCTTTAAGTCGCCCAACCATTTCGCCATGGGCGGCACATCGGGCCTCGCCGTCATCATGTCGGCCCTCTGGCCGGGGCTGAACGTCTCCGGCGCCATGTTCATCATCAACGCGGCGCTGATCCTGGTGGGCTTCCTCTTTCTGGGGAAGAGCTTCGGGTGGGGGACCATCTACGCCTCCGTGGCGCTGTCGGTGTACGTGGCCATGTTCGAGTGGCTTGTGCCGCTGAAGGCCCCTTTGACGGACGACGCGCTTCTGGAGGTCATCTGGGCGGTGATCCTGCCGGGCGTGGGCACGGCGCTTGTTTTCAACATCGGCGCTTCCACCGGCGGCACGGACATCATCGCCATGATCCTCTCCAGGCGGACCTCCCTTGAGGTGGGGAAGGCGCTGCTGGTCCCGGATTTTGCCATTACCGCCTGCACGTTCTTCATCTTCGACATCAAGACCGCCCTCTACAGCCTGACAGGGCTTCTCATGAAGGTGTTCCTGGTGGACATCGTCATAGACGGCATCAATTCCCGCAAATACTGCACCATCATCTCCTCCCACCCGGAGGAGATCAAGGAGTTCATCCTCACAAAGCTCCGGCGCGGGGCCACCATCACCCGCGCCGAAGGCGCGTTTTCCGGCAAGGCGGAGGTCATGATCACCACCGTGCTCTCCCGCCGCCAGGCCGTGTATCTGCGCAACTTCATCAGGAGCATCGACGCCAACGCCTTCATCACCATGGTCAACTCGTCCCAGATCATCGGCAAGGGCTTTCGGGAGATGTAAAAGCTCTGCGGGAAAAGGGCGGCGAAAAGGCCGGGGATTTTCACGATCCCCGGCCATATTTTTTTGCCCTTATGCCCCGCAGATGTATGCGTGCCAGCCGTCCTTCTGCCGGTGCTCGCGGACGGCAAGGCCCGCGCTTTCCAGGGCGGCCCGGACCTCGTCCTGCCGCCCCTCGATGACGCCGGAGCAGATGAACGTCCCGTCCGCCGTCATGAAGTCCGGGACCTTCGGCGACAGCGCGATGATCACGTCGGCGACAATGTTCATCAGGACGAGGCCGAATTTCTCTCCTGCCAGGCGGCGGGAGAGCGCCCTGTCGGAGAGGACGTCGCCGGAAAAGGCGGCGAGGCGGTCCGGGCCGATGCCGTTGCAGGCGGCGTTCTCCATGACCACCGCCGGGGCTTTGTCATCGATGTCCACGCCCACGGCCCGGTCCGCCCCCAGCAGCAGCGCCCCGATGGCCAAAATACCGCTGCCGCAGCCCAGGTCCAGCACCCGCCGGCCGGGGGCGTATTCCTCGATCCCCGCCAGGCACAGCTGCGTGGTGGCGTGGGCGCCGGTGCCGAAGATGAGGCCGGGGTCCAGCCGCAGCTTCACCCGGTCCGTATCGGGGACGTCCAGCCACCGGGGAACGATCACAAGCTTGCGGCCAACCTCGATGGGCTTGTAGTACTCCTTCCAGTTGTTCTCCCAGTCCTCATCCCGCACGGAACGCGCATGAAGCTCGCACTCCGGCATGGCCGCGGACAGGCGGGCAAGCTCGCTCCTGCCGGAATCGGAGTCCTCCAGGTAGAATTTGACCCGGCACACCCCGGACATACGCTTCAAAAAAGCGTCGTCCACGTAGTCCCAGTATTTTTTGTTGTTTTCCAGAAATTCCTTCACGTCGGCCTCGTCCTCCGTGATGAACCCGTCCACGCCCAGGGCGGTGAGGCGGGCGGTCAGAGGGTCAAGCTTTTCGTGGGAGGTGTTGACGGTGATCTCAAGCCAGTTCATAATTTCCTCTCCAAACGCCGTTTATTCCCGCCTATTTTATCACAAACTATGGGCGAATACAAGAAAGGAGCAGACAATATGGCGGAAAACGTTGATATAACCGTGCTGAACTCGGTCTACCGCAACGCGCGGACCGGCTCTCAGTCCATCACCGACCTCCTGCCCCAGGCGACGGACACGTCCTTTATCTCCGACCTGGAGACGCAGAAGCAGGAATACGACTCCATCGGCGGCGAGGCGGCGGCGCGCATCGTCAATCTGGGCGGGCACCCGGAGCCGGTGGGCGAGATGAAGAAGCTGGGCATGAAGATGGGCGTCACCATGAACACCATGATGAACGATGAGACGGAACACCTGGCGGAGCTGATGATCAAGGGGTCCAACATGGGCATCATCCAGATGACCAAGGTGGTGAACGGCCATCAGAACGCCTCCCCGGAGGCACTGGGGCTGGCCCAGAAGCTCATCACCTTTGAGCACGACAACATCGAACGGCTCAAGACGTATTTGAAATGACCCGCCCCGGCCCCGGCCGGGGTACATATTCAGCTGAGAGAACATCGCGCAAATTGGTTTAAATTACACAACCGCAAGGCAAATAACGCCAATCATAAAATTTAAGATATATATGATATATATGAAAGTGGCCCGGAATTTCCGGGCCACTTTTTTGTGCTTGGGTGGAAAATCCATTCTAAAGGCGCAGAATGCCCATATCGCAGATTTTCTCATAATTGCTTTCTTCTATAATAGTAGTGTAGGACGCATTTTTTGTAAGTGTTCTAACTCTCGTCAAGTAAAAGAGGTAAAACAATGAAGAAATTATTAAGCAGGGTTTTCGTCCTCGTGTTGTCCTTGGCGACAATCATCGCCTTTGCGGGGGAATCGTTAGGTACATACCGTTTTCCTGAAGAGGGCAATGGTTGCTGTAATGCTACCTCATGTTCATGCGCCGCAAACACCGAAGAGTTCAAGCAGCACGGTGCCGTACACGAAGCGTCGGAAAATTTTCTACTACAAATTAACGACATTTTAGACATCATCCAATTTGCTATTGGCCTGTTAGACTGTGTAAATCCACAGATGGCTCAATTATTTAACAGAAAACCCCGCGCAGAACATTCCGCGCGTGAAATGAAGAGAACAGAATGCCCGAATCAACATGAAGGGGACAACAAAGGAATAAACCCCAAAACGTGATAGCCCCGTCTTAAACCCCGGCACCCCTTCGGGGGCGCCGGGGCAGGGGGCTATTCTGGCCCAGCATCGCTGCTTTGACGGCGGGGTCAAAATACGCCGCTGTTGTATTTGTTCTGCACTTTGACAAGGCAAATAATTCCAACGCAAATGCCTGTCAAGAGGACCGCAACGGCGACGCCGCCGATAAGATTCGTACCGGCAAAAAGGCCCATGATTCCACTGAGCAGCATCGCCAGGGCAAAAATGAACAGCACTTTTCCAAAGGCCCTTCCGTAAGCGGCCTTGTCCTGAACCTTGGTCTGATGATATTGGTGGATCAGCTCGGTTTTGCCCTTATAAACCGCTATGCCGAGCGCCGAAAACAGCGCCGCGCCCATAAACATAATGACGGAGTAAACCAGCATGGCACACCTCCAGGAAGGCCAAGTCCCCAATTATAAATAAGTATATCACAACATTTTAAAAAGTAAAGAAGAAAGGGCAGATATTTTTAAGAAGCGGGCGGGGTCAGGGCCGGTAGAGCGCCGAGACGCTCAAGCCGGTGAATGAGGCGCGGAGAGAGGCTGGGGTTTCTGAAGTAAGCTATGCCAGCGAAATGCCCAACGCTCAAAATGCCGCAAATGCAAGAGCCGAAGAACTGTCCGTAAAGTATAATCACACCCGCCCAAGCGGAGTCATTCAGGACCTCCAAAGGGAATACGGAGTTTCCATTAATTTCAGTCGTGAGAATATTGCCCATGTTGTTTTTATTATATGGATGTTGACGGTGTCCTATATACTCCGAACAAACCCGAAACAAAAGCTCGCTACTTTTTCAACCTGTGGACGAGCGACCATGACCACAAGGCAAATATCCTTATGAAAACAATGAATGAGATGGTTTGCAGTGTCTATGTAGGGAAAGGCGAAATTTACGCCGTCCAGTGGTTCGCAAATAACGCCAATCATAATTTCTAAAATCGGATATTTCATTGAGAGTTAACTTCTCCCGCTCACTTTTGATGAGTATACTACAAAGGACCTGGGTAAAAGCCCAGGTCCTTTGTAAATTTTTTATTAATTCTAAAATTCATTCAGATTCAGCGAAAACCTTCATATATGCTTGTATATAGTATATATTGCATATATTTTATATATAAATATTAGCATAGGTGGCCCGGATTTTCCGGGCCACCTATTTGTTTTCGGGCGAAGAATCCGTTCTCGTGCACGCAGGACAGCCGAATCGAAAATTTAGGCGGCAACTCATTACGCCATACTGTTCAATGTAGGGGTGCCCAAACAAATCAAACGAAAAAAAGAAAGGATCAAAAGAAATGAAAAATCTGTTCTGTCGGTTCTTGGTTGTCATTTTGGCCTTCATCCTTAGTCTGTTCATCAATACCGCGTTTCCTCCTCGGTCAAGCAGCAGCACACCCAGCATCGATAACAGCTTCGATAGCGGCACGACTGGAGCAGCCTACATATATGATGGCCAACCATCATGCGAAAATGCAGCCAACTGCTCAACAAGCAGGCTCATTAAACTTCTCAAGGTGATTGTGCGTATGTCAGTTGATACTGTGATCGATCAGCTTTCCAATAATATTGCGTCGAAAATAATAGCGAGGCTCCTTTTGAAACGGCGTCCGAAAAAGATAGATTGTAAACACGCACGCAAATGCCTCACCCCGGCGCCTATCCGAAACATTATAAGATGGCGGGGTCAGGGCCGGTAGAGCGCCGAGACGCTTTCCAACTGCCGGCGCATACCCTCCACCACGCCTTCGGGACTTATGATCTCCGCCATGTCCCCAAAGCCGAACACCCAGGCGAAAAACTGGGGGCTTGCCACCACCTTCGCGGACACGGTGAACTTGTCCTGTCCGTCGGGAATGATCATCACGTCCTGGCCCAGCCTGTCAAGCACCGCGCCAACCAGGCGGCTGTCAAAGCGCATCACCACCGTCTCCGGCTCCCCGGCGAACATACCGAATACCGTCTTGGAGTACTGGGCCATATCCATCGCCCGGAACGCCTCCTCGCCGTCCCTGGCCTCCGGGATGGCGGAAATGTTCATCATCTTGTCCACCCGGTAGTGCCGGATGGAGTCCGCCGCAGAATCGTAGGCCACCAGGTAATAATTTTCGTCGTCCCAGGTCAGCGCGTAGGGGCTGACGATGTACCAAGCCCCGTCGTGGCGGAAATGCCGGCTTTTATCCAGGGCGAAGTCAAAATATTTGAAGCGGATCTTCTGATTGCGGGAGATTCCGTTGTGGATCTCGTCCACGTTGTAGTAGATGGACTCGTTCATGGTTTTGATCCGATTCTTCACATAGACCTGGCGCTGGAGGAGCTTGCCCTGGTGAACGCTGGTGAGCTTTTCGATCTTGCCGATCAGGGCCGCCGTCTTGCGGTGGGTGATAAACTTGGACGACTGCACGCTGTCCACCAAAAGCTTCAGCTCCGGGAGTTCAAAATCGCGGCTGGCCAGATAATACCCGTAGCTGCGCCCGGCGTTGGTCTTGAGGATGTCCATGCCGAAGACCCGCAGAGTCTCGATGTCGTCATAGAGGGTCTTGCGCTGGACGGAGATCTCCTGCTCCTCCAGATACGCCGAGAGGTCGGCGATGGAGGCGGGGTGGTCCTCGTCGGTGTTCCTCAAAAAATAGTCCATCACATAGAGGATCTTCAGCTTTTGCGCCGATGCCTTTGCCATACCAAGACCTGCCTTTCTTTTTGACTGCTCCCAGTATACCCTCTGAGGTGTCCGAAATATCGCCCACCATGCTCCGGCGGGCGTGGAAAAAGGCTGAAAACATATATAATAACCGCGTATGCGGTTATTATACCATACTTGCGCGGAAATTTGTACTTTTTTCGACAGGCGCGGGCGGGGCGGGGCGGAAACAAAAAAAGAAAAAAATAAAAAAGCGTGTAACAAATTGTCGATTTGGGGACATAAGGAAATAGAAGTCCTTTTAAGGGGGAGGGCGGACGGGCGCGTTCTCCTCCGAGCTTGTGAAAGGAGCGTAAAGTATGAAAAAGGCCTCTGATCCTACCGTCTGGAAAACGATCCTTGTGGGTGTTCTGCTGGCCGCCGCCGCAGCCGCGCCGCCTCTCGTCTATCTGGCCGCCGCCGGGGTATCGGCGCCGCCTCAGGGCGGTCTGACGTACCTCCTGTGGGCGGCGGTGGGGGTGCTGGCCGGCGCCACCGTCTACCTCTATCTCCATCTCTTTCTGGCGCTCAGGCGGGAAAGCTCCCGCCGCCGTCAGGCCGTCTCTGAAATGGTAGATCTGCAGGGCGCGCTCTCCGATTCCGCCGCCTATGACAATCTCATCAAGATAAGCTGCAAGTATCTGGACCAGTACTATCTGCAAACGCGAGAGCAGGCCCAGCGGGGCTTTGCCGCGACCTTGGCGGTCTCGCTTTTCGGCGCTCTGCTCATCACCGCCGGGGTGGCGGCCATGTTCCTGGGGGTCACAACGACGGCCTATGTGACCAGCGCGTCCGGCATCATCACGCAGTTCATCTCGGCGGTGTTCTTCTACCTATACAACAAGACCGTGGCCCGCATGGGCAGCTATCACACAAAGCTCTTGATGACCCAAAACGTCTCCATCGCCCTGGCCGCGGCGGACTCCCTCCCGGAGGACCAGCAGGCCGATGCGAAGAAGGAGATCATCGGGGAGCTGATCAAAAACCTGAACGAAACGTACATCACCGGGCAGAAGTGTGACCCCATCCGCCCCGACGATTTGGAATAATTATGACTATTTTTTAAGGAGGAATATCCATGTGCGCATCTGAGAAATTTAAGTACAACCTGGCAGACAGCACTCACTACGCCGCCTTCACGGACAAGCTTGGAGGGGAGGCGAGGATCCGCAAGAGCTACCCTGCGCTCTATAAGGCTCTCCTCCACTCCCGCGACGAGGCGATCCGAAAGGCCGCGCAGCCCCCTCATCTGCCGAAAAAAGCGGAGGACAAGAACGGATTTACGAATTTCCTGGGGATCGACGAGACGTCCTATCAGGACGGCCTGCTCACCTCCTACGCGGATATGGGCACCGTGGAGGCCACGCCGATCCTCTCCATCGTGGGCCAGTTGAAGGACGCCCACACCGCGATGGTCCTGAACAACTGCGCTGTCTTTGACTCCGACAGCCACTACCTCCGTGCCTCCATGAGCGCCCGCCCCAAGGAGGAGAAGAACTACGAGTATATCGTGGAGAACACCTTCACGAAGATCACCTACGACGAAAAGCACAACCCCATCGTGGACCCCGTCTCCGAGGTCAGGCGAAAGACGCCGGGGGGCGTCTCAAAGGAGATGGTAGAAAAGCTCCAGGTATTCGACCCCTATCCCAAATCTCCCCAGCACGACAGGACCATCGTTTACTACAACAACCGCAAAGGCCCCGGATGCGACTATTATTACAACAATGTGAAGCAGGGCAAAGGCACCGTCCAAATCATGCTGCCCTTCAACGGAAGCGTCCGTCTGTGCGCCCCCTTCACGCCCCTGCATATCGACATGAATGAAAATTTTAATTTGCTGCTCAAAACGACAAGCCATGGGGGGGCCCAGTTTCTGAACGACTTTTCAAACGTCGTATTTAACCATTCGGACGCTCAGACCCTGGAATGGACCTTCCCTGAGGACTGGAATAATATCATCAGGCAGGGGAACTTCAGCTCGGAAAACGTGGCCGATTTTTACTGCAGCATGACGCTCGCCTATTCCCTCCTGGGGTCCCAGCAGCCTGCGGGCTATATCGACCTCCTCATAGCAAGCGATGACGATATAGTAGAGGGGGACGCCGTAAAGAAGATCCCGAAGATAGAGTTCCAGTGGGGGTGCTTTGCCAAGGAGACCATGATCAAAATGTCGGACGGCTCCTGCAAGCCCATCCCGGAGATCTGCGCGGGGGAGCAGGTGATGACGGCCAGCGGCCCCGCCACGGTCAGCGAGGTCATCACCGGGACTGAGCAGAGGGTCACGGTCATCACCACCTACAGCGGCCGGACCGTCAGGGTCTCTCACGACCACCCCATCCTCACCGAAAGCGGCTGGAAGACCGCAGACCGCATCACCGCCGCAGATACGGTGCGGACAGAGGCCGGCCTTGAGCAAATCGAGGCCCTTTACACCGAGGCGTACAACGACAAGGTGTTCAGCCTCAGGACCGACGGCGACGGGACGCTGATCGCCGGGGGCATTTTCGCGGGGGATTTCGGCCAGCAGAACAAACAGGAGAAGTCCGTCAAGAAGCCTCTTGACGAGCTGCAGCAGGAATTTGACGATCTGACGAAGGTTCTCGTCCGGGAAAAGGAGTGTCAGCATGACTAATATGGTAAAAAATGCCGTCCCCGCTTACAGGATCAACAATTCCAACGGCGGCGGAAGCTACGCCGAGTTTTCCGGCGTGAAGGTCTCCACTAACTTTGCCCTTGACATCTGGTATAAATCGTCGGGGCTTGACTCCTGCCTTGTGTCCCAGAAGGACGGCTTCTCCGCCGGTATCTCCGGGGACAGCGTGCTGGTGCGGACTCCCTCCGGGAAGCTGGTGTGGATCAAGAGCGCCTTTCAGAAGATCCCCAGCGGCGTCTGGACGAACCTGTACCTGGGCAGCGACGGGAAAAACATCACCGTCTACCTCAACGGCTATCTCTTTGGGAGCGCGGCCTGCGCGGAGACGCTTTTCAAAAACGAAAGCTTCCTGATCGGCACGGAATTTTCTGGCTTTGTGAGAAGCGTCAGGTTCTATTCGGCGCTCCTTACGGAGACGGCCTTTAAGGCGTATCTGCTGGCGGAAAAATACGATGCCAAGACGATGCCCAACACCGTGGCCTTCATGGATCTCACCCAGGAGAACATCCCGGATCTCAGCGGAAACCAGGTCAACGCGAAGATCGTGAACATCTGCTCGCTGGTGAACACCGTGGAGGTCTACCGGCCTTCCAGGGGGAATTTCGCCCATTTCGCCGATCCCTCCCCCATGAACATCGGCGGCTTTGCCAGCGGCGACTTTTCCCTCTACACCAAGCTCTACATCCGCCCCGTCACGCACACAAGGCACATCATCGCCTGCAACGGGACCCCGGCGGACAGCGACGGTGTCGCGCTGTTTGCCGACTGCGGCGAGGAAAGCGTCACCGTTACGGTTCGGATCGGCGGGAAGGACTATTCCTTCCCCACGGCGCTGAAAACGTATATGTGGGCGGACGTGATCGTGTGCCTCAAGGGCGGCAAGGAGCTTACGGTCTATGTGAACGGGGAGAAGAAAACCGCCTCGCTCCCCGCCGCGTTCAAGAGGACAGGCAAGGGCGACTTTAAGGTGGGCGGCTGCGCCGGAAGCGCGGACATGACCTGCGAGCACTATCTCCACACGGTCGCCGTGTTTGACAAGGTGCTCTCGGACAAGGACGCCGCAGATTTTCTGGAAAACCACCCGTTTGTATTTGAGGACAACCTCACCGCGCTTTTGGACTTCACCGCGGGGAGCGCCGACGAGCTTGTCACCGGCACGGAGGTGTATGTCGATACCGACGACCTGATCACCGCCGAGCTCTCCATGGCGGCTCTGCGGGACAAGCCCTACCAGTACAGGATCAACTACTCCGCGACCGTCTCGGCCATGAAGGCGTGGGAGGGGGAGACCACTGTAGAGGGCGTCAAGACGTTTCTGTCGGAGGCGTTTTTGATCCCCACCGCCGTGTCTGCGGCCGCCCTCGCGGCGCTGACGGTCTATATCGCCAAGCGGCCGAAAATCCTGGGCGCCGCCGCCGGCCTCTACACTGAAAAAACCGTTACCTCCTCCGGCGTTGTGGATACGGTCAGTAAAATCGGAAAAAGCGCCTTCAAGGTCTGCCTCAAGGGGCTTGAGCTGGCCCCCCTGGGGGCGGCCACCATGGATTCCGCAGTGGTGATGACCGCCGCCTCCGCCATGTTCTCGCAGATGAGCAACATATGCTACGCGGTGCTTGTGGGTCTCGGCGCGCTGGCGGCTGTGGCGGCCGCCACGGCAGCCATCGTTCAGAGTCTGCGGAAGGAGAAGCCCGACGACGACGATAAGGACGCGAAGCTCTCCTTCTCCTCCCTTTCGCTCCAGACGGCCCCCGACGACTACGCCTCAAGCGCCATCAGGTGCAGAGATTACGAGGGCGCGATCAAAGGCGAGGAGTGGACCAGCGCGGGCAAGCTCAAAAAGCCCGCCGTGTACATTGCGGATAAGCTGAAACGGGCGAAGATCAAGGTGAAGTTCCGCCTGAAGGACGACGGAACCAACGGCGCCCATACCGTGTCGCTGAGCGCCCAGGTAAATAAAGGGACGGCAAAGCTCTTCGACAACTTCACCTGGGAGGGGTCCAATCTTACCGTCGGGAAGGACTACGAGGCCGAGCTTGTGTCGGGGATCGATTCCTCTGCGCCAGCGGCGTTTGCCTTTGAGCAGATCACCCTGTGGTGGTCGGCGAAGATCGATGGAAAGGCGGTCCCCCTGCCCAATACGAGCCTTGAGATCTATACCATCCCCACCATACCCAGCCCGCCGATCTATCTGGACGGGAAAAACGAATCCCTCCTGTTGGCGGTGGAGTATCTGAAAATCGCCACTCGAATGATAGGGCAGAAAAAATCAAATTCCGACAGTGCCCAGACGCCGGCCGGCGGCAAGACTGCCGGGGCTGTTTACGATGACCTCAAGCGGCTGACCATGGACATTTTCGCCTCACAGTGCTTTCACTACGTTCCTCTTCCAAACCCCCTTTATACCTGTTCCTCCCCCATCTACGACGGCGGTATTCCCTCCCGTGTCCTATATTTCAATGAGGCCCGATTCCTTCAGGACATGGACGCATACAAAGCGGACGGCCCGACGGTGCCTATTCAAATCGAGTGCGAGGTCTATGCCGCGATCCTCTGCTGTCTGTTCCGGGCGAAGGGCATCGATGCCTCTCTCAAGCTTATTCTCAATCCGCTGAGGGACGCAAACAATCATAGCCGGATGCTTGAGACGGAAAGCATCTATATCGCGGGAAGCTTTGAGGGGCCAGAAGACCATTCGTTTGATTACCATGTGATCGTCGAGGCCCAGGTCCCGGGAATCGATCCAAGTAAAACCGAACCCTTCTTCTTCGACGCATCCCTTGGCGTGATGCAAAACGGACACATCGAGCCTGTTGCGGGCGTCAAGTTTTGCCGCCTCGCTCAGGAAACCGTAGACCGCGTCCGGGAGAGCGGCACCTACCGGGGCATGGTGTTCAAACACAACACCGGGGCCATACTTCCCCCCAACACGATCGTCTTCGTTCCAATAGCAAAAAATTGGCCCTTTACGAAATATTGCGAACGGATAAAATAAAGAATAAACCGATTAGCGATACCGGCTGTTCGCGTCATTCGCAGTCTTAACGGAGGTGGAAACGCCGTCTGTCTTATTCCTTTTCAAAAGAGGGACGCCAGGCGGCAAACTGAGCCAACTGTTCCTCGGTGCGGTGGTAATAGCGCGCCCCCCTGTCCAGCCTTGCGATTTTGGCCATCTCGCTGTCCGTGAGGGCGAAGTCCAGAATGTTCAGGTTGTCCCGGATATGCTCCACGTTTTTGCTGCCGGGGATGACCGCAAAGCCCATTTGGGTGTGCCAGCGCAAAATGATCTGGGCCGGGGTCTTCCCGTATTTCTCCCCCAGCGCGGCAAAGACGGGTTCGCTG
The DNA here is from genome assembly GCA_947627715.1 of uncultured Oscillospiraceae bacterium. GTDB lineage: Bacteria > Bacillota > Clostridia > Oscillospirales > Oscillospiraceae > RUG626. The sequence continues at coordinate 56,014 of CANQXK010000010.1, forward strand.
ACGAGGGCCTTGTCCCCGTGGCCAAGAGGGTACCAGCTCATCAGCCGGATGCCGTACTTGTCCAAAAGCGGCCGCAGCTCCTTCTGGGTATAGTACGGGTGGGCCTCCGCCTGGATAAACTGGGGCGCGATCTCCCACCGGGCCTCAAGCTCCTCCATGTATTTCCCCTCGAAGTTGGAGACGCCGATAGAGCGGGCCTTCCCTTCCCGGAGGGCCTGCTCCAGCTGCCGGTACCCGGCCAGCCAGTTCCCTGCGGGCTGGTGGATGTAGAGAAGGTCCACATAGTCCACCCCCAGGCGGGAGAGCGTCTCCTCCACCGCGTGCCGGTTTTCGTACTCGCTGGGCCAAAGCTTTGTGGAGAGAAACACCTTTTCCCGCGCTACGCCGCTCTCCCGGATGCCCCGGCCCACGGCCCGCTCATTGACATAGGCGTTGGCCGTGTCCACCAGGGGATAGCCCATTTTCAGGGCCTCCCGCACGCTGTTTTCCGCGTCCGCCGGGGAGAGCATATAGGTCCCCAGTCCGATGGCCGGGCATTTCACACCGTTGTTCAACTCCAGATATTCCATAATAAAGCCTCCTTTTGTTGTCTTTTGCTCGTTTTCCTTACAGCAGTCCGTTGGCCGCCAGCCAACTGCGCACGCTGTCCCTGGAATCTGCCGCCGCGCTCCCCCGGACGGGCAGGCCCTTTTTCACCTCCGCGCCGGGGGCGGCCTTCCTGATGTCCCGCTCGCTGGTCCCCATGCCGCTGCCCTCGTTGGTGCACAGGGGCAGGATGGTCTTGCCGGTGAAGTCGTACCGCTCCAGGAAGGTCAACACCGCCATGGGCGCCGTGCCCCAGTAGTTGGGGTAGGCCAGGATCACCGTGTCATATTCCTCCAGACTGTCCGGGTACTGTTTAAGCTCCGGCCTGGCGTTTGCCCGCAGGTCCTTTTTGGCCTCGTCTATGCAGGTGAGATACACCGGGGAATACGGCTCCTCCATCTCGATCTTGAACGTGCCGGCCTCGATCAGGTCCTTCACGACGCCGCAGACGATCTCCGTGTTCCCCACCTTTACATACCGCAGAGCGCCGCCGAAGTAGTTCTCGCCGGCCCTGGAAAAGAACGCGATCAGGGTTTTTGACATTTTGCTTCCCTCCTGTCTTTTAGGCGGCGGGACCCGATCCCCCGTCTCCTTGACCCTATTGTAGCTTCTTCCTATTGCAAAGTCCAATCGAAATCGTATATAATTGATTAAAAAATCAAATAGCAGGAGGCCGCCATGACCACGAAACAAATCGACTACTGTATTGAACTGGCCCACACCCTGAATTTCTGCCGCGCCGCAGACAATCTGTTTGTCAGCCAGCCCACCTTCTCCTATCAGATCAAGATGCTGGAGGAGGAGATTGGCTTTTCCATCTTTGACCGCAGCGGCAAGGGCACGGCGCTCACCCCCGCCGGGGCGCAGTTTGTCGCCTTCCTGGCCAATATGCGGGAGGACCTGAAGCGGGCCATCGAGCAGGGGCAGAATTTCAGCGCCAAATACAGGGACAACATCTCCATCAGCCTCATGGTCCGGCAGGCGGTCTATTTCCTCCCGGAGGCCATGCGCCTGTTCGCCGAGACCACCCCGGAGGTGCAGGTGACGCCGCTGTTCCAGTATGAAAACGGCGTGGAGTCGTTCCTGCGGAACGAGGCGGACATCCTGTTCGCCCTGCGGGAGCAGACCCGTCAGATCCCCGGCATCACCGTCCACGACCTGTTTGAGAGCCGCATCTATCTCATCGCCCGGCTGGACGACCCCCTGGCGGAGAAAACCCTTGTCCGGGAGAGCGACCTCTACGGGCGCACCCTGATGGTGGGCGGCGGGTCCCCCGCCGCGCTGCAAGCCGTTCAGCGGCGGTTGATCAACTCCGGGAAAATCAGCTATTTCAACAGCGCAGACCACGACACGACGTATGTGAACGTCGCCGCCGGCCGGGGCGTCTGTCTGGCCCCCGGCTTCCTGAACGACCACAGCGGCCAGTTTGCGTGGATTCCCTTTGACTGCAAGGAGAAATTCTCCTGTGTCCTCTGCTCCCACCGGGAAGACCACAGGGAGAGCGTGGCGGCATTTCTCGGCATTTTGAAAAAGCTCTACAAGGACGCGGTGGCATTCCCGCTGTAATGGCCCTGCGGACCAGGGGGAATTTCAAAGGATAAAAAAGGGCAGGAGCTTGATGCTCCTGCCCTTTTTTTCGGCCGTCGCGGCTTTTGCGGCGGCGCATGGCACCCTTGACGCGATTCGAACGCGTGGCCTTTCGCTTAGGAGTAGCACAAAAACGATGTTTGTTATTCACCGTAAATCACTGAAAACCGTTGATATTGCTGGATATTTTGCTTGTCACGTTATCTGTTATTCACCGTATTTTCCTGTCATTTTCGGATATTTTTCGTGGTTCCAATTAGCTGGCGATTAGCAAGGGGGCGAAAAACCGACATTAGATGTGAGTGCAAGTCGGGCCGTGTGTGCCAATAAAAACACTATCTTTAAGCCTCGCCCTTACCGCCCAGAATTATGAGGATTTGTTCACGCAACGGTTCATACGGTTCGGGAAAAGCGATGTCCTTCCAGTTAATTTTCTTTGCAAGATATGTAATTTCCTCATATAGATCATTTTGTATGGGCTTACGGAACACAGCGATGATCCTTTGGGGATTATTGATATAATCCCGAATATCGCCCTTTAGGAGTGTGTTAGGAACATACTCATCTGAATTCCCATCGATAGTAAAGCCGATGCAAGCCTTTTGCCCTCCCGCCAGCTTTTCCGTGAAAAGGCGTGGACTTTTACCGTTAAAATCTCCTATGGAGTTGGCCATGAGGTTCTTGCATATAACATGAGGTAAAATGTCGAGTTTAAGCTCTGAAGTCCCGTCCTCTGAAAACTCGAAATCATTGGGGCTTAGTCTATGCGCAAGACACCGTTCATAAAATTGTTGGGCAGTTAGCGCAGCACTCGACTTCAGGCCGGTCAGGTGGAGATAATTCCAGCTATGAAATGTAAGCTCTATTGAACTGACGCGCCTGTGTTTATCTGTGCATATAAGTAAGAGCTTCTTCTTGTTCAGCTCCGCCTCGAATCGTTCCGCGCATTCCACAACGGTCTTGATTGCATCCGCTTTCGTTCTTGCCATTTTCTCTGACCTTCTCTCAAAAAGAGGAGGGCTGCGACGCCGCAGCGCCACTCGCCCCCCTCTAAAAAGACTGGTTTTACTGTCGTCCGCCGACAAGCGATTCTTTCGAGGAAACATATCCCCTTCAATCGCATAGTTTCGGGTTTTTCTGTCGCCCGCCGACTGTCCGGCTCAAGTCCGGCATACATTTCGGATTTTAGGTGCCAGTCGCACCGAAGGGATGTCGCCCTTCATCCACTTATAGTATATACCACTGTGCGCTGTATTGTCAAGGTAATTATTCCTCGGCTCAATTTTGAAATTATTCCTCGGCTCAATTTTGAAATTGCCTGATTAACGTCCATCCATGTCACGGGATTCTTTCATAGCCTTCTCTTGCTCAATCACTGAGCACCTATCTTTTGCCCAGTTGGGTAAGCACTCTGGCTTGACCTCGCCAATGATTTCGTTTGGTTTCCACCGAACACGCTTGCCAGAATAGAGGTTTATGCAGGAGCAGGTGTTACCATACACTACTCCGTTCACAAGAACGAGCTGGTGGTCTGCTGTCCGGTTTGCAGGTAGAAGTGACTCCGGCTTTACTGCCGCGATTTTTCCTCTGACCTCTTGGCTGAAATCAATAGGCGTACAGTCATCAGCGGTCAAGGGGTCGAAGGAAATAGGCCGTTCCTGCAACCCCTTGAGTTGACGTTCCTTATTACCCAAAATCAGTCGTTTGAGGTATGCGCCTTTGTCCGGCTGTCGTTCAAACCACTCTCTCACTTCGCTGTCGTGGATTGAAAGCTGAAATGTGAAGCGCAGGACTTTACTCCGATATTGGTCGTTTTTCTCTTTACGCTGTGCATATCGGCTGATCTTCGTTTCTTCATTATTGCTCATATTTCAAAACCGCCGCCTTTAATTGATAATGTGTGCAGAAAGGCCCTGAGACTCCAATCCCAGGGCCTTTCTGCGTTATTGAAAGGGAAACTCAAGCTGTCTGCGCTATTGCCTTGATCACAGCCATCATCTCCGGGGATTCTGACAGGAGCTTGATGAGGAGCGCCTGCTTGCCGGAGGTGTCGAGCTGGTCAACGGGATCGGGGGCTTTTGGCTCCTCGGCTCCGGCTGGCGTGTAGAACTCCTTCTGGAACCGCACGGCGTTCATGCGCCGGTTGTCGTCCAGGATGTGCGCGTACCGCTCTGTGACCATGGTGGCTTGGGCGTGGCCGGTATCGCCCTGGACGCCCTTGATGTCGCCGCCGCTGAGCATCAGCTTGTAGGTTGTGCTGGTATGGCGGATACTGTGGAACACCACTTTGGGGAGGCCATTGTCCGCTATCAACTTATCAAACAGCCGGTTGATAGTAGCACCTTCAATGGGAGTGCCGGAGCTGGAGGCAAACACAAGGTTGTAGTCCTTGTATTCGTCGCCCAGAAGCTCCTTTATCTCATCGACTGCCTTCCGGCGCTCGACAAGCATCTCCGCGACCGCGCTGGGAAGGAAAACCTTTCGGACACTGGTTTTGGTTTTTGGCACCTTCAGGACAAGAACGGTAGCACAGCAGGGGAACACAGCCGGAAACTTGAACTTGATGCCCTGTTCCTCGATTTGGCTCATGGCCTCTCTGGACACTCTCTGCAACTCCTTGTCCACATAGACATACGCCTTACCCTCGCTGATGCTCTCCGGGGAAATCTCAACGCAGTCCCATGTGAGGCCGAGAAGCTCGCCCATGCGGAGGGAGCAGGCAAAGGAAAGGTTGAGGGCCAGCTTGAGAATATCGTCCTCGCACAAGTCGATAGCCTTGAACAACGTCTCAGCGTCCCATATATCCCTGACGTTTTCCTCGCATTTGGGCAGGATTGCGTTTTGCACGGGGTTCTTCGCCATCAGCTCCCACTTGACCGCCTGATTAAAGGCGTTGCGGAGCAGCTTGTGGATCTCCCGTATGGTCCTCGGCGTGATATACGCATCCGTGGGCTTATTATGGGGCCTGCCTTTTGCCTTCACGGTTTTGAGCCGTTTATAGAAGTTGTCCATCATTCTGGCGTTGATGTCGTCCAGCTTCACGTCCCCGATAAGGGGTAATATGTAGTTGTCAATGAGGGACTTGTGGCCCTCATAAGTGGAGGGAGCCCAGGTATTTACTCCGTAAATGCTGACGTATTGGTCAAGCAGGTCAGCCAGCGTCAACGCGGTGGGCGCGATAAAGGTGTTCGTATTCTGCTGATGCTCGACCTCGGCTTTCCGCTTCTTGGCGGCTGCGGCGGAATCGAAGCTCTCCCACTTCTGGTGCTTTGCACCGTCCTCGTCAGTGATGGTGTAGACCACCGAATATTTGCTCTTTCTCTTGATGATAGACGCCATTGTCAGCTTACCTCCCTTTCTTTGACTTTCTGATAGTGCGTCTGGCCGTGATACCATTGCTCGAAGCTGTCCTTCACTACACGGGTGTGTCCGTTGAGCTTTCTGGCTTCAAACGCTCCTTTTTTCAGCAGGCCATAAACTGTGTTGCGGTGGACACCAAGCATAGCGGCAATCTCCGAGGCTGAAACGGTCCCGGCGCAGTTCCGACCGGGTTCGGGGCCGTCCACCTTATGGTAGAGCAGCTGGTTGTCGTACCATTCCTCAAAGCTCGCCCGGTCAATGCGCGGATGACCATTGACCCACTCCATGGAGAATTGCCGTCTTTTCAACAGATCAGCAAGTACACCGCTTGAAGTGATACCGAGAATTGCCGCCACTTCTTTTGCCGAGATCGTTCCCGCGTATGTCTGACCCGGCTCCGGCCCGTCAACTTTCTTGTAGTGGAACTGGCCGTTATACCATGTCTCAAAGCTGTCCAGCTTCACCCGTATCTTTCCGCCGACTGTGACTGTCTCAAAAAGCCTCTGACGCACAAGGTAGTACGCCGCGCCTCTTTTCAGTCCAAGCATCCTTTGAAGCTCAGGAACCGAAATGCTTGATTTACTCACTTTAGTATACCTCCATTCTGCTGGGGAGTACCCCATACTCACTGTACCCAAGGCGTTTGCCTTGGGTACAGTGTATATAATGGCAGGAAAAATATCAAAGGTACGAAATCGGTGGTTTGCCCGATTTTGCACACTTGACAATCAGGAGGCATCGAGCCACGCATCAAAGCTGCTCTTGGATATGCGTATCTGCTTTCCTGCCTTAACGCTTCTGAACAATTTCTTTTTGATAAGCTGATAAGCTGTTGAACGGCTGATGTCGAGGATTCTCTGAACGTCCTCAACCGAATAGGTTCTTTTATCAAGGCCATCATCCGTAGTTGGGTCCATCCCATCGGAGGCGTTCAATGATCTAATTCTTTGTTCCAGCATTTCGTCCGGCATTTGAAACACCATCCTTTACGCTCTGTCGTCGCCCATGCGTTTCTTTTTGGCGGTCACGCGGTATACACGGCCCATGCGCACATTGCAGTAAGTGCAAGTGTCTTTTGGAGTTATTGGTCCTAGCGGTTTACTCCCAAACTCCGTGCTACATCAGCATATGTTTTACCTTTTAAGTAAACTTCCGATAATAGCGCGGCATCTTCATCGTCCAACGCCTGCAAAGCCATCTCAAGCTGTTTACGGGCCAAGTGATGCAATGCTTCGCGTTCCACATTTACCTGTTCGTCCGCAACGACCTCATGCAAGGAGCCTGAATCGCCATCTTTTACATCGCCATCAAGCGATACCGGATTGCTTAGCCCTTTGTCATACTTGTGAAGGTATCTGTGTGCGTCCTGCTCTTTTCTCCACGCTATGTATTCCGCCTCCGTTGCCTCCAAAACGATAACATCGGCATCGTGGCAAATCTCATTGCCAATGCGGACAAACCTACGATTTTTGTTTTCAGGTAAGATAATCATGGCGTAAAACTCCTTCCCTGTGAGTTCTACCCACTCTATGTTCACTCCGCCGCAGGCGGGGTCTTTCCAGACATAGTATTTTCTGGACATTGTTTTACCTCCGTTTCAGCAAGATGGGTTTGGTTGACTGAAACGAAGGCGGGGGGGAGCGGCAACGAGGTTGGTCGCTATTGCTTGGAAATAATATGAATTTTAATTCTACTTGGTAGGCATACCTGTCGGGCTGTTGGAAAAGAAATACATTTTCGTTTCATATCCAACTTGTTTATCAGCAGTTGTCATGCTAACCCCTTTCCGTCAGGACAGGTATTTTATTACTATAAAGACAGGAATTTTATCGGATTTTGTAAAACCGGGCGGTATTGTAAAATAAACAGGTATTATAAATCTATTAAGGAGGGAATTATAATGCCTTATATACAGTCTGATTACTCCCGCCCATTAGGAGACGCCGTAAAACGAGCCCGTGGCAGACTTGATTGCACCCAAAACGAGGTGGCGACTCGGACCGAAGTAGAGATTCGCACGATCTCCAACATTGAAAACTACCGGGCCAACCCGGAGATGAAAGCGCTGTACCCGCTGATCCGTTTTCTTAAAATTGATCCGCGGGAGATTTTCTACCCGGAAATGGCCAGCGAAGGCCCTCACATTCACCACCTCCGCACTCTCATTGACGGATGCTCCGATAAGGAGGCGGAGAAACTGATTCCCGTTTTTGATGCCGTCTTGCATATAATGAGGACTTCCGGCTATACTGCGATTGAGGGATAGGTACAAAAACAAAAAGAGCCTGCGTCCCCATATCGGGGAAGCAGGCTCTGCGCTTAAATCGTCCGGCTCATTTGCTCAATACCATTTTCAGTTGTGCAACATCAATGCAAATTTCTTTTTTACATTTTGGACAGTAAAGTGGAAAGTTGACAAGCACCGTGTTTTCGTATACTTTAGTTTTTGTTTTTTCGCCGCAAATCGGGCAATGTATCCAAATTGAGGTGCTTTGCTGTTTGCTCATTGGTATGCCTCCCCGAATTATATATTAGAAAATATTAGGTATAAAGTTGTAACATACATATAGTTTGCAACAGTTTATTTATACCTCATAAGAACGGTGACAATTTACTTAAAAGTTATTCTCAACTCTTTTTAAGGCGGTATCATTTTGCAACCAAAAGATTATTTGTTCCGAAAAATCAGGCGAAAGCTTGGCACAAAATGAGGCAGATAGATTCTTAACTTCTGCTATTAGATAATATTCGTAACCCGCTGACATAAGCATAAACGGTATGTTGTCACCATTTTTGCGAAGATCCTTGAGTAGTCCTAATCCTGTCCCATCTTGCATTTTATAATCTGATAATATAGCATCTACTTGCGTCTGACGGAGAAGTGCCTTTGCCTCTTCTAATCCGTTTGCGATATATATTTCGCACCTTCTTTCCAACAGCTGCGCCAAAAGTCGGATAAAACTTTTGTCATCATCAATCAGTAGTATTTTTATCAAAGCGACCCCCGCCATCCTTCTATTAACCAAAATTGACTTTGGTTTCTTTAATCCTCAGCTATACAATATGACCACAGATTTTTGATTTCCCCGGATATGTCATCATACGCCCAGGCCTGACAGTTGGACGGTCTGTACGGGTCATAAACTTCAAAACCGCTATCGTTACACGATGTCAGGACTATGTAATGGCCCGTCTCGGTGAAGTGGCCGGGTCCCATGATACAGATAATAGGGTGGCCTTTATCCAGCTCGTTGCGCATGGTGGCCTCCCATAATGGCAACTCGCGGGCAGTGAGGCCCAGCTTTTCTGCTCCCTCGGAAAAAAGTAGCCATGCGGTGCCGTTACCGGGGACGCAATAACCCTCACGGGTTGCAAAATCAGCTATATACGCCGGTGTCAAGGTGCCGTCGCCGGTTAGCCCCATCGCGACCATGCTGAGGGCCGTCGGGCCGCATCCAGTGTAGCCAATCAGTCCCTCTCCATATTGACAGTACCCCCATCGGCTGTCCCACTGGGTATAATAGGGAATTGTGCCAACGGTGACCTCGGAGGAAAGATCCAAGTCTAAATCATAATCTTTGATGCCATTAAAATTTGCCACATATTCCGCAGCTTCCGGGTTCTTCTCGGATACTTCCTTAAGTGTTTCCTGTATAGCGTAATCATCGTTTTCTGACTTGTCAGATTTCTCGAATATGTCAAGGAATTTTTTCACCGGTTCCACACCACAAAATGAACTGATAAGTGCGTAGGCGAGTGCAACAATCAGCAGTAAGATGAGAAAACCGTTGATGGGGCTTTTCAATTTTGCTTTTGTTTGTCTCATTTTTATCACTCTTTCTTTTTCTTTGTCCCGCTGACTAATTTATAGTAGGTGTTGGATGTGACACGGTAGACAACGGCGTACAGGACGGCCACAAGCGCGCCCACCATGACGGCCACACGTACAAACAGAGGCTCGTTAGACAGTTTAAACACAAGTAGGAGCCTTTGAATCATTGGAAACGCAAATACAAGGTGTACGAGAGCCAGCAGCAACGGGAAGAAAAACACCGTCAGCATTTGAGAATTGACGGTTTTTCGTATTTCATGCTTTGTCATTCCAATTTTTTGCATGGTTTCAAACCGTGGCTGGTCCTCAAAGCCCTCCGTCAGCTGCTTGTAGTAGATAATAAGCACGGCGGCAGAAACAAAGACAATACTAAGGACGATGCCAAGAAAGAAAATTCCGCCGTACATTCCAAACTCACCGCCTCCGGCATTTTCCCTGGAGTCACTGTTTAACCCCATAAACCCGTATTTCTGACTTAATTCATCCAAGGAGATACGTATATTATTATAGAACTTAAGCTGTTCATCCGCCGAGAGGCCCGTATCAAAGTTGCATGCCCAATTAAAAGTAGCAAAAAGAGTGTCTCCAAACTCCGGCATGGCAGCGATTGTATGGATCATAGTGTCAAAATCCGATATGATAACCGCTATGGTGGATTTATCTACAACCATATTTACACGACCTGCGTATATAAATTCGTCCACCTCACCAACGACATTCCATTCCATTCCCTTTAAATGGACGGTACTTTCCTTAAAATCATTTCCGAAGGTAAAAATGATTGCTTCACCGGGATTCAAAGTTTCCTGCTTTTTTGCTTGACTGTTATAATCCTCAAGAGGGATAAAATAGAAATCCCATTTCATACTGGGAGTGACAGCTTCGGCAAGTCTCGCGTCATAGACATTCTTTGGAGCCGTATCTTGATAAACAAGGCTGGTCAACACAACTTTTTTGAACTCTGATAAGTTTTCCTCATCAAGTACATCCGGGTCCGATGATACAAAATTCAGGGTAATCTCACGAGGATAATCCACATAGAAGTCAAACTTGGTGCCGTAGAGGAGACATGCTGTTGACGAGATCATAACAAGAACCATCGTAATCAGGATACATATAGACGCAAGCCCCGCTCCGTTGCGATTCATGCGGAACGCCATGGAAGAAATGGATACAAAATGAGAGGGCTTGTAGTAGTAGCTTTTGTTGCGTTGCAAAATACGGCAGAGGAGCACAGAACCCGCGACCATGATAATATACGTTCCCAAAATCACCAACAGGACCGCGATAAAAGCTACGGCAAGAAGTGCCCTTGATGAAGATGGGTATGCCGTCACCGCAATAAAATACGCCACGGCGAGAAGCGCGACTCCCGTAAGACCCAGCGTTGCGTTTGCTCTCGGTGGCTTCTCCCCAGCATTTTCACTGCGAAGAAGGGCGATTGCGGAGGATGTGTGGATTTGTCTTTGGGTATTCAGGAGCTGAAGAATGAACACGGCAGTATAGATTGCTATGGTCATAAAGATCGCTTGTGGTTTTATCGTCAGCATATAATTGCTCTCGGCACCAATGATTTTCACAAGTCCCAGTTCGGCAAATTTGGAACAGGCGATTCCCAAAACAAGCCCCGCGCACAGGGAAATCAACGCTACTATACCTGTTTCTCGCTGAAGCACTTTTCCGATGTTCTCCTTATCCATGCCGAAGATATTGTAAAGGCCAAACTCCTTTTTCCGGGAGCGCAGGAGAAAGGAGTTGGCATAGAACAGAAATACACAGGAGAATACGGCAAGTACCCATCCGCCCAGGTTAAGTGTAAAGCGAATGGTTTTTACTCCTATAATGTCGGAAATCGTATCGGTGAGTTGCAAAAAAGTGATGATGTAGTACATAGCGACCAAAATGATGCACATCAGGATATACGGGAAATAGATACGTTTGTTTTTCCTGATCCCGTCAGCGGCCAGTTTCGAATAGAAGCCTACTGTCATCCTTTGTCCCTCCCTGCGGTGAGCATGACCATGGTGTTGGATATTTTTTGATAGAACTGCTCGTTGGAGGCACCGCCACGATAAAGCTGATGGAATACTACCCCGTCCTTGATAAACAGAACACGTCCGGCGGTAGAGGCGGCATTGATCGAATGAGTTACCATTAAAATCGTCTGGCCCATCCGATTGATCTCGGAAAAAAGCCGTAGCAGCTCATCGGAAGAACGTGAATCCAGCGCGCCGGTAGGCTCGTCTGCCAGAATCAACTTGGGGTCGGTAATCAGCGCCCTTGCCACTGCCGCGCGTTGCTTTTCGCCGCCTGATACCTCATAAGGATACTTTTTCAAGAGTTTCTCGATGCCGAGGGCTGTGGCAATCGGCGCCAATCTGTCGCGCATTTCCTTATAAGAGCACCGCGCCAGAACAAGCGGCAAATATATATTGTCCGCAAGGGTAAAGGTATCGAGCAGGTTAAAGTCCTGAAACACAAAACCGAGATTGTTTCGACGATAAGAGGCCATAGCGGAATCTTTTATTTTGGACAGGTCTTTTCCGTCGAGTAGCACCCTGCCGCTGGTGGGCCTGTCCAGCGCGGCAAGGATATTGAGCAGGGTCGTTTTGCCGGAGCCGGATTCTCCCATGATGGCCACATATTCGCCTTCACGCACATCAAAGTGAATATCTCTCAGCGCCTCCACCTTACTTCCGCCAAAACGTGTGCTGTAAACCTTTTTAAGCCCGGAAACCTCCAATAAACTCACGATTTGATCCTCCTTGCCTTTGATGTTCCCATTATAACAAAAACGGGAAATGTAAAGCCATAACAAACGGCTTACATTTCCTGTGCCAAATCTTACATTTTTGTAAAAAGTCGATTATAGTTCCTGTCGTTCAGGTCAAACGTGATTGAAACAGTTGTTCCTTTTCCAATTTCCGACGATGCGCTGATGTCTGCTCCAAGGTTCGAGCATATTCGCTTGCAGAGATACAGACCTATACCGCTGGCCGCCTTATCCTCACGGCCATTCATGCCTGTGTACCCCCTCTCAAAGACGCGCGGCAAATCCTCCGAGGCGATGCCAATGCCCGTATCCGCGACGCAGAGCATCTTATCGTCAGGCATAAAAATATGTATACTACCTTCATGTGTATATTTCAAAGCGTTGGAAAGGACCTGCTCGATTACGAAGGAAAGCCATTTTTCATCCGTCAAGACGGTTTTGTTGACGGGTTCGTAGTTGAGCTGGAGCTTGCGGTCAATAAACTCCGACGAGAATTTGGCGATGGCGTGCCGGAGCAGGGTATCCATATCATACTCAGCAAAAACATAATCGCTGGACTCGGAATTGAGACGGAGAAAGGCCAGCACCATCTCAACATATTGGCTAATTCGCAGCAATTCAGAGGAAAGCTTGTCCGCAAGGGGTGAGCTTTCATTCTGAAGTGTGAGGGACATGGCGGTGATGGGCATTTTGATTTGATGCACCCACACAGTGTAGTAGTCCACCATCTCCTTATAGTCCTCGCCGGCCTTAGTGGCCACCTCCATAACTTCTCCGGCCAGCGCCTCAACGATTGCCTGATACCCCTCCTCATTCAAACCTTCAATTTCAGGCAAAGACGTGATTAGGGCGGCGGGAAGTCTGCTTATTTCACACAGACGCTTATATTTTGCCTTGGACCTCAAAAAGTCTATGGCGATCAAAATGACGGAGAGGAACAGACTGAACAGAATCGGATACAAAACCGCGTCAAACGGCAGGCCATACAAATAGAAGCTGGCCGCAAACGCCGCCGCAATCATGGAGAAAGCTATCGCAATCAGCTTGTACTTGCGAAGATGAAGGAGTAACAGCTTCATGGCTCGTCCCCTCCGATTGTCTCAATCATATATCCAACGCCGAACCTGGTGGAAATAAAATCGTCAAGCCCATTGGCCTCCAGCTTTTTCCTCAGCCTCGCCACATTGACGGCCAGAGCATTTTCATCCACAAAGGCTTCTGTTTTCCAGAGGGCTTTCATCAGCGTCTCCCGGCTAACGGTCTTCCCCTTGTTTTTCATAAGGCAGTAGAGGATCTGATACTCGTTCTTGGTGAGGAAAATCGTCTGTCCGTTGTATGTCAGCGTGTTATCCTCCGTATTCAGCAGCACCCCCCCGGTGCTCTAAGACTTGTGGACTCAGCCCAAAATCGTACGTTCTGCGCAGAAGCGAATGGATCTTTGCTATCAACACGTCCCAGTCAAAGGGCTTGGCAATAAAGTCATCCGCGCCCATATTGATGGTCACGACGATGTTCATGTTATCCGAGGCGGAGGATAGGAAGAGAATGGGGACATTTGAGATTTTGCGTATTTCCCCGCACCAGTGGTAGCCGTTGAAAAAGGGCAGGCCAATATCCATAAGAACGATATGGGGTTCATACTGGGAAAACTCCTCAAGGACTTTTCTGAAATCCGTTATAATCCGGCAGTTCATATTCCACAGGTGAATCCGCTCCTTAATTGTTTGGGCAATCTCCCTGTCGTCCTCAACTATAAGAACTTTATACATACTTAACCTCCTATGCATCGAACAAGAATATTGCCCAATCATTTTCCCACAAATTAATTCGCGCATAGAAACAAGGAAATATAATTTATACCAAATAAGGAAATGGGGAGCGCGACTTTATTGCGCTCCCCGACGAGTTTGAGAAACGAGCAAGAATTTTAAGTGATGATTATCGCCCAATCGTTCCCGATTGGCACAATCAGCTTGAGTACGAGGAACTAATGTGCGCTTTTGAGATTGCTATCTTCCCGGTTCCGACGTTATCCCACTTAAAAACATAAGTGCCCTGCGCCAGATGGTCAAAAGTTACACTCGTTTGACCGGCACCATACACAGTCTCCGTTTTAACCACCTTGTCATAGTTTCCGTCGACGTAGTTCTCCATCGTCATTATAGAAACTTCGAGTTTTACAGGGTCGCCCGTAATGTAAAACGAAAGGGTAAAGGCATTATGGTTCAGCCCCTCGGTGCTCACATCAAAACCCAGCCCATAACGCCTGGTGAAAGCGACCTCACCCGCGCTCAATGTAAAGTCATCAATGTCGTATTCGTAATGAATACGCGGCTCAACCTGCCCATCATCAGGAGCTGCAGCAGAGGCCGTCGTGAAGCAAGCCCCGACAACCATTGTCGCAACAAGAAGCATAGAGAAAAAGCGTTTTACGGTTTTGGTTTTCATAATTGGTCTCCTTTCAATCTTTGAATATGTTGGTGGTTATTGCAATTTTGAAGGTCCCTTCACTAAAGATATGCCTGGAGAGTTCCGTTTTGTTGCAATGACAGAAAAGAAAAAAGAAAACAGGCAGAATAATATCGAGAAAGGCAATAATATCTATACAATACATTAAAATTTGACAGAAGTCAAGGTAGAATATAAAAAATACTATCTGTATCTTCAAAGGTGAGCGAAACATGACGGAATTGGACTATGTAGAAATTGGACGTAATATCCGAAAGTATCGCCTATCAAAAGGGTTAAAACAGAAGGATCTTGCAGAAAAGATTAATATGTCAGAACAGCATATATCTCATATTGAAAGCGCCCGTACAAAGTTGAGCTTGCCAACCCTTGTAGCTATAGCGAATGTGTTGGAAATTGACTGCAATTCTCTGCTTGGGAGTACACTGGCCGGATCGAGGAAAGCTGTGCTGAGTGAGCAAATAGAGTTCTACCTGTCGGAAATGGGCGAAAGTAAGCTTGGGCTATGTTTTGAATTCTGTAAATTGTTGTCGGATTATAATTTGCCCAAGTTAGGAGAATAACCATGGACTCAGAGAAAGAACGCTTTATCGAACGGTTATTTAAGGACGAGCATAAAAAACTGTTGGTCGCATCGCAACATATGATTGGCGATTATGAGGACGCAGAAGATTTAGTTCAAGATGTTTTTGCATTAGCAACACTTCACTGTGATAAACTTATGAATCATCCAAAACCAGCGGCATGGTTAATGCTTACATTACATAATCTTGCGAGAGGCAAAAAAGGTTTAATCAATCGCATTTAGAGGCATCAATTAGTGAGATTGAAGAAATCCCAGATGAAACAGAGGAACAGCATCTTTATGAATTGCTCCCAACGACATTATCCAAAGAAGATCGAGAAATACTAATCTGGCGATATGAATATCAAATGGACTATAAAGATATAGCTATTCTACTTGGAATCGCTGAATCCAGTTGCAGAAGCAGAGTATCCCGTGCAATTACGCGATGCAAGAAACTCTTGCTATGATAAAAATAATTTTTGCAGCAACAAAACGCTATATTTGAGACATATATTTAATAGAAGGCTTGAAAGGACATTTGGATGAGTGACGCAGATTTTTTTACAACATTGTGCGATGATGGTTTTGGTCGAATCCCACCCGAACAGCTTGACTCCATGTCGCTATCAGGACTTGAGAAATACTTGGATTGGCAATTGAGCCGTATGACTGAAGAAACGTATGATGCGGAATTGATTGATTTAATATTAAATGCCTTGGAGCGAAAATCTCCCTCTAAGGAAATAGATACCGAAAAAGCCTATGCACGCTTTTGCAACCGTATGGGTTATCTTGCAAATAGGCCAAAGAAGCAACACACTATAAGAAAGCCTGTTGTAGCGCTACGAATTGGACTTGCTGCTATGCTTGCGGTAATGCTGACTTTAGGGACGATGATTGTTGCTCAGGCTGCTGGGATAGATGTATTTGGAGCTATAGCATCTTGGACCGAAGAAGTTTTCAGCTTTGGGAGGATAAATGATGATGGTACAGCGGATAACTTATCCACAAAATCAAATTCAGTAGAGGGTAATGCATTATCGCAAACAGATTGTTTTGAATATGGTTCCGTGCAAGATGTATTAAATGCATTTGGTATAGTGGAAGTTATGGCTCCAACAAAGGTTCCAGCCGACTATAGTCTCGTTAGACTTTCTGTAACCGAATCTGCAGAATCAAGCACATTCATACTGAGTGCAAGCTACAAAACTTGTGACAATGATTATTTAGGTATAGAAATAATGAGATACACGACCAACCCACAAAACCAAATAGAAAAGGTAAGTGGTGCGGTAGATTCGACCAGTATAAATGGGGTCACAGTTTCAGTTGTAAAGAATGACACGAATTACACCTTGGCATGGTATACTGATAACTATGAGTGCTATATTTCTGGTGTAAGTCAGGAAACATTACAAGAGATTGCAAACTCTATGATTGTAACTTGAGAACTGAAGGAGAGATTGTTATGCGTAGGTTTTTTATCGTTGCATTATCTTTTGCCTTGTGCTTCTCCATAATTGGGTCAACTGCATATGCTTTAGAACCCATGGGAAGCGTTCAGATAGTTTCAACTTCTGCAACACTGACAAGAATAAGTGGTGATAGACTTAGCATTTGCTATACTATTCGAGCGACAAAGGAGATGGATATTATCGGGGCCAGCAGTATAGATATTCAACGACTGAGTGGAACAACTTGGGCTACGGAATATACTTTTACTACAACCGAAACGCCAGAATTGCAAGTGTCAAAAACCGATTACCATAGTCTTATTTTGGAATATACTCCTGAACATTCAAAATCCAGTTATCGCGCAGTGGTGCATTTTTATGCAACAAGTAGTTTAGGGACAAGTACAAAGACCGGGACTACAGATCCCGTCTAACAAGTTAAAGAGGCAACTTTGCAAGCGGGGCATCAAGGGTCCTTGATGCAAATTTTGGGCGATTTCCGTGAACGCGGAAATCGCCCAAAACGCTTGTTGGGGCGCCATCCCCAAACCCCTTTAACGTGGGTTTCACCCACGGCTGCGCCCCTCTCCATTCCATGGGGAGGGGCTTTTTTCTGCCCGTCAGGAACGGGCCGGAGCGAGATTTTTTGCGTCGTCACGTTCGGCGAGATTTAAAAGTTCCTCGTAGTTGGCCTTATGGACAGTCAGATCCCGAAGCTCCTTTCGGACCTGGGTGAGCTGGGCGTAGGAGGACTGCTTTTCGGAGAGAAGCGCGGCAAACTCGGCTTGCAGGGACTTCACCGTGGGGAGCTTGCCGACGTCCAGGTCGTCAAAGGCTTTTTTGGCGGCCCGGTGGATCACAATATCCGGCTCGTGCTCGGCGAGGAACGCCCTGGACCAGCCGGACTTTTTGTAGGCGGCGTACACGTCGCGGGTCTTGGAGTAGTTGACGATGTGGGTCTTGAGGACGTTGATCTCCGCAAGCCGGGACTGCGTAGCCTTGGCTCTCTCGGACAGCTCCTTCTCCTTTTCCTTCAGCTCGGAGGCGCGGCGCGAAAGGTCCTCGTAGGTCAGACCGCGCTCGTCCAAGTAGAGCTTCGTTTTCGCCATCCGCTTCAAATTCTCCACCGTGGCCCAGCGGCGGTATGCCTCGCCCTTGCCCTCCATGAGCTTTTGCTGGATGTCGATGACCCCCTTGGGACGCGGAGAGGACTGTACGGCGGTGCCGGCGTTTGGGACAGTGTTCTTTCTGACCGCTCACGACCACGCGAAGCTCCGTCTCGGAATAACCGTCACCCAGGGCGTCAAGACGGATGGTGCACATCAACATGATCAGCACTATCAACAATCAGGGCAAGCCCTTGGATTTCAAGAAGTTTGCCCCGCTTCTTTTCATAACGATTCCCTCCACACTTGGTGCGTCACATCCTTAAACACATAACACACCGTAGCCGAAAATCTCATAATACCCCACCGCGTACCGATTCTCCCGGCATTTATCGCCGGAATTACCTTCTACGGTGTAGACGTAACCGTTCTCCACTTTCTCGACAATGCCAACGTGGTCGGGTGATCCGTCCTGGCCTACGTTTCTCTTGTCCCAATCGAAAAAGATGAGGTCGCCGGGTCTGGGTTCATAGCTGTTATCCTGCCAAAGACCACGGTTTTGGAACCATTCCGCACCCCGCGAACAGCTTGAGAATTTCGGGATGATGCCGGCGTCTATGAAGCCGCACTCATTGGCGCACCAGCTCACAAAGCAGGCGCACCATTCCACGCGGGAGTCGAAGCCGTACCAGCTCCAGTAAATATCTCCGCTGTTGCCAATCTGGGCAAGGGCCACCTCCACAATCTGACCGTCGCCGGTGCCGATGCCGTAGAGGACCGCGCTCCAAAGGCTTTGGTATTCTTCATCAAGGAGCTGCGCAAGCTGGGCCTTCTGCTCGTCGGTGAAGCCGTAACTGTCTGCCATTTCTGAGGCGGTCTTGTGGGCAACCGTGATGTAGAGGACTGTAACATCGGTGGGGGTAGAGGTTTCCACAATGTTGCCGCTGCCGTCGTCCGTTTCGGTGACTATATCCCGCGTCTCTACCGCCGTGGTGTAGCTGACGGTGTGCATGGCCCAAAATATCTCCTTCAGGAGCGCCTTTTTCCCATCGTCCATACTTGCCACGTCTTGTGGATTATCGGGGTCGGTGGTCGTTTTCACGGCATAGACCGCCAGCACCTCACGCCATACGGCGCGGGAGCCGGACATTTCAAGCACGTCATACGGGTTTCCCGCGCGGATCTCCGTGAGCTTGTTCTCATACTCAGTGTTGATTTCGCGCACAGCCGTCTGCATGGTCTGGCCGGAGCCAGTGTCCTCGCCGGAAAAGAAGATGCCGAACACGGAGCCAACGAGAAGCCCCACGAGGCAGATCACCACGACAGCTATCCCGGCAACGCCGCCTCCCGCGGCAAGAGCTGAGATCAGGCTTTTGACCGCCGCTATGGTTGCTTTCACCGCCATCACGACTGCCTTTGCAACGGCTTTGGCTGTGACAGCGGCGGCTTTTGCGGAGGCACGGGTCGTTTGAACTGCGACCTTCTCCGCCCTCGCCGCCGCCTGCGCTGATTTATGAGCGGCTTTCGCTGTGGCCTCTGCTGTTTTGATGGTGGTCTTGGCTGTCTGTTCGGCTGGTTTCACCGCCGCCTTAGTTTTCTGAGCGGTCTTTATCGTGCGCTGAGTGGTCTTTATTGTCCGCTCCGGGATTTTCTTTATATCGTTCCGAACAGTCCTGCCATTGCCGATGTTCCGGGTCGTTGGCCTCGCCGCCTGTGCCGGCGCTGGTGTCTCTGCCGGTGCGGGGGTAGGTTTGTGTATATTCTTTTGGGGCTCGCCGCGCTGGACAGATGTATTAGAAACACTGGAGGGACGGTTTTTCTCCTGACGACTTTTCTCGGCTCGCACCTCGGCATGTTTTTTCGCCAAATCACGGCCACGGTCAAACGAGGACGCATACGGGGCAGTTTCGCCCTCTACCGGCGTTGCCGGAGATTTTGTTTCCGTGAACGTCTGACCGCTTTTCCGGCTGCTTTCATTTCGCCTCGTCTCTGCACGCTTTTTGGCGAGGTCACACCCACGTTCCAGTGGAGATTCGATAGCTTCGGACTGTACCTCTATCCCGTCCGTCTCGAAAACCTCCACAGTGGGATTGACGGGCTGGCCCTGACACGGACGGGCCGCCGTGGACCTATTTTGCTGAATGTGTGATTCTCCGGGCGTCTGCTGGCGTAGGCGCTCTATTTTTTGTGGCAGACGCTCATTTCTGGCGGTAATCTCAACCTCACCCAGAGAACTCTCCGGCTCACGAAGCGGGCTTGCCACGCTTGCCGCTTTGTCTGGGGAAAGCGTTGGCTCCGGCATACTGTAACTATGGATTTCCCCGCGAGGAATGGGTCGATCCGTGACGGGCTGAACTGTGTCTGGCTGTGGCGCTGGATCAATGCCCTCCGCAGTAACGCCCTCCGGCATTGGCTGTTCAACGACTTCCGAAGGCTCGTCGGACCGTGGTGAGGTATTTCCCGATTCTTTCTTCTTCGCCGCCTTTTCACGTTGTTTCTGAAACACCTCACGTCCTTTCTGGACCGCCCTCTGCGTCCCGGAGCCAACATCGTGGACGATCTCGCGGGAGAAATCCTCGGCGTTATGTTCCATCTGATCGCCGGCGTACTCATTGGCGCTCTCCTGACGGGGAGCCACTGTGTCCACAGCCTTTTCCCGTGTGCGAATGTAGGCGTTTTTCATGCGCTCACCGGCTGTAACTGTCTTGTTCAGTGTTTTGATGCCCTTTTCCGCGATCTCGCGGGTCTTAATCTTGCTCATCCGTTTCACCTCACAAAAAAGCGGGGGCAGGCGTTAAGCCTGCCCCTCGGAAAAGCTGCCCTCACCGGGCCGGGTACTCATGAGCCGGTAGAGCTTGGTATTCTTGGGGAACCTGTTGACGAATGGGACCAGGGCGCTGCCATACTTGATGAGGCCGCACCCGGCGTCGGCATTGGTGATGTAGCTCATTTGCTCGTTGGAGATGTTCAGGAGCTTTGCCAGCTTGTCCCGGTCCGACGCCGCCTGATTGAGCATGACGATGAACTCGGAGTTTGAAAGCATGGTGCTGGCCTGCACGGAATCCAGCAGATACTCCACGTTCTGTGTGATAGCCGTGGGGAAGGCATTGCGCTTGCGGAACTGCCGCCACGCGGAGTTGAAGAAGGCGGCGCTGAACTCGTTCTCAAACATGACGTGGAACTCGTCAATGAAGATGTGGGTCCGCTTGCCGCGCTTCCAGTTGAGGGTCACACGGTTGAGCATTGTGTCGGTAATGACAAGATGACCGATGGGCTTGAGCTGTTCGCCGAGGCCATGTATGTCGAATACGACAACGCGCTTGTCAAGGTCCACGGTGCTTTTATGCCCGAAGATGTCCAGGGAACCTGTGGTGAACAGTTCCAACGCCAAGGCGATGTCCTTGGCCTTTTCTTCCGGCTGTTCCAGGAGTTTTTCCCGCAGGGAGGACAGCGTAGGGACAATGCCCGTTTCCGCCGCCTCGTTGTAAACCGCCGCCGTGCATCGGTCGATGATGGACTTCTGCTGGGGGCCAACGCCGTTTTGGTCGATGCGCTCCACAAGGGACATGATGAACTGGGACTTTACCACGATGGGGTTGTTCTCCCCGTAGCCGTCCACCATATACATGGCGTTGAGCCTGTCTCGGCCTCCCGCCGCCACGCGGATCACGGTGCCGATGTCGCCCATAGCCTCCACAAGCGGCGCATACTCGCCCTCCGGGTCGCAGATGAGAATGTCGTCGTCGGTGTTGAGCATGATGAAGGTTATAAGCTCCTTTGCCGAAAAGGACTTGCCAGAGCCGGGAACGCCAAGGAGAAACGCCGACTGATTTAAGAGGTTTGCCTTGTTGCACATGATGAGATTGTGGGAGATGGCGTTCTCTCCGAAGTAGATACCGCCCTGGTCCATGATCTCCTGCACCTTGAAGGGCATGAACACGGCGAGGCTCTCGGTGGTCAATGTGCGGAAGGTGCTGATCCGGCGCACTCCAATGGGAAGGACGGTGTTGAGGCCGTCTAACTGCTGGTATTTGAGGACAGACATCTGGCACATCCGCTGGCCGGAGAAGGAGCGAATCCTGTCCGTGTCAGCGTCAAGCTGCTGTTTTGTATCCGC
>CANQXK010000011.1 GCA_947627715.1 uncultured Oscillospiraceae bacterium
CGGTCCTCGCCGTCGTAGACCTGCTCGGTGCCGCCGTTGAAGAAGAAGGTCACATGGGCGTACTTCTCGGTCTCGGCGATGCGCAGCTGCTTCATGCCCCGCTTTGCCAAAATCTCGCCGAAGGTGTTCCGAAGCTCCTCCGGCGGGAAGGCCACGGTGACGTTGGGCATGGAGGCGTCGTACTGGGTGGTGCAGACGTAGTTCACCGGGAAGAAGCCCTTTTTGCGCTCAAAGCCGGTGAAGTCGGGGTCCACGAAGGTGCGGGTGATCTCGCGGGCGCGGTCGGGCCGGAAGTTGGTGAAGATCACGGAGTCACCGGGCTTGACGGTGCCCTCCGGGTCGCAGACCGTGGGGACCACGAACTCATCCGTCACGCCCGCGTCGTAGCTGGCCTGCATGGTGTGGACCGGGTCGGGGTCCATGTTCCCCTCGCCGTAGACCATGGCGGCGTAGGCCTTCTCCACCCGCTCCCAGCGGTTGTCCCGGTCCATGGCGTAAAAGCGCCCGGCGATGGTGGCGATCTTGCCCACGCCGATCTGGGCGCACTTGGCGACACACTCTTCGATATACTCCTTGCCGGAGGAGGGGGGCACGTCGCGCCCGTCCATGAAGCAGTGGATATAGACCTTTGAAAGGCCGCGCCGTTTGGCCATCTCCAAGAAGGCCCAGGTGTGGGTGTTGTGGCTGTGGACGCCGCCGGGGGACATGAGGCCGAAGAGGTGCAGCGCGCCGCCGCTCTCCTTCGCCGCGTCCATGGCGGCGATATACGCCGGGTTCTCAAAGAAGCTCCCGTCCCGGACGGCCACGGTGATGCGCAGGAGGCTCTGATACACGATGCGGCCCGCGCCGATGTTGGTGTGGCCCACCTCGGAGTTGCCCATCTGCCCGTCGGGCAGGCCCACGTCCTCGCCGCTGGCCTGGAGCTTGCAGATGGGGCTGGAGGCGATGAGCCGGTCCAGATTGGGGTGCTTCGCCGCCGCGATGGCGTTGATCTTGGGGTCCGGCTTGTCGATGCCGAACCCGTCCATAATGATAAGGGTCACAGGACGTTTCATAAAAGTACCTCCTCAAAGATTTAGAGGGCGGGCCGGTCGCATGACCGGCCCGGAAGAGCATCGCAGATCTCGCGTCCGCGGACGCGAATACGGAAAGGGCGGTCCTTACTCCTGATTTGCCGCCATGATGATCTTGGCAAACTTCTCCGGCACCAGGCTCGCCCCGCCGATGAGGCCGCCGTCGATGTCCGGCTGGGCCAGAAGCTCAAAGGCGTTCTTCTCGTTCATGGAGCCGCCGTAGAGGATGGAGGTGGCCCTGGCAAGGCGCGCCCCGTAGATGCTGCGGATGATGGAGCGGATATAGCGGTTCACCTCGCCCGCCTGCTCGGCGGTGGCGGTGTTGCCGGTGCCGATGGCCCAGATGGGTTCGTAGGCGATGACAACCTTTCTGATCTGCTCCTCGTTGACGCCGGAGAGGGCGGCCCTCACCTGATAGTTGATGTGGGCCTCCGTCAGGCCAAGCTCCCGCTGCTTCTCGCTCTCCCCCACGCAGACGATGGGGTGAAGCCCCAGATCCAGGGCGGCCCGGACCTTCTCGTTGACGGTGAGGTCCGTCTCGTTGAAGTACTGGCGGCGCTCGGAGTGGCCGATGATCACGTACTTAACGCCCAGGTCCCTGAGCATCTCGCCGGACACCTCGCCGGTGTACGCCCCCCTGGGGTACTCGCTCATGTTCTGCGCGCCCACGGAGATGCGGGCCTCCTTCAGGTACTTCAGGCCCGCCGTCAGGTCCACAAACGGGGCGCAGATGACGGTCTCGCACCAGCGCGCCCTGGGCACAAGGGTCTTCATGCTCTCGGCGTAGGCGCGGATCTCGCCGGGGAGCATATTCATCTTATAGTTTCCGGCAATGATGATCCTGCGGTATTTTCTGTTCATTTCCCGTCCGACTCCCCTTATCTGTCCAGCAGGCACGCAACGCCGGGAAGCTCCTTGCCCTCCAGGAACTCAAGGGACGCTCCGCCGCCGGTGGAGATGTGGGTGATCTTGTCGGCAAAGCCCAGCTGCTCGCAGGCCGCCGCGGAATCTCCGCCGCCCACGATGGAGATGCAGTCGGAGTCGGCCAGGGCCTTCGCCACGGCGATGGTCCCGGCGGCCAGGGTGGGATTCTCAAAGACGCCCATGGGGCCGTTCCAAACCACGGTCCTGGCCTCCATGACGGCCTTGGCAAAGAGCTCGCGGGTCTTCTCGCCGATGTCCAGGCCCATCTTTCCGGCGGGGATGGCGTCGGAGGAGACGGTCTCCACGCTCACAGGCCCGTCAATGGGGTCGGGGAAGGCGTCGGCCACCACGGTGTCCACAGGCAGGAGGAGCTTGACGCCCTTTTCCTCAGCCTTGGCCATCATGTCCTTGCAGTAGTCCAGCTTCTCGGCGTCCAGCAGGCTGGTGCCCACGGAATAGCCCTTGGCGGCCATGAAGGTGTAGGCCATGCCGCCGCCGATGATGAGGGTGTCCACCTTCTCCAAAAGGTTGGAGATGACGTTGAGCTTGTCGGAGACCTTGGCGCCGCCCAGAATCGCCACGAAGGGGCGGTCGGGGTCGGCCAGGGCCTTGCCCATGACCCCCAGCTCCTTCTCGATGAGGAAGCCGGAGACGGCGGGCAGATAGGCGGCGACGCCGGCGGTGGAGGCGTGGGCGCGGTGCACCGCGCCGAAGGCGTCGGACACATAGACATCGGCAAGGCTCGCCAGTTTCTTGGCAAACTCAGGATCGTTCTTTGTCTCACCCTTATTGTAACGGGTGTTCTGGAGAAGCATGATCTCACCGGGCTTCAGCGCGGCGGCCTTCGCCCTGACGTCGTCGTTCACTACGTTGATGTCGCCGGCCAGCGTGACCGGCTTGCCCAGAAGCTCGGAAAGGCGCTTTGCCACAGGCTCCATGCACAGGGCCTCCAGGGACTTCTGCCACTTGGCCTCGGTGATGTCCTCCGGGGCCTTGCCCTTCTCGGCCTGCTTCTTGGACCACTTCTCAAAGCTGGGTTCAGGCTTGCCCAGATGCGAGCAGGCGATGACGGCGCAGCCCTGGTCAAGCAGGTACTGGATGGTGGGCAGAGCCGCCACGATGCGCTTGTCGCTGGTGATGACGCCGCCCTTCAGGGGCACGTTGAAGTCACAGCGCAGCAGCACCTTCTTGCCGGCAAGGTCGATGTCACGGACTGATTTCTTGTTGTAGTTCATGATGCTTCTCCTATCCTGAAAATATTATTTTATTGAAAACCTTAAAAAGGGGTACGCGACACGTTTTCCGCCATGCTCCCCGTCCCGGAAAGGCCGGGAAAGCCCTGCTGCTTCAGGGCCTCGTAGCACAGGACCGCCACGGAGTTGGAAAGGTTGAGGCTCCGCGCGTCCTCCCGCATGGGGATGCGCAGGCACCTGTCCCGGTACTTCTCCCGGAAAAATTCCGGCAGCCCCGCCGTCTCCTTGCCAAAGACCAGCCAGCACCCGTCCCGGAAGGCGGCCTCATGGTAGCCGCGGGGCGCTTTGGTCGTAGCCAGCCACAGGTCCTCCCCGCGGTGCTTTTGAAGAAACTCGTCCAGGCTCTCGTAGACGGTGATGTCCACCATAGGCCAGTAGTCCAGCCCCGCCCTTTTGACGGCCTTATCGGAGATGTCGAACCCCAGGGGCCGGACCAGATGGAGCCGGGACCTGGTGGCGGCGCAGGTGCGGGCGATGTTGCCGCAGTTCTGCGGGATCTCAGGCTCCACAAGCACGATGTTGACCATATGCCTCACCTCTTGCGAACGTCTCTATTTTATAACTTCCCGCCGGACTTTTCAATATAAATTGTTAAAAAGTTCGCAAACTTTTTCACTTTTGCCCTTTTGGCGAAACTTTTGCCAAAAGGAGCGGAAAGATTGGAGAAATTATCTACCCCGCGCCCCTCCCAAAGAAAAAAGGGCCGGCGGTAAGCCGGCCCCGGTGCGCTGGAAAAAGGGCGTTGTCCTTATTCGACAGGTCAGGTTTTATTCTTTTGTATTCTTCTCCACCGTGTCCACGGTCTCGTCAAAGACCTTCTGGGCCGCCTGGGCGGCCTCCTCGGCCATCTGGACGGCCTGGTCGGCGGCGGCCTCCACGGTGTTCTCCACCTCGTCCACAACGGCCTCGGCCTCAGTCGTCTCCTCCTCCGAGATCTCCACCGCCGGCTCCTCCTCCAGGGCCTCGATCTGGGCCTGCTTGGCCTCGATGAGGGCCAGGGCCGCCTCGATGGCGGAGGTGGTCTCGGCAAACTCAGGGTCGGTGTTCCCGGCGTACTTCTCGTAGTAGAGCTTTCCAAGCTCCGTGTACTTGTCCTTGATGCCGTTGCGGGCGGAGGCGATCTCCACGTTCAGCTTCGCCTTCTTGGCGGCGTCTCCCGCCTTGCCGGCCACGTTCTTGGCCGCGTCCGAGGACTTGTCGGCCACGTCCCTGGCAAAGCTCTTGGTCTTCTCCGCCACGGTCCCGAAGGTCTCGGTGACCTTCTTCTTCAGGCTCTCAAAATCGATGCTTGACATACTCATGTACCTCCGTTTTAAAATTTTTTATGTTGTCAGTTCCCCTGGCGTCCCCACGGGATCAGTTCCCGGATCTGCCGCCGCTCTCCCCGGACTCCCCGCCGGGGGCCTCCTCCGCCGTTTCGGAAGTCTCCGAAGTCTCCGCCGTCCCGGCAGTCTCCGCCGTTTCGGCATCGCTCCGGGGCGCGCCGTCCTCCGCCGGGGCGTCTCCGGCGGCCTCCGCCGCCTCCGCCGCCGCGAGGGCGGCCTTTTGCCGGTTTACGAACATTTTTTCCGGGTCCGGGCGGCGTATGAACCTATTATACAGCAAAATCGCCGCGGATGCAAGAAGAAGTATGAAGGAGACCAGCTGGCTTACGCGGATGCCGGTGCCCCACAGGTAGAGGCTGTCGTTGCGAAGCCCCTCGATGAACATTCTCCCGCAGCCGTACCAGGCAAGGTAGATGAGGAACATCTGCCCGTCGTAGCGGCGGCGCTTCTTCGACCAAAGATGCATGAAGGTGAAGCCCGCAAGGTTCCACACCGACTCGTAGAGGAAGGTGGGGTGGACGCTGTAGGAGACGCCGGAGGGCAGCGTCAGCACCATGCGGCAGAAGACGTCCGTCTCGTAGCCGAAGGCCTCCCGGTTCATGAAGTTGCCCCAGCGGCCCAGGGTCTGCCCGATGAGGAAGCCGAAGCACACCATATCCAGGAACGCCAGAAGGCTCAGCTTCTTCCACCGGCAGTAGATGACCGTGGCCAGCACCGCCCCGGCGATGACCCCGTACATCCCCAGGCCCCCCTGCCAGATGTACAGCACGGACACCGGGTCCCCGGCGAAGAGGTCCCAGTGGAAGGCGCAGAAGTAGATCCTGGCCCCGATGATGGCCATGGGCACCCCCAGGAGGATCACGTCATAGACGTTGTCCGAGGTCAGGCCGAACTCCTTCGCCCGTCTGGAGCAGTAGAGCACGGCCAGAAGGAAGCCCGTGGCGATGATGACGCCGTACCAATGTACGGTCAGCGGCCCCACCTTGAAATACGGGGCGGGGTCGATGGACCAGTCCCCCAGCATGGGGAAGGAGATGGAGGCCTCCGGGAAGGAGGCGTCCGCAGGTAAGCTCATACGTTTTCACCCTTTCGTGTCAACAATGGAGATGGCGCATCTCTCCAGCGCCATGTACTCCGCCAAAAACGCCCTGGCGTCCTCGGCGGTCACCTCCTCCAGGACCTTCACCGTGTCGAAGTAGTCATACCCGGCAAAGCGCCCCGCCGCGGCGTTGTAGCAGACGGTCTCGAAGGAGTCCAGCGCTCTCAGGGCGCTGCCCAGGGCGGCCCGCTTCCGGCGTTGGAAGAAGTCCGGGTCGATGCCCCCGGCGGCCAGCTTCGCCGCCTCCTCCAGCACCCTCATGCACACGTACTCCGGCTTTTGCGTCTCGCCGCCGAAGGACAGCATGGAGGCCCCCCAGGTGTTCTCAAAGTCGTAGCCGAAGGTCTCGTTCACCGTCCCGCCGTCGTAAAGCTCCCGGTAGAGGGGCGACGCCTCCCCCAAGAGGGAGGAGAGGGCCAGATTCGCCGTCAGCTCGAATCTCACGCTCTCCGGGCCTGTGAGATCGCACTTCGCCTTGGCCCCGGCCAGAAAGAGCGGCGCGCCCACATCCATCGGGCGTCTGGCGCTCACCGTCACCGGCAGCGGCCCCTCCGGCGGTCCCGCCAGCTTCACGGGGGCCGGGGCGGGGCTTCCGGGCATCAGCTCCTCCGCCATGTCCAATATCCGCGCGGGGTCCCGGTCCCCCGCCACCACAAGGGCCATATTCCCCGGCACGTAAAACGCCCGGTGGGCGTCCATAAGCGTCTGGGCGGTGATCTCCCCGATGCTCTCCACGCTCCCGGCCACGTTCTCCCGCAGGGCCGGGGTCTCAAAGAGGCAGCGGAGAAGCCCGTAGTACACGGCGTCCTCCGGGTCGTCCTCGGCGCTGAGGATCTCCCTGGCGATGATGGCCCGCTCCCGCTCCACATCCTCCTGCGTGAAATAGGGGGTGGAGACGAAATTCAGCAAAAGCGCAAGGTTCTCGTAAAAAAAGTCCGTACACTCAAAATGGTAGGCGGTCATATCGGGACTGGTGAAGGCGTTGGCGTTGGCCCCCCGCTCGGAGAGGGTGGTCAGCGCGTTGTCCCCGCCCTCCACCTCGAAGAGCCTGTGCTCCACGAAATGGGCCGTCCCCGCCGGGGTGCGGCAGAGCCTTCCCCCCAGCTTGAACTCCCTGTGGGAGGAGCCGTAATTCACGGCGAGGAACGCCATGGACTTGCGGTAGCCCGGCTTTTGCACCACCGTCACGCCGAGGCCGGAGGAGGTCTCCCCGGTGTACACCGTCTCCCCCACTGCGGCGTATTCCTGCTTTTTAAGCATCCTTCTCCTCCGCTGTCAAAAAGTATGTGTGGGTGAGCCTCGCCCCCGCCGCTACGGCGGCCACGTCCTCCGCCGTCACCAGCTCGCAGAGGGCCGCCAGCTCCTCCGGCCTCGCCGCAAGGCCCAGGATGGCCCTGTCCAGGTACATTCCCTCCAGCCCCACGGGATCGTCCAGGGCGGCCAGGATCGCGCCGGTGACGCCGCGTTTGGCCCCCTCCAGCTCCCAGGGCAGGCACTCTCCCGCCGCCAGGGACGCAAGCTCCCGGACCACCTGGCCGTGGACCCGGTCGAACCCGTCAAAGTCGATCCCGGCGGAGACGAAGAGCGCCCCCTTGTGCATATCAAGGCGGGAGCTTACGTAGTAGCACAGCGCCTGTTCCTCCCGGACCTTCAGGAAGAGCCGGGAGGTGGGCGAGCCGCCAAAGAGGGCGTTGAACACGCCCAGCGCGGCAGGTCCCCGCCCCATGGCGTCCTCCGAGAGCCGGAAGCCCATCACGAGCCGCCCCTGGGTGACGTCCATGGTCTCCCGAAGGCGTTTCTCCCCGGCGCGCTCGTTCCCCTGTCCCCTCTCGGTGACGGGCCTTGCGTGCGCCCCGGTCCGGGGCATGGCCGCCAGCGCCTCCCGCACGGCCCGGGCCACCCGCTCCGGCTCCTCCGGCCCGCAGTAGAACACCTCCACCGGGGCGCAGGCGATAAGCTCCCGGTAGTACCGGGTCAGCGTCATGGCCGAGATCTTCCCGGCGTCGGCGGCCGTCCCCAGCTTCCCCAGGGCGTAATTCTCCCCGCGGAACATGGCCTCCACCAGCTTCAAAGAGGCGTAGGCGCGCTTGTCGTTGATCTCGGCGTTGATGTCGTCGATAAGGTTGCGCCGCTCGGAGAGCACGTAGTCCCCCCGCAGGCGGCCTCCCCGCGTGGCGGGGGCCAGAAGCAGCTCCCCCATCAGCGAGACCACCCCGGAGAGAACGTCCGTCCTCCCCGGCAGATACGCCCCGTCCGGGAAATCGGCGCAGAAGCCCAGCGCCGCCACCTCGCCCTTCTTGCGGATGGCCGGCTCGATCCGCGCCCCGTAGAGGGCGTCCAGCTCCCCGGCCAGGGACTCCATATCCGGGAACCGGGCCGTCCCCCGCCGGAGGACGTAGGGCAGCGCCGCGTTCATGGCCGCCGTCTTTTTGGTGTGGGGCGCAAGGAGCGTCAGGGACAGGCACCCGGTCTTGAACCTGTCGGCTCTCACCGCCGTCAGCCTCACCCCGCGCATGATCTCCTCTTCATAAACCGTGTCCAACGCCTCGCCCCGCTTTCCTCCGGCCATATGATCGCATTTTATGTATTGTAACACATCTTTTGGCGATATACAACGGCAAAATGTAAAAAAAGGGTGAATCCTTCGTCGTCGCTGATGCCGCTTGACCTCAGGCTCCCTGCGGTCGCCCTCAGGCGCGGGCATCGCTCCTCCTCTCCCCGCGCAACGGTTGATTGCGCGGGGTCCCCACACTGGATGCCGCTCCTCCTCGCCTCAAAAAGGCTCCGCCGCCGCCCTGGGGGCGGCGGCGGAAAAAAGAAAAATTTTTTACGGTTCGATACTTGACAACGATTCGTTTTTGTTGTATATTAAATCTTGTTTTAAAGCATAGCCCTCTTTCGGGAAGGGTTCCCCGTTCAGGAGGACCCCTTCGGGGTAGAGGCGGATGTCCAGCGTTTTCTCCCCCACCCGCAGCCTGACGGCGGCGGGAAGGAGGCGGTCCGGCAGGTTCGGCTCCACAAAGAGCACCCCGTCCCGCAGGCGCAGGCCCAGCAGCGACTCGGTGACGGCGCGGAAATACCACCCCGCCGAGCCGGTGTACCAGCTCCAGCCGCCGCGCCCGGCAAGGCCGGGGGCGGAGCAGACGTCCGCCGCGATGACATAGGGTTCCGCGGCGTAGGTCCCCGCGTCCCGGCCCCCCGGCGAGAGGCTGGTCAACACGGCGGCCCCCCGCTGGGTCTGGCCGCTCTCCAAAAGCGCCATGGCCAGCCAGACGGCGGCGTGGGTGTACTGCCCGCCGTTCTCCCGGAAGCCGGGGGCGTAGGCGCGGATATACCCCGGATCGGTGCCGCCGTTGTCAAAGGGCGGGTCGAAGAGCCTGCACAGGCGGCTGTCCTGGTCAAAGAGGCGCAGATACGCCGACTGGAGCGCCGTCCCGGCGCGGGACCGCTCCGCCCCGGCGAAGAAGGCGAAGCTCTGGGAGATGGAGTCAAGCTCGCACTCCACAGCGTCCCGGCCGTCCGGCCCGGTTTTTTCCCTGTTTTCCGCGTCTCCCCTGCCGGCGGAGGGTCCCCCGGCCCTGGCGTCCCGGACGAATTTTTCCGGCGCGCCCAGGGGCGTCCCGTCGTCGAAATACCCCCGCAGATACCACTGGCCGCACCAGGCGCCCTCCGCGGCCCGGAGAAGCGCGTCCGCGGCGCGGACATACCGCGCGCGGGCCTCGCCCCTCCCCATCTTTTCGCAGAGCGCCGAAAGCCTTCTCAACGTGAGGGACCCGAACAGCGTCAGCCACACGCTCTCGCCCCGTCCGGCCCTTCCCACGCCGTCCATCCCGTCGTTCCAGTCGCCGCCCAGCATCAGCGCCAGGCCGTGGCTGCCCGTCCCCCGGTCCAGGAACAGGTTCGCCGCAAGCTCGCAATGCTCCAGAAGCGTGGCGGTCTCCGCCGTGATGCGCGGCCTTTCGTAGCGGTCCCGCTCCTCCGGGGCCAGAGGGGCGGAGTCCAGGAAGGCAAGACGCCTGTGACAGAGGGCGCTGTCGCCGGTTCGGTTAACATAATCGCACAACGCCCAGGGCAGCCACAGAAGGTCGTCCGCGCAGTGGGTGCGCACGCCCATGGGGCCGGCGGGGGTGTCGTGCCACCAGTGCATCACGTCACCCTCCCGATACTGGCGCAAGGCCGCGTTTTCCAACTGTTTCGCGGCGATCTCCGGCTTTATGAGAAGGAGCGAGCAGGCGTCCTGGAGCTGGTCCCGGAAGCCCGTGGCCCCGCCGTTTTGATAGAGGCTGGTGCGGGCCAGGAGCCGGCAGGCCGCCGTCTGATAGACGGCCCAGCCGTTTACATAATTATTTATCAACGCGTCCGGGGTCTCCACCAGGAGCCGCCCGGTCAGGTCCTTCCAATGGGATCTGGCCCTTTCAAGGCCCCCGTTGGCTCCCTCTTCGACGCCCCTTTTTCCCCCCTGCGGACCCCATCCCAGGGCCGTCACCACCCGCTCCGAGGCCGGCGCGGACCAGGCAAGGCAGGGGATCTCCCCCGCCCCGGTGAAGCCGTCATACTCCCCCGACAGCGCCGCTTGCTTTCGGCAAGTAAAGCGCGCCGGGTTTGCCGTCGTGCAGCAGGTGACTTCCATATTTTGGCATATCCCCGAGGGGCGGCGGGCGGAGAAGGTCTCCCCGTCGAAGGCGGTGACGATCCCCTGGACGCCTGACTCCGTCTCCCCCAGAAGGAGGTCGGTGTAATAGCCGATCTCCGCGCCCGTCAGATCCCCCTCCAGCTCCAGCACGAACACCCGCGCCGGGACGTCCGGGGGGACGAAGGCGGTGAGGCGTGAGCGGATCCTGCCCAGGTCCCGCTCCCAGGAGGCCCAGCCGAAGCCGTACTCCACCGCGGTGGGGGCGGCCCCGTCGGCAAAGAGGGAGTGCTCCGCGCCGTCGAAGGTCAAGGTGAACCGCTCTGGGCCGGAGGTCGCCAGGGGGTCGTTGCGCCAGGAGTTGATCTTGCAAAGCCGGGAGTTTCCGTACCACATATGGCCGGTCCCGCACTCGGTGACGAGGCACCCGAAGGACTCGTTCGCCAGAACGTGGCTCCAGGCGGCCTCCGGCAGAACGTCGGTGAGGGCGAAGCGGAAGGTCCCGTCCGCGTCCTGCCGGACCTTCACCTCCCCCGCGCCCCGGCGGTAAACGGGGGGCGTTCTGGGAAGGCGCTCCCGGTGGGCGGGGGCGGCGGGGATGGCGTCCAGGCGGACCTCAAGGGCGCTGTAGCCCTCGGCGGCCCGGCTGGCCGGGTCGGCGCTGTCCACCAAATACACGCCTCCGGGCGCTCCCAGGGTGTTCTCCCGGCCCAGGGCGCGCAGCTCGTCGGCGATGGCCGTGCGCTGGGCGGTGCGGTAGTCGCCGCCGTCGGTGAGCAGGAGGGCCAGGTCCGCCTCCACGCCGTTCTCCGCCAAAAGCGCGTGGCGGCGCACCAGGGCCAGGGCCTCCCTGACGTCGCTCTCCCTCTCCACTCTGGCACACACGATGGGCCGGTCGCCGGAGAGGCCCAGCTTCCACAGCGTCTCCCAGGGCAGCTTCCCGGCGGCCAGAAGCTCCCGGCGTCTCTCCCCGCCCTCCGGCCCGAAGAGAAGGCCCGGAAGGAGGCCCAGGGCGGCGGTGACGTCGCTCTCGGACATCCCCAGCATCAGGGCGGAGGCGGCGATGCGGGAGACGGACTGGGTCTCCCGCCTTTTGAGGCTCCTGCGGGCAGCCAGGGCGGCCTCCCCGGCGTCCCCGGCGCAGGCCAGGGCCAGGGTGACGCTCCCGCGTCCGCCGGTGAGCCTGACGGGGATGGAGACCGCCACGCGCATATCCGGGCAGGAGCGCAGAAACTCCCCCGCCCCCGGCGCGGACCCGCGCGGCGCGTGGGTGACGGCGGTGAAGGGCGCGTCCGCGGCCACGGCCAGGCACGCCTCCCGCTCCCCGGCTCTGGGGCGGCGGCGGACGGTGAGGACCCCGCCGGAGAGGGCGGCCTCCAGGGAGAGGACCGAGAAGGCCGGGTGGGCCGCGTAGTCCTCCCGCCGCTGGAGGACGGGTTCAAAGGTACACAGCACGGTGCATTCCGCCCTGTCCAGGGGGGCGCTCAGCTCCACGGTGCGGACCTCCCCCGCGCCGGAGGGCGGCACGGAGGCGGTGATCCTCCCGGTGAACGCCCCCTTTTTGGCGGTGATCCTGCCGTAGACGTCCGTAAGCTCGCAGGAGTAGCGGACGGAGCGGTCGTATTCCGGCGCGG
Organism: uncultured Oscillospiraceae bacterium; assembly: GCA_947627715.1. GTDB lineage: Bacteria > Bacillota > Clostridia > Oscillospirales > Oscillospiraceae > RUG626. The sequence goes on from CANQXK010000011.1 coordinate 11,939, forward strand.
GGGTCAGGGGGATCAGATCCTCCCCCACGCGCACGGCGAACGTCATGCCGGCGCGGCCCAGGGGGCGCGGCTCAAAGCGCGTCACGTCCAGCCCCTGCCACACCGAGCGGGAGGCCCCCGTCTCGGTGAACAGCACCGAATAGCGCCCGTTGGAGAGGGGCACGGCGGCGGGGAGGAAGGCGTCCACGCCCTCAAAGCGCCTGGTGACGCCGGCGCTCTCGGCGCGGCGGGGCTTCTCCGGCACGTCCCTGGGGGGCTGGCGGAGGACGATCTGTCCCGTGGGGACGCGCTCCTCCAAAAGCTCCCGGTAGGCCCTCATGCGCTCGTCCGCCATGAACCTCCGGGGAAACACGTCCCGGCACAGGGTATTGGCGATGGCGACCAGGCTCATGCCCAGGTGGTGGGCCATAAAGCTGCGGACCACGCGGGGCCTGTCCCCCTCCGTCCGAGAGGGGGTGAAATCCGCCGCCTCGTAGAAGCCGTACTGGCCGGAAAGCCCCAGCCGGTCCAGCCTTTTGAGGTTCTCCACCGCCTCCCGCGGGGCCAGGGGGAGGGCCAGGCACGTGGAATAGGGGGAGACGACGCGCTCCGCGTCCATGCCCCGCTTCAGGGCCAGCCTCTGGACGCCGTGGGCCTTGTAGCGGTAGGAAAGGCCGGGGTCAAAGGCGTAGAAGGCGCTCTCGGAGACGCCCCAGGGGATGGAGCGGCCGGCGTGTCTCTGGACGTACAGGCAGAAGCGGCAGGACTCATAGAGCAGGGAGTCCTCCGGGCAGGGCAGCAGGAGGTTCGGCATCAGGTACTCGAACATGGTGCCCGTCCAACTGACCATGCCGGAGTAGTTGTTCAGGGACACCAGCGCCCGGCTCAGCCGCCGCCAGTGCTTCACCGGCGTCTGCCCCAGCGCCACGGCGATGAAGCTGGTCTCCCGTGCCTCGCTGGCCAGGAGGTCATACCAGCCCTCCGTGGGGCCGTCGCGGGACACGTCCCAGCCGATGCGGAAAAGCTTCCGCCGCCCGTCGAACAGGGGCCGCAGATCCATGGCCTCCAAGAGCTTTTCACAGCGTTCGGCCCCGCCGGGGTCGTTTTGGGACAGATACCACTGCCGGAGGGCGATGAGACAGCCCATGAGGTTGCCGCTGTCCACCGTGGAGACGTACCGGGGTTCCAGAGGCAGGAGCGAGCGGGTGTCGTACCAGTTGTAGAGGTGGCCCTTCCACTTCTCCAGCGTCTCGCAGGTGTCCAGGAGCTTGCCCAGACGGTCCGCCGCCTCGCTCCCGGCGATGAGGCCCAAATCCGAGGCCGCCACGCACGAGAGCATGGCAAGGCCGATGTTGGTGGGGCTGGTGCGGTGGGCCGGCCCCAGGTCCGGCTCCGTCTGGACGTTGTCCGGGGGCAGGAAATGGTCCTCCGGGGTCATGTGGTCGGCAAAGTAGCGCCAGATCGCCCCGGCCTTGGCCAGGAGATACGCCCGGTCGCTCTGGGGCAGGGTCCGCTCCCGGCGGTCCTCCCGCGAAAGCCGCCAGGCGAGGGCCGGGGAGAAGAGCCAGACCGTCCCCACGGCGGCCCCCAGCACGTGGGGGGAGAAGAGAAGCAGGAGAAGGCCCAGCACGGGGCAGGACAAAAGCGCCCGGTAGTTGCCCGCCAGGGTGTTCCCCCGGCCGTTCTCCGCCTGGGAGGAGGTGACCCAGCGCAGCAGTCCCCGGTGGCTCACCGTCATGCGGTAGACGGCGGCGGCCACGGCGCAAAGCTGCGTCCACCCCTCCGCCGGGAGGAGCATCAGGGAGACCAGCGCCCGCATAAGCGCCCCGCCCAGTCCCGTCACCACGGAGGAGTGATACCGGGCGCGGTTGGAGCCGTCGTGGCGCAAAAACGCCCCGGCGGCGGAGAGAAGAAGGCCGCTGAGGCTCCCCGCCAGGGCGATGAGCGCGCAGACGGTCAGGGCCGGCACGTCCAGGAGCATGGCCGCCGCGAGGGCGATCAGCACCGCCGGGGCCACCAGCGAGCGGCGGAGGTTGTCGAAGAGCTTCCAGCGGTCCAGCTCCGGCAGGGGGTTGCGAATAAGCGCCCCCTCCCGGTTTTTCACCCGGCCCAGGCACCAGCGGATATTCTGCCAGTCGCCCCGCGTCCACCGCTCCTGACGGGTGAGCCAGGAGACGGCCTTATAGGGCGCGCCGTCCGTCAGCTCCACGTCGGACACGAAGGCGCAGCGCAGATAGGCCCCCTCCAAAATGTCGTGGGAGAGGACGGTGTTGTCCGGGAAAACGCCGCTCAACAGCCGTGCGTAGACCGGGACGTTGATGAGGCCCTTGCCCATGAAGGTGCCGGAGGAAAAGAGGTCCTGATAGAGGTCGGAGACCGCCTGACAGTAGGGGTCAAGGCCGCCCTCCCCGGCGAAGAGGCGGGCAAAGTCGCTGCGCCCGGCGCTCTCAAGGCCCACGCAGACCCGCGGCTCCAAGATGCCCCAGCCGGACACCACCCGGCGGCGGTCCTCGTCGATGACCGGCACGTTCAGCGGGTGGAGGGCCGTGCCCACCAGCTCCCTGGCCGCGCCGGCGGTGAGGCGGGTGTCCGCGTCCAGGGTCAGGATGAAGCCCGCCCCGGCAAGGCGCGCCCCGTCGCCGGAGAGCACCCGCAGCGCGCTCTTTTCGCCGGAGAGAAGCGCCACCAGGTCCTCGATGGCCCCGCGCTTTCGCTCCCGGCCCATCCAGATCCCGTCCGCGGCGTTCAGCTCCCGTTCACGGTAGAAGAGGTAGAAGCCGCCGCCGTATTTCCCGTTCAGCGCGTCCACGGCGCGTTTGGCCGCGTCCAGGATCGGGCCGTCCTCCCGCTCCCGCCGGGAGGGGGACTCCCGGAGATCGGCCAGGACGCCGAAAAGGAGGTTCTCGCCGGCGTCACGGTTGGACAGGCGGTATTCCTCTAAGAGGGAGGCAAATTTCGGCCCGTCCTTCTCGCCGGTGAGGAGCGCGGAGATTACGCAGACGGTTTTGGCGCAGGCGGGGATGCCCCCCGGAAGCTCCATGCGCGGAAGGCGTCTCGGCGGGACGGCCCGGAGGGCGGCCAGGTCCACCGCGCTCTTCACCAGCTGTGAGACCGGCAGGAGCGTCAGGAGGAAGGCCGGGGCGAAGTTTGTGAGCACGGCGGCAAGGAGGCTGAGAAACAGCGTCGGCAGGAGGATGAGGGCCATGTACCAGCCGCCGGAGGGGGCCTTCTTCTCCCGGCCCAGGGGGCGGGTGAAGATCCACGTCCCCACGTGGCTGTTCCCGGCCTCCGCCGCCAGCTTCACGGCGCGTTTCGCCGCCTCGGTCTCGGTGAGGCCCTCCTTTGCGGCCAGACGCGCGATCTCCGCCCGGTAGGCGCGGCGCGTGTCCTCGTCCATCTTGGGGTAGACCCCGGCGGGGTCGCCGCGCAGAGCGGCCTCGGTGAGGTTCACCTCCTCCAGAAGCTCGCCCATGTCCATGACGGACAGCGCCCGCAGGGAGGTGAAGGTGTTCCCCAGGAGCAGCGCCTGCTCCTCCCCCGCCGGTTCCGGGAACACGGCGGCCAGGAAGGCACACAGCTCCGCCTTCAGCGCCGGGACGAACACCGCAAGCTCCCGCTCGGTGAGGGGGCGGGATTTTTGAAACTCCGTGAGGAAGAGGCGCATCCGCTCCCCCGTCACCTGCCCGCGCCCGGAGCGCACTAAGGCGCAGGCGGCCTCGGAGACCACGGCCCTGTCCGTCCCGGCGCACCGGGGCAGGCGCGGGGAGGTCCGAAGGGCAGCGGCGGCGGACTTGCCCTCCCGCTCGGCCAGATACCAGTTGTCCGAAAACCACCGGGCCGCCTCGTCCCGGCTCCCCGCCGGGATGGCCTCCAGGCTCCGCTTCAGTCCCCGCAGGACTGCCTGCACGGCGGCGGCGCAGCTCTCGCCCCGGACGGTCCCGTCCGTCTCCAGCGACTGGGCCGTGTTCCGGGCGAAGTTGCCAAGCGTCTCGTTTTCCATGTAGATCCCGATGTCTGAGTCGCGCATAAAGGGCCTCCTTGACGGCTTTTTGTCCCGCCCTGCCCACAGGACGGGCCGGGACGCGCCCACTTTGCGCGCCCCAAAGTCTTTCACACTATTATCTGTCCGAAAAATCAAAAATATTCCTTGACAAACCCGCGGGGAGCCTGTATAATACACGGGTGTGTAAAACGATTATGTTTTACAGGTGATGGGATGCGCGACGACACTTATGAACTCACTCTCCTTTACGACTTCTTCGGGGAGCTGCTGACGGACACCCAGCGGGAATACTTTGAGTACTACTTTCTGGACGACCTGAGCCTTTCGGAGATCTCCGAGCTTACCGGCGTCACCCGCCAGGCCGTGCGGGCCGTTTTGCAGAGGGCGCAGGCGCTTTTGCGCCATTATGAGGAAAAGACCGGCGCGGTGGCGCGTTTCCGGGAGATCGGCCGGCGGGTGGGCGAGCTTCAGGGGAAGCTTGCGCAGCTTGCCGCAGCCGCCGGGGACGGCTCCCGCGGGCTTGCGGAGGAGATTTACGCGGGGCTTGAGGAACTGAAAGGGTAAGCTATGGCGTTTGAATCACTGTCGGACAAGTTAAGCAACGTATTCAGGAAGCTGCGGGGCAAGGGCCGCCTCTCCGAGGCCGACATCAAGGAGGCCATGCGGGAGGTGCGCATGGCGCTTTTGGAGGCGGACGTCAGCTACAAGGTGGTTCGGGACTTTGTGAAGCAGGTCTCCGATCGGGCCGTGGGCGCGGACGTGCTGGAATCCCTGACCCCGGCGCAGATGGTCATTAAGATCGTCAACGAGGAGCTTGTGAAGCTCATGGGCTCCACCACCACGAAGCTCAACATCAGCTCCAGGGGCATGACGGTGGTCATGCTGGTGGGGCTTCAGGGGGCGGGCAAGACCACCAACGGCGCGAAGCTGGCCGCCCTCATGCGCAAGCAAAACGGCAAGCGGCCGCTCTTGGTGGCCTGCGACATCTACCGTCCCGCCGCCATCAAGCAGTTGGAGACCGTGGGCCGTCAGCTGGACATCCCCGTCTTTCAGATGGGGACCGAGGACCCGGTGAACATCGCCAGAGCCGCCATCGAGCACGCCAAAAAGCACGGCAACGACCTGGTGATCTTAGACACCGCCGGGCGGCTCCACATCGACGAGGCGCTGATGGACGAGCTGCGGCGCATCAAGGAGGAGGTCCGGCCCGACGAAATCCTGCTGGTGGTGGACGCCATGACGGGCCAGGACGCGGTAAACGCGGCCTCCGCCTTTGACGGGGCGCTGGGCATCACCGGCGTTATGCTCACGAAGCTGGACGGCGACGCGCGCGGCGGCGCGGCCCTCTCCGTCCGGGCCGTCACCGGCAAGCCCATCAAGTTCTGCGGCGTGGGGGAGAAGCTGGACGCCATCGAGCCGTTCCACCCCGACCGCATGGCCAGCCGCATTTTGGGCATGGGCGACGTGCTGACCCTCATCGAGAAGGCCGAGCAGAGCTTTGACGAGAAGAAGGCCCGGGAGCTGGCGGAGAAGATGCGGAAAAACGCCTTCACCCTCCAGGATTATTACGACCAGCTCCAGCAGCTCAAGGGCATGGGCGGACTTGGCGACATCGCCGGGATGCTCCCCGGCAGCATGGGCAAGGCCGTCGCCGGCGCGCAGATCGACGAAAAGCAGATGGCGCGCACCGAGGCCATCATCCTGTCCATGACCCGGAAGGAGCGCAACGACCCGTCCATCATCAACTCCTCCCGGAAAAAGCGCATCGCCGCCGGCTCCGGCACCGAGGTGGTGGACGTGAACCGGCTTTTGAAGCAGTACGACATGATGCGGCAGCTCACCCGCCAGATGTCCAAGGGCCGGATGCCCGGCTTCCCCGGCGGAAAGGGGCGGCGGGGCGGCTTCCCGTTCTGACGGACCGGCCGGCCAAACAGGTATCAATTATCTTTCGCGGATATTTGAAATAAAAAACACTTTTTCAACTTTGGAGGTACACACAAAATGGTAAAGATCAGACTTCGCAGGATGGGCGCCAAGAAGGCCCCCTTTTACAGGATCGTCGTGGCGGACTCCCGTTTCCCCCGCGACGGCCGCTTCATTGAGGAGCTTGGCACCTACGACCCCCGCACCGAGCCCAACACCGTGAAGGTGGACGGCGACAAGGCCAAGGAGTGGATCCGCAACGGCGCTCAGCCCACCGACACCGTCAGGAAGCTTCTCAAGAACGCCGGCGTGCTTTGATTGGTGGTTCACCATGAAGGAACTGCTGATCTATATCGCGCGCAATCTCGTGGATCAGCCCGACGCGGTCACGGTGACCGAGCGGCAGGACGGGGACAAGACCGTCTTTGAGCTGCGGGTCGCCCCTGACGACATGGGCAAGGTCATCGGCCGCCACGGGAAGATCGCCAAGGAGATCCGTACCCTGATGCGCTCCGTGGCGCAGAGGCAGGGTCTGCACATTAGCGTGGACATTGTGGACTGAAACTGATATTGGAGGGCCGCTTTGCGGCCCTCCAAATGCCATAAGGGAACGTGCGGAAGGTCCGGCTTGGGTTCTGTGAGATCCAAGCCGGGCCTTTCTTCTGTTTTGCTGCGCGGGGTCCTGCCCCGCTGTCTCTCTTATGCCATTGAAAATGCCGTGGGGTTCTCCCCACGGCATTTTCTAATTGTCCTGCCTTATACGGCGCTTCTTCTGTCTGCGCTTCACTGCAAACATCCAAACGGCGACTGCCAGAATAATTATGGGCACCACATTCAGCAGATAATAGCCGATGCTCCACTCCCAACGCGAATCGGGAAGAACGCCCCTGTCGATCAAATCATATACCATCAGGCGAAAAATGGCGAAAGAAATCCCGTCAAACAGAATCACCCCGATCGGCATATTGAGAGCGGCAAAGAGCAGGGTCAGGAGCGCCGCCGCAGCCAACGCCGCCGAAATGACAATATACACCGTACCCTCTACGCCGTCAAAGATTCTTCCGTAAATCCTTCCATAGTCCACTGCGGAGACGCTCGCAAGCTCGTGGATATTCAATCCCGTTGTTTCGTCCACATAGCCGGCAGGATAGCTGTCCAAATAGTCTGCGTAATCATCCTTCACCACAAAAAGGGGCAATAGCAGACAGGCCGCCAACAGCAGAGCGCATATCGTCCCAAGAAGCCTTGAGAGATTTACGCTTTTATGTCTGCCCGGTTTATTTTCCAGGGATTCAACAGTGTTCGTGTCCATTGTGTTCTCCTTATCTCCATATTGATATTGACCAGGCCGTCACCTGACTTCAGCTAACATCTCTGTAATGCGCAGCGTCACCTCGGTATAGTACCTAAGCTCCTCCGTAGACATCTCACCCTCTTTCATGTCACCCAGAGCTTCTTCCGCCTCGGCAAGCCGTTTAAGCATGGAGAGATAATCGGAAAGCATGGCTATGGAATTGTCGGATTCCTGATATTTTTTCATGAAATCCACGTATTCACGGTAAAACGCCTCGTATTCATCCATGGCCTTTTTAAACTCCGGGCGGATCCCATCCGCCGGGGGTGCGCCGGTTTCCTCCGGCGTTGTTTCAGGGGGCGTTGTCTCAGGGGGCGTCGTCTCAGGGGGCGTTGTCTCAGGGAGCGTTGTTTCAGGGGGCGTCGTCTCAGAGGGCGGTTCCGTGGAGGGGGGATCTGTGGGTTCCTCCTGATCTCCGCTCTCCGCGGCCTCCTTTAGAATTGCGTCAACGTCAGTATTCCCGTCAAAAAAGCCCTCCCAAACAGCATTGTAGCGGTCATAGCCATCGCTCCAGGCATTGGAATAGATGTCATACATTTCCGACCAGCTGTCGGAATAGACCTCATAATTTTCCGACCAGCCGTCGGAATACTCACTGTATTCAAGCTCGTCCGCTTCGTCCTCGATGATCCTCCTGCATTTTTCATACACATCCTCAAACGAGTCGGTCCAGGAATCATAATAGTCATTCATGCCGTCATCCCAAGCATCGTAGATGTCTTCCATGGCCCTGTCCCAGACCTTGTACTCGTCCATATCGTGCGCGGCAACGTACTTGAAATAATCGGCTCCCATAGCCTCTGCGTCCGCATACAGCTTCCCCGCATTCTCAATAGCGCCGCTGTAAAACGCCTCGACGGAGGGCTTTTGCTCCTTATATGTATCATAGGAGTTCCCCAGGGCACTGATCAGGGAATCTGCTTCCTTCTCCAGTGCCTGTCCCGCATTTTTAAACGCGGTCTCCAGCGAAGCAAGGATGCTGTCCGGGTCGTCCTTGTCGTACTGGTTTCCTTCAGTTCCCTTGCCGTCTGTGGTCTCAAGCCCACCAGCGGTGGAACCCTGCGGCAAATCCACGCGCTCTGTGGTCCTCTCCGTCTGCCGCTGTGTGGCTTCTTTTTGATTATCTCCCGTCTGCCCGCCGCAGGAGACCAGGCCGAACAGCAAGGAGACGAAGGCAAAAATCAAGAATATCTTTTTCATAATTTAATCCTCCACTTTTTGCATATTCTTATCTTTACCACAATTATAGAGTATTCCTGTGTTAATGTCAAGAATATTCTTATCATTATCGCAGGAGGACATCATGAAAATATACAACTATAAAGGGCGACGAAATCTCTGCGGCGAGCGGATACGAATCATCAGGATCAAAAAACACATCACGCAGGAGGATCTTGCCGCAAGGCTCCAGGTGGAGGGCATCACCCTGGAACGGGATTGCATCAGCAGAATTGAAAAAGGCACACGCTTCGTGGCAGACTACGAGCTTAAAAAGCTGGCGCAAATCTTGGGCGTCTCTGTGGATCAGCTTTTGGAGGAAGCGGAGGAATGAGGGCGCATAAGTTGACATGACGGCAAATACTGTGCTACAATATCCACAAAGTACAGGGTGGAAGTGAGTATATGGATTTGATCGAGACTGGGCGGATCGTGAACACCCATGGCCTCCGGGGGGAGGTCAAGATCGAGCCGTGGGCCGATTCGGTCGAGGCGCTGTGCGGCTTTTCGCGGCTCTTTGTGGACGGCGTGGAGCGGAAGGTGGAGCGCGGGCGGGCGCAGAAGGGGTTCGCCATCGTGAAGCTTGCCGGCATCGACTCCATCGACGAGGCCGAGCGGGTGAAAAACCGGGTGGTGTACGTGCCGCGGGAGGACATCGCCTTAGAGGAGGGCGGCTGTCTTGTCGCCGATCTCATCGGATGCGCCGCCTTTGACCAGGACGGGAAGAGCCTGGGGAAGGTCACGGACATTCTGACGCCCCCCGGCGGTGAGGTGCTGGAGATCCGGGGCCAGCGGGAGATACTGGTGCCGCTCAACGGGGAATTTCTGCTAAACGCGGACGTGGAGGGCGGAACGGTGACGGTGCGGCTGCTGGAGGGTATGTGATGAGATACTGGATCGACATTATGACGCTCTTCCCGGACACCGTGGGGGACCTGATGAACGAGTCCATCCTGGGCCGCGCCCAGGACCGGGGGATCGTGCGCATCGAGACCCATCAGATCCGGGACTACACTAAAAACAAGCAGTGCCAGGTGGACGACTACCCCTACGGGGGCGGGCGGGGGTGCGTGATGCAGGCCCAGCCCCTCTACGACTGCTGGCGGTTTTTGAACAAGGCCCACCGGGAGCGGGTGCACACCGTCTTCCTCTCCCCCTGCGGCAGGACCTTCACCCAGGCCGACGCCAAGCGTCTGGCCGCCGACTATGACAAGCTGATTTTGGTCTGCGGGCACTACGAGGGCGTGGACCAACGCTTTCTTGACGAGTGCGTGGACGAGGAGATCAGCCTGGGCGACTTCGTCCTCACCGGCGGGGAGATCCCGGCCATGGCGGTGGCGGACGCGGTGTGCCGGCTCATCCCCGGCGTTCTGCCGGACCCGGAGTGCTTTCAGGAGGAGAGCCACTGGAACGGGCTTTTGGAGTACCCCCAGTACTCCCGGCCGGAGGAGTGGCGGGGGCGGCGGGTGCCGCCCGTCCTGCTCTCCGGCGACCACGCGAAGATCGCCCGCTGGCGGCGCAAGCAGTCCCTCATCCGCACAAGGCTCCGGCGGCCCGATATGTACGAAAAGCTCACATTTGAGGACACAAAGCAGGAAAAAAAGCTCCTTGCGGAGATCGAAACCGAATTGGAGGAAATGAACCATGGATCCGAGACTTGATAAATACGCAAAGCTTCTCATCGACGTGGGCATCCACGTCCAGCCGGGGCAGACGCTGGTGATCAACTGCCCCGTGGAGAAGGCGGAGTTTGCCAGAATGCTGGTGCGGGAGGCATACCGGGCCGGAGCGCGGGAGGTGGTCATGCGCTGGAACGACCAGGCCATCAGCCGGGAGACGTATCTGCACGCCGCGGACGAGATTTTTGACACCTTCCGCCCGTGGCAGGCCGACCAGCTCAACATCCTGGCGCGGGAGGGGGCGGCGTTCCTCTCCATCGACAGCTCAGACCCCGACGGCATGAACGGCATCGACCACGCCCGTCAGGTCCGGCAGAGCCGCGCCTTCGGCCCCGCCGTCCGGGAGTACCGGGAGATGCAGATGTCCGACAAGGTCCAGTGGTGCATCGCCGCCCTGCCGGAGAAAAACTGGGCGAAGAAGATGTTCCCCGGCGTCCCGGAGGACGAGGCGGTGGAAAAGCTCATGGACGCCATCTGCGCCACCATGCGCATCACCCCGGACAACGACCCGGCGGAGGCGTGGCGGCAGCACAACGCGGAGCTGAACGCCCGCAAGCGGAAGCTCACGGAGTTCAACTTCAAATCGTTGCATTATGTAAACTCTCTTGGCACCGATCTTACCATCGAGCTGCCGGAAAACCATTACTGGGACGGGGGCAACTCCGTCAGCGCCAAGGGCGTCAGCTTCAACGCCAATATGCCCACGGAGGAGATCTTCACCGCCCCCAAACGCGACGGCGTCAACGGGCGCGTCGTCTCCACCAAGCCCTTCGACGTGGGCGGGGAGATCATCGACCGCTTCGCCTTCACCTTCCGGGACGGCAAGATCGTGGGCGTGGAGGCGGACGACCCCCATCACCGCGAGCTTCTGGAGGCGGAAATCGCCCTGGACGAGGGGGCGGCGTACCTGGGCGAGGTCGCCCTTGTCCCCTATGACTCCCCCATCAGCCGCATGGACGCCCTCTTCTATGACACCCTCTTTGACGAGAACGCCAGCTGCCACCTGGCCTTTGGCGCCAGCTACCCCACCGTCCGGGGCGGCGCGGACATGACGGAGGAGGAGCGGCTGGCCGCCGGCCTCAACCAGTCCATCACCCACGAGGACTTCATGGTGGGTTCCGCCGACCTGAGCATCACCGGCGTCACCCATGACGGCCGGGAGGTCCCCGTTTTCGTGGACGGGAACTTCGCGTTCTGATGGCGTGAGGGCGGTATGGGATAGGCCGAACCTTCATCAAGTCATTCTATTCATCTAAATTTATCCCCCCTCTTTTCTCTCCGCACACGAAAGCCCCCGGAACGGCCCAGCCGTTCCGGGGGCTTTTACCTGCCGGGATTTTGAGCGTAAAGCTTGTGAACGCCCGCCCTTTGGGGGTCACCGCCTCTCCCCCGCCGGGGGTATGTACTCCAGAAGATCGTTGACGGCGACGTGGAGGTAGGCGCAGAGCTTGCAGAGAAATCTGGCGTCCAAGAGCCGGAAATCGCCGCGGCAATAGCGGCTGAAGGCCGCTGGTGAAATGTTCAGGTCTTCGCAAAGCCTGTCCCCGGAGATTCCTCGTTCCGCCAGAAGCTCCGGGATTTTGATATGAAGCTCACCATAGTTCATATTGATTGCTCCTTTTGTGTAGTTTATTTACGCGGCTGCCGGTTTTTCCCGCTGGGCGGATGAAGAACCGTTATGTTTGATTCCGGCGCGGACAGGTACATTTCTTCGCACTCCCGCTGGGCAGAAATTAGGACATTTATGGCCTCCTCCGTGGCGCGAATAAGCTTGAGGTACATTTCTTTATAGTCCGGCATACCATCACCCCTCGAACATTTTAGGACTTATTGTCCTATTTGTCAAGAAAAACAACTGAAGAGGTGTATATTTTACTTTGGTGATGACAGATGCGATTGCGGATTCGGGATCTGCGGGAGGACGCGGATCTGACCCAACAGCAGGTCGCGGAGATCCTTATGTGCGACCAGTCCCTATACTCGAAATATGAGCGCGGCGAGAGGCCGCTGCCCCTGGAGGCGGCGGTGCAGCTGGCGGTGCTTTACAACACGAATCTGGATTACCTTGTCGGCAGGACCGACGACCCCACGCCGCCGAAATAACAGTACGCCGGGGGCGGGAGGCTTACGAACCGCAAAATTCAACAAAAAGACCCCACCGGGGCCGTGGAAGCGGCGTCCCGGTGGGGCGTTTCTTTTTATCAGCTCAGGAAGGCGATGCGCATGGCCAGCAGGCCGAACTGGTCGGAGTGGATGGACTGGAAGGAGTAGCCCAGGCCCCGCTCTAAGGTCCACTCCCTGACCAGGTCGGTGAGGCCGTCAAGGAGGGCGGCGTAGGCGGCGTTGTCCTCAAACTGGAGGACGATCTCCCCCTCCCCGGCGGGGAGGGCGTTTTCCATGGCGGCCCGGAGCGCCTCCGCCCCGTCCTCTCCGCGCCTCACAAGCTGCCCTGAGAGGGCGTAGGGACTCAGCTCCGCGCTGGTGCATTTGGGCAGGGGCGCCGCCCGCGACAGCTCGTCGTTGATGATGTAGGTGGATGCGTCCATGGTGTCGGCGATGTTCAGCGCAAAGTAGAGGGGCCGTGTAAGGCCGGTTCCGTCGTCGCTCTCATAGATGGCGCTGGGAGTCAGGTCCACCCGGTACCACGTGTCATCCAGGCAGACGTTGTTCCAGGCGTGGCCCTCGGCCTGTCCGGGGATGTCGGCTGTCACGGTGATGGCCCGCACCCCCAACTCGTCCAGCGTCCATTTCATGGCGTGGGCAAAGCCGATGCACTTGGCGCGGCCCTCCACAAGCGCCCCGTAGGCGTTGCCGCACATGGGCGTCTCGCTGTCGTACCAGGTGGGGCCGGCGATGGCGTCAAAGGCCACCTTCTCCCGGCCCAGCGCGTCCAGGCCCGCGGCGGACGCGGCGATTTGGGCAATGGCGCTTTCACAGGCGGCGCGCTTTTCCGCGTACTCCGTCTCGGTCATCACGTAGCGGAAGGTCACGTCCAGGACGCGGCCCGTGAGAGGTTCGTAGTTGTAGCTGTACCCGTAGACGGAGAAGTCCAGCTGCATCAGCTCCGGGCAGTCGGAGGTCATGACCGTGGTGCAGACGTCCAACTCGTCCCGGTTTATCCGGGTGGTGAGCTTCACCGTGGTCTCGAACTCCATCGCCCCGGCGTAGAGGTCGCAGATGCACGTGAGGGCGTCCTCGCTGACGCTGTTCAGAAAATACCTGTTCTCAAAGTACGGGATCAGCTCCCGCGCCCGCTCCCGGACCAGGGCGGCAGGCTCCGGCGCGGCGGCCGTCTCGCCGCCGGCGGTCTCCCCCGCTGCGGCGGTCTCCCCGGAGGTCTCCCCCGGCGCGGTGGTCCCCCCGGCGGTCTCCGCCGCCGTGGGCGCGCCGCCGGAGGGCGCGGTGGGGTCCGCCGCATCGGGCCGGCCCTCCCTTTGGGCGTAGGCCGCAGCCAGCGCCGCCGCGAGGATGAGGGCGAAGGCCGCCGCGGCCGCGGCGGCGATCCAGCCCCCTTTGGACTTTTTCCTCACCGGGGGCCGGGCCGGAGGGCGGCCCGGCGTCCAGCCCGTACCGTACCCCCCGCCGGAGCCATAGTCCCAGCCGCCTCCGCCGGGCGGCAGCGGCTTGTTCCCCGTCTCATAGGGGGACGGGGGCATCTGTCCGTTTTTGAACTTCAAAAGCCTCACCTCCCGGGCACCGCCGGACCGATTTCGCGGCCACGCCCGGAAAGACGTGGCCGCGTGAAGGAGTGATAAGGGGCGCTTATTTCACGCCGAAGCGGCTGAGGGTCACGTCCTCGTCGTCGTAGGCGACGGTGAGGGCGGGGTCATTGGCGCACAGATGGAGCATCAGCCGGAAGATGTCCTGCGGGTCGGCGTTCAGGGCCTCGGCGATCTCCGGGGCGGTCATGGTCTTCCCGGTCTTGAGCAGAAGCTCCCTGGCACGGTTTTTCGTCTCGATGAGCACGCCGGCGCACTTCTTGCCGTACTCCACGGCGGGCTGGTGGTAGGCGTTGATGTTGATGAGCTGGGCGTAGATGCCCACGGCCCGCTCCCAGATGGCGATGAGCTGGCCCACGTTGTAGGCGCTCACCTCCGGGACGGTGACGGTCATGGTGTGCTTGCCGTGGTCCTCCAGGTTCTTCTTGGTGCCCAGCATGAAGGCGTTCAGGTAGTCGCCGGAGGTGGAGTCCTCCCCCACGCAGACGGACTTGCCGGCCCGGTCGCGGAGCACCTGGACGAAGATGACGAAGATGTTGGAGGGGCCGCCCACCAGCTGCTGGACGTAAGAGTGCTGGTCGGAGGTGCCCTTGTTGCCCATGACGGCCAGGCCCTGGTTGACCTTCGCCCCGTCAAGGTCGATCTCCTTGCCCAGGGACTCCATCACCAGCTGCTGGAGGTACTTCGCCAGAAGGTCCAGGCTGTCCTTATACGGCAGGACCACCTGGGTGACGCCGCCCTTGCCGTGGGATTCCCGGTACCACGCCAGTGCCATCACGGCGGCGGGGTTCTCTAAAATGTTGGGTTCCCGGCCCAGCTCGTCGCAGTCTGCGGCGCCCTGGAGGAAGCTGTCGATGTCAATGCCCTGCAGGGCCAGCGGCAGCAGGCCCACGGCGGACATGACGGAGGTGCGGCCTCCCACCCAGTCCCACATGGGGAAGCGGGCGATCCAGCCCTCGGAGACGGCCACCTTGTCAAGCTTGGAGTCCACGCCCGTGACGGTGACGGCGTGCCTGGCAAAGCTCAGCCCATGGGCCTCATAAAACGCCTTGGCCTCCACCATGCCGTTGCGGGTCTCGATGGTGCCGCCGGACTTGGAGATGATGACGGTCAGCGTCTCGTCCAGGTTGGGTTCCACGGCGCGGAAGACCGCGTCCATGCCGTCGGGGTCGGTGTTGTCCAGGAACCAAAGCTTCATCTTGTCCTCCGGGGTCCCCAGCGCCTTGGAGACGAAGAGGGGGCCGAGGGACGAGCCGCCGATGCCGCCCACCATGACGTTGACGAACCGGCCGCCCTTCTCCCCGCAGATCTTCCCGGCGTGGACGTCCGCCACGAAGGACTTGATGGCCGCGAGGGTGCCGGTGATCTCCCGCTCCAGCTCCTTTGTGGGGGCCAGGTGCGGGGCGCGAAGCCAATAGTGGCCGACCATGCGGTTCTCATCGGGGTTGGCGATGGCGCCACCCTCCAGCTCGCGCATGGCGCGCATGGCGGTGTTCATCTTCTTCTCCATGGAGAAGATGTACTCCGGGTCCATGTCCATGCCGCCCCACTCCATCATCAGCTTAGTCTTGGGGGAGTAGAGAACGGTGTTGGCGTACATTGTCCAGTCATCCATTTTTGATCAGCTCCTGTTCGTAAGTTTAGTATCGCTCAAAAGACGCTCCTGCGCGCCTTTAAAGTCCTTTTCCCGCGCCTGCCAGCTCCAGTTTCCGTGAACGGTCCCCGGCGTATTCATCCGCGAGGCGTTATCAAGCCCCAGGACGTCCTGAAGCTGGAGGATCACCACATCCGCGTCCGAGGCGAAGAGCCGGGTCTTGAGCTTCCCGGCGGCCTGGGCGGGGTCCAGCTGCGGATAGCGGCGGGCGGCGAAGCCCGCCAGCGTCTCGTTGTCGTGGGTGCCGGAGTAACCGATCTTCTCCTTGGGCGGGTAATACCCCTCCAGCGGGTCGGCGTTCTGGTACTGGAGAATATCGCTCCCGGGGAAGCCGCATCTGGCCAGCAGCGCCCGGACGGCCGGGGTGATGCTCCCCAGGTCCTCCGCCACAAAGGGCAGCGGCCCGAATTTCTCCCAGGCGGCCCGGAAGAGCTTCACGCCGGGGCCGGCGATCCAGCGCCCCTCCGCCGGCGGTCTCCCCTCCGGCGTGCCCCAGGCGGACTCAAAGCCCATGAAGTGGTCCAGGCGCACGTAGTCATAGAGGTCCAGCATCCGCCGGAAGCGGCGCATCCACCAGTCGTACCCCGTCTTTTCCATCGCTTCCCAATCATAGAGGGGGTTGCCCCAGATCTGCCCCTGGTCGTTCCAGGCGGGCGGGACGCCGGCCACAAGGGCCTCCCCTCCCCCATCGCCTGTCATGAACAGCTCCGGCTCCGCCCACACGTCCGAGGAGTCCCCGGAGACGAACATGGGCATATCGCCGATGATGGCGACGCCCTTTTCGTTGGCAAGTCGCCGAAGCTCATGCCAGCGAAGCTCGAACCTGTACTGGCAGTACTTCTGGAACTCCGCCTCCGGGGCCAGGGCCTCGTCAAGGAGGAGCGATCTGTCGTAGCGGCGGTATTTCTCCGGCCACTCCCGGTGGTGCTTTTGCGAGACGGTCTTTTTAATGGCCATAAAGAGGGCGTAGGGGGCCAGCCACCTGTCGTTCTCCGTCAGGAACGAGGCGTAGCGCGTATCGGGCACGAACCCGGCAAACTCCGCCCGCAGCTCCTCCTCGCTCTGTGCAAGGAGGGCCACATTCCCCGCGAAGGCCGAGGTCCCGGCGTAGGGGGAGCCGAACCGGTCGGTGGGGTTGAGGGGGAGGATCTGCCAGTACTTCTGGCCGGAGTCCCGGAGGAAGTCCAGGAATCTCTCGGCGCACCGGCCCATGTCCCCACGGCGTTTCCCGTTGGGGAGGCTGGTGATGTGCGCCAGCACCCCCGCGCCCCGCGGCGGGGTGAGGCCCAGGCGCTCTCTTTCATGGAGGTAGAGGATCGCCGACCCCATCGGCCACATGGTGACCGTGACGCGGCCATCGCCAAATTCGTATTTCGTCCCGCCCAGGATGTCGCTCACTTCCCTGCCGTGGGCGTCCAGGGTGATGCGGCGCTCCTCCCAGCCGCGGTTCACGGCGACAACAATGCCGCCGTCCTCCCACTCCCGGTAGAAGCCGAACACATCGTCCCCGAAGGCGAACGGCTCAAAGGAGGCGCCGGGAAGCTCCGGGAAGGCCCGGCGCAGATTGATGGCGTTGCGGTAGATGGTGCGGCAGTTCTGGTCCTCGTGTCCCCAGGGGAAGGGACCCCGGTTGTAGGGGTCGGCGTAGCCCTCCATGCCCGCCTCGTCCCCGTAGTAGACGCAGGGGACGCCGGGGAGGGTCATCTGTAAGAGGGCCAGCAGCCACAGCCGCCCCTTGGCCAGCCCCCGCTGGGCGTCGGAAAGCCTGTATTTGGCCTTCTCTTCGTCGGAGATGCTCTCCGGGGCGGGCGCGCCGCCCAGGGCGGTGAGGATACGCGCCCGGTCGTGGCTGCCCATGAGGTTGAGGCAGGCGTTGAAGCTCTCCGGCGGGTAATTCTCCTGAAGGGAGCGCACGGTCTCAAGGACGTTCTGGGCCGAGTTGGACCCCATGAGGAAGTAGAGGACGGCGCTGCGCAGAGGGTAGTTCATGACGCAGTCCAGCTCCCCGCCCAGGAAATAGCGTCTGAGTTCCCCGTAGGCCACCTTGTTGGAGGCGTCCTCCCAGACCTCCCCCATCAGGAGGCCCTGATCGCCCTTTTCGGCGACGATGGCGGATTTGATGTCCGCGATGAAGTCGTCGGGGAGTTCGTCCGCCACGTCCAGCCTCCAGCCCCTGGCCCCAAGGCGGAGCCAGTGGCGCACCACGCTGTCGGCGTCGCCGCAGATGTAGCTTTTGTAGCCGGGGTTGTGCTCCTCCACGTCCGGCAGGTCCTCATTGCCCCACCAGCACTCGTATTTCGCGGGGAAATCGTAAAAGCGGAACCAATCAAAATATCTGGACTCCGGCCCCTGATACGCGCCGGGACCGGGGTAATTTCCGAATTTGTTGAAGTACTTGCTGTCACAGCCGGTGTGATTGAACACCCCGTCCAGGATGAGGCTGATGCCCCTCTTTTCCGCCTCGGCGCAGAGCCGGCGGAAGCTCTCCTCGTCGCCCAGCAGGCCGTCGATCTTTCGGTAGTCGCCGGTGTCGTAGCGGTGGTTGCTGGCGGCCTCGAAGATGGGGTTGAGGTAGATGGCGGTGATGCCCATGCCCTTTAAGTAATCCAGCTTCTCGGTGATCCCCTCCAGCGTGCCGCCGTAAAATTCCCAGGTCTTGATGCGCCCGTCCGGCAGGCGCTTGTACCCCACCGGGGCGTCCCAGTCCTCCAGGACCGCCTTGGGCGTTCCGGCGCGCTTTTGGCTCAGCACCTTCTCTGCCCGCTCCTTCCAGTCCGCGCCGCGATGGAAGCGGTCGGGGAAGATCTGATAGCAGATGGCGTTTTTGTACCACTCCGGCATCTTGCGGGGCACGTAGACGGTGATCTGATACTCCGGGCAGCCGTCCTCATAGAGTTCCCCCACGCCGCCCACGCTCCCCCTCCGGGGGCCGTACCAGCGCACGGAGCCGTCGGGGTAGTGGAGGAGGAAGTTATACCAGTAGAGATCAGCGGAAGCCGGGGTGACGCGGCAGGTGAATCTGCCGCCCTCCCTGTCCATGGGATAGTACTCTTCGCTTTTGTTGTTGACGCGGACCCGGAGTTCGGCCCATTCGGGTTCGCCCTCCCAGGTGTCTATGGAAACGGAAACAGCGCCGCCGAGGGCGACAGCGCCAAAGGGGGAACGGAATTTAAGTTCACGGGAGTCGTGGTAAGCTCTCATACGAATACGGTTTCCTTTGCTGAAAATGGAATACGGTCCGCGGGAATGTCCCGCCCGTCATGGAAAAGGGGGGCGGGCGCGCCGCCCCCCTGAGCGTGCGGGGTCATTCCTCCCCGTCCGCCTCGTCTCCGTCTTTTTTCCTGACCCAGGGTTCGATCTCCGGGTGGGTGCGCTGGTACATCTCCAGGTACTCCCTGGCGGCGCGGTCCCAGGAGAAGTCGGCGGCCATGGCGTTGTCCTTCAGGTGTTCCCAGGCGGCCTTGTCGTCCCAGAAAAGCCCGCAGGCGGTCTGGACGGTGTAGAGCATCTCGTGGGCGTTGTAATTGGCAAAGCTGAAGCCCGTGCCCTCCCCGGTGAACTGGTTGTAGGGCTGGACCGAGTCCTTCAGGCCCCCCGTCTCCCGCACCACGGGGAGAGTCCCGTAGCGCATGGCGATCATCTGGGAGAGGCCGCAGGGCTCAAAGAGGCTGGGCATCAGCAGCATATCCGCCCCGGCGTACATACGGTGGCTCAGGGCCTCGTCAAAGCGGATGCAGGCCGCGCAGCGTCCGCCGCGCTCCCAGGCGTAGTAGCTGAGCATATCCTCATACTGCTTGTCGCCGGTGCCCAGGACCGCCAGCTGCACCTTGTCCAGCATCTCGCCGATGACGCGCTGGACCAGGTCCATGCCCTTCTGCTCGGTGAGGCGGCCGATCATCACCACCAGCGGCACGTCGGGGTTGACCTCCAGTCCCAGCTCCTGCTGAAGCTCGGCCTTGCACCTGGCCTTGCCGGAGCGGTCCTTCCCGTCGTAGTGGAAGGGGATGAGGGGATCGGTGGCGGGGTCCCAGAGCTTCGTGTCGATGCCGTTCATGATGCCGTAGAGGATGCTCTGGCGGTCGCGGAAGATGCCGTCCATCTTCTCGCCAAAGAACGGGGTCTTGATCTCCTCGGCATACGTCCGAGAGACGGTGCTGAGGATGTCGGAATAGAGAAGAGCGCCCTTCATGAAGTTGATGCTTCTCTCGTCCGAGCGCAGCTGGCTGGCGGCGGCGGGGATACCCCAGAGGCCGAGGATGTCGCCCAGGACATAGTCGCTCATCTGCCCCTGGAACTTCAAATTGTGTACGGAGAACACCGTCTTGACGTTCTCATAGAGGGGCAGGCCCTGATAGAACTCCCGGAGGAACACGGGGGCCAGGGCGGTGTGCCAGTCGTTGCAGTGCAGCACGTCGCACTTGAAATCCGGCAGGTATTGCAGGCACTCCACGATGGCCTTGGAGAAATAGGCGATCCTCTCCCCGTCGTCAAAGTAGCCGTAGGCCCGCTCCCGGTTAAAGTAGTACTCGTTGTCCACAAAGTAGTAGACCACGCCCTTGAAGGTGAGCTTCTCGATGCCGCAGTAGACGTTGCGCCAGCCCAGGGAGACGTAGAAGTCGGTGACGTGGGTCATCTTGGACTTGTACTCCTCCGGGATGGTCATGAATTTGGGGATAATGACGCGGCACTCGCACCCGGCCTCCTTCAAGGCCTGGGGCAGGGACCCGCCCACGTCGCCCAGGCCCCCCGTTTTCATAAACGGCACGGCTTCAAAGGCGGCGAAAAGAACACGCAGTTTTCTTCTCATTTTCCTCTCCTTTCCTTAGATTCCTCGGTGATAACGCCCCCGCGCCCCGGAGGGGGCAGGGGCGGGACGGATGGCCTCAGCTCTTGATGAAGGTGGTGTCGCCGGTGCCCTTGATGACGGAGCCGGCCTTGACGGTCTGGGACTTGTCCAGAATGACGTTCTCCACCACAGCGCCGTCCTCGATAACGCACCGCTGCATGATGATGGAGTTGCGCACCTTCGCGCCCTTGCCCACCTTCACGCCCCGGAAAAGGATGGAGTGGTCCACCTCGCCCTCGATGAGGGACCCGGCGGAGACCATGGAATTTTTGACCTTCGCGCCGTCCAGATACTTGGCGGGCGCGGCCTCGGCGGCCTTGGTGGCGATGGGCCGCTCATGGGTGAACAGCTCTCTGGCCACGTCGATGTTGAGAAGCTCCATGGAGTACTCAAAGTAGTCGCGGCTGGTGAACATCTGCCGGGCATAGCCCTCGTACTTGTAGCCGCGCACGTCCATCTTGTCCAGATCTCCCTCGATGGCCTCGAAGAAATCCAGATAGTCGATGGCGGCGTACCACTCCATGATCTTCATGAGGAGGTCGCGGGAGATGACGAAGGTGTCCAGCATGGCGTCCTCATACTTCTTGGGGTTGGGCTTGAAGCCCACCACCTTGCCGTTTTCCACGGTGACGCCCAGTCTGTGCGCCTCGTCCCGGTCGGCGGTGTTGTAGACCATGGTGATGTCCGCGCCGGACTTGATATGCTCCGTAATGAGGGGCCTGTAGTCCATGTGGGAGATCACGTTGGCGGCGGTCACCAGGATGTAGGGCGCGGGGCTGCGCTCCAGATAGATGGCGTTGCGGCGGATGTCCCGGAGAAGGAAGTGGCTGTTCTCGCTGTGTACGCCGAAAACGGAGCCGGGCAGGACGAATAGTCCGCCATTCTTGCGGTCTAAGTCCCACGCCTTGCCGGCGCCCACGTGGTCGATGATGGAGCGGTACTTATAGGGGGTCACAAGGCCGATGGTGTTGATGCCGGAGTTTACCATATTGGAAAGGGGAAAATCCACCACTCTGTAATTTCCGCCGTAGGGGAGGCTGGCCACGGTGCGCTCCTCGGTGAGCTCGCCCATGTCCCGTGTCTCAAAGTTGGCGGCGATAAGTCCGATTACTCTGTCCATTCTTTCACACCCTCCTTATTCAACAATGGCGTTGTCGCCGACGACGGCGATGGGCTCCTTTGTGTCGGCGCTGCCGAACACGGCCCCGGCTTTGACGATGGCGCCCTCGCCCACGATGGCCCGGACGACTTTTGCGCCCTTCTCAACGGTGACGTTGGGGAGCAGGATGGAGTCCACGATCTCGGCTCCCTCGCCCACCTCGCAGCCCTTGGAGACGATGGAGTGCTCCACCTTTCCAAGGATGATGGAGCCGTTGGCGATAAAGGCACGGTCCACGCTGCCCTTGGGTCCCACGTAGTGGGGCGGCAGGGAGTCGTCCTGGGTGAGGACGGGGAAGTCCTCGCTCATGATGTCGAACTGCGGCTGGGCCTCTAAAAGGTCCATGCTGGTCTCGTGGAAGCTGGGGATGGTCCCCACGTCCTTCCAGAAGCCCTCGAAGCGGTGGACGAAGAGGCGCTTGCCCTGGGCAAGGAGGGTGGGGATGATGTTCTTGCCGAAGTCGTGCTCGGAGTCCGCGTCACGGGCGTCGGCGATGAGGGAGTCCTCCAGGACCTTCTTGGAGAAGATGTAGATGCCCATGGACGCGAGATTGGATTTGGGCTTGGCGGGCTTCTCCTCGAAGTCGTAGATCTTGTCGTTCTCGTCGGCGGCCAGGATGCCAAGCCGGGGGGCCTCCTCCCAGGGGACGGTCATCACCGCGATGGTGAGGTCGGCGTTGTTCTCGATGTGGGTGCGGAGCATCTTCCGATAGTCCATGCGGTAGATGTGGTCGCCGGAAAGGATGATCACATAGTCCGGATCGTAGAGGTTTATGTAGTCCAGGTTCTGATAGATGGCGTCGGCGGTCCCGGCGTACCACTGGCCGCCGGTCTCGGTGGCGTAGGGGGGCAGGATGGCGACGCCGCCGTCATGGGAGTCCAAGTCCCAGGAAGAGCCGGTGCCGATGTAGGTATTCAGCAGGTACGGCCTATACTGGGTCAGGACGCCCACGGTGTCGATGTGGGAGTTTGCGCAGTTGGAGAGGGCGAAGTCGATGATGCGGTACTTGCCCCCGAAGGAGACGGCAGGTTTCGCAATGTGCTTTGTGAGAGCACCCAGCCTGCTGCCCTGCCCTCCGGCGAGCAGCATGGCTATGAACGGTTTTTTGTTTACCACGAAAAGACCTCCCTTTATAGATAATATTTATTTATTTTGATATGCAAGCCCGTCGGGCTCAGGTGCCGCGTCAGTTCAGGGACCACACGTCGTTGGCGTACTCCCTGATGGTCCTGTCGGAGGAGAAGATGCCGGAGCAGGCGGTGTTGTGGACGGATTTCCTGTACCACTCGTGCTTGTCCGCGTGAAGCCCCTCCAGCCGGTGCCACGCCTCCACATAGGGGGCGAAGTCCTTCAGAACGAAGAACTCGTCGTTGGAGTTCATGAGGTTCGCGTGGACGCTCTCGAACCCGCCGGAGAGCTTGGCGTAGGTGCCGTCGGTGAGCTGCTCCACCACCCGTCTCAGGCGCGGGTTGGCGTCCACCTCGCCGCGGGCGAAGTAGCCCCAGCTGCGCTTCAGCTCAGCGATCTCCTCGGTCTTGAGGCCGAAGATCTCGGCGTTCTCCATCCCCACCTGCTCCACGATCTCCACGTTGGCCCCGTCCAGGGTCCCCAGGGTCAAGGCGCCGTTCATCATGAACTTCATGCACCCGGTGCCGCTGGCCTCCATGCCGGCGGTGGAGATCTGCTCGGAGATGTCGGCGGCGGGGTAGATGAGCTGGCCGTTGCTGACGGAGAAGTTGGGGATAAACACCACCCGGATGCGCCCGCGTACCCGCGAGTCGGCGTTTATCACGTCCGCCACGGAGTTGACGAGCCTTATGGTGTTCTTGGCAAACTCGTAGCCCTGGGCGGCCTTCCCCGCGAAGATGAAGGTGGTGGGCCTCACCTCGAAGTTGGGGTCCTCCAGGATGTGGTTATAGAGGTCCATGATCTTAAAGAGGTTCAAAAGCTGCCGCTTATAGGCGTGGAAGCGTTTGACCTGGATGTCGAAGATGGAGTCGGTATCCACGATGATGCCGGTGACGTCCTTGATATATTTGGCCAGGACCTGCTTGTTCCGGGCCTTGGACCGGGCGGCCTTGTCCAGGAACGCCTTGTCGTTTTCAAAGTCCTTGAGCTTTGAAAGCTCCATGGCGTCGGTGTACCACTTGTCGCCGATGGCCTCGGTGATGAGGGCGGCGTAGCTGGGGTTGGCCTGGGCCAGGAAGCGGCGGTGGGTGACGCCGTTGGTCTTGTTGTTGAATTTCTCCGGGGTCAGGGCGTAGAAGTCCCTCAGCACATCGCGCTTGAGGATCTCGGTGTGCAGGGCGGCGACGCCGTTGACGGCGTGGCCGGAGATGACGGAGAGGTTGGCCATCCGCACCTGCCCGCCCCAGAGGATGGCGGTGTTCATCAGAAGCTCCTGATTCTGCTCCCGGCGCATGGCGAAGGACTCCCTGTAGCGGCGGTCGATCTCCTGCACGAAGTCATAGACGCGCGGCAGCAGGCGCTGGAACATATCGATGGGCCACTTCTCCAGCGCCTCGGGGAGGATGGTGTGGTTGGTGTAGGAGATGGAGCGGGTGACGATCTCCCACGCCGCGTCCCAGTCAAGCCCCTCCTCGTCGATGAGCAGCCTCAGAAGCTCCGGGGCGCACAGGGCCGGGTGGGTGTCGTTGGTGTGGATGGCGATCAGCTCCGGGAAGCGTTTCCAGGCGTGCTTGCCGTACTCGCGCTTATAGTAGCGCAGGATGGATTTAAGGCCGGCGGCCACGAACATATACTCCTGCTTTAAGCGCAGGACCTTGCCGGGGTCGGCGTTGTCGTTGGGGTAGAGGACGCTGGTGATGGCCTCCACGTCGGAGCGGAATTTCATGGCCCCGGCGTAGTCGCCCCGGTTGAAGGCGTCCATGTCGAAGTTCTGTTTGGCAGGCTCGGCGCTCCAGAGCCTCAGATTGTTGACGGTCTCCCCGCCGTAGCCCACGATGGGCACATCGTAGGGGACGGCCAGGATCTCCTCGCCGCCTGTCCACTCGTAGCTCATGGAGTTGCCGGAATATTTATGCACCACGGTGCCGCCGAAGCGCACCTTCACGGCCTCCTCAGGACGCTCGATCTCCCAGGGGTAGCCGCCCTCCAGCCAGTTGTCCGGGTCCTCCATCTGGCAGCCGCCCACGATCCGCTGGTGGAAAAGCCCGTAGCGGTAGCGGATGCCGTTGCCCTGTCCGATGTAGCCCAGAGACGCCAGGGAGTCGATGAAGCAGGCCGCCAGCCTTCCAAGGCCGCCGTTGCCCAGGCCCGCGTCCACCTCCTCGGCCGCCAGGTCGGCGATGGTCACGCCGTAGTCGGCCAGGCCCTCCTCCACGATGTCCCTGATGCCGAAGTTCATGATGTAGTTCTCCAAGAGCTTGCCCAGCAGAAACTCCATAGAGAAGTAATAGACGCGCTTCTTCTCCTCCTGGCGGGTGTTGTCGGCCAGCACCCGGACGTTCCGGGCGTTGGTGGCGATGAGCTTCGCCAGGGCGTTGTACTTGAGCTTCGGCTCCAGCTTTGAGAAGGGCTTGCCGTAATTGCCGATGGCGGTGGCCTCAAGCTGTCTTGTGAAATCTTTTTTGTCCGTGAACATATGAGTCTCCTTGCATGATTTTTTACCTTTATATCCCCGCCGTCGCGGGGCCGGGGAGGCTTTTGCCCTCCCCCATTTACGCCTTTTTGGGCGGTAAACGCTTCAGAACAAGTCCGCCGATGGGCGGTGTGCGCACCACCACGGAATATTTCTTCCCGTGGGCGGGGATCTTCTCCGCCTCCAAAAGCTCAGGATTGACCCTCCCGGAGCCGCCGAAGCGCTGGTCGTCGGAGTTGAAGATCTCCGCGTAGGTGCCCTTTCTGGGCACGCCGATGCGGAAGCCCTCGTAGACCTCCGGCACGAAGCACAGAAGGCACACCAGGTCGTCCGTGGGCTTTTTGCCGTGGCGGATGAAGGTGAGGATGGACTGGTCCCTGTCGTCCGCGTCCAGCCACTCGAAGCCCTCCCAGGAGAAGTTCTTCTGCCACAGGGCCTTCTCTTTAAGGAACAGGTGGTTGAGCTCCTTCACATACTGCTGGTGCTTGCGGTGGGCGTCGTAGTCCAGAAGGAACCACTCCAGCCCCTCGTAGTAGCGCCACTCGATAAACTGGGCGATCTCCGCGCCCATGAAGTTGTGCTTGGCGCCGGAGTGGAGCGTCTGATAGAGCATCAGCGATCTCAGTCCCGCGAACTGCCGCCAGTAGTCCCCCGGCATCTTGCCGATGAGGGACGCCTTGCCGTGGACCACCTCGTCGTGGGAGAGGGCCAGGACGAAATTCTCGTTGAAGGCGTACATCATGGAGAAGGTCAGTCCCCCGTGGTTGGCGGGCCTGTAGGGGAAGTCGGTCTTCATATAGTTGAGGGTGTCGTGCATCCAGCCCATGTCCCACTTGAAGTGGAAGCCCAGGCCCCCGTCGTCAGGCGGATAGGTAACCAGCGGCCAGGCCGTGGACTCCTCCGCGATCATCATAACGTCCGGGTGCTCCCGCGCCACGGTGGAGTTGATCCTCTGCACCAGGGCGATGGAGTCGTAGTCGTGCTCCGTGCCGTCGGCGGCGTGCTTCTTCAGGCGCTCGTCGTCGATGCCGAAGTTTAAGTAGAGCATACTGGTGACGCCGTCCACGCGGATGCCGTCGGCGTGGTAGCGTTCCAGCCAGAAGATGGCGTTGGAGATGAGGAAGGAGCGGACCTCCCCCTTTTTCACATTGAATTTATAGGTGCCCCACTGGGGATGGGAGCCGCCCTCGTAAAGAGGTTCGCCCACAAATTCCCCCAGGCCGTGGGCGTCCCGGCAGAAGTGCGCCGGTGCCCAGTCCAGGATCACGCCCAGACCCGCCCTGTGGGCCTCGTTCATAAAGTACTGGAAGTCCCCCGGCTCGCCGTAGCGGGAGGTGGGGGCGTAGTAGCCGGTGAGCTGATAGCCCCAGGAGCCGTCAAAGGGGTGTTCCATCACGGGCATGAGTTCAAGGTGCGTGTAGCCCATCTCCACAGCGTAAGGCACCAGCGTCTCGGCAAGCTCCCGGTAGGAGAGCACCGTGCCGTCCTCGTGACGCCGCCAGGAGCCGAGATGCACCTCGTAGATGTTCAGGGGCTTTTCCCGCCTGTCGCCTTTGGCGCGGGCGGCCATCCACTTCTGATCGGTCCAGCGGAAAGCGTCCAGGTCCGCCAGCCTCGAAGCCGTCTCAGGGGGCTTTTCGCAGAAATACCCGTAAGGGTCGGCCTTGTATAAAAGCCGCCCGTCCCTGGCCTCCACCACGTATTTGTAGCTCTCCCCGGCGTTGAGTCCGGGCATGAAAATGTGCCATACGCCGGCGTCCGCGGCGGGTTCCATGAAGTGGCGCTGGGGGTCCCAGTCGCACCAGGAGCCTGTCAGCCGCACGGAGCGCGCGCCCGGCGCCCACAGGTTGAAGCTCCATCCCTCCACGCCGTTCTCCACGGCCCGGCGCGCCCCGAATTTTTCAAAGGCGTGGGTCCATGTGCCCTCGGCAAATTCCCAGCTCTCGTCGCTGGTAAGTATCTTCTCAGCCATCGTTTTCACACCCTCTATGGTAATAATGGTGGTCCCCGGTCTCTCCCAACAGGCGGTTTTGCACGCAAAATCAAGGCGTACCCTGCCGCCATGTTGGTATTATAACAGATGGATTCCGATTTGTCCACCGTTTTCCATAGGTTTTAGCGTCGGATTTTCGTTATTTTTTACTGTTTGTCGAAAATAATCGACCGTATTTTGAAACAGTTGCACAAAAAGCCCCTCTTTTCCCCCTCCCGGTCATATTTTTTCAACTTTTTGTTTACATTTGGTTTTCTTTTCGGTCGCAAAATGGTAAAATACCCGGTGTAAACTGGACCCATCTGAGGAAAATGAGGTTGTTTTTATGAAAAAATTCATCCTTTTGACCCTTGCGCTTTCCCTGCTCCTCTCCCTGGCCGCCTGCTCCCGCCCCGGCGGCGGAGAGACCGCAGACAACAGCGAAACCGAAAACAACAGTGAAACCGCAAACGGCAGTGAAACCGCAAACGGCAGCGAAACCGTGAACGGCGGCGAGCCCACGACCGGCGGCGGGACCGTAAGCGGCCTTCCCACGGACGTGGTCATCCCCGACGGGGTCCGCATCGGCCTCTCCGACGAGGGCGTCACCGTGGACGGCCAGCCCCTCGCCGAGGACAGGACGGACGTGTACACCGCCCGCGACATCGTCTACTACGAGGCCGGCCACGATTTCACCTACGGCGAGGGCGGTGAGGCGGACGAGCACTCCCGCGATGAGGCCGAGGCTCACACGGTGGTCCACATCGCCTCCCCCGGCACCTACGTCCTCTCCGGCTCCCTCTCCGCCGGGCAGATCGCGGTGGACCTGGGGGAGGACGCGGAGGACGACCCTGAGGCCGTGGTGAACTTGGTGCTGGACGGCGTGGACATCACCTGCACCGTGGCCCCCGCCGTCATCTTCTATAACGTCTACGAGTGCG
The DNA here is from genome assembly GCA_947627715.1 of uncultured Oscillospiraceae bacterium. Lineage (GTDB taxonomy): Bacteria > Bacillota > Clostridia > Oscillospirales > Oscillospiraceae > RUG626. Next base: position 39,987 of record CANQXK010000011.1, read on the forward strand.
GGGACAAGGACGACCCCAAAGCGGAGGTGGACACCTCCGCCGCCGGGGCCAACGTCTACATCGCCGACGGGTCGGTGAACACGGTGAACGGCTCCTATGTTGCACGCATCTACAAATCCGTTGAACTCAGCGAGGACGGCACCGAGGTGGTGGACAGCAAGAAGCTCCACAAGTACGACGGGGCGTTCTACTCCAAAATGAGCATGAACGTCACCGGCAACGACGGCGTTCTCAACATAAACGCCCAGAACGAGGGCCTGGACTCCGAGCTGCACCTGACCGTAAACGGCGGCGTTATCAACATCGTCTCCGGCAACGACGGCATCAACACCAACGAGGACGGGGTGTCCGTCACCACCGTCAACGCCGGGGCGCTCACCGTCACCGTCACCGGCTCCACCGGCGAGGGGGACGGCATCGACTCCAACGGGTGGCTGGTCATCAACGGCGGCACGGTCCGCGCTTACGCCTGCTCCACCTCCGGGGACGCGGGCATCGACTCGGACATGGGCATCATCCTGAACGGCGGCGAGATCGTGGCCACCGGGAATATGCTGGACGCCATCGACGGCGCCAGCACCCAAAAGTACGTGACCTTCAGCCTGCAAAACAGCGCCGGGGGGACGGAGTACGCCCTGAAGGACGCGGAGGGGAACGAGCTGATGGCCGTCCCCACCGTGAACCGCTTTTCCATCCTGCTGGTCTCCGCCCCCGCCCTCACCGACGGCCTGTACGCCCTCTATAACGGCTCCACCCTGGCGGCCTCCGCCGAGACGGGCGCGGGCGGCATGGGCTTCCCCGGCGGCATGGGCGGCCACGGGGGCGGCCGGTTCCCCGGCGGCCAGGACGGCCAGCCCCCGGAGGGCTTCGACGGCCAAACGCCTCCCGAAGATTTCGACGGCCAGACCCCGCCGGAGGGGTTTGAGGGCCGAACGCCTCCCCAGGGCTTCGACGGCCAGACGCCCCCCGCGCTCCCCGGCGGGGACCCGGCCACCGGGGAAACCGTCCCGGGGGAGGACCTCCCCGGCGAGGCCCTTGTCAACGTGACGGACTACATTCCTGACATTTTGGTGGACCTGCGCTACGCCACAGACAGGAACTTCACCGGCCAGGTCATCTACGATTTCACCGACGCCCGCCTCCGCTGCGGCACGGTGCGGAAGCTGGCCCAGGCGGAGGAGGCGCTTCTTGAGCAGGGCCGCACCCTGAAGATATGGGACGCCCTGCGGCCCGTCTCCGCCCAGTACGCCCTGTGGGAGGTCTGCCCCGACGCCCGGTACGTCTCCGACCCCACAAGGGGCTATTCCAACCACAGCCGGGGCAACACCGTGGACGTCACCCTGGTAAGCTCCGACGGCTCGGAGCTGCCCATGCCCAGCGACTTTGACTGCTTTACCGCCGCCGGCGACCGGGACTATTCCGACGTCCCCGCCGATGCCGCGGAGAACGCCCGCCTTTTGGAGGAGGTCATGACCTCCCACGGCTTTGTGGGCTACAGCGGCGAGTGGTGGCACTTCACCGACGAGGACAGCTACGACGTGGTCCTGTGACCGCGGGGCCGCTCAAAAAACAAGGCGACGGGAGTTGAACCCGCGCCGCCATACCCTGCGTCCGGCGCGGCGGCTGCCGCCTCCGGGCGCGTTTTCTCTCTTTTTTACAAAAAGTAGTGACAAGCCCGTTTCCGTATGCTACAATATGACCAATACAGCATGAAAGGGGCGCGCTCCATGGAAAAATACCTCTTAGCGTTGGACCAGGGGACCACCAGCTCCAGGGCGATCCTTTTTGACACGAAGCAGACCATCATCGGCGTCTCCCAGCGGGAGTTCACCCAGTATTTCCCCCAGGACGGCTGGGTGGAGCACGACCCGGAGGAGATCTGGCGCACCCAGCGCGGGGTGATGGAGACGGTGATCGCCGAGTCCGGCGTCTCCCCGGCGGACATCGCCGCCATCGGCATCACCAACCAGCGGGAGACCACCATCGTGTGGGAGAAGTCCACCGGGAAGCCCGTGTACAACGCCATCGTCTGGCAGTGCCGCCGCACGGCGGACATCGTGGAGAAGCTGGTGGCTGGCGGCCTTGAACCCCACATACGGGCCGTCACGGGGCTTGTGCCGGACGCCTATTTCTCCGCCACGAAGATCAAGTGGATCCTGGACAACGTCCCCGGCGTCCGGGAGAAGGCCCGGCGGGGCGAGGTCCTGTTCGGCACCGTGGACACCTGGCTCCTGTGGAAGCTCACCGGCGGGGCGGTCCACGCCACCGACCTCACCAACGCCAGCCGCACGATGCTCTTTGACATCCACCGGCTTTGCTGGGACGAGACGCTTTTGAAGGTGCTGGACATCCCCAGGGCCATGCTGCCGGAGGTGCGCCTGAGCAGCGAGGTTTACGGCTATGCGGACATCGGCGGCAGAAGGATCCCCGTGGCGGGCATCGCCGGCGACCAGCAGGCGGCCCTTTTCGGGCAGGGCTGCTTTGACGCCGGGGACGCGAAAAACACCTACGGCACCGGCTGTTTCCTCCTGATGAACACCGGGAAGACCCCCTGCGAGAGCAAAAACGGCCTGGTCACCACCGTGGCCGCGGGCCTACCCGGAAAGGTCACCTACGCCCTGGAGGGGAGCGTCTTTGTGGGCGGCGCGGTGATCCAGTGGCTCCGGGACGAGCTGCGCATCCTCACCGAGGCCCGCGAGGCCGAGACCCTCGCCCTCTCGGTGCCGGACAACGGCGGCGTGTATCTCGTGCCCGCCTTCACGGGCCTTGGCGCGCCCCGCTGGGATATGTACGCCCGCGGCGCCATCCTGGGCCTCACCCGCGCCACCACCCGCGAGCATATCGTCCGCGCCGCCCAGGAGTCCATCGCCTACCAGGTGGCGGAGCTGGTGGAGGCCATGGAGGCGGACACCGGCATCCCCATGGAGTCCCTGCGGGCCGACGGCGGCGCCAGCCGGGACAAATTCCTGATGCAGTTCCAGGCGGACGTGACAGGCAAGACCGTCCGCCGCCCGGTGATCCGGGAGACCACGGCCCTGGGCGCGGCGTACCTGGCCGGCCTTGCCATCGGCGTGTGGAGCGACACCGCGGAGCTGAAAACCTTGTGGCGGGTGGACGCGGAGTTTGAGCCGGGCCTGGACGCCCCCGCCCGCCAGCGGCTCATGAGCGGCTGGCGCAGGGCCGTGGAGCGCGCCTCCGGCTGGGCCAGGCACTGATACTCATTTTTTCCGCCCTCACCGCAGAAAAAATCCCTGAATTTCGCAATTCAGGGATTTTTATTTCAATAGGCTTTTATTCGTCCTCGCCCAAAAGGTCGTCGGCGGAGAACATGGTCTGCTCCGCGTTAGCCCCCGGCGCGGCCGGCCCGGCCCCGGTCTGGCCGATGGGGGCGGTGCCCTGGACGAACTGCATCTCCTGCCACTGCTGGTACGTCATGATGATCTGGCGGGGCTTGGACCCCTCGAAGGGTCCCAGGACCCCCACCTCCTCCAACTGATCCACGATGCGCGCCGCCCTGGCGTAGCCCAGCTTCAGCCGCCGCTGGAGGGCGCTGACGCTGGCGATCTTCGTCTCGAAGATGATCTCCGCCGCCTGGGGCAGAAGCTCGTCGTAGTCCTTGAACTTGTCCTCCTGGGACTGCTGGGGCGCGCCCTTGCCGCCGGACTCCTTCTCGGCGGCGGCCTTCTCGATCTCGTAGATAACGTCCTCGGAGTAGGTCGCCTCGCCGGAGGAGCGCTTCACGTACTCGATGACCGCCTCCCGCTCCTCGTCGCTGACCCAGGTGCCCTGGATCCTGACGGGCTTGGAGGCCCCGATGGGCGCGTAGAGCATATCGCCGTTGCCCACCAGCTTGTCCGCCGCGCCCCCCGCGTCCAGGATGATGCGGGACTCCAAGCTGGAGGCCACCTTCAGGGCAATGCGGGAGGGGATGTTGGCCTTCATAAGGCCGGTGATCACGTCCGCGCGGGGGCTTTGGGTGGCAATGACCAGGTGTACGCCGGCGGCGCGGCCCATCTGGGCCACCCGGCAGATGGACTCCTCCACCTCCTTGGCGGCGATCATCATAAGGTCTGCCAGCTCGTCGATGATGACCACGATCTGGGGGATCTTGGGCTGGTCCGGGGCCAGCTGGGCGTTGTACCCGGCCAGGTCCCGCGCCCCGGCGTCGGAGAAGAGCCGGTAGCGTTTCATCATCTCCACCACCGCCCACTGCAAGGCCCCGGCGGCCTTTTTGGCCTCGGTGACCACGGGAATCAAGAGGTGCGGGATGCCATTGTAAATTTTGAACTCCACCATCTTCGGGTCCACCATGATGAACTTGACCTCCTCAGGCGAGGCCTTGTACATCAGGCTCAGGATGAGGGAGTTTAGGCACACCGACTTGCCCGACCCCGTGGTCCCGGCCACCAGCAGGTGCGGGAGCTTGGAGATGTTCCCCACCATCACGTCGCCGGAGATGTTCTTCCCGATGGCGAAAGTCAGCTTCGATTTGGCGTTTTTAAACTCCGGGGAGCTGATGATCTCCCGCAGATACACGGTGGAGACGTTCTTGTTGGGCACCTCGATGCCCACGGTGGAGATGCGGTTGGGGATGGCGGCGATGCGCACGCCCGTGACGCCCAGCGCCAGGGCGATGTCGTCCGCCAAATTCGTCAGCTTGTTGAGCTTCACGCCGATCTCCAGCTCCATCTCGTACCGCGTGATGGAGGGGCCGTGGACGATGTTGGACACGGTGACGTTGACGCCGAAGGAGCGCAGGCACAGCTCCAGCCGCTCCTTGGTCGCGGCCAGCTCGTCCTGGCTGTCCCGGCTTCCGCTCCTGACAGGCTCGTTCAAAAGTGAGATGGGCGGGAACTTGTACTCCTGGGCGGCCTCCGCCATGTCCCGCCGGGCGCTCTCCCGGATGAGGGAGGTCCCCTCCCCCGCCCCGGCGCTCCTGGCCTCCCCCGCCGAAACCACCGGCGCGGGGGGTACGGGCGCTGTCTCCGCCGGTTCGCGGCCCGCCGGGTCGCGGACTGCCGGGTCGCGGACTGCCGGGTCGCGGCCTGCGGACGCGGCCGGGATCACCGGCGCGGGCACGTCAAAGGCGGACGTCTCCCGCCTGATGACCTCCACGGTCTGCGGCACCTTGATCTCCGGCTCCGGCTCAGGTTCCGGCTCCGGCTCCTCCTTCTCCGCCGAGGCGCGGGTAAAGACGGTGTCCGGCGAGGGCGCGCCCTGCTTTTTGTTGAAGAAGGACTTGCGCTTCTCCTCTCCGGGAGCGGCCTGCGCGTCCTCCTCGGCCTTGCCGGACGGCTCGTCCCCGTCCATGGGGATGTCGATGGCGCTGCGCCGTCTCGCGGCGGAGACAGGCTGCGCCGCCCCGGCGGCCCTGGCCTCCGCGGCGGTTTTCCGCCGCTCCGGCTCAGGCTCCGGCTCCGGCTCGTTCATGTACGCCTCGATCTCCCGCTGCTCTCTGGCCTTTTTCCGCTCACGGGCGTGTTCGATGAGGCTCCCCAGCGTCAGGCCCGAAAGGCTCATCAGCGCAAGGACAGACAGCGCCGACAGGAGGATCGCCGCCCCGGCGGTGGAGAAGAGCTTCTTGCACACAAGGGCCGCCGCGCCGCCCACGGCGCCGCCCCCCACCAGCTGCTTCCCGTCGGCCCACAGGGAGGCGAACATCTTCCACTCAAGCTCATACGTCCCGGCGAAGAGCTGGCAAAATGCCGCCACAAGCACAGGCACGGACAGACACGCCGTCACCTTGCCCGCCACGCCCTCCCGGCCCACGGCCAGGAACACCGCCGCCGCAAGGAGCATGGGCGGCAGGAGGTAGAAGCCCCCGCCGAAAAGCCCCGTCAGCACGCCCCGGAGAAATTTGATGATCAAGCCGTCCGTGGTGAAGTACCCCAACAGCGTAAAAACCCCCAGGCACGCCAAAAACAGCGCGCCATAGCTCCTTCTTCGCCGGATGCGGGCCTTGTTGGCCCGCTCCCTCGCCGCCGCCTCCCGCGCCGCGTTGGAGCGCGAGGCGCTCTTGCCTGCGGAGGAGGACTTTCCGCCGGACGTTCTGCCGCCGGAGGCTCCCCCGGCGGCGGTTTTTTTCTTCTTTTGTTCAGCCATCACGAAACCTCAAAAAACAGATTCTGCGTCCCGCGCCGCGCCGTTTCCGGGCGCGGCCCGCTTAACTTAAACGCCCGCTGACGCTCACTTCAGGAAGAAGGACAGGATCAGCGAAAGGCCGCCCACGCCCCAGCAGTAATAGGCGAACCGGCTGAATGCCTCGCCGGACAGGACAAATTTCTTCAAAAGCGCCAGGGAGAAATACCCCGTCACCCCGGCCACGGCCATGCCCACCAGGTACGCCGGCATATTCGCCCAGACGACGGTCCCGGAGGCCAGCGCCTTCACCAGCTCCAGGATCACCGAACCCAAAATGGCCGGGATGGACATGAGGAAGGAAAACCGCACCGCAAACTCCCGCTTAAAGCCCCTGGCAAGCCCCACGGTGATGGTGGTCCCGGACCGGGAGAGGCCGGGGATGGTGGCCACCGCCTGGGCCGCGCCGACGATGAGCGCGTCCGCCACGGAGGAGGTCTTTTCGTTCTTCCGCCCCTCGGCGAGCTTCCCCGATATGTACACAAGCCCGCCTGTGACGATGAGGGCGAAGGCCACAAAGGGCGTGCTGGCGCTGAGCTTTCCCACCGCGTCGTTGAAGGGCAGCATCACAAAGAGCGGCAGCGTCGCCGCGACGATGAGAAACACCAGCCTCACCGAGGGCTTGAGCCGCCCGCCCTCCCCGGCGTCGGAGGTGTTCCCGGCCACGAAGCTCACGGTGTCCTTCGCCATGGTCCGAATGTCCTTCCAGTAGAAGATGAACACCGCGATAAGCGTCGCCAGGTGGAGGAGCACGTCAAAGAGAAGATGCTCGTCCTCGGAGTACGGAAGCTTGAAAAGGTTCTGAAATATGGACAGGTGCCCGGAGCTGGATATGGGCAGAAACTCGCTTACCCCCTGCACAAGTCCCAGAAACGCCGCCATCAGGATATTCACAGTCAGTCCCCTCCTTTGAACAGGTTACCATAACATAATTACTATACCATATTCGCGCTGAAAATGCCACAGTTTTTTTGCCCGGCCGCCGGATCACTTCTTTTTGCCCCGTTTCAGGCGGACCCTGCCGGGCCTGAAGGGCTTTTCCTCGCCGCGCAGGAGCCGTTTGATGTTCTCCCGGTGCATGAAAAGTACCAGCGCCCCGGCGGCGAGGCCCAGGAGCAGGGCGGGCGCGTCCCGGAAACCCGCGATAAGCTCCGCCGGGAGGAAGGCGACGGCGCACATCACCGACCCCGCGGACACCCGGCGCGTTATGAAGAAGGTTATGAAGAACACCGCCACAATAATGACAAAAACCTTCCAGTGGAGCATAAGGCCGATGGCCGCCCCCACGGACACGCCCTTCCCGCCCCGGAAGCCGAAATAGAGGGGGAAGCAGTGGCCTAAAAGGCACGTAAAGGCCGCCAGAAGGAACCCCCCATAGCCGCCGATGAGCCGCCCCAGCGCCATGGCCGCCACGGTCTTCGCCCCGTCCAAAAGGAAGGTCAGCACCCCGGTGCCCATCCCGAAAAGCCGCGCCATGTTGGTGGCCCCCGCGTTGCCGGAGCCGTAATTGCGCACATCCTTGCGGCTGATCACAAAGCTTACAACCACCGCCGAGGACAGGGACCCCAGGAGATACCCCAAAAGCCCCGCCGCGGCGATCCTCAATGCCGTCATGCTCCACGCCTCCGTTTCCTGCTTAAGGTCGTCCATGGTCGCGGGTTTGTTAATTAATTTATTTTATCACACTTTTCCGAATTTGTCCAGCAAAACCGCCCCGCCCCCGTTGCGAAGGAAAGGCGGGAGGGGAGCCTGGCGCTCGTCGGCCTCATCCGGCCCCCTCCGGGGGCCACCTTCCCCACAAGTGGGGAAGGCTTTGGGTGCGTGAGACGTGGCCAGTGCGTCATCGTTTTAACCCTCAGTCAGCTTCGCTGACAGCTCCCTTCCCGCTTCGCGGCAAGGGCGCAAGAACGCCCCGACGATAGCCGCACCTCCGTTGGGGCGTTCCCCTGGGGGTGTGTCCAGCAGGGGGCCCGCAGGCCCCCTAAGCTGGTCGTTTTTAAAAGGGGTTCCAAGGGGGAAAATCGAAATCCCCCTTGGTTCCTTTTTCTCCTTTGTTACTTTCCTCTTTTTGGGAATCCAAAAAGAGGAAAGTAAATCCCCCGTCCGTCCTCCGGGCGGACACCCCCTGCCGTGGTCACGGCAGCCCCCCGCGTCCTTTACCTGACGGCCGCCTGGAGCACGGCGTTGGCCACAGGCGCGGCCTGGCTGAAGCCGAAGCCGGCGTTCTCCACGCACACGGCGAAGGCGTAGGGGTGTTCGGGGTCCTGGATAAAGCCCACGAACCAGGCGTTGGGCTTGTCCGTCCCCACCTCGGCGGTGCCGGATTTGGCCCGGAGCGCAAGCCCCGGAAAGTTCTCCGGCCCGTAGGTGCGCCGGACGGCGTAGTCCATGATTTGCGCGATCTTGTCCGCCGTGGCGGCGTTCATGATATGCTCGCCCGACAGGCCCAGGAGGGCCGTTTTCTTCACCATGGTGAGGTCCGGCGCGTCGCCGGAGTTGGCGATGGCGGCCACGAATCTGGCCATGGCCATGGGGTTTACAAGGTCGTGGTACTGCCCCGCCCCCGACCAGGCCAGGTTGAGGCTCCCCTCCGCCCCGGCGTCGAAACGCCCCACCGCGGTGTGGAGGCCGTCCACGGACTGGCGCTGTGTGAGGCCGTACTGGTCGGCGTACTTCTGGAGCGTCTCCCCGCCCAGCTCCAGGGCCAGCTGTCCGAAGGTGCAGTTGCACGACAGGGCCAGGGCGTCCTCCAACTTCATGTCCCCGTGGGCGTGGGTGCAGGTGACCCTGCCGCCGCCCACCTCCATGGAGCCTGAACAGTGGAAATCCCGGTCAAAGACGTCCTCAATATTCTCGATGGCCGCCGCCAGGGTGACAAGCTTAAAGACGGAGCCGGGGGTGTAGACGGCGGAGAGGGGCCTGTTCATGTAGATGCCCGACGTGTCGTCCGGCGCGGTCTCCGGCGGGTCTTCCGGGTCGAAGGCCGGGGAGGACACGCTGCAAACCACCTCGCCCGTGACGTAGTTTATGACCGCCACCGCGCCATTCCGCCCGTCCAGCGCCTCCCAGGCGGCCCTCTGCGCGCCGGCGTCCACCGACAGGGTGAGGACCCCGCCTGTGCCGTCGGCGCTGTAGAGGCCGTTCACCGGGTCGTAGCCCAGGATGGTCCCGGCGTAGTGGAAAAGCGCCCCGGAGCCGATGAACCCGGCCCTGTCGCCGATGATGTGGAGGCTTGCGCGCCTGACGCTCTCGTCCTGGGCGTACCTCCCCTCCCCGTCCCGGACGGCGTAGAGGACCTCCCCGTCCCGGTCCCGGACGGTCCCGGCCCGGATGCGCCCGGCGATAAAGGCGTCGCCGTTGGAGGGGAACCCGGCCCACTCCCCGCCGTGGACGGCCCAGCGCGCCGCATAGAGGGCGGTCATCGCCAGCACGGCGGCGACCAGGAGCGCCACGGCCAGCGCCCTTTTTTGGATCCTCCTCATGGCCGCTCACCTCCCGCTTTTTCCCGCTTTTTCTCCTTTTTCCTGTCCAAAGCGATGGCGAAGGAGGCGTTCTGCCGCGCATCGGCGGCCTTCACGAAGGCCAAAAGCCCCCAGACGGAGATCATGCTGGAGCCGCCCTTGGAGACCCAGGGGAAGGTGACCCCGGTGAAGGGCAGGATGTCCACGGAGCCAAAGACGTTGAGCATCAGCTGCGTCAGCAGGATGGTCACGGCGGCACACGCGCCGATGGCGTAGAAGGTACTGCGCGCCTGTCCCGCCGAGCGGACGGCAAAGACCGCCAGCAGTACCAGCGCCAGCACGGCGGCGACAGCCACGATAAGCCCCAGCTCCTCCGCCGCCATGCCGAAGGCCATATCCGTGTCGGCGGCAAACACCAGGTGGAGCCGCCCCCTGCCCCCGCCCAGGCCCAAAAGGCCCCCGGAGGCCGCCGCGGCCATGGTGCGGGTCTGCTGGAAGCCGCCCCCCTGGGGGTCCTGCCAGGCGCGGCCCCAGGCGGAGAAGCGGGAGAGCACGTAGGGCCGGGCGGTGAGGACCATGAAGACGCCAAGGCCCGTCCCCGCCAGGGACAGAAGCACCGTGGCGAAGCTCCCTGAGCGCATGAACGCGATGACGATATAGGCCGTGAAAAAGACGGCCGCCGTCCCGAAATCGCTCATGGCCCCCAGGCACAGAACGCACGCCGCGGCAAAGGCCACGAAGGCGATGAGGTTGCGTTTGCGGTAGAGCCTGTCCAGGGTCGCAGCGCCGGTGAACACAAAGCAGATCTTCACAAGCTCCGAGGGCTGGAAGGAGATCCCGGCGATCCGGATCCAGTTTTTTGCCCCGAAGATGCTCTGGGCGGTGAAGAGATTGAAAACGAGCAGAAGAAGGCCGATGACGGCCATGGGCGCGCGCAGGGCCTTCACGCGCTCCAGATCGCGCAGCCACGAGCCGATGAAAAAGTAGAGGGCCACCCCGGCAAGGAGGCACGCCAGCTGCTTCCAAAGCCCCTCCGGGTCGGAGGACGCGCACACCCCAAGGCCGATGGCGGTGAGGAAGAAGGCCAGCGTCTCCACCTCAAACCCCGTGCGGTGAAGTCCGCGGGTGACGGCGTAGCAGGCCCACATGAGGACGGCGAGGGCCAGGAAGGCCGCGGGGACGGCGGGATGGACCCCCTCCCCCGCTGCGGCGGTGTGTTCCGCCCCCAGCGTCAGGACGAACGCGGTGAGCAGGATAAGCGTGGCCCCCGGATGGATGCGCGCGCCGGGGCGGCGGCGCGTCCTGGCCTGGTCCCGCTCCTCCTTCACCGTGGAGGGAGTAAAGACGCACGCGGCCCCTCCGAAGGCCACCGTGTCCCCGCTGTGGATGGCGGCGGGTTCCCGGAGGGGCTTTCCCCGCAGCTTCGTCCCGGTTTTTGACCGCAGGTCCTGCACCGTCCAGCCGCCCTTCCTGTCCCGCGTCAGCGCCGCGTGGGTGCGGGAGACGGACGCGTGGGGCAGGCGCGCGTCCGCCGAGCGGGAGCGCCCCACGATGTTCTCCCAGTTGGTGAGGGCGATCTTCCCCCCGCCGGGCAGGGAGAGCCACCCCCACACCTCCCGCTCCGGCTTTCCTGAGAGCATGGAGACGGCGCACCGCAGAAGGATCAGCACGGCCAGCGCCGGGAGGATCCACCGGGAGGCGGCGGTTATGGTATCCGCGGCTTCAAAAAACGCGGCGTTATTCATCAGCTCCGTGGCGAAGGCCCCCTTCCCGGCGATGGACCGGCAGATTTGCATATTTGCATATTATAGCACATTTGTCTTGAATTTTAAAGAAAAATACCGTATAATATCCGCAAACCGCAGGGCGGCGCGGCGTTTTTCCCGCGTTTTTCCCTTCCCCCGCCGGCCCGCGGCGCGAAAAAGCGCGAAAGCTTATCGTTGATATGGAGGTCTTTTCATGCCTGATGCAAAATGGCTCGCGGATATGGAGGCGCGCATCCCCCACGGGGGCGTTCGGACGCGCTTCGCCCCCTCCCCCACAGGGTATATGCACGTGGGCAATCTGCGCACGGCGCTGTACACCTGGCTCATCGCACGCCACGCGGGGGGCAAATTCATCCTGCGCATCGAGGACACCGACCAGGGCCGTCTCGTGGACGGCGCGGTGGACGTCATCTACAGGACCCTGGCCGAGTGCGGCCTTACCCACGACGAGGGCCCGGATGTGGGCGGCCCCGTGGGTCCGTATATCCAGACCGGGCGGCGGGATTTTTACAAGCAGTACGCCGAGCTGCTCATCGAGAAGGGGGCGGCGTACAGGTGCTTCTGTGAAAAGACGGAGTCCGGGGAGGATTCCGGCGATTTCAGCCGCGAGGACGACCCCTGCCGCGCCCTGACGCGGGAGGAGGCGGACGCCCGCGCCGCCGCCGGAGAACCCTTCGTCATCCGCCAGAGGATGCCGCGGGAGGGTTCCACCACCTTCCACGACGCGGTGTACGGCGACATCACCGTGGAGAACCGGGAGCTGGAGGATCAGATCCTCCTGAAATCCGACGGACTGCCCACGTATAATTTCGCCAACGTCGTGGACGACCACCTGATGGGCATCACCCACGTGGTCCGGGGCGCGGAATATCTCAGCTCCGCCCCCAAATACGACCTTCTGTACCGCGCCTTCGGCTGGGAGATCCCCACCTACGTCCACTGCTCCTCCGTGATGGTGACGGACGCGCAGACGGGCGCGGCCCGGAAAATGAGCAAGCGCCGGGGCGACCCCTCCTATGAGGACCTGATCGCGGACGGGTATCTCACCCCCGCCGTGGTGAACTACGTGGCCCTTCTGGGCTGGTCGCCGGGGGGCGAGCGGGAGATCTACTCCCTCTCCGAGCTTGCCCAGGTGTTTGACATCCACGGCGTTTCCAAGTCCCCGGCTGTCTTTGACATCAACAAGCTCACCTATTTTAACGCGGAATACCTGCGGGCCATGAGCCAGGAGGACTTCGCCAGGGCCGCCGGGCCGTGGATCCGCAAGGCGGTGAAAAACCCCGCCGTGGACGCCGGGCAGATCGCGGCGCTCCTCCAGCAGCGGACGGAGAAGCTCACGGAGATCCCGGAGAAGGTGGACTTCTTCGACGCCCTCCCCGACTACTCCCCTGAGCTTTTCATCCACAAGAAATCCAAGACCGACATCCCCGGCTCCCTGGAGACGCTTCAAAAGCTCCTCCCGGCGCTGGAGAGCCTGCCCGTCTGGGACGACGAGCATCTCCTTCAGGTCCTGACGCAGATGGCCGAGGCCGAGGGCGTGAAAAACGCCAAAATCATGTGGCCCCTGCGCATCGCCATCACCGGCCGCGCCGTCACCCCCGGAGGGGCGGTGGAGATCGCCAGGATCCTGGGGCGCGACGAGACCCTCCGCCGGATACGGTTCGCCCTTACCCGCGGATAAACGGCGGCCTCTTCCCGCTCTACAAAGGAGTATACACCATTTCTGAAGCTTTGTCAAGTATTATTTTTAGATATTTTTAATTATTTTTCTGAGGAAATACTTTCTTTGTTTAAAAAGCCCCTTTGCCGCAGAATTTAGTGGCAAAGGGGTGTTTTTATGTATTACTCAAAGAAGGCCGCGCGTCTCATTGCGATCTACTCTCTGGCGGCGGTGCTGGTGATGGGGGCCTTTTTGGTAAAGGCGGAGCGGAGGAGCGCGGCCCTTGAGCGGGCGGCGGAGGTGGGGTACGACCACGCCTTTACGGAGCTGTCCACCGCCGTGGGGGAGCTGGACGCGGCGCTGAAAAAGAGCCTGTGCGCGGCCTCTCCGTCCATGGTCAGCACCGTCTGCGCGGAGGGGTACGCCCACTGCGCGGCGGCCTCTCAGGCCATCGCCTCCCTGCCCTGCGGGGCCATCGAGCTGGAGCACACGGCGGCGTTCCTCAGCCGGACGGGGGATTATATGTTCTATCTCTCCCGCAAGGCCGCCGGGGGCGAGGGGCTGACCCAGGAGGAGCGGGAGGCGCTAAGGGCCATGTCGGAGGGCGCGTCCCAGGTCTCCGGGGCGCTCTCCGAGATGACGGCGCAGCTGCTGGCGGGGAGCATCAGCGCCTCCCAGCTTGAGCGGACGGAGGACGCGGTGGCGGACGCGGAGGCGTCCCTCACGGGGGCGGGCATCGTCTCCGGCGTCAAGGCCATGGAGGACGAGCTGCCTGAGCTGCCCACGCTCATCTACGACGGGCCGTTCTCCCAGCACCTCCAGCGGGCGCAGCCCAGGCTCCTTGAGGGGCTGGCGGAGGTGGACGAGGACGGGGCAAGGCGCGCCGCCGCCGCGTTTTTCGGCGGGCGCGAGGAGGACTGGCGGTATATCTGCTACCGGGCAGAGCCGGTGCCGGTGTACGTCTTTTCCTCCCAGTACGGCAACGAGGTGCGCACGGTGGAGATAACGGCCTGCGGCGGGAAGGTCCTCTACTTTGGCTCGGCGCGGGAGAGCGCCGAGGGGGGCGTGGCCCCGGAGGAGGCCCTGCGCACGGCGGCGGCCTTTCTGGAAAACCACGGCTATCCGTCCATGACCCCCACCTACCACCAGGCCGAGGGCGGGGAGCTGGTGGCCAGCTTCGCCTTTGAGCAGGACGGCGTGCTGTGCTACCCGGACCTTATCAAGGTCACGGTGGCACTGGACACCGGGGAGGTGGTGGGCATGGAGGCCGCCGGGTACGTGATGTGCCACGCGCAGCGCGACCTGGGCGACATTGCCTTTGACACGGAGGAGAAGATCGCCGCGCTGTCGCCGTATCTCACCTGCCTCTCCCACCGCCCGGCCCTCATCCCCACCGAGGGGAAAAACGAGGTGCTGTGCGAGGAGTACACCTGTAAGACCCCGGACGGCCGCCACGCGCTGGTATATTTAAACGCCCAAACCGGGCGGGAACAGCAGATCCTGCTTTTGCTTGAGTCCGAGTCCGGGACGCTGACGGTGTGAGCGAGCAGGCGGAGGATAAATCAAGCTACCGCTTTGGCTCCCTTTGATAAAGGGAGCTGTCACGCGACAGCGTGACTGATTGAATCAAATTTCCTCTTTGTCTCCCTTTTACTAAAGGGAGCTGTCACGCGACAGCGTGACTGAGGGTTACACCCCCACGGGACCGCTCTATTATCGGTTTAACCCTCAGTCGCCTTCGGCGACAGCTCCCTTCCCGCTTCGCGGCAAGGGAGCCATTTGGGTGCGCGAGACGGAATCAGCAGAAAAAACGCCTTCCCCGCAGGGCGGGGAAGGTGTCGCCGGAGGCGACGGATGAGGTGGGATGCCTTGGCGATCAACGGCCTCATCCGACCCCCTTCGGGGGCCACCTTCCCCACAAGTGGGGAAGGCATTGGAATTGCGCAACGGTGGCCTGCCGTTCACCGGCGGGAGGGGGTGGGACCCTTCCCTACGCTCTTTTCCCGTTCGCCTTTTCCAACTGATTCATGGATTTGCGGCGGAGAGCGTCGGTGATGGCCATTTTCTCCAGGACGGTCTTGACGGTGGTTTCCAGCTCGCCGCCCTGCGAGTAGTCGGCGGGGAGCATATAATCGGCGCGGCCGTCCCGGAGCAGCTGGGCGGCGGTGTCCTTTTTATTTTTGGGGTAGACGGCGATGGAGCAGCCGCCGTTGACCCGCACCAGCTTCATACAGGGCACGTCGGTCTTGCCGTCGGCGATGTAGAGCATATTGCGGAAGGGCACGGGCCGCTCGTCCTCCGGGGTGAAGTCGTTGAGGGCGGCGTCCTCGGACAGGTCCAGCACGCCCTTGTTGACCCGGAAGAGGAACTGGGTCTTGGTGGTGTAATTGACCACGTTTTTGGGCCAGACGGGCATACGGTCCACGTCGTAGAGAAACTCGCAGGCGAAGACCTCGGTGAAATTCTTATAGATGCTGGAGCCTTCGATGATCTCCCGAAGGCCGGAGGAAATGATGAAGTGGCGCACGTCCACGCCCCGGCTCTTTCCGAAGGCGTTGATCCGCTCAAACCAGGTCTCCACGCCGGGGTAGAACTCCAGATCCCGCCCCAGGGCCACAAAGCTCTCCCGGCGCACCGAGACGGTCTTGGCCGAGCGGGCCTTGTCCAGCATCACGTACATATAGGCCAAAATCCCGTCCATCTTCCTCTCCCGCGCCAGGGAATTGGCCTCATCCCAGAACTCGCGGGCCGTCATGCCCACGTTGGGGATGAAGCTGTACTCCTGCATATCCTTGGTACACAGGGTCTTATCAAAATCGTACAGGAGGGCGACGACGGGGCGTCGGTTTTTCATGATCTGCCACTTCCGTTTTCGTCTGAATTTTGTTATAATCATTGTAATACAGCGGCGCGGAAAATTCAAGCGGCGGTTTTTTTCGCGGATGATGCAGGTTTGATGCAGACAAGATGTAAACTGGGGTCATCAACTACCGGGGAGAAAGAGACATGGTACGAATTTTGATCGTTGACGACGAGCGGCCCATCGCCAATCTAATTAAAATGAGCCTGACAAAGGCCGGTTACGCCTGCACCTGCGTCTACGACGGGCTGGCGGCGGCGGATATTCTGGAGCAGGAGACCTTCGACCTTATTCTGCTGGACATCATGCTCCCCGGCGCCACGGGGTTTGAGCTGATGGACTACATAAGGCCCCTGGGGGTGCCGGTCATCTTCCTCACCGCCAAGAGCGACATCGCCGACCGGGTCCACGGGCTGAAGATCGGGGCGGAGGACTACATCGTCAAGCCCTTTGAGATCGTGGAGCTTCTGGCGCGGGTCGAGGTGGTCCTGCGGCGCTACAACAAGCTGGCCAGCGTCATTGAGATCGCGGGCCTCAGCATCGACACCCGCTCCATGCGTGTGACGCGGGACGGGGAGGAGATACCGCTTACCAACAAGGAGTACAACCTCCTTCTGCTCTTCGCCCGGAACCCCGGCGCGGCCCTCTACCGGGAGACCATCTACGAGCGGGTCTGGGGCGGGGACTACAACGTGGGCAGCCGGACCGTGGACCTGCACATCCAGCGGCTGCGGAAAAAAGTGGGATGGGAGGACAAGCTGGTGTCCGTCCACAAGGTGGGCTACCGGCTTGAGGCGGACTCATGAAGCTGCGGGAAAAGCTGACTCTGGGCGCTGTGACGCTCCTGGCGCTGATCTTCGGCGTGTGCGGGTCCCTGCTCATCTCCGCGTCCTTCGACGCCACCCTCAAAAGCGAGCGGGACGCGGCGCTGCGGACGTATTACTCCGTCCAGAGCACCCTCCAGCTTGCCACCTCCATCGACACCCAGATGGAGTACGACGACTTTGTGGGGGCGCTCTCCATCCTCGACCAGCGGGACCGGGATATGTGGGACGGGATCATGCTGCGCTCCGCCGACGCCACCCTCTACCGAAGCGGCCTCTGGCCCCAGGAGACGGCCACGGAGGCGGGGGAGTGCGCCATCGGCTACAGCTCCGACGGGGGGAAGCGGCTTTTGCAGGTCTCCGGGATGCTGACGGTCAACGGCCAGAAGCTCTCCCTCTACATCATCCACGACATCACGGGCATCTATGAGCTTCGGCAGACGCAGCTTGCCACCTACCGAAGGCTCCTGGTGCTGACGGTGATCCTGGGCGCGGCCGGCTCCTGGCTGATGGCGGCGTTCCTGATGCGGCCCCTCACCCGCCTGACCCGCGCCTCCCGGCAGATCGCCGCAGGGGATCTCAGCTCCCGCGCGGAGGTCAGGAGCGGCGACGAGTTGGAGGCGCTGGCCAACGAGTTCAACGCCATGGCGGCGCGGCTTGAGGAGAACATCGGCGAGCTTCAGGAGAACGCCCGGCGGCAGACGGAGTTCATGGGTTCCTTCGCCCACGAGCTGAAGACCCCCATGACCAGCATCATCGGCTACTCCGACCTCATCCGGCGGCGGATGCTCTCCCCGGAGGAGGAGCAGGAGGCGGCCAACTACATCTTCTCGGAGGGGCGGCGGCTTGAGAGCCTGTCCCTGAAGCTTCTGGACCTGCTGATGCTGAAAAAGCGGGACTTCGAGCTGTCGGAGGCCTCCCCCGCCGCCATCGTCACCGGCGTTGTGCGCCTTCTGCGGCCGAGCCTCACCAGGGAGGGGGTCACCCTCCGCTACCGGGCGGCGGAGGGGCGGTGCCTTTTGGAGCCGGACCTTGTGAAGTCCCTGCTCATCAATCTTGTGGACAACGCCCGGAAGGCCATGGACAACGGCGGCGCGGTGTTCATCATCTCCGAGATGACGCCCACCGGCTGCGCCGTCTCCGTCACGGACAACGGCCGGGGCATCCCCAGAGGGGAGCTTGCCAAGATCACCGAGGCCTTTTACCGGGTGGACAAGTCGCGCTCCCGCGCCCAGGGCGGCGTGGGGCTGGGGCTGGCGCTGTGCGACGAGATCGCCAAGCTCCACGGCGGCGCGCTGGAGATCCGCAGCGTGGAGGGCCGGGGCACCAGCATCACCGTTACGCTCAACGGAGGCAGAGTATGAAAAAGAAGCGCAATCTCATATTGTTCGCCGCCACGGCGCTGATGTGCGTCTTCAGCTTCTTCCTCCCCGGCGCGGTGCTGGCCGTCCGGGACAGCGCCCTCAACCGGCGGGCGGAGACCGTCGCGGTGGACGAGGTGGAGCTGAATCTGCTCTCCAACCTCGACCTTTCCCAGAAGCTGGCCCTGGCCTCCGACGTGTCGGCGGTGTCCATCCCTTTGGAGGGCGGACGGGTTTTGGAGGAAAAGAGCGTCCTCTCCCAGGCCCTTGACGTGGCGGACGCCTTCGGCCACCCCTTTTACCGCGTCCTTCAGGAGAGCGCCGCCCGCGCCCATCTGCGGGTCAACGCCTCCGGCGAGGGGGCCATCCTGTGGACGGTCACCCTGAGCGGCCCCACCGAGACCGGGGAGTTGGTCATCGACGACGAGACGGGGGCGGTGCTGGCCCTGTCCCTTGCCAGCAACTACGGCGGCGTCTACGGCGACAAAATCACTGTTTACGACGCCTTCGGCGGCGTCTGGCCCTGGAAGGAGGCCTCCTCCGTCCCCAGCCAGGCCGCCGGCGGTTCCGACAGCGCCGCCCCGGCGGGGGAGGCCGTCCGCGTCACCGAGATTGAGGAGTTCCACGAGGCCGCGTCCCTCTTCCTCTCCCCTCTGGAGCTGGAGACCCTGCTCATCAGCATCGACGACTTTGACGCCGCCACCGTCCACGTGGAGCTGGACGGCGACATCCTGCGCATCCCCATGCGTCTGGGGTACGAG
Organism: uncultured Oscillospiraceae bacterium; assembly: GCA_947627715.1. GTDB lineage: Bacteria > Bacillota > Clostridia > Oscillospirales > Oscillospiraceae > RUG626. The sequence continues at coordinate 58,818 of CANQXK010000011.1, forward strand.
GGGGCGGTCTCCTACATCAGCGTCAATATGCCCTCCGGGGCGGCGCAATGATAGAATAACGGAATGATGTTTTTTATGGTTTTTCAAAGGCATTGCCTCCCGGCAGAGCCGGGAGGCAATGCCTCTGATTTTTTTCCCATTTCAGTGAAAATTCACCTCTTTAAAGCTTGACAAGCGCACCGCGCCGAATTATAATATGTTATGTAAATCTTCGGCGTTATGGTAACCTCTATGTTATGTTAACTTACGGGAGTTTGCCTGCCGCCGTTGAGGTTACCATAACTCTTTTCAGGGAGCGTGGGAGAGATGAAAAAACGCTTGACAGGCCTCTTTTTGGCGCTGCTGACGGTCCTGACCGTCCTGCCGGCGCGCCTGGTCCCGGCGGCGGAGGCCGCGGGGTCCTTCGATCCGCAGGAGATCCAATTTGATTACTTTTACCAGCAGTTAAACGACCGGGCCAAGGCCATCTACAAAAAGCTCTACGAGGCTTTTTCCGGCAGCGGCAAAGACGACTATTACGACGGGAAGAAATCCATTGACCTCATCGGGCTTTCCTATGGGAATACGTCCATAAACGAGGAGGAAGTGGCGGAGTATGTGAAGGGCAACAAGGAACTCTTCAACGACTTCTGCGCCGCCAAGGACGCCCTGGACCTGGACCACTCGGAGCTTTGGTGGATCGACTCCGGGTATCTCACCTTCCGGGTGACCCAGGACACTTCCCCCGCCTCCAAGCCCTACGGCGGCTACCATGTCCTTATCGGCCCCGGCCGCGGTGAGACGTACCTCTTGGGCGGCGGGGAGATCGCCGATCTTGCGGAGAAGATCGCCGCCGTGGACAGCGCCGTCAGCGGCATCGTGACCAAGGCCAAAAGCGACGCCAACAACCCCGATTACTCAGACGCGGACAAGAAGGCCGCGCTGGTGCGCTCGGTCCACAATCAGATCGTGGAGCGCATCACCTACCGCTATGAGATCGAGTGCTCCCAGCCGGAGTACGCCAACTACATCCGCACCCTCTACGCCGCCGTGACCCACGAGGGCGTCTGCGAGGCGTACGCGCGGATGCTCCAGGTGTGCCTGAGAAAGCTGGGGATCCCGTGCGTGCTTGTCCACGGGCTTCAGACCAAGGGCACGCCGGAGGACCATATGTGGAACGCCGTGCGCATCGACGACGGGGACAAACAGCGTTGGTACGCCGTGGACGCCACCTGGGACGACCCGCTGTCCGCCAACTACGACGGGACCCGCGATTACACCCACGAAAACGGCAAGGACGGCAAGGAGAACACCACCTACCTTCTGGTGGGGCAGGACGTCATCGGACAGTACTGGGTCCCCTCCGGCTATGTCTCCACGGGAAATTTTGAGTTCGCCTACCCCGCCGTGGAGATGAACAGCTACGAGGGCGCCACGGCCTTCCAGAGCGAAAACGGCCTCACCGTCATGTACTCCGCCGGCTCCGGCTCCATGGAGGACGACGTCCCCGCCGGGGTGTTCAAGGTCTCCTTCCAGGGCATGGGCCAGACGGAGGCGGCGAAGGAGGGCTTCTACTTCCTTATGAAGATGTACGACTACCACGCCGACGGCACCTTCCACGCCATGAACGAGTGGTACTACTGCTCCGCCGCCCTGAAGCTCCTTGAGTCCAACGACTATTTCTACGATACAAAAGACGGATTGCAGGTCTACACCGGCTCCTGTGAGTATGTGGAGGTCGCCGTCACCACCATCAAGCCCGAAACCTATGACAAGTGGGCCGACGCCGCCAATTTTCAGCCCTACAGTGACGACGCCTTTTTCACCGGCTCCGACGATCAGATAATCGCGCAGACCGGCCTTCTCTACAACGTCAACTCCAATTACGAAGCGTCCCCCTACGTGTACCGCCAGACCCCCATCCCCAACGCCCAGGGCGTGGCGGGGTACGAGTACCGCTTCGACGTGCTGTTTGACGACGCCCTCATCCACCCGGCAGACGGGGTCCACGTCCCCGTGGTCACTGACAGCTCCAAGAGGGCCGGACTTCAGAATGTCCGCGTCAGCTACACCACCCTCCAGCAGGATCTGCGCACCGGCGGCACCGTGACGGCGCAGATCACCGGGGAGCTGCCCTTCGACAAAAATAGGGACGGCTACGTGGATATGCCCGGCGACAAAATGCCCGACGGGACGGCCGTGGAGGTCTCCAGCGACCTTGTCTGGCACTATGTCTACGGCGCGGGCGAGGGGCAGAAGGACGTGACCCTGTGCCCCAGGAACACGGGAAGATCCCCCTTCCACGTGTGCGACGTCACCAAGGGCTGCCCCATTGACGGCGTGGCCTTCAATTTCCGTGCCTCCGACCTGTGGCAGGACGACATCACCGAGTATCTCTTCCAGATCGAGGGCGTGGTGGGTTCCCGCTCCGGCAAATTCCCCAACAGCTTCGGCGTCACCGTGGCGGTACCCGGCCTTTGCCCCGCCTGCTACCGCTCCCAGGGCATCGACTGGAACCTGTGGGGCAAGCCCACGCTTTTGGACGCACCGGAGAACCTGGACCTTCGGGAGATGGCCAAGGCCGGCGGCACCGATTCCAACACGCTCGGCAAACTGGACGAACAGATCAACAAAAACGGCTTCAACGGGCGCCTCATGCTGGTGGTGGAGGACAAGACCCCCGGCGCAGGCAGCCGCCAGGAGTATGAGGAGATCGAAAACGCCTTAGAGGACAGCTCATTTGGCGGCGAGGTCACGGACAACGAGGTCGTGGGCCGCTCGGTCTTTGAGATCAACTTCAACCGCATCTGCCCCATGGTGAACTTAAAGCCCGGCCAGTCCCTGCGCGTCCAGGTGGGCTACCCCGCCGGGGTCACCTACGAGGACCTGACGCGCGAGGGCAGCGACATCGAGCTCAAGGCCTACCACTTCACCCGCTGCGACGCCGAGCATCCCTGCGACGAATACAACAAGGCCGGCCATAAGGACGGCCAGCACATCGTGGGGGTCAACGAGATCACCCTGATCCCCACCCCCTACGGCATGGTCATCCTGTGCGACTCCTTCTCCCCCTTTGAGATCGTGGCGGTGAAAAAGGCCTCCGCCGCCAAGGCCGTCTCCGCCGCGCCTGAGAAATCCACCGTGGTGGTGGTCTCCGACCCCAACGGCGTGGTGAAATACAATAACGGCATCGAGACCGTCACGGCCCTGCGCAAGGACGGCAACGTGGAGTTCTCCGGCGAAAAGTCCGTTGAATTCACCGTGGAGCCGAAAACCGGCTTCGTTCTGGACAGCGTATCCCTGGGCGGTGAGACGATCGAGGTGCAGAACAACAAATTCACCCTCACCGCCGGGAAGAACGTCACAAAGAACGACGTGCTCAGCGTCACCTTCATCCCCGACGCCGTAAAGAAGGAGGAGGCCGCCAGCCAGCAGGCCCCCGTGGCCGCCCAGGTCTGCACCCACGCCAACACCCTTGTTAAGGACAGCAAACCCGCCTCCACCCCCAGCTGCACCGAGGCCGGGTACTCCCCCGCCCTGGTCTGCCAGCACTGCGGCCAGGTGGTGACGCCGGGCCGCACCCTTCCCGCCACCGGCCACACCCCGGTGACGGAGGAGGCCGGCAAGGCCGCCACCTGCACCGAAAACGGCCAAAGGCCCCATGTGGTCTGCTCTGAATGCGGCGCCGTCCTCTCCAAGGGCACCGTCATCGAGGCCCTGGGCCACAGCTACGGCTCCGACGGCAGATGCCTTCACTGCGGCGCTTACGACCCGTCCCGGAGGCCCTTCGGCCCCGCCGTCCCGGAGGTCCCCGATAAGACCGATAAGCCCACCCCGCCGCCCAGCCACCCGGTCATAAAGGAGTACGCCTCCTTCAGCGACGTTCAGGAGGGGAGCTGGTATCTGGAGGACCTGAAATACGTCTACACACGCGGCATCATCATGGGCTACCCGGAGAACGTCTTTTTGCCGGAGGGGAACATCACCCGCGGGCAGATGATCACATTCCTGGCAAGATACGACTTCGTGGACGGCTCCAGCGGCGACGACTGGCTCCGGGCCAGCACGGACTGGGCCGTGACCAATCAGATCTCCGACGGCACCGACCTGGAGAGCGACATCACCCGCGAGCAGTTTGTCACCATGCTGTGGCGCTATTACGGAAAGCCCGCCTCCGCCTTCGACCTCGGCGCTTATGAGGACGCCGGGCTTATCCAGGACTACGCCGTGGAGGCCTTCCGCTGGGCCGTGGAGGCCGGGATCATCAACGGCGTCTCCGACACCTTCCTCGATCCCACCGGCACCGCCACCCGCGCCCAGGCGGCCGCCATCTTCGCAAGATTCGCAAGGCTGGTCGAGGGCTGAAAAGCGCAGCCTGTCGAAAAAGGCCGTTGGCCTTTTCCGACGTACACGCCGCCGGAAAAACTACTCAACTTGAGTTTTTTGACAGTCTGAGAAAATTCCCGCCGAGGCCGTGCCCCGGCGGGAATTTTTTCTTGCTTTTTTCGGCGCGGCGGGCTAAAATAGCAGGGGCGGCGGAGAGCGGGTCTCCCGCGCCGCGCCGGACATTATCCTCCGCGAAAAGCGCGGAACGGAGGCGTCAAATGGACAAGTCGTCAACTTACGTGAAACCCAGGGGGCTTGCGGCGGTGAGGTTCTTCCTGGCCCTGTGGGCCTCGAAGCTCACGGTGCCGCTTTTGAAGATCACCCGCCACAACGGCACCAACTTCCCCGGCGAGGTGGCCATGAAGCTCTGCCCGGACTTCCTGAAATACGTGGCAAGGCCGGAGAAGATCATCACCGTCACCGGCACGGACGGGAAAACAAGCGTGTCGAATCTGCTGGTGGATATGCTGGAGAGCGCGGGACACCGGGTCCTCAACAACCGCATGGGGTCCAACATCAACTCCGGCATCGCCACAAGCCTGCTCACGGGCTGTACCGTCTTTAACCGCTCCCGCCACGATATGGCGGTGCTGGAGGTGGACGAGCGGTCCTCCCGGCGCGTCTACCCCTATATCCACCCGGACATGACGGTGATCACCAACCTCTTCCGGGACTCCCTCATGCGCAACGCCCACCCGGAGTTCATCGCCGGGTTCCTCAACGAAAGCTTCCCGCCGGACACCCGGCTCATTTTGAACGCCGACGACCTCATTTCCTCCGGCGTGGCGCCGGAAAACCCCCGCGTCTATTTTGGCATCGAGCGCATGGAGGGGGACGTGGTGGCGTGCGTCAACCGCCTCAACGACCTGCGGGTCTGCCCGAAGTGTTACGGCGAGCTTATCTTTGAGTACCGCCGCTATCACCACATCGGCCGCGCCCACTGCTGCGACTGCGGCTTCTCCTCCCCGGAGTACGACTACGCCGGGTGCGAGGTGAACACCGCCGATATGACCATGCTGGTGCGGGACGCGGGCGGCGAGGCCCGCTACAGGCTCCTGTCCGACAGCGTTTTCAACATCTACAACGAGCTGACGGCCATCGCCGTCATGCGGGAGCTGGGCATGAGCCACGGGGAGATCCAGAAGCTCACCGCCGGACTGAAGATCGTGGAGAGCCGCTACAAGGCCGAGCACGTGGGGAACGTGGACGTGATCATGCAGATGTCCAAGGACCGCAACCCCCTGGCCAGCTCCCGCGCCATCGACTACGTGACCCACAAGCCGGGGGACAAGGAGCTTCTTTTGATGATGAACAACCTCTCCGACGAGGTGGACTGGTCGGAGAACGTCTGCTGGCTCTACGACTGCGACTTTGAGTTTCTGGCCGATGAGCGCGTCAAGCACATCATCTGCACCGGCCCCAGGGCCAAGGACTACTACCTCCGGCTCCTGCTGGCGGGGGTCCCCGGCGACCGGGTGGACTGCGTGCGCAACGAGTTCGACGCCGCGGACAAGCTCCACCTCACCCCCGGAACAAGCGTGTATATGCTCTACGGGGCGGACAACCGCTCCCTGAGCATGGCCTTCGACGTGCGGAAAAAGGTCATGAGACTGGCAAAGGAGGCGGCGGAACGATGAAGATCGAGGTGCTGTACCCGGAGATCTGCAACCTCTTCGGGGAGCTGATGAACCCGGAATACCTGGCCCGCTGCTCCGGGGCGGAGGTGGTCCGCACCTCCCTCAAGGAGACGCCCAGATTCGTCACCGAGGACATCGCCCTGGTGTACATGGGCTATACCACCGAGCGGGGCCAGGAGGCCGTGCGGGACGCCTTCCGCCCGTACCTGGACGCCCTCAGAAAGCGCACGGAGGCGGGGGGCGTGACGCTCTTCACCGGCAACATCCTGGAGGTGTTCGGGGAGTATATCGAGACCGACGGGAAGGAGAAGATCCCCATGCTGGGCCTCTTCCCCATCCATTCCGACCGGCATCTCATGAAGCGGTATAACTCCCTCTATCTGGGCAAGCTGGGGGACATCACCGTCGCCGGCTTCAAGAGCCAGTTCGGCCACTCCTACGGCGACGTGGGGGAGGGGCTTTTCACCACCACACGCGGCCCCGGCCTCAATCCGGGCGTCAAGCCGGAGGGGGTCCGCGTCAACAACCTGATGGCCACCTACCTCATCGGCCCCCTCACCGTCATCAATCCCCCGTTCACCAAATACCTTTTGAAGCTCATGGGCGTGGAGGACCCCGTCCTGGCCTTTGAGGACGCCGCCATGGACGCCTACAACACGCGGCTTGAGGAGTTCTCGGACCCGAAGCGCGGCTTCACCTATTGAGATTTTCCTCTATACTCTCAGCGAAAAAGGAAAAATCACATAGACATCGTTAAAACCTCCGGCCAGGCCGGAGGTTTTTTGATTAACTTAATTGTCATGTCAGCTCCCAGAAGGCCACGGCAGCGGCGGCGGCGACGTTGAGGGAGTCCACCCCCCGGTGCATGGGGATGCGCACGGTGTAGTCGCAGGAAGCCACGGTCCTTCGGGCCAGTCCGTCCCCCTCGGTCCCCAGCACGATGGCAAGGCGCGGCTCGCTCTTCACCCGCCCGTCGTCCACGGGGACGGAGTCGTCCGTCAGAGCCATGGCGGCGGTGGCGAAGCCGGCGGCGCGCAGAAGCGCCCCTCCCCCCTCCGGCCAGCTTTCCAGGTACGTCCAGGGCACCTGGAACACCGTCCCCATGCTGACGCGGGCGGCGCGGCGGATGAGGGGGTCGCAGCAGGTGGGGGTCAACAGCACCCCATCCACGCCCAGCGCGGCGGCGGAGCGGAAGATGGCGCCGATGTTGGTGGCGTCCACCACGCCCTCCAGCACGGCCACCCGCCGGGCGGAGGCCAGGACGTCCGCCGGCGCCGGCAGCGCGGGCCGCCGCATGGCGCACAGCACCCCACGGGTGAGGGCGTAGCCCGTGAGGCGCGCAAGCAGCTCCCGCTCCCCGGTGTAGACGGGCACGCCGGGACACCGCGCGAGCAGCTCCGCCCCGTCGCCGGCGATGTGCCGGCGCTCCATCAGCAGCGAAACCGGCGTCAGCCCCGCGTCCAGCGCGGTTTTGATGACCTTGGGGCTTTCGGCGATGAAAACGCCCTTCTCCGGCTCCCGGCGGGCGCGAAGCTGCGCCTCGGTGAGGCGCGCATAGGGGTCCAGCGCCGGGTCCTCCAGGCTTGTCAGCTCCACGATCTGGGACATAACACCACTTCCTTTGGAAAAATTTTATCACCGCCCCTCTTCCAAGTCAACCGGGAAAGGTGTATAATGGAAGAAAAAACGTCAGGAGGACGCCCCATGAACGAATACGAGAGAGCCCTCGCCCTCAAAGACGAGACCGTCGAGAACCGCCGTTATTTCCACACCAACGCCGAGTGCGGGCTGGAAACGCCCAGGGCCGTGGCGTATGTGACGCGCAAGCTCACGGAGTACGGGCTTTCGCCCCGCCCCCTGGGCAAGGGCGTGACGGCCACCCTGGGGGCGGGGTCCCCGGTCCTGCTCCTGCGGGCGGACATGGACGCCCTGCCCATGCCGGAGGAGTCGGGGCTTGACTTCGCCTGCCCTACGGGCACCGAGAACCACGCCTGCGGCCACGACTGCCACGCCGCCATGCTGCTGACGGCGGCGAAGATGCTCCGCGAGCGGGAGGGCGAGCTTCGCGGCACGGTGAAATTCATGTTCCAGCCCGCCGAGGAGACCTTCGAGGGCAGCCGGAACATGATCGAGAACGGCATCCTGGACGCCCCCGTCCCCCAGGCGGCGCTGGCCTTCCACACCGGCCCCGGCAAGCTCCCGGTGGGCCTTGTGATGTACAACGACAGCACCACCATGATGTTCTCCACGGATATTTTCAAAATCTCCGTCAAGGGGCAGGGCGGCCACGGGGCCTACCCCCACACGGCCATCGACCCCATCAACATCGGCGTGCACATCCACCTGGGGCTTCAGGAGCTGATCGCCCGCGAGTCCGACCCCCAGAAGTCCTGCCTTCTCACCGTGGGCCATTTTGAGGCCGGGGCCGCCGCCAACATCATCCCGGACACGGCGGTGCTGGAGGGCACCATCCGTACCAACGACAGAGAGGCCCGCGACAAGCTCCTCCGGCGCATCCGGGAACTCACCGAGGGCATCGCCAAAGCCTACGGCGGCGAGGCCGATGTGGAGATCCTGCGGGGCGTCCCGCCGCTGGTCTGCGACGGCGCGGTGGTACGGGAGATGGTGGGCTACCTGCGGGAGCTGGACATCCCCGGCTACGCGGAATACCCCGGCATCGCCTCCAGCGCCTCCGAGGACTTCGCGCTGGTGGCCGAGCGCGTCCCCACGGCGTTCATCTACCTGGCCTCCGGCTTTGCCGACGAGCGCGGCGACGCCCCCTCCCACAACCCCAAGGTCATGTTCAACGAGGACGTCCTCCCCGTGGGCGCGGCGGGCCTGACCCACTGCGCCATCCGCTGGCTTGAGACCCACGCCTGAGCCGCGGTCCGGGCAAAAATACACACCAAAAGGGCGGTCCAGCCAAGGCTGGACCGCCCTAACCTGTCGGAAAAGGCCATTGCCCTTTTTCGACAATTTCCTCAGCTGCGTTTCCCGGCCTTCTCCGCGTCCAGCCTGTCCAGCGTGTCCCACACGCCCAGCATATACTGGACGCCCAGCGCCCGGTCGTAGAGGCCGTAGCCGGGGCGGACGGTGCCGGGGCCTTCCCCCCACAGGTGCCGGCCGTGGTCCGGGCGGATATACCCCTCGAAGCCCCCGTCGTGGTAGGCCCGGAGGATCTCCAGAACCCCCGTGTCCCCGCAGCAGTCCCGGTGGGCCGTCTCGGAGAAGTCGCCGTTTTCAAAGTGCTTCACGTTCCTGATGTGGGCGAAGGCGATGCGGTCGCAGTGCGCCCGCACGATGTCCGCCACGTTGTTGCGGGGGTCGGCGTTCAGGGACCCTGAGCAGAGCGTCAGGCAGTTCATGGGGTCGTCCACCATCCCCAGGAAGCGGTCGATGGCCGCGGCGTCCGTGAGGAGCCGGGGCAGGCCGAAGATGTCCCAGGGGGGGTCGTCCATATGGACGGCCATTTTTATGCCGCACTCGCGGCAGACGGGCATCAGGGCCTCCAGGAAATATTTGAAGTTCTCCCACAGCTTCTCCTTGGTCACCGGGGCGTAGAGGCGGAACAGCTCGTCAAGGCGCGCCATCCGCTCCGGCTCCCAGCCGGGGAAGGTCATGTGGTACTTCTCCGTGAAGCTCATGATGTAGTCCGCCATGGCCTTGTAGTCGGACTGGATCATGTCCCTCTGATAGTAAAGCGCGGTGGACCCGTCGGGCAGGCGGTGGAAGAGGTCGGTGCGGGTCCAGTCAAAGACGGGCATGAAGTTGTAGCAGATCACCTTCACCCCGAAGGGGGCCAGATTGCGGATGGTCTCTATGTAATTTTCAATGTACCTGTCCCGGCTGGGAAGCCCGATCTTGATGTCGTCGTGGACGTTCACGGACTCCACCACCTGGGCGTTGAACCCGGCGGCCAGGATCTTGTCCACCACGGGCCTGATCTCCTCCGGCCTCCAGACCTCGCCGGGCATCTTGTCGTGAAGCGCCCAGACAATGGTGGAGACGCCGGGGATCTGTCTTATGTCGGCCAGGGTGATCTGATCGTTGCCCTCGCCGTACCAGCGCCAGCTCATTTGCATCGGCATATGGGATCCTCCTTCAGCGCGTCATGGAGCGTCCGGCGCACAGCGCCGGGGCCGCCCAGCTCAGAAATAAAATATGTCTCGATCCTGTCCGCCAGGGGCGTGGCCGTAAGGTCCGTGCCAAAGACGGCGGCGTTGGACAGGATGTCCCGCAGCTGCCCTGTGTATGTCTCCGGCCTTCCCGGCACGACCCCGGCAAGCTTCGCCTGAAGCTCCTCCCGCAGCGGGTCGTCGGAGACGGGCATGGGCCGAAGCTCGTCGTCCACGGCCAGGAGATACCGCATCCACCCGGCCAGCGCCAGGGGGATGGCGGTCAGGCCCCCGAGGTCCCTGCCCTGGGCGATATAACTCTTCACCGTTTCCCCGAAGCGGATGCCCACCTTCTGGGACGTGTCCGTGGCGATGCGCTGGGGCGCGTCGGGCATGAAGGGGTTGGGCAGGCGCTCCGTCACCACCTGGTCCAGGAAGGAGCGCGGGTCGAGGATGCCGGGGTCCGTCACCACGGGCAGGCCCTCCACATACCCAAGCCGTTTTATCAGGGCCACGATGTCGCCGTCGCGCATCTCCTCGCAGATGCGCGTATAACCCAGCATACAGCCGTAGACGCTCATGGCGGTGTGCAGGGGGTTGAGGCAGGTGGTGACCTTCATCCGCTCGGCGCGGTTCACCGTCTCCCGGTCCGTCATGTAGACCCCGGCCCTCTCCAGCGGCGGCCGGCCGTTGGGGAAGCGGTCCTCCACCACCAGATACTCCGGCCTCTCCGCGTTCACAAAGGGCGCGATGTACGTGCCCCTGGAGGTGACGATGGGGGCCATGTCCCGGATCCCGTCCGCCAAAAGGGACGCCTCCACGCTCTTATCCGGGCGCGGGGTGATCTTGTCGATCATGCTCCAGGGGAAGGCCGCCTTCGCCTCGTCGGAGACGTAGTCCAAAAACGCCTGTCCCGCAAAGCCCCTCTCCACCCAGGCGCGGGCCACGGCCAGAACGCTTCCCCGCAGCTTCTCCCCGTTGTGGGAGCAGTTGTCCATGCTCACCAGCGCCAGCGGGTACGCCCCGGCGTTGAAGCGTTCCAGCAGGAGCGCGGCCGCCACGCCCATGGCGTGGCGGGGCGCGGCCGGCCCCTTTTCCATGTCGGAGGCGGCCAGCGGCGTCAGCGCCCCGTCCGGCCCCGTCAGCGCGTAGCCCTTCTCCGTGATGGTGAAGGAGATGAGCTGCAGGCCGGGGTCGCGGGCGATCTCCCGGAGGCGCTCCATCCCCGTGTCGGCCCTCACCGCCTCGGTCACGGAGGCGACGATCTCCCTGGAGGTGGTGCCGTCCGGGTTCAGGGTGACGTTCAGGGTCAGGTTGTCGAAGGGCGCGTATATTTTGTCGATGATGTCAAAGTCAAAGGTGTCGGCGGCGACGATCCCTCTCCCGGCAAGGCCGGCGTTCAAAAGCCGCTGCTGGAGCGCGGCGATAAAGCCGCGAAAGATGTTCCCCGCGCCGAAATGCAGCCAGACCGGGTGTTCCCGCGTCCGCGCCGCCGCGGCGGCCCTGTCAAAGCCCGGCAGCTTTACGCCGGCGGCCTCCCAGGCGGCGGCCTCGGCGGCGACAGAGCGTTCATTGAGCTTCATGGCAGTCCCTCCTCCGGCGTATATTTATGCCCAGGGGTTCTCGGTGGGATAGGGCAGGCTCCTGGGACGGTTCCAGGCGATGTCCTTCACCCCCAGATACT
>CANQXK010000012.1 GCA_947627715.1 uncultured Oscillospiraceae bacterium
AGTAATTTGATTGTTGTCGGGATGCCATAGATGAGAACGTCTATCAGCTGACGTATTCTAATCAGCAATCTACCCATGTTACGACACCCCACCTTCTTAACTATGTTTCTAATCTTACTGCATCATAGGAGCGACTGATTTCGTGTATATCGTGTATATTCTGTATTTTCTCATGGTATTGCAAACAAAAGGATATTCAATGCCATCATGACCTTTGGCCCACTCGATATTTTAGTATGAGATTTCTGAGGCTTGAATAAAGAGCCGTGGAAGATACCGCATGGTGACGTAGCAGTACTTTTTGATAGTCATCGATAACACCGCCCCGCCGTACTTATTAAAAAAACTCTCCATATCCGTCCCACCGCCAAAGAACGACATCCGAAACGGGGTCTTGGTAATGATCATATATTGATTCCTATAATTAAAAATGATTGTTTATCAGGACGCCCCTTTTTGGCACAAAACCGCCGGGATTGTTCTGAATAGTAAGGACAAATCTGTCCAGATGCTCTGATTACGTATGTATTTGAAGTCCAGCTCTATCCACTCGGCAAACATGATGTTATTTCGGCCAGAAATCTGCCAGTAACATGTAAGCCCCGGTTTGACCAATTCTCTCTGCCGCTGATATGCATTGCATGCAAGCTCTTCGGCGACAGGAAGGGGACGCGGCCCAACCAAACTCATATCACCAATGAAAACATTCCAAAGTTGGGGGAGCTCATCTATACTGAACTTGCGGATAACTCTTCCTACCTTTGTAACGCGGGGGTCATTCTTGATTTTAAATACAGGCCCGTCCATCTCATTTTGGTCCATTAAGGATGCCTTAATCTCATCGGCATTTGAGTACATACTCCTGAGCTTATGTAAAGAGAACGTTTTTCCGTTCAGCCCTATTCTCGGTTGATGATAGAAAACTGTGCCTTTTGAATCCTCAATTTTAATTGCTATTCCTACAATCAAAAATATAGGAACACAAATGAATAATCCCAATAGAGACGCAACAACATCAAAGGTGCGTTTCAAAAACCTATATACTATACTTGTATTGGGGACAAGTTCTACGAGTTCCTCTTTGATCTGCTCGTCCATAACGGCTACTTTATTGTTACTCTCCATTGGGTATCTCTCCAGATATTCAGCTTAAATCTTTTTTGTCATCAAATCTCTGTAATACTCAATTACCCTATCCAGTCCCTCACGGACCGGGACCTGCGGTTTCCACCCCAAAAGCTCTCCGGCTCTCGTGATGTCTGGCCTTCTCTGCTTGGGATCGTCCTTGGGCAGTGGGAAATGAACTATCTTCGAGCTGCTACCGATGTGGGTTTTCACACGCTCGGCAATCTCGTTGATGGTAAATTCCTCTGGATTACCGAGATTTACAGGGCCGGTGATGTCGTCGGAGGAGGCCATCATGCGGACGATGCCCTCGATGAGATCGTCCACAAAGCAAAAGCTCCGAGTCTGCTCGCCAGTTCCGTAGACGGTGATGTCCTCATTCCTCAGCGCCTGATTGACGAAGTTGCTGATAACTCTTCCGTCCGCAGGGTTCATCTTCGGCCCGAAGGTGTTGAAGATGCGGATGATTTTGATCTTCGTCCCGTACATCCTGTGGTAATCAAAACACAGCGTCTCCGCCGCCCGCTTGCCTTCGTCATAGCAGGCACGGATACCGTCCGGGTTCACGTTGCCCCAGTAGTCCTCCTTTTGTGGGTGCTGAAGCGCATCGCCGTAGACCTCAGAGGTGGAAAACTGAAGAAGCTTCGCGTCATTCTTTCTGGCCAGCTCCAGCATATTGAGGATGCCGAAAACGCTGGTCTTCATGGTATGCACCGGGTCCTCCTGATACGCCGGAGGGCTGGCCGGGCAAGCGGCGTTATAGATCTCGTCGACCTCAAGGTCAATAGGCTCCACAATGTCGTGCTGTATGAACGTGAAATTCGGCCTGTCCATCAGCTCCGCGATGTTTTCCATCCTGCCGGTCTGGAGGTTGTCCAAGCAATATATGTGATCTTCGCTATTTTTAGCAAGTCTCTCGCAAAGATTGGCGCCTAAGAATCCCGCTCCCCCGGTAACAAGGATATTCATACTCAGTTCCTCCCGAAGATGTCTCTCGTGTAGACCTTGGTCTTTACAGCATCCAGCTTCTCATCTACGCGGTTTGCAATGATGAGTCCGCAGCAGGCGCAGAACTTCTCAAAATCTTTCTCCACGGCATAACCCATGTAGCTGTCCTCTACCGTTGGTTCGTAGACAAGGACATCGACGCCTTTGGCCTTTAGAAGTCCCATAACACCCAATATGGCGCTCTCGCGGAAATTGTCCGACCCTGACTTCATGGCGAGGCGGTAAACGCCCACGGTCTTCTTATCCGCCTTATCAAGATGCCTTACAACCTCCTCGGCGATATGCTCTTTACGCACATCGTTGGTCTCAACTACGGCCTGCATAAGACGCTGGGGCGTATCACCAAAGTTTGCAAGCATCTGCTTGGTGTCCTTGGGGAAACAATAGCCGCCGTACCCGAAGGAGGGGTTGTTGTAGTGAGTCCCGATACGGGGGTCAAGGCAGACACCGTCAACGATGGCCTTGGCATCTAATCCATTGACCTCGGCGTAGGTGTCCAGCTCATTGAAGAAGCCTACCCGCATGGCCAAATATGTATTGGCAAAGAGCTTCACGGCCTCCGCCTCGGTGAAGCCCATGAGAAGGGTGTCGATATTCTCCTTTATTGCTCCCTCACAGAGAAGACCAGCAAAGTCATGGGCCGCCTTGACGAGGCGCTCGTCGTTGAGGTCGGTGCCGACGACTATGCGGGAGGGGTAGAGGTTGTCATAGAGAGCCTTGGACTCGCGTAAAAATTCCGGGCTGAAGATGATATTCTTACTCCCCGTTTTCTCTCTTATTGAGGCGGTATAACCCACGGGAATGGTACTCTTTATGACTATGATCGCATGGGGCGCATACTCCATGGCAAGGCCGATAACGTTCTCAACAGCGGAGGTGTCGAAATACCTGGTGGCGGGGTCGTAGTTCGTGGGAGCTGCCACAACTATGAAATCCGCTCCTGTATAGGCGGCCCTGGCATCCATGGTGGCCGTCAGGTTTAAGTCCTTCTCCGTCAGGTACTTCTCGATGTACTCGTCCTGGATGGGACTTTTCCGATTATTCAAAAGCGCCACCTTTTCAGGAATAATATCCACCGCCCAGACCTCATGGTGCTGAGCTAAGAGAGTGGCAATGGACAGGCCAACATAGCCCGTCCCAGCTACAGCAATCTTCATTGGAGCTTTCTTTTTATACATAACTTACTTCACTGCTCTCAAACATCAATAGAATTACACTCACACGTTATAGCCCCGAGAGGAATAAGGTGTCGTATTATAATCATTATCGCGTACTTTTCTATACCTTTTCACAAAAGGCATATTTAAACCGCGATCTCTTTTCAGAAAAATCGGTCGCCTTTATCCGCTTTAATTTGCCCATATGTAGAAAGCACAAATTGTACAGGAAATAATTCCAAGTCGCTTACGAATTTAAGTATTATTATATGGTGCAATGGGTTACTTCGCGGAGGATGGGGCGGGGTCCGACGATGGACATATTGCCTTTGATACATATGTTCCATATAATCTGGGGCAATTCGTCTATGCTCAGCTGGCGGAGTTTTGCGTCAAAACACTTATCGCCATCTCCAGGATTCTTGTAGCCTATCAATCTCGGATCGTCTTTAAGCTTAAATTCTATCTTATACTCTTCAATCTGGGACGGCGTCAGCACATGCTCCAGTTCGTCCGCGCCAACGCGCATAGTCCTGAATTTGGCTATCTTGATTTCCTTACCATTTTTCCCAATCCGGCGCTGCATATAAAACGGGTTGCCGTGATCCTTTACAAAGATGATCACGGCAATTATCGCCATGGGTATCAATAAGAGGAGGCCCACCACAAGGGAGGAAATAAAATCAAATATTCTTTTTAAAAATATGTACCCTGCCTGTCTTTTTTCTGTGGATAGCACTTTTTCAGTCTCGCCTACAGGTATATCCAGGACAGCTGTGCTCTGTTCTCTGTCCATATCTTGTCTTCCTTCCGTTTTGTTCCATGCCGGGATGCAGGGCGGTGTTACCGCTTTGCCCCGCTGCTCTCCTCATAATACTTGCTGCCGTAATATTTTCCATAATAACGGCCGTAGTATTTTCCGTTCTTCTTCCGATCCACCTTGTTGAGGATGACCCCCAAAACCGGGCAGCCGGTGTTGCGGAGCTTGTGCTCCACATCCTGGGCGGCGCGGTAACTCACCTCGCCGGAGGATATGAGGATCATGGCGCCGTCGCAGTACTGCGCTATGACCGCAGCGTCCACCACCATGCCGAGGGGCGGGGTGTCCACTATGACGTAATCAAAGCTTTCTCTCGCCGCCTGGAGAAGCTCCTCCATCCGCTTACTGCTGAGTATCTCCGAGGGGTTCGGAGGCGTCACCAGCGAGAAGATGATGGTAAGGCCCTTCACATTCGTGCGGCAGGTGACATCGTCAAGGGAGCACTGGCCCGTCAGGAGGTGGGAGAGGCCAAAGCGAAGCTTACCGACGACGATGCTTTTCCTCAGAACAGATTTGCGCAGGTCCGCGTCAATAAGCAGGACCCTTTTATTCTGCTCCGTCAGCGACCGACAGAGATTGAGCACCGTGGTACTCTTCCCCTCGCTGGCCACGGCGCTGGTGATGCAAATCACCTTCTTGTCCGTCCCGCAAAATTGCAGATTTGTGCGGAGAAGCTTTATCTCCTCGTTGATCTCGTATGGAAGCTCCGCAAGCTTCAGCTCCACGTACTCCAAAGCCTTACTCTCCTTTATCCAGTGATAATATCTTTACCGGGCCGTCCCACAGCACCTTTTTGGCGCGGTCTTGTCCCAGCTTATGTCCGATTTTATTGGCGCAAAGCGCCAGTTCGTTGGGCCGGTAGTTCGGGTCATGGGCATCCGACGCCACGGCGCTGACAAGGTCGTGCCTCAGAAGCGACCAGCAGAGCTTTTTCTGCCAATGTCCCTCCCGTCCCAGCACGCTGCCGGCGTTGATCTGCACCTTGGCGCCCATTTCGACAAATCCCCTGATTTTATCCTCGTCCAGGCTCCCGTATCGCTCCACGTGGGCGATGAGTGGGGTCCATCCGGCATCCAAGATTTTTTTCAGGCAGTCTTCGATCTTCTCCGCCGAATACCTCCCGGAAAATTCAGCTAAAACGGTGTTTCCCCATCCCATGGGGATCAGCCGCTTTTCGTTCAGCCTCCGCAAAAAAGAGTCGTCGCAAAAATATTCCCGGCTGAGGAAAAGACGTATCGGAAGTCCCTTCTCCTCTATGTACCCGCAGGCGCGCCGGTATTGCCTGACGATCTCCTCGTCCGTGGACTCGAACATCCCATGCCGCAGGTGGGGCGTGGCGCAGATGATCTCAATGCCCTGCTCCACAGCGGAGGCTAAAAGCGCCTCCATCTCCTCGATATGCTCCGCGCCGTCGTCAACGTAGGGGAGGATATGACAGTGGATATCCGCGAGCCTCACGACTTCAACTCCTTTTAGGGGTGTCCCGGGACCGTGTCCTAGGAACGCGGTCCCGGGACCTGGGAAATGTTCGCTTACATTTCCTCTTTCTTCTTCAGGGCGACAACCGCAACAGCTCCGGCAAGCAGAACTACAGCAGTGGCGGCCAGAAGGACAGGCTCCTCGCCAGTCTTGGGGGACTCATCGCCGGGCTTGGGCGCAACGGTCGGCTCGCCCTTCTCCATGACAAGCGCGACAGGAGACAGGCTGGTGAACTCGGCCGAAATGGCGTTGCCCTTGCATTTAGCGACGGTAACCCACGCGGAGTTCTCGAAGTGGAGAACATAGACGGTGTCGTCAGCAGTGGCACCAGGCACCTCAAAGGTGATGGTGACAGAGCCGCCGGCGGGGATGTTTGCTTTGATGTCCCTTACCCAGGCAACGGTCAGGTTCTCGGCTTTGACGTCGGAGTTCGTGGCCTTGATGGTCGCGGCGGCATCAGCGACAGAGGGGGTAACGCTGGATTCGCTGATAGTCGTTGCAACTTCGTTGCCGTTGTTGTCGCGAGCAATTCCGACTCCCGGACCGCCTTCACTGTCATTGTCACCGGGGGCAGCAAAAGCGGTGATACCGAGCGCCATGGCCAGGCAAAGGACAACCGCGATTCTTAAGAGCTTTTTCATTTGTTTGTTCCTCCTTCCCAATAAGATTTATTCAACGGCGCTCCCACACCGTGGAATACAAATTACTGCACGGGCCGGTAAAAAAGCTTTATCACAAGCTCTCTCAGGCCCTCCTCGTCCACATAAAACTCGTTATGAAACTGGCCCTGCCGGACCTCGCCCGGCACCTTGTAGGTCTCTGACATTGTGGACTCGGTCAGAAGCTTTAAGGTCTCGGCATCCACATCCGTCTCGATATAGTCGTCTGCCGCCTCAAGTATCCGTTCCACCTTGTCCTCCAGATCGTCCACGGTCCTCATCTGGCGGAACATCTCCGTGACAAACCAGCTTTGGCGGGCATTTCTGTCCTCATTGCTTCCGAACTCATTGAGATCCCGGTAGCGTGCGAACCGCTCCGCCTCCTCGCCGTTCAGAGTGACGGTGGATCCCTTTGTATAGCGGCTGTCTATCTTTGTGTAATCCTCCGGCATTGTCAGGGTTATACCGCCCAACTCCTCCACAATGACCGGGATGCCGTCCATGGTCAGGGAGAAGTACCCGTCTATACGGGCGTCATAGAGAAGCTCCGACACGGTCCTCTGGGTGAGGAAACAGCTTCGCTTTGCGCTGTTGCCGAAGGTGTACTGGAGGTTGATATGCATGGGTCTGGAATATTGAAGGTCTCCCAATCCGTCGTAGACGTCCACCTCGGTGATGGTGTCGCGGGAGATCGTGAGAAGCTCTGTGGTCTTCGCCTTGGTGTCGGTAATGAAGACCATGATGGCGTCGGCCCGTCCGTTGTTGCCGACAATACCCTCCCCAAATTCGGCGGTGGCGGTGTTGTCCACGCCCAGGAAGAGCACGGTCTTCACATCGGTCCTGCGCCTGTATTCAGCGCCGTCATACATGACGGTGCCGGTCCAGTCCGTGTCATCGACATCAAGGCCGGGGCCGTCGTCTATATCTATATTCTGCGGCTCCTTATGGCATCCGGCGCATATGAGCGCCAGCGCCAACATAAATAAGATGGTTTTTTTCATTTTGTGGAGTTTTCCCTGTCAAGCACGCCCACCACCAGCAGCCTGTACGCATCGTTTCCCATGCAGGTGCTCAAGACTACCAGCCTATCCTCGGTTGTGACCTCAATGTCCTTGTTGATATAGCTGCTCAGATCCCGGACATTCGTTATTGAATCTATGAATCCCTGCCGCCCGGTCTCGGTTTCGTAATCAAAAGCCGTGGGCAGATAGGCGTTTGAATATGTGACGGCGGCGAAGATCCTGTAATGGTATTCTCCCTCCGGCGTGTAGAAGGAGATCACAGGGTGTTCCTCCATGTAGCTTTTCGCCCGGAAACTCTTGAGGCTGCCGAACATGGTGCCGTTTTTCATATTGTGGCCGTAGACCACAGTGAGAAAATCGCTGAAATCCTGGCTGTTCCATTTTTCGGTATAGATGGAACCCGGAAGCCGGTTTGCGCCCTCCACGGTGTGGTTCAAATAATAGGTGTCGTCCGTGGGGTGCTGTACCACCGGGTAGCGTATATCTGTGTCCTGGATCTCCATCCACGCATAGATATGCTCGTTAGGCTCGCGGATCTCGTCAAAATCCAGCGGCGAAACGTAGGGAGGCTCCGTGGGTTCGGTCACGGGTTCCGTGGCGGCCTCCGTCTCCACCGGCTTCGTCGTCGCGGTCTCGACGGGTTTGGTGGGTTCGCTTGTGGGAGAAGTCACCTTCTCTTGAAGGTCCTCGTATACTTTCCCCGCCTCGCGCTGGCCCAGAAGATAAACCGCTATAAACGCCAATCCCGCGATCATGACGATAACGGCGCAGACGAAGACGATCTTCCTTGCTTTGCTCATGTCTTATCCACGCCCTTTGCCGCTTTTTGCCTCATCTCCGATAAAACGCTCCAGCGGTATAGCCGCCAGGGTGTCAAGGCCCAGATAGCGTTTGACGTCGTCCTCGTCCTTGATGGTGTCGTCCATAAAGTGGCCTATGAGGATCGCCGCAGCGGCGATAACGAAGAAGATCAGCCCACCCACGACGCAGTTGATAAGAAGGCTGGGACTCGACTGCTCCTCCGGGACCACCGCGTCGGAAACGGAGGACGGCGTGTCGGTGCTCATGACCTCGGCAATGCGCATACGAAGCTGATCCGCCAGGGCGTTGCAGACATTCGCCGCCAGTACCGGGTCCTTATTTGTGACCGTAAGCTCCAGCATATGGGAGTTGGTGGGGTTTGTGACCTCAATGGTCTCAACGAAGTCCTCGTACCTTTCGTCGATGCCCAAGTCCGCCATGACCGGCTCCACTACCTCGCGGGTGGTGGCGATGATCTGGAAGTCCGCCGCCAGCGATGCGCCTATCTGCAGGTCCGCCAGCGAGGTTATGCTGGTGGTCTTGGAAAGTATGTATATCTCCGCCTTGGCCTCATATTCCGGCGTTATGAAAAAGACGGTCACTGCGGCGCTGAGGGCCACTCCCACCACCAGGCTGAGCACCAGGATCCAGGCCCTTCTCCAGAGCGTGTAAAATACCTCTACAAGATCGATCTCCTGTTCTTCGACCTGCTGATTCTCGTACTTTTCCATATCGTCTCTCCTACATTTTTTTGGATCCCGCCAAAGCCGGGCTTTTCTGCCTCGAACGCGGCATTGCCTCTTCCCCGCCCCACTGGACCGGCAGGCACGCGAAAAAAGCGGAAAACTCCGCCCGCGTTTTTCCACCGCAGCCATACGCCGCTTCTCCCCTCACAAGAAGCACTACATTATCCGCATAATGTTTTGACATAAAAAGCTTGAAGGCGCGCAGAAATTTAATTTGTTGATATTGTAGCACTTTTTCTTTGCAAATTCAAGACGTCCCGCAGAAGAATTTATGTCATTTTAGCCAAATTTAAGGGTTTTCTCGCACAGCTGTAAGGCTCCCGTCCACATTGTTGGGAAATGATGTCAGGCAGGGGCTTTGCCGTCGTGGCCAAAAGCCGCTCATTTTGCAATATTTTCTCAAACCAGGCAATCAATAAATGAAATCTCCAGCGGCTCCGCGCCCGCCGTATGGAAACTCGTCCAGCACATGGAGACCCCGATCAACGTTTGAAATTTCTGCGGCTGTGTAGAGGGAGAATTTGTTGTATGTGGCAACGGTGATGGTCCGGGAAATTTCCGCCTCCCCCCCCTTCCGGCAAGCTTAAATAACGACGGCAATATACCCTCAAAAGTGTTCTCCTGCCGTCGTGACTTTTTCATCTTTGTCCCGGACAGCGCACCACGTTATCCGCATAATGTGGTATCGTTTTAAAATGTGACCGCACCATTTTGTCCATTATAAAAATTTCAGGCACAATGAGAGGACCCTTACAGCCAAGATTTAGAAAGTTCCACGGTAAGGGTCTTGTCACTATGCCTGAATTCATATGAATTTTTAAATTTCGGAAACAATGCCATAGATTTTTCGCCGAACCTGCTGAATTTTATGTAAAATGGCCTTGAAAAACAGATTTTAATCTGCTAAAATAGGTGTCGATATGTACAGGTTTTTACTGCTATATATCAATTTTCACCACATTATGCGGATAATGTGGTGATTTTTCTTTTCTCAAAATACCTCCTGTCCAGGACCATTTCCACTCTGGCCCGGACCTCCTCCTCGGTGGTTTTGACATAAATTTTCGTGGTGTTGATACTGCTGTGGCCTAAGATGCAGGCCAACTGTACAATGTCATGCGTCCGTTCATAAAACGTGCGGGCAAACAGCTTTCGCAGGTTGTGGGGAAACACCTTGCTGGCCGCGACGCGCGCTTTCTCGCAGAGGTTTTTCATCTGCTTCCAGATGTTGCTCCGATCCAGGGGCTTTCCGTTCCTTGTGCAGAAGATAGGCCCGGAGGTAAGCCCGTTGTCCCGGATATACGCCAAAATCTCCCGTTTCAGACCGTCCGCTATCAGTACGCGGCGGTTTTTCTTTTTGCACCGCACACAGACGCGCACCGAATCCCGCTTTGATTGGAAGGACTCCACCGTGAAGTATTTAAGCTCCGACACGCGGATGCCCGTGGCGAAAAAGACCAGCAGCATAAGCCGCAGCCTCTTATTCCCCTCCGCTGCCTCAAGAAGCCTGTCAAATTCCTCCCGCGTCAGGTTTTTCTCCTCCGGGTTGAAGGGAAGCTCCTGAATGCGGATATTCTTGACGTTACAATCAGAGCGTCCGATGAATTTGAGAAACGCCCGAACGGAGGACAGAATGGAATTGACGCTGGAATCCGTAAACTCTCCACATTCCATGAGGTGTTTTTTAAAGGCCAGCGTTTTCTCCTTCGACAGCGGCTCCCCTCCCAAAAACGCGGCGAACGTTCTGATGTCCCGCAGGTATTTATCTATCGTGAACTCGCTCTTTTCCTGCCGGCGAAGCTCCTCCTCAAATTCGGAAATGTTCTTTTCCATGTATTTTCCTCCAAAAAATAAATTCGCGCGGTTTTCCGCACGAATCTATTCTACCAAATTCAATCACAGTTGTATTCCAAAAACCGGGCGGCAATATCTGGAGAACCCGCCGATGAACATTTTGGATGAGCCGGCGCCCGCCGCGGCGTTTGCGGAGGCTGCGGCTAAAATCAGTCTTTTCCAGAGTCCGTCGCTTTGCGCTTCTTTCCTGCCATATATGTCAGCAGAAGCATCAGAAGATACCCCGCAAGCGCCCCGGCGGCATTCAGGCAAGACTCGCTCCACGTCAGATGCCTTCCGGGTATCCACACCTTCGGCACATCGGCAAAGAGGGCCATCGCGCAGACGCAAAGCGCCACGCCGGCCCTGAACCAGCCCCCCAGGGGCTTGATCCGCAGAACGGCCTCCGCCGTCCCGCAGAAAAGAATTCCAGAGACAAAGAACACGGCAAAATGGGCAAGCTTTCTTAACAGCATATGAAAAGCCGCCTCTTCAGGGCACAACCCTACAAGCCTGAGTCCCCGCAGAAGCAGTCTTGCCAAAGCGAGGCTCAGTTTCCCGGTCCCCTCCCCCGTCTGCCAGGAGAAGAAAAGACACAGCCCCATCCATATTGCCGTGGTCCCCGCCCACAGGGCGGCCGCCAATACCCGTTTTTTCAAATCATGCCTCCAAAGCGTCCCGTGATTTCTCTGTCACCCAGACATTATATTCCCGCCGGGAGAAAAATACAAGTCCGCTTTCCGCATCGGTATTGTCAGGCCATGCTGTTTCGGTTGTGTATAAGCAGTCCGGCGGTGAGGCCGGCGAGATCCTCGCCGCCTGATTTGAATACCGCCACAAGATACCCCCGCTCCCTGCAGCGGGCGCAGAGAGATTTCAGTCCGGGTGCGCTCTCGGATTTCTTGAGCCAGACCTCAACCATTTTCTTTTCCTCGCAAATATTGATCTCCACGCCGTTTCCCTCCCGCCGGATATTTTTCCCATTGGCGGGAGGGATTTATTCACATGGTCATGGTCCAGGTCTGTTCGTCCTCATGGTCGTCGGGCTTGTGGCCCATGGCTATTTTCTTTCTCCGTGTCTCCTTGAGAGCTTTTGAATCAACATGGTAGTGTGTCGTGGTGGCGTCGCGGACCGGAGCGTTGTCCTCCAGAGCAACGGCGGTCACAGCAGCAACTGCAACAGTGCCAGCAAGATAGTCGAGGTCAGGGAGGTCAGCGCCGTCAGGATGATCCAGGTTTTCGCGGTATGCGTTAAGTTGCGAACGGACTTCCTCGAAGCTCTCTCCACGTTTTCGGTGCTCGTAGAAAGACTCTCGCTCATCTTCCCAACCTGTTTTTGCAGATTCTGTATGCGGTTGCTCAGACTGGCTGTCTGACTTAGGATCGTCTCCATATTCTCTTTGGTCGACAGCGTCGTGAGTATCTCTTCTATTTTTGCCTGCCGTTGGAGCAGACCACTGAGGAATGAAAGCATCTCCGCTTGGGGTGGCTTGTTCATGGCCTTCAGCTCCTCCAGAGACTTGGGCCTGTCGGATTGCGAATTCATATTCCATGTTCTCCTTTAAATATTTTGATTCATGTAGCTTGTTGTCCCGGCAACGTTGCTTATCCGATATTGTGTAGGTGATGTACTTTCGCTCATCTGTCCACTTCACCTGGTAGCCCTCACTTCGCATCAGGTCTATGAACTCGTCCTTGCTTCCGGCATAGGCCATGCACTCATCGATGGTAGCCATCAGCCGCAGCTTCCAGCTCTGCCCCTTATCTGCCGAGCGGTACTCGCGGGCGCTCATGCCGTTGGACTTTTGCTCCGGGTTTTGAGGCAGAACAGAGAGGCCGTGGGCGCGGCATATCTCATCGGAGATTTGCCGGAGACCTTTCAGCGTGTTCGGCCCCTGCCTCAGCATCTTTCCACTCTCGTAGCAGACGGCATTGACGATGAAGTGGCTGTGGATGTGGGCGGCATCGATGTGGGTGGCGATCAGCACCTCGCTGTCCGGCCACGCATGGGCCGCGAACTCTTTGGCGATGTCATGAGCCTGTTGGCCTGTGATATTTTCCTCCTGGCTGAACGACTGTGTGTAGTGGTAGAAGTACACCGGGCTGTCCTTGCGGTACACCATTCGTGTCGCCAGAAACTCTTTATCAGCAAACTGCGGGGTGCAATTCTGGCCGCTGACAAGATGAGTGCCGGACGGGTCAAGCGTTTTCTTCTCCTGCTCCACGTATCTTTTCACACCGCCGAGGGCACCGGATGACTGCTTCTTGTTGCGGATGAACGTCACCGTCGCCATTAGCGCCGCTCCTGATCGGACAGGATGTAGAGCTGTCCGTAGATTTTGTCCAGCTTGTCCACCATCCCGGAGAGGTCGGGCGAGGTGAAGCGTCCCTCGTTGGCGAGGATGGTGAGTTGGTTGAGGTTGCGTCCGATGCCGCGAACCTCGTGGACCATTTCCCGCAGGCCCTCCACCACCACGACCTTGTGCCGCATGGCCGCCGCGCGGATGTAGGCACTGGGCGTCATCTGAGCCGAGGCCGCTTTTTCATTGATAGTCTTTATCTGCTCGTCAGTGAATCTGACTGTGATTCGATTCTCTTTCATTTCTTCCTCCGTTCCTGAGTGGGTGCGGGCTTCTGCCCGCAGATCGTGCCGTCCGACAAAGTCGGACAGGCGCTCTGCTTGCCTCTTCGTCGTCGCTGAAGTCGCTTGACCTCGGAGCCGCGCAAGCGCAGCCCCTCAGGCGCTGACTTCGCTCCTCCTCTCCCCGCACGTCCACGGACGTGCGGGGTGCGAGTTTTTGCGGGAGACTGCCGCAACGTGCGGCTTGAGAATTGGCTGGTGTCACGATGCCGCCTTCCGAAGCAGCTCGGCACCTGCGGCGGCGTGTGCGGTCACAGGGTCGATAGTGCCGATGTTTTCGGGTCCCGGCGTATCGTCACTATCGGCACTGGTAAGCTCGATGATCCGCTTGCCGTTGCTCCGACGGAAGACGGCATTGATGCCAGCCTTCCTTAGCGCCGCAGCACTTTGCAGGAGCTTGCGAGAGAGCGTCCGGGTACTGATGTTCTCTGTGCCGGCAGGGTCGATGGTGCTGACAAGCTCCGTGGAAGTGCCGATAAATTTTCCGTGGGTCTTCACGAACACAGAGAGCAGAGAAATGAGGTTGTCGGATTTGTTGACCGGCAGGAGCGTATTCTCCACGTCCCACACGTTGCACTCACTTCTGACGAGAGACAGCTCCCGGTACTCGATGTCCCGTCCGATGCAGTAGAGCGTAGCTTGTCCGCTCCCGCGCCCGTCCTCCACCAGCGTGAAGCTGGAGTCCACCGCACCGCTGATGGCGGTGGTCCCGCTGATGCGCTTGAACACATCGTCGTCCGCGTTCTCTTTTCGCAGGTGGTGGATAAGCAGGATGGCGAGGCTGTGCGCATCGGCGATTTTCTTCAGTGCCGACAGGTCCGAGTAGTCGTTGGCGTAGGTGTTGTCCCGTTTAGCGCTTCTCACCATCTGCAAGGTGTCGATGATGACCAGCGACGTATCCGGGTGTTCGGTGAGGAACGTCTCAAGCTGTTCCTCCAACCCCGCGCCCACGACCCGGCTTTCCGTGCAGAAGTGGACGTTGGCAGGGGCGTCCTCCGTGATCTCGAAGAGCCGGTTCTGGATTCGCAGAGTGGAATCCTCCAGGCAGAGGTAGAGCGTCGTGCCCTGCCTCACACTCATACCCCACACCGGCTCTCCCTTCGCCACCGTCACGGCCAGCCACAGTGCCAGCCACGACTTCCCCACCTTCGGCGCTCCGGCCAAAATGTGTAACCCCTGAGAGAGCAGAGAGTCCACAATAAAGTTGGGTGGCCGGATAGGTTCGTTCATCAGTTCCTCGCCTGTGACGGTTTTCAATCGTTCTGTGTTTTTCATGTTTATCCTCCTTGTTAATTCATCTTTTAATCCCATTCACTATCATATAATTGTTACATTCCCATCGTCATTGACGGCCCCGTTGCGCGCTCGTTCTCCACCTCCTGTTCTGCCAGTTTGCGCCGGTTGGTGGTCAGGAGGCCGGAGGTCAATTCAAAAAGGTCGCCCTCGCCGGATTTGAACACGGCTACGGTGTAATTGCGCTGTCTGTACGCGGCGTAAATTTGACGCAGGGATTCGGCAAGTCCCGGATCGTCCCGCTCGGCCTTGCTCAACCAAACCTCCACAATTTTCTGTTCATCCCGAATATCAATTTCCAAACAGCCACCGCCTCCATAGTCGATAATTTATTCTCTATTCTAATTATCTACTTCCAGTGTAACATACCCTCTTGACTTTTGTCAAGCGATAATGTACACTTAAAACACATACACTACCGCATTGACCGCATTATCTACGGAGGTACACTATGGGCGTTTTGGGGAAAGACCTTTTTGACTTTCGGCGGCCACGAACCCACGTCAAGGTCCAGTTTGGCGAGGATGGGTATTGGATTGAGGATCGGTCAGAGCTTATTCCATACGGGACTACTCTCCTGGCTGTGCTGGAGCTTGACGCCCGGAAATACTGCGGCCTTGTGGAGCGGCTTGAGGACAGGATCGCGGCGCGTGACCGTGTGGGAACGCTGAAGGCTTTTTCTCCAATGGTGAATGCTTTCGTGCGTCTGCCGCTATACAATCTTTACATCAGGAAACCAAACCTTGTGGAGGCCGAGATATTCTATAGGATGTCCTCTGGCGAGGCGAGGACCTCCATCGCAGATGATATAATACATGACGACGGCGCGATCCTGAACAAGTACCGCTGGGCGCGGGACGATGTTCTGCTCATCCAGCGCCGGTATGCCTGGTTCCTGGATGAGATGGCAAAGTCCCGGCGCAAAGAGAAAAAGCTTCAGAAAAAATTTTCCCTGCCGGAACAGGTATACTGGGGCGGCGTTGATGCCCTCGTCAGTGGGGTGAGCCTGGGCGAGGACACAGAGGTGGACGCCCCGCAGGTCAACGTGCAGTACGCCATCCGCTCGTCTACGGACGAGGAGACCGACGAGGTCCACGCGGAGGTGGTGGAGAAGATGTACTTTGACCGGCTCCGGGATTTCGTCTATGTGGAGCTGATGAAGGGCCTCCAGAAAGGCTATGCGCCCCGCCGGTGCCTCAACTGCGGCCGGTGGTTTTTGCAGATACCGGGCGTGTCTTACTCCTACTGCGGGAACATCGCCCCCGGCGAGACGGAACGGACCTGCCGGGATGTGGGCGCCCTCACCAGCTTTCGGGAGAAGGTGCAGGAGAACGAGATCTGGCAGATCCACCAGCGGGCATACAAAAAGTATTACGCCCGTGTCCTGAAAAAGAAAATGACCAGGCCGGAGTTTGAGCAGTGGGCGCGAACCGCCGAACAAACACGCGACGCGGCCCTTCCACGCTATGAACGCGCCTCTCAGAAGGAGCGCGAACGCCTCGCGGAAGAAATCAGGCGGAAGCTGAACGCGCTGTGATGAGGGCGGAGAGACCATACGCTGTACCGGGTTCAGGGCACATGGTGTACGTAGAGTATATCCTCGAACACGACAAAGGCAGGGCTTCGGCCCTGCCTTGCTTTTTACGTTTTTTACGCCGCCGTAGACCCCAGCGGGTTTGGAATACGGCCATACCCCGTCATAGCGGTAATTCGCCGTTATGATGGCCTTTACATGAAAAAGCCGCCTTTTTATGATTTAATGTAAGGAGGTGGCATAGGATGGAAATACAGAAAAATATATCTGCCACTATGCGTAGGAAACTTAGGGAGCACAAAAATCAGGAGGAATTTGCGCAGGAGCTTGGGATCGGTCATACGACCTTCCAAAACATCCTCGCCGGGAGAGGCAACCCAAGCGCGGACACCATTGAGCTTTTGGCCAAGGGAATGAATCTATCTCCGGCACAGCTGGTGTCCGGGGAGATCACACCCGTGGACAGGGCTTTTACCCTCATAAGCGGGATGGTAGACGCCCTGCACCCATCGCTTCAGGAGGCCGGCGTGATCATATTGGAACTCTTGCGGCAAATCTTTCAGCTCTCCGAGGAACGCTACGCCAAGGGACTCTGCTGGAAGTACGTTGTCACCGAGCCGCGCCCGTTCCATTACGCGCTCAAAGCCGTGGAACGGTCAAAGCACGGCTGGATACTCAGCTCCACGGAATCAAGCTCCTTTACCGGCGACTACCGCGTTGCCGAAGCCGCCGCCGAACTCTTTACCCGCAATTCCCTCTCTCCGATCCATCTTGAAGACGCCATCGAGGACTACATGAACAGCCTTTAATCTTTCATCACGGAAACTCCTGGCTACGGCATTGGGCCTGGCCGGGAGTTTCCTTTACTCTCTCCCCCACAGGCCCCTCCAGGCCCCCAATGCTTTTTTGTCGAAAAATCAATCTTTGTTATCAAAGATTATAAGTATAGTTATAATCTTTGTTGACAAAGATGAAGATTAGGGCTATAATAGCTGCAAAGGAGGGATTCTGATGGCCATTATCAGTAAAGAAGGCATCCTCAAGGTGCTGACATCCTATAATCCCTGGTGGAAGACGGGGACAATCAATCCAAAACTCTCAAAGACATATAAAAGATTTGCGTTTTACGAGGCAATGAAGCGGCTCATGCGGCAGGATATCCGCCGAACCGTTATCCTGACAGGAACACGCCGGGTAGGAAAGACTACGATCCAATATCAAATGATCGAAGAACTACTGAACAAGGGCGTTCCTCCCCAGAAAATCGTTTTTATATCCATGGATCACCCCATGCTGAAGCTCAGTGGATTTAATGATATTTTGGAGTGCTACCACGAGAATATTTACCCTGAACAGGATGTCTATTATTTTTTTGACGAGGTACAATACGCGCAGGATTGGGACAAATGGCTCAAAACGATCTATGATATGCAGCCGGACACCAGGGTCGTTGCGACGGGTTCAGCAAGTCCCGCGCTGATAAAGGGCAATCAGGAAAGCGGAGCCGGACGTTGGTCAACGATTCAAGTCCCCACGATGTCCTTTTATGAATACTGTGAGCTTCTTGACGTTGACAGGCCCGTACTTCCAAACGATTTGAAAATAACGCCGCTGATTTACAAGGCCCAGCAGGAACGTACAAACATCATGCTCCAGCTATCCAAGGTGCAAAAATATTTCAACCGCTATTTGCAGGTAGGCGGATTCCCGGAGCTGGCGTTAGCCGACAACGACGTGATGGCACAGCAGATCATGCGGGAGGACGTGGTGGATAAGGTCCTGAAGCGGGATCTTCCGTCTCTCTATAGCATCAGAAACGCCACGGAATTGGAGCGGATCTTTTTATACCTCTGCAACGTCTCATCAGAGATCGTTTCCGTTGACGCCATAGCAAGAGAGCTGAGCGGAGTGTCCCGCCCAACCGTAGAAAACTATATTCAATATTTGGAGAGCGCAAATCTCATCTATCAAAGCTGGCCGGTGGACATGGCGGGGAAAAAGGCCCTGAAAGCAAGTCCCAAAATCTATATTGCGGATGCCGCTATCAGAAACGCCGTTTTGATGGATGATTCACTGCTCACCGACCCTGTTGAAATGGGGAAGATCGTAGAAACCGCCATATATAAGCACGTAGCGGCATTTTATTATCAGCAGGCGACCGCTGTGGGTTATTACCGTGGAGGCAGGAAGGGAAAAGAAGTTGATATAGTCGTAGATTACACAAATACAAAAAAAATTCTGATAGAGGTCAAGTATCGAGAAAACGCCCCCATCGCCGATGATGATGCCATCTGCGAATTGTGCGGCGAGGCGGCAGCGTCCATCGTAGTGACAAAGAACGCGAACGACTTTGGCGTCCACAACACAAAAGCAGGAAAGGACCTGATCCGCATCCCCGCCTTTGCCTTCCTATATCTCCTGGGCCACGCAGAGAAACATGGGTATAAGGGGATGGAGTAATCTGCATCGCTTTTTTAACTAAAATGCGGGTCCTGCGGTGATCCGCCGTTATGATGGCCTTTACACGAAATAGCCGCCTTTTTATGATTTAATGTGAGGAGGTGGCATAGGATGGAAATACAGAAAAATATATCTGCCACTATGCGTAGGAAACTTAGGGAGCACAAAAATCAGGAGGAATTTGCGCAGGAGCTTGGGATCGGCCATACGACCTTCCAAAACATCCTCGCCGGGAGGGGCAACCCAAGCGCGGACACCATTGAGCTTTTGGCCAAGGGAATGAATCTATCTCCGGCCCAGCTGGTATCCGGGGAGATCACGCCCGTGGACAGGGCTTTTACCCTCATAAGCGGGATGGTAGACGCTCTGCACCCATCGCTTCAGGAGACCGGCGTGATCATATTGGAACTCTTGCGTCAAATCTTTCAGCTCTCTGAGGAACGCTACGCCAAGGGACTCTGCTGGAAGTACGTCGTCACCGAACCGCGCCCGTTCCATTACGCGCTCAAAGCTGTAGAACGGTCAAAGCACGGCTGGATACTCAGCTCCACGGAATCAAGCTCCTTTACCGGCGACTACCGCGTCGCTGAAGCCGCCGCCGAACTCTTTACCCGCAATTCCCTCTCTCCGATCCATCTTGAAGACGCCATCGAGGACTACATGAACAGCCGTTGACCGAACGAGAAAAATCCCTCCTGCCAGCGCCAATGGTGCTGGCAGGAGGGCGCTTTTTCCAAAGCGGCATATCCTCAACTCGTCAAAAAGCAGAATTTTTTCAAGGCAGCGATCACTTTCTCCCGTCTTTAAGCCTCTGGCGCTCACGGGCCCGCTTGTAATACGCCAATGCCTTCACGACATAATTCTCCCTCTGCTGTGGCGACAGGCCAGCGGGGATGTACTGTCTCAGCCTGTCCGCCTGAAAGGTGTACTTTTCCCGTTGGTTGGGCTTTTCTTCTGACATAACGGACCATATCACACTCTCGCTGAGCGTCCCGCTTTGGGACAATTTCTTCAGCTTGACAGCCTGCGCCAGCGACGGGGTGGCCTCGTTGTAGGCTATGGCCTCCGCCAGAACCGCCTGCTCCTTATCCGAGAGCCAGGAAAGCTCCACGGCGGGGCGGAAAGCGATTTTTTCCTCGTCCACAAGGTCAAGGAGCGGCGGGATGAGGTTTGTGAGGCGTATATAGCGGAAAACCTGCCTTGCGCACGTGCCCTGCGCTTTCCCCACCTCATATGCGCTGTTGAACTTTGTGACCACTGGGCACGAAGTCAAATCCGTGCGAAGTCCCTGCCTCTTTATGGCTTCCTGCTTCATCTTGTAGGCAAAGGCGCGCTCTGAGGGAAGCACCCTCTCCCGCTGCAGGTTGGAGTCCACCATTACGATTATGGCCTCAAGGTCGTTAAGCTCCCGCACGATACATGGAACGGTCTCAACCCCCGCTATCTCGCTGGCCCGCTTTCGCCTGTGGCCGGACACCATCTGATAGGACCCGTCCTCCAGGGGACGTACAAGCACGGGGCTGAGTACGCCGTGTTCCTGGACACTCTCCACGAGGTTTTCCATCTCCTCGTCCATTCGCACCTTGAAGGGACAGCCAGGGAAATCGGAAATCGACTCCAGAGGAATATCCCGGAGAAGCAGGCGGCCGGCGCAGTTCCGATCGTTCCCGGCGGAGAGCTGGCCTCCAAACGCCTCTATCGGGTCTATCGTGTCAATTCCGTTCTTTTCCAATGACCTCTACCTCCTCCACAAGCGCAGTGTACGATGTCAAGGTCCCGCAACGAACCAGGCATACACTTTACATGTTATGTATGTAGTCGGTAAGGCATTTTGTTACACCAAAAATCCGATTTTTCAAAAAAATACCGCCTGCGCCTCCGGGCACAGACGGAGGTGCAGGCGGTAAACAGGCTTTTCAGTTTGGTCCTTTGGAGCTGCCTTCCGCTTGCGGCGCTGTGAATGCGCCGTTATTTCGCGGACGATTTTATGTACCTCCTGTTCTCTCGGCGAAAGCCATCATAGCGAGGCAAAACCGCTCCCACCATGTCAATGCTGTCAGTGACGGGTCGCCGTCACGGATGCGAAGGGTGCGGCGGATCTCCTTGGGGATGACGACTCTTCCCAGGTCGTCGATCCTTCTGACTATGCCAGTTGCTTTCATTTTATAGTCCTCCTGTCTCTATTTGTATCGACAGGAATTAGTATCCGCCGAAATTTCCCCAATATGCAGCTGGTCGGATTTGGATAAAAACGCGGCATGGACCGGCGCTCTGCGCATCGGTCCATGCCGTTTTCACCCCCGTATGGCGGGGATGGACTTATAAATTTATGTCCCTCTTTTGTCTTTCCGAGGTCCGGCTTTTCACGGATTCCCGGTCTTCCAGCGGTAAAGGAAGGTGATCATCTGCCCCCGCTCCACCGGGGCATAGGGGGAGAAGGCGGTGTCTGAGGTCCCGGAGGTGATGGGCGGTGTCTGGCTGACGGCCCACAGGATGGCCTGGGTATACGCGCCCTCCGCCGGCACATCCGTAAAGGGATTTTCCGCCTCGGCGGCGATCTCTCCCGCCGCCCGGTGGATGAAGGTCATGGCCGCCGCGCGCTCCACGGTGCTCTCCGGGGAGAAGACCGTTTCATTGACGCCCTTGGCGACGCCCTTCTCATAGGCCCACAACAGCGCCTCATAGTAGGGCGCGGACGCGGGAACGTCGGTGAAGGGCATCTGCGTGGAGGTGGGCTTGGGCGAGCCGCAGGCGTTCCAGAGCATGGCGACCACCTCCCAGCGCGGGCAGGCGGAGTACGTCCCGAACGCGGTGTCGCTCACAGGGTCCACATAGCCGTTTTTCACGCCCCACAGGATGGCAGGGGTGTAGCTTCCGCCCTCCGGCGCGTCGCTGAAGTGCAGGTCAAGCTTCCTGATGGCGCTTTGCAGGTCGAAAAAGTCCACGCTGTAGGTAAAATCCGCGTTGTCCCCGGAGGGGGTTTTAAGGCCGGTGACGGTCACGGTATATCTGCCGTCGTAGCTGTCGATCCCGCTGGGGCGGAAGATGATGCAGTTGTCAACGCCGTAGTTCGACCCCTCCACATTGAAGTAATCCCCCGTGGCGGAGGGTATCTGGCCGGGGCCGGAGAACTCCCACTGCCTCCCGTCGCTCTCACGTGTCAGCGTGACCTTCACCGCGTTTATCGAGGGCTTGGCGTATTTTTTCGGGTTCAGCGTTATGCTCCAGGCGGTATCGCTCTCAAAAAAGTCCTCTCCCGCCGGGAAATTGCCCGACGCGGGCCACGACAGGAAGTCATAGCTCTGTTCAGGTCCCGAACGGCTGAAGGAATACATGGCCGTGAAGCTCCCCGCGTCCTCCGAGAAGCAATAGCCGAAGCCGGTCTTGTCCATCGTGGGATTCAGCGCCCAGCGCCGGTGACCCAGCTTGCTGATATTGGCTTCATCCGTATCGTTGACCCACAGGTCCACGGAAAACACAAGGTCCGTCTTCCAGCTGGACCACGCGATGTTGGAGGAGGCCGCGCCCTTTGCCCCCAGGGCGTAGAGGGAGTTTCCCAGGCCCTCCGCCTGTCCGGGGTAGTGGCTGAGCGCACCGTACAGGGCGTCCACATACGCCCCCGCCTGGGCCAGTTCCTCATACTGCGCCTCTATCGTCACAGGAGGAAGCCCCGCCAGCCTGCGCAGATCGTTGAGGCGCGTCAGAGCCGCGTTGTTGTGGGCCTCCGCGATTTTGCCCGCGTCCTCATAGGGGGCGTCCAGGTCCGGCTCGCGCTGGTACAAGGCCTCCGGGTCCACCTTCGGCTCATCGGCGAACAACGCCGCGATCTTTTCCTGCGTAAGCTTCTCCTGCCCGTAAACGCCGCTCTCAAGGGCGGGGAGGCCGTCGGCCCTGGCGGGAGCGGGGACCAGGGCGGCCAACAGCGCAAGGGCAAGGGCTAACGCCGCCGCTCTTCCACGTTTCCTCATCGTTCATCCTCCTTATCCGTTCTTTTTTCTCAGCTTCTCAAGCGTCTTTTCAAAATAGGCCGGCAGGGGGCACTCCAGCTCCACGCTCTCCCCGGTGGCAGGGTGGATAAACCGCAGCTTCCTGGCGTGCAGGCACTGGCCGGCGACGCCCGGCACGGGCTTTTTCGACCCGTAGACCGTATCCCCCAGGATCGGGTGGCCGATATACGCCATGTGCACCCGGATCTGGTGCGTCCGGCCCGTCTCCAGCCGGCACTCCACCCGCGTAAACCCGTCAAACCTCTCAAGCACCCGCCAGTGGGTGACGGCGGGCTTGCTGTTTTTCTCCGTGACGCACATACGCTTGCGGTCCGCCCCGTGCCGTCCGATGGGCGCGTCCACGGTGCCGGAATCCTCTCTCAGATTCCCGGTGACTACGCACTCGTATGTCCTTGAAAGGGTGTGGTCGGCCAGCTGTGCCGCCAGCTTTTTATGGGCGGCGTCGTTTTTCGCCGCGATGATGAGGCCCGACGTGTCCTTGTCGATGCGGTGGACGATGCCCGGACGCAGAACGCCGTTGATCCCCGAAAGCTCGTCCCCGCAGTGGGCGATGAGGGCGTTGACAAGCGTGCCGTCCGGGTGTCCCGGCGCGGGGTGGACCACCAGCCCCTTGGGCTTGTTGACCACGATCACGTCTCCGTCCTCAAAGACCACGTCCAGCGGTATATCCTCCGCCGCGGCCTTCGGCTCCTCCGGCTTTGGAATGTCCAGGACAAGCTCGTCCCCCGGCTCAGGCCGGAAGCTCTTCTTCACCGGCTTTCCCCGGCAGGTGACACGCCCCTCCTCCAGCAGCTTCTGAACGAACGCGCGGCTCAGCTCCGGCATGGCCCGCGCAATGAGGGCGTCGGCCCGGCCGGACTCATTGACCGTCAGGGTCTCCGTCACCGTTCTCCCCCTCCTTCGCGGTCCTCTTTTTCCGTTCCTCACGGGTGGTGCGGACTATATACAGCACGCAAAACAGCGCCGCCCCCACGTCGATAAAGGCGTCCGCCAGATTGAACACGGCAAACCGCACGAATTCCGGGTTGATCATGTCCACCACGTAGCCCAGAAACGCCCGGTCGATGAGATTCCCCACGGCGCCGCCCAGGATCATGGCGAGGCTCGCCTTCTCCCAGCCGGTAAATTTTCCCCGCGCAAGGAGCACGATCAGCGCCGCCGCCACCACGGCGGACACGACCGTCAAAATCCACGTGTGCTCGGACAGCATGGAGAACGCCATCCCGGTATTTCGTATGTTCGTCAGCCCCACAACGCCGGGGATCAGCTCCAGATACCCATCAGGCGGGATGGTGTGGACCACCCATAGCTTAAAGAGCTGATCCGCCGCGCAGACTGCGGCGGCAAGGAGGAGATAGATCATAAGGCTCTCCTTACGGATAAGAGGGCAGCGGACGCTGCCCTCGTTTTGATTGGATCGCGGTCCGTTACAGGCTCTTGACCACGTGGGCGCACCTGTCGCACAGCTCCGGGTGGTCCGGGTCATGGCCCACGGTCTCGCTTCTTGTCCAGCAGCGGGCGCATTTGGCGTCCTCGCAGGGCCGGACTTCCACGGTGACGCCGGGGAAGCTCTCGCCCGCCAGGCCCTCGCCTCCGCCTCTCACCACGGTGACCTTGGAGACGATAAACATCTGGGCCAGATCAAGCCCGTCCAGCTTGCCGAAGTCCGCCTCCGCCTCCTGGGAGACGTAGAGGGTGACCTGCGCGTCCAGGGGCTTGCCGATGGACTTGTCGGCGCGCCTGGCCTCCAGCGCCTTGAGCACGTCGGTCCGCAGCGCGATGAGCTTATTCCACCGCTCCGTCTCCGCCTCGTCAAAGACGTACTCCGGGTGGACCCTGGGCATATCGTTGAGCATCACGTGCCGGGGATTGGCGCTCCCGTCGTGGGGCATGGCCTGCCAGATCTCATCGCTGGTGAAGGCCAGGATGGGGGCCAGGAGCCGCACCACGGCGTCCAGGATGGCGTAAATGGCGCTCTGGGCGCTGCGGCGGGAGAGGGAATCCGGCGCGTCGCAGTAGAGCCGGTCCTTGATGATGTCCAGATAAAAGCTGGACATCTCCACCACGCAGAAGTTGTGGATGGCGTAGGTGACGCCGTGGAACTCGTACCGCTCGTAGGCCGCAAGGCACTTCTCCACCAAGGCGTTGAGCTGCACCATGGCCCACTGGTCCAAGGGGAGCATATCCCTGTACGCCACAGGCGCGTCCGGGTCAAAGCCCGTAAGGTTGCCCAGAATGTACCGGGCCGTGTTGCGGATCTTCAGGTACTTATCGCTGAGCTGCTTGAAGATGTTCTCCGAGCAGCGCATATCGTTGCGGTAGTCGGCGGAGGCGGCCCAGAGCCGGACCAGGTCCGCGCCGTACTTCTTGACGATGTCCTCCGGGGCGATGCCGTTGCCCAGGGACTTGTGCATGACGCGGCCCTCGCCGTCCACGGTCCAGCCGTGGGTGAGGACGGTCTTATAGGGCGCGGCGCCCTTCACCGCCACGGCGGTGAGGAGGCTGGACTGGAACCACCCGCGATACTGGTCGTTGCCCTCCATGTACATATCGGAGGGCCAGCAGCCGGGGGCGTCCAGCTCCATGCTGGCGATGTGGGTGGAGCCGGAGTCGAACCAGCCGTCCAGGGTGTCCGTCTCCTTCTCGAAGTGACGGCAGCCGCACTCCGGGCATACAAGCCCCTCCGGGGCCAGTTCGTCCGCGTCCAGCTCAAACCAGGCGTTGGACCCCTTCTCGCGGAAGAGGTTTGAGATCTTCTCGATGGTCTCCGGGGTGCAGATGGGCTTGCCGCACTCCTTGCAGTAGAGCACCGGGATGGGCAGGCCCCAGTGGCGCTGACGGGAGATGCACCAGTCCGCGCGCTCGCGGATCATGGAGCTGATACGGTCGCGGCCCCAGTCGGGCAGCCAGGTGACCGCCTCGGCGGCCTTCACCGCCTCCTCCTTAAAAGCGTCCACGGAGCAGAACCACTGGTCGGTGGCCCGGAAGATGATGGGGTTCTTGCAGCGCCAGCAGTGGGGATAGGAGTGGGTGATGTTCTCGGAGGCCAAAATCGCCCCGCACGCCACCAGGTCGTTGAAAATCGGCTCGTGGGCCTTGAGGACGCTGAGGCCCTCGTACTTTCCCGCGTCGGCGGTGAAGCGCCCCGCGTCGTCCACGTTCACCACAAGGTCCCGCCCGGAGGGGATCTGGGGGTAGCGCTGGCAGACGAAGAAGTCGTCCGCGCCGTAGGCCGGGGCGGTGTGGACGCAGCCGGTGCCGGCGTCCAGCGTCACGTGGTCGCCCAGAATGACAAGGCTGGTCTGATCAAAGAGCGGGTGCTGGGCGGTGATCAGCTCCAGCTCGGACCCCTTGAAGGTGGCCAGGACTTCGACGGCCTCCAGCCCCGCCTTTTGGAGGACGGACCCGGCAAGCTCCTTGGCCATGATATAGACCTCACCGTTGGAGGCGCGGGTCAGGGTGTAGTCGTAGCCGGGGTTCAGGCAGATGGCCAGATTCCCCGGGATCGTCCAGGTGGTGGTGGTCCAGATGACGAAGTAGATGTTGCTGAGGGGGGCGTAGGCGGCCAGCTTCCCCAGGTCGTCCTTGACGCGGAACTTCACGAAGATCGTGGTGACGGGGTCCTCGCTGTACTCGATCTCCGCCTCGGCCAGAGCCGTCTCGTCGTGGGGGCACCAGTAGACGGGCTTCTTGCCCTTGTAGATGTAGCCCTTCTCGTACATCTTCCCAAAGACGCGGACCTCCTCGGCCTCGAACTTCGGGT
Source organism: uncultured Oscillospiraceae bacterium (assembly GCA_947627715.1). Classification (GTDB taxonomy): domain Bacteria; phylum Bacillota; class Clostridia; order Oscillospirales; family Oscillospiraceae; genus RUG626. The sequence continues at coordinate 26,349 of CANQXK010000012.1, forward strand.
CCATGGTGAGATACGGGTGGTCCCAGTCGGCCAGATACCCAAGCCGCTTGAACTCGTCCCGCTGGATGTTCACGAAATTCTGCGCAAACTCCTGGCAGGCGGAGCGAAACTCAGGGACGCTCATGGCCTTGCGGTTCAGCTTTTGCTGCTTGATGATGGCCGACTCGATGGGCATCCCGTGGTTGTCCCAGCCGGGGGTAAAGGGGGTGCGGTACCCGGACATGGATTTGTAGCGGACGATAAAGTCCTTGATGGCCTTGTTGAGGGCGTGGCCCATGTGCAGATGGCCGTTGGAGAACGGGGGGCCGTCGTGGAGAATGAAAGCGGGCTTTCCCTCGTTCCTTTTGAGCATTTCACGGTAGAGGTCCATGTCGTTCCAGCGCTCCAGCATCGCCGGCTCGCGGGCCGGGAGGTTTGCGCGCATGGGGAACTCCGTCTTGGGGAGATTAACTGTCTGATTATAGTCCTGTGGCATTTTGGCTGTCCTCGCTTACTAAGAACTTACTTCTTTTTCCTGCCGTCCCCTTCGTCGGTATAGTTGGTGCCGAATTTGAGGTCGGAAAAATCAAATTTTGGCCGGGGGGTGGTCATCTCGTCCTCCTCGTCCCAGGCGATCCGCTTTGTCTCGCCGTCGCCGGAGTAGATGCGGCGCACCGCCTCGATGTCGATGCGGCGGGTGGCGCCGCCGGTCTCGCCGTCGTCTGCGGAGATCACGGGAGGGGCGATTTCCTCCCCCAGGTCCACATCCGCCGGGGGCGCGGGCGTCTCCTCAGCCGCCGGCTGGGAGGCGGGACTGAACGCGGGTTCCTCTTCGGTCTCCGACTCCGGGGCGGGTTCCTCCCCGGCTGGCGCGGCTTCGGGGGCCTCCGGTGCGGGGGCCGGGGCCGCCTGAACGGGGGCGGCGCGCTCAGGCTCCGGGGAGAACACCGGCTCCGGGGCGGACTCCGGGGCCTTCTCAGGAGCTTTCGTGCCGCCGAACTGGGCGGTCACGCCGTCCAGCTTGGTGAGAAACGCCTCATATTGTTCAAGTATCTGGCGCGACGCGGCCACGAAGGAGGCTGTCTTGACCTTGGCGGCCTCCAGCTTCATGTCCTCGTGGGAGATGTCCTCCGCCACCTTGGCCCTGGACTCGTCGGAATCCCTGGCCGCTGCGGCCACCATCTCGTCGCACTTGGCCTTCGTCTCGGCCATCATGTCGTCGCTCATCTTCTGTGCCGTCAGGAGCGCCATGCGCATGGCGTCCTCGGTGGAGCGGTATTCCTCCACCTTCTCAACCAGCACCTTGAGCTTTCCCTTGAGGACCATGTTGTCCTTGTAAAGGGCGGCGTAGTCCGCGGCAAGCTCCTCCAGGAACTCGTCCACCGACGTCATGTCATACCCGCCGAATACCGCCTTGGGAAGCTCCTTACTCTCAATATCCTGAGGTGTCAACATACCAATCCCATCCTTTCGTCGCAGCGAGCGCCGCTTCGCCCCGCCTTCCGGCGTGGACGCGGCCCCCGCTCCTCCTCTTTTGCCGCGTCCCGCATCGGCGGGCGCACGGCGGTTTTTCTCTTAAAATTCCCGGCCGCGGGAGATCAGAAATAGAGGCCGTTGTTCTCCAGCTCGTCAATGAGGTCGCCCATCAGATTGACGTTGTACGGCGTAATGAGATACGTCCCCTGGGCGACCTTCTTGATCTTGCCGTCCTGAGCGAAGGCCACGCCCGACAGGAAGTCCAAAAGCCTTCTGGAGACGTCCTTGTTGGTGGACTCCAGGTTCAGCACCACCGTGTGCTTGTCCCGGAGGTGCTCGGCGATGTTGGCCGCGTCCTCAAATTTGTCAGGCTTTACAAGCACCACCTGGAGCTGTGTGGTGGCGTGGATGTTCACCACCCGGTTGGACTCCCGGCGGTCCTCCGCCGTATTCCCGGTGGGCACACGGGTGGGGGCGGCGGTGCGGGGCGTCACGGGGATCTTCTCCGGCGCGCGCGGCGTAAAGTCCTCAAATTCGTCGTCCTCATCGTCATAGGGCCGTGTCAGTTTTTTAAGCTCGCTCAGAAATCCCATTTGTGTAGCCTCCAAAATTGAAAGTAGTGGGTTTACCTGTCATAATGTCTCTCGCCGAAGATGGCCGAGCCGACCCTCACCATGTTGGAGCCGCAGGCGATGGCCGTCTCAAAATCGGCGCTCATTCCCATGGACAAAATGCTCATGGTAACATTATCGTATTTTTTTGCGCCCATGTCAATAAAAAGCTTGCGCATTTGCTCAAAATATCTTTCCGTTTTTCCCTTTTCCGTCTCCACAGGGGGGACGGTCATCAATCCTCGGACAAAAATCCCGCGCGTTTTCGCCGCCTCGTCCACAAGCGCGGCAAGCTCCCGGGGCGCGACGCCGGATTTTGCCTCCTCCATGCCGATGTTGACCTCCAGCAGCACGTCCTGGGTCGTCCCCAGCTCCTCCGCCTTCCGGCCGATCAGTCTCAGAAGCTCCGGCGAGTCAACGGACTCGATCAGGTCCACCCGGCCCACCAGGTTCTTCACCTTGTTTTTCTGGAGGTGCCCGATAAAGTGAAGCGACGCGCCCTCATAGGCGTTCTCGGAGAGCTTTCCCTCCAGCTCCTGCACCCGGTTTTCCCCGAAGAAGCGGATCCCCGCCTCATAGGCGGCCCGGACGCGGCGCGTGTCGTTCATCTTCGAGGCGGCCACGACGGTGACCTCCCGGCCCGCCCTTTGCGCGGCGGCGGCCGCCCGCTCAAGTACCCTCCGGGCGTTGTCCCGGATCAGGCTCAGCTCCTCCATGCTCACTCCTCCACCACGGCGTTGTCGTAAAGATTGGCGGCGCGGACGATGATGATGTCGCCCTCCCGCAGGCCGTCATGCTCGGACTCCACCATGTAATAGTCCCCGCTCTCGGCGATGATGTTGACGGGCGTTTCGTGGGCGGTGATGCCCTGGAGGATATAGCAGACGGTCCCGCCCTCCTCATCCAGGTGGACCGCCTCCCTGGGCACGCCCACCCCGGTGAGGGTGTCGAACACGATCTCCGCCGTGGCCTCCCTCACCGCCGCGATGTCCTGCATATATTTGTCCGTGGAGAACACGGCGGCGCACTTCCCGTTGTCCGGGAAGCTCACGCTCTCCACCCTCATGGTCAGCTCCGCGGAATAGGTCCTGGAAAAGACCAGCTTTACGTTCTTCCCCGGCGTCAGTTTCCCGGCGCTGGCCTCGTCGACCTCGGTGACGTAGTACCACCGAATGCCGCGCACCAGCTTCCCCACGACGTTGGCCCCCACGGGCTTCGGTGCGGAAAAGAGGTTCTTGTACTGGGCCACGCTGAGGGACTCCAGGTCCGAGGGCGTGACGCTCTCAAACCCGTCCACGGAGAAGGAGAACGTGCCGGAAAACGGCGCGGTCACCCGTCCCGTGTCCGACGAGGCGCTCTGGGCCAGTGCCCGAAGCTGCGTCTCCAGGGCGGCGATCTCCTCCGCCTCGCTGCCCGTCGCCAGGGCCGTGCCGGAGAGGATATAGGCGTCCACGTCCTGCTCGATCTCATAGAGCTGCGAGAGGTTCCCGCCGGAGACCGCCTTGGAGAGGGCGATGATGGTCTCCTTGGAAAGCTGGTCCTCGCTCTTGCCGTTTTTGATGGCCGTGAGCTGGCGGATCTTCAGCTGGATCTGGCTGATCTGCTGCGCCCGCTCCATGGCCTCCGCGCCGGAGTAGCGCACGGCCACCGTCTCCCCGGAGGCCAGCTTCGCCCCCTCCGTCACCGTGACGGCGAGGTTCGAGCCGGAGGCCGTCAGCGGCTGCTCGTCCCGGACGATGTAGCCGGAGGTCTCCAGCCCGTCAAGAAGCTCCATGCCGGAGGCGTTGACGGTGCGCAGGGGGTTGCGGTAGCTGGCCACAAAGGAGACGCCCAGATACGCCATAACGGCCACGAAAACCAGCACCGCCACGAATTTGATGATGGCGTCGCTGCGCTCCATCTCCATGCTCCCGCCCCCTTTCGGCATACCTTATCCAATTGATTATACCACACTTTCATTGATTTGTCCACAACAATCCCGCCTGGCAACCATAAAAATCAGGGCAGGAAATCCTGCCCTGATTTTTATGCTTTTTTCCCGGAGGTCATCGGAGCGCCGGTTCCCTCTCCGGCAGCAGCTCCGGCTCCTCCTCCAGCTCCGGGATGTTAAGGCTCCTGGCCGGGGCGATGGTGGAGATGGCGTGCTTGTACACCATCTGCTGCTTCCCCTCGCTCTCCAGCATCACCGTAAAGTTATCGAAGCCCAGCACCGCGCCGCGCATCTGAAACCCGTTGACCAGAAACACCGTCAACGGCGCCCTCTTCTTCCGCGCCTCGTTTAAAAAGGAATCCTGAATGTTAAGTGCCTTTATCATATGTAAGCCGCCTTTCCGCGCGTTCTCGCGCGCTTTATATAGTGGGAAGGGCGCGCCCTCCCCCTCCGACAGCTTACATATTATACCAGTCCCTTTACGAAATCTGTCGAAAGAGACACGGCTTTTTCAAAATCAGGCTCTTTTTCAAAATTCAAATGAAGCGCGCCCTCGTACCGCCGGCACCAGCTGATCTGGCGCTTGGCGTACCGGCGCGATTCCCGCTTGACGGTCTCCACGGCCTCGTCCAAAGAGGTCTCCCCGGCCAGGGCGGCGCAGATCTCCTTATAGCCGATGGCCTGCATGGCGGTGTGCCGCGGCGTCAGGCCCATCCGAAGAAGGCCTTCCACCTCCTCCGTCAGTCCCCGCTCCATCATCCTGTCCACCCGCCGGTCGATGCGGGCATAGAGGTCCGCCCGGCCGGCAAACCCCAGGACCACGGTTTTGGCCGCGTACCTCGGCGGCCTTTTTTTCGTCTCAAGGTCGTGCTCCGAGATGTTCCCGCCGCATTTGGCGATCTCCAGCGCCCGGACGATGCGTTTTTTGTCGTTGGGGTGGAGCTTCGCGGCCCGCTCCGGGTCAGCGGCGGCCAGCTCCTCAAGCAGCCTCGCCCCGCCCACCTCGTCGTACCGCGCCGCCAGCTCCTCCCGCAGCCGCCCGTCCTCCGGCCTCCCCTCAAAATCCCGGCCGGAGATCAGCGACTCGATATACAGTCCCGTGCCGCCCACGATGAACGGCGTCCGCCCCCGCCGGAGAATGTCGTCGCAGACTGCGGCGGCCTCCTCCACATAGCGGGAGACGGAGTAGCTTTCAAAGGGGCTGACCACGTCGATCATATGGTGGGGCACCCCGCCCATCTCGTCCTTTGTGGGCTTTGCCGTCCCCACGTCCATGTATTTGTACACCTGCATGGAATCGGCGGAGACCACCTCGCCCCCCAGGGCCCTCGCCAGGCGCACGCCCAGCTCCGTCTTGCCCGTGGCGGTGGGTCCCGTGATGACCACCACTTCTCTCATGCTCTCTTGAAGCTCCTGTCAAGCTGATTTTTCGTAAGCTCCAGGCTCACCGGCCGCCCGTGGGGGCAGTAGCGGACCTGGCCGGACAGCACCTTCCCGATCAGCCCCTCAAGCTCCGCAGGCTCCGTCCGTTTCCCCGCCTTGATGGCCGCCTTGCAGGCCACCGTGTGCAAAACATCGTCCCGCATGGCCTCCACATCGCGTTTCCCGCCGGTCTTCAGCTTCTCCGCGATCTCCTCCAGTGTCCCCTCCGGGTCGGTGAGGTCCATGTCGATGGGCGTCTGGCTCAGGGCCACGGTGCCGCCGCCGTAGTCGGAGATCAAAAAGCCCAGCTCCGACAAAACGCCCTCGTTCTCCATGAGCACCCCGGCCGTCTCCGCGTCCAGCTCGCACACCACGGGGGTCAGGAGCATCTGGCCCGCGGCCTGGCGCTTCTGGCTTTTCAGCTTGTCGAAGAGGATCCTCTCGTGGGCCGCGTGCTTGTCGATGAGGAAGAGGCTGTCGCCCCGCTCCACAAGGATATACGTCCCCAGCGCCTCGCCCACGTACCGCCAGTCCCGCCCCATGGGGGCTTCCGGCGGCGAATCCGGCACGCGCCCCGCCGGCTCCGGGATCTCCATAAAGGTCTGGGCCTCGGCGACGGAATCCCGGAGGGTAAAGGCGTCCTCCAGCACCGTCTCGGCCTTTTTCGGCGTCTCCTCGCTGCCCACCCGGGCGGGGCGGATGGCGGTCTTGAAGCCCGCCCCTCCGGCGTATTCCGTTCGGAACGTGTCGGCGGTGACCCGCCTGTAGAACTCGTCCCCGCTCTTCACGTTGGCCCTGCCCACGACGAATCCGCCGGATACGGGGGGCTTTTTCGCCTCCTCCGGGGCGAACACCCTGTGGCCCGGAAGGTCTGCGGCCTGTACGCCGCCCCGCAGGGCGGTCTCGGTGCTCCGGGACAGCTCCAGCTCCTTGGGCTTCTCCTCCCGCTCCAGCGCCCCGCGCACGGCCCAGTAGACCGCGTCAAAGGCGGCCCGTTCGTCGGCAAAGCGCACCTCCATCTTCGTGGGATGGACGTTCACATCCACGGCGGAGAGGCCCATATCCAGCTCGATGAGGCACACGGGGAAGCGCCCGGTGAACAGGGAATTTTTATACGCCTGCTCCACCGCCGCCTGTAAGAGCTTCGACTTGATGAACCGGCCGTTGATAAAGAAAAACTGCCAGGCCCGGTTGCCCCTCGCGGCGGCGGGCGTGGACACAAAGCCCGTGACGGCCACGCCGTTCACCCGGTTCTCCACCGGCAAAAGTCCCCTGGCAAACTCCCGGCCCAGGGTGCAGTAGGCGGCGGACTGGAGGTTCCCGTCCCCCGGCGTGTGGTACTCCTCCCGGCCCTCCCGGATGTACTTGATGGATACCTCCGGGTGGGAGAGGGCCAGGCGCACCACGGCGGTGGTCACCGCCGACCCCTCCGCCCTGTCGTTCTTCACGAATTTCTGGCGGGCGGGGGTGTTGTAGAAAAGGTCCCGCACATAGATGGTGGTCCCCGCCGGATGGCCCGCCGGGGCCTTGGCCTTTTTGACGCCGCCCTCCAGCACAAGGCGCGTGCCCTCGCCCGCGCCTTTTTCGCAGGTGATAAGCTCGACGCGGGAGACGCTGGCGATGGCGGCCAACGCCTCGCCCCGAAATCCCAGGGTGCCGATGGCCTCCAGGTCCCGCTCATTGCGCAGCTTCGACGTGGCGTGGCGCAGAAAGGCCGTCTCCACGTCCTCCCGCGCGATCCCGCAGCCGTCGTCCGTCACCCGTATCTCGCCCATTCCGCCGGAGCGGATCTCCACGGTGACGGCCCTGGCCCCCGCGTCGATGGCGTTTTCCACCAGCTCCTTGACCACGGAGGCCGGCCTCTCCACCACCTCGCCGGCCGCGATAAGGTCGGCCAGGTGCGGAGGCATCTCATAAATCTTTGGCATACTGTACCTCTCCTCGCGGGGCCGCAGGATCAGCGGTAGATCCTGGGAAGCCCCTTCACGTTCACCGGGTCCACGTCCATGGTCACCACGTCCCCGACTCTGCACTGTACGTCCGTCACGTCCAGGACCGTGTGCATCATGCCCACCTCGCCCACGATCTTCAGCTTCGTGCCGCCCAGCTTCACGGTGGGCCGCTTCCTCCAGGAGCGGATCATATCCCATAGGCTCTGCCCCTGCTCGTGGCGGGTGACGGAGAAGCCGTGATAATATCCCACGGAGACCACGGCGAGCCTGGCGGGCTTTTTCAGCACCCGGTCGCCAACGCGGTGGCCCTTGGGGAACCAGCCGACCTCTTCAATGCCGGCCTCTATGTATCCCACCCTGGTAAGTCCCGGCGCCGCGTTCCCCGCGACACGCCCGGAGAAGGCCGTGCCCACCCGCACCGCGTCCAAAAGGTCAAAATCATAGGCGAACAGCGCCGCCGAGTCGCAGATGTGGGCAAGCCCCGTCTCAAAGCCCTGGTCGTGGAGCGCCGAGAGGACGGACTTGAATGCGTCCAACTGCTGGAGGGTGGTCTTCCGGCTCTTCCAGGACTGGGCGTAGCTGGAAAAGACGCCCACCACCGCCAGATTCGACATGAAGCGGTAGATGGAGGCGATCTTGTCGATCTCCGCGATGGTGAAGCCGTACCGCCCAAGGCCGGTGTCGATCTTGATCTGCACCTCCGCCACGGTCTTCTTGCTCTCGGCGATCCCGTTGACCGCCACCGCCGCCTCGTAGGACCCGACGGTGCAGACCACGTTGAGGTCGATAAGCTCCTCCAGCTCCTTCTCATCCGCGGTGGAGCGGAGCATCATCAGCGTCTCCTCGGTGAAGCCCGCCTCCCGCAGCGCCTCCGCGTCCCTGGGGTCGGAGACGGCAAAGCAGCGGATCCCCTCCTGGCGCAGGACCCGCGCCGTGGCGAGAAGCCCCAGCCCGAAGGCGTCCCCCGTGAGGTCCGCCCAGATCTGCGCCCCCCTGGCCCGCGCCTTCACCGCGTCCAGGTTGGATTTGATGGCCTTTTTGTCGATGACAAGATTTTTCATATACGGTTCTCTCCTTACAGGGAGTACCCCTCCGTCCCGTGCCGCCCGCTTCCCATCAAGGCCGGGGCGGGAGGATCTTATTCGGAAATTATTATACACTATATCTCTTGTAAAATCCACTGGATTTTGTTAAAATACGAATACAAATACAAATTACCCGGAGAGAATGACCGTGAACACCAGGAGAATTGAGATCACTCAGGAACAGCTTGCCCGCCAGCGCGCCTTCATGGAGCGCGTATCGGGCTTAAACGCCCGGCGCGATACGCGCCCCCTGGCCCTTGTGGACACATACGGCTGCCAGCAGAACGAGGCGGACAGCGAAAAGCTTCGCGGGATGCTGAAGGTCATGGGCTACGACATGACCTCGGACGAGTACGCCGCAGACGTTATCGTCATCAACACCTGCGCCGTGCGCCAGCACGCCGAGCAGCGGGTCTTAGGCAATGTGGGCGCCCTCTCCCACACAAAGAAGGCCAAGCCCTCCCAGATCATCTGCCTGTGCGGCTGTATGATGCAGGAGGCAGGCATGGCGGACAGGATCAAGACCTCCTACCCCCATGTGCGCGTGGTCTTCGGCCCCCACGAGCTGTGGCGGTTCCCGGAGTTCCTTCTGTGCCAGCTGGAGGGCGGCAGGCGCGTCTTTGAGACCTCCCCCTCCGACGGCTGCGTCACCGAGGGGCTGCCCTCGGAGCGGGACAGCGCCGTCAAGGCGTGGCTGCCCGTGATGTACGGCTGCAACAACTTCTGCTCCTACTGCATCGTCCCCTATGTCCGCGGGCGGGAGCGGTCCCGCCGCGCCGAGGACGTGCTGGCGGAGGCCGAGGGGCTTGTCCGGGCCGGCTACCGGGACATCACCCTTCTGGGGCAGAACGTCAACTCCTACGGCAAGGACCTGCCCGATGGCGTCGATTTCTCCGACCTCATCGCCAAAATCAACGACATCCCCGGCGATTTCCTCATCCGCTTCATGACCAGCCACCCCAAGGACGCGGGGGAGAAGCTCTTCTCCACCATGGCAAAATGCGAAAAGTGCGCCCGCCACATCCACCTGCCCTTCCAGTCCGGCTCTGACCGGGTCCTCTCCGCCATGAACCGGCGCTACACGCGGGAGGATTACCTGGCGCTTGTGCGGTCGGCCCGCGCGCATATGCCCGACGTCGTCCTCACCTCAGACGTGATCGTGGGCTTTCCCGGCGAGACGGAGGCGGAGTTTGAGGAGACCATGTCGCTGGTGGAGGAGGTGCGCTTCGACGCGCTCTTCACCTTCATCTTCTCCCCCCGCGCCGGGACCCCCGCCGCCTCCATGCCCGACCCCTTTACCCGCGCCGACAAGCAGCGCCGCTTCGACCGGCTGGTGGAGCTTCAGACCCGCATCTCGGAGGAGAAGCACCGCGCCTATGTTGGCTCCAGCGTCCGCGTCTTAGTGGACGGACAGGAGGACGGCGTTCTCACCGCCCGCACCTCCGGCGGAAGGCTCGTCCGCCTCAGGGGAGATCAGAGCCTCATCGGAACATTTCAAACCGTCAGGATCACCGGCTCCAACACCTGGGCGCTGTCCGGCGAGCTGATCTGACGGCCTTTGCGCGCAGCCGCGCCCACTACAGAGAAGAAAGAAGGCCCCCTATGTCTGAACTGACCCCCATGAAGAAGCAGTACAACGCCATCAAGGCCCAGCACGGCGACTGCATCCTCTTCTTCCGCCTCGGCGACTTCTACGAGATGTTCGACGAGGACGCCCTCCTGGCCGCCCGCGAGCTGGACCTGACCCTCACCACCCGCGACCGGGGCAAGGACAAGGAGGATCAGACCCCCATGTGCGGCGTGCCGTACCACTCCTCGGAGGCATACATAGGCCGCCTCATCGCCCGCGGCTACAAGGTGGCCATCTGCGAGCAGTTAGAGGACCCCGCCCTGGCCAAGGGCCTTGTGGACCGGGACGTCATCCGCATCATCACCCCCGGCACGGCCACGGAGGCCTCCATGCTCAAGGAGGGCGCGGCCAACTACATCGGCTCTATCTTCATCGACGACGCCGGGGCGGCGGTGTGCTTCTGCGACGTGTCCACCGGCGAGATCTGCGCCCGCTCCTTTGACGCGGGTTCCTCCGTGCGCATCATCAACGAGCTGGGCCGCTTCTCCCCCTCGGAGCTTGTGCTGAACAGCGGCGCGGCGGCCAGCCGCGACCTGACCGCGATCCTCAAGTCCTGGTTCCACGCCCTGACCCAGACGGCGGACGAGCGGTTTGAATACGCCGCCTGCGAGAGCTTGGTCTGCGCCCAGTTCGGCGCGGACTCCCTGGACGAGCTGGGCCTTGGCCGCGAGACGCAGGCCGTCCGCGCCGTGGGCGCGGTGCTCTCCTACGTCACCGAGACCCAGAAGGCCGACCTCTCCTACATCAACAAGCTGGACTTCTACTCCGACGGCCGCTTCATGGAGCTGGACCTGCAGACCCTCCGCAACATGGAGCTTCTTTACAATATGCGCACCCGCGAAAAGCGCGGGAGCCTCCTGTGGGTCATGGACAAGACGAAGACCCCCATGGGGTCCCGCCTCATCCGCTCCTGGGTGGCCCGGCCCCTTCTGTCCCTGGCCCCCATCAGCCGGAGGCTGGCCGCCGTCAACGAGCTTTTCTCCGACAACGTCGCCCGGGGCGAGATCATAGACGGCCTCCGGGGCATCGGCGACATGGAGCGCATCATCGGCAAGACCGTCTACGGCACCGTCAACTGCAAGGACCTTCTCTACCTTGCCTCCTCCATTGGCCGCCTCCCCGGCGTTCTCTCCCATTTGGAGCATATGTCCTCCCCCCTCATCCGGGAGATCCGGGACGCGGACCGTCTGGAGGACATCAAAAAGCAGATCGACGAGACCGTCTGCGACGATCCCCCGGTGTCCGTCCGGGAGGGCGGCATGATCCGCCCCGGCTTTGACCCGGAGGTGGACCGGCTCCGCTCCCTTCTCAGGGGCAGCAAGGGCGCGCTGGCCGACATCGAGGCCCGCGAGAAGGCCCGCACCGGCAAGAAGCTGCGGATAAGCTACAACAAGGTCTTCGGCTACTACATCGAGATCCCCCGGTCCCAGTCCGAGGACGTGCCGGAGGATTACATCCGCAAACAGACCTTGGTGAACTGCGAACGCTTCGTCACCGAGGAGCTTAAAAATCTGGAGGAGGAGCTGCTCACCGCCAACGACCGCCTTGCGGAGCTGGAATTCAACCTCTTCTCCAAGCTGCGCGCCTCCATCGCCGGCAAGACGCTCCGCGTCCAGTCCACGGCCCAGGAGGTCGCCGCCCTCGACGTGCTCTGTTCCTTCGCCCAGTGCGCCTCGGACTACAACTGGTGTATGCCGGAGATGACCGCCCAGACCGGCATCGACATCGTGGACGGCCGCCACCCGGTGGTGGAGCTGACCCAGAAGGAGACTCTTTTCGTCCCCAACGACACCCACCTGTCCCCGTCCGGCGCGCGGACCGCTATCATCACCGGCCCCAATATGGCCGGTAAGTCCACCTATATGCGCCAGACGGCCCTCATTTGCCTCATGGCCCAGATCGGCTCCTTCGTCCCCGCCCGCTCGGCCACGCTGGGCGTGGTGGACCGGGTCTTCACCCGCATCGGGGCGTCGGACGACCTGTCCTCCGGGATGTCCACCTTCATGGTGGAGATGAGCGAGGTGGCCTCCATCCTGAAAAACGCCACCCCCCGCTCCCTCATCCTCCTGGACGAGATCGGCCGCGGCACCTCCACCTACGACGGCATGGCCATCGCCCGCGCCGTTTTGGAGCACTGCGCCGGGAAGAAGCAGCTGGGCGCGCTGACCATGTTCGCCACCCACTACCACGAACTCACCGCCCTGGAGGGGCAGGTCCCCGGCGTGAAGAACTACAACATCTGCGCCAAGAAGCGGGGCGACGACATCATCTTCCTGCGAAAGATCGTCCCCGGCGGCGCGGACGACAGCTACGGCGTGGAGGTGGCTAAGCTTGCCGGCGTGCCGGATTCCATCATCCGGCGGGCAAAGGCCGTCCTGGCGGAGCTCACCTCCGGCGGCCGCGCCCCCGCCCCCGCCGCCGCCAGCGCCCCGGCCTCCGATCAGATCACCCTCGGCTCCATGGCCTCGGACCAGGTGTCCGAGCTTCTCAGGAACCTTGACCTCAACACCATCACCGGCCTTGAGGCCCTGAATCTGCTCAACGAACTGAAAAAGAAGGTGACCCTATGACCGCCAAACGGCGCGCCGGAAACGGCTTTCCCTACCCCATGACCCAGGTGGAGCTTGTCCTGGGCTGGGTCTATGTGTTCGTGCATATGTTCGCCATGACGTATATCCTCTCCGCCCTGAACGCCTACGTCTTCCCGCTGATGGGCTTCCAGCTCTCGTCGGTGTGGCTGAACCTCATCTATTACGCCGTGGGCTTCTTTTACCTGCTGGGCTTCCTCTTCCACTATCTCCGGGAGTCCTTCGCGGATATGTGCGGCAATTTCCTGAACACCGTCATCGCGGTCCTGGTGGGCTTCATCGCCTACGTGCTTCTCTTTAACTTGGTGAGCTTCGGCCTGGACTTCTTCCTGGACGACCTCACCAACCCCAACTCCGCCGCCGTCAACGCCACCGCCAAGCTGAACCCCAACACCATGCTGGTGATCGGCGTGCTCCTGGCCCCCGTGGTGGAGGAGACCCTGTTCCGGGGCGTGGTCTTCGGCTCCCTCCGGCGCAAAAACGCCATCCTCGCCTACGCCGTCTCCACCCTTCTCTTCGCCGTCTATCACCTGTGGAGCTACCTCGTCTACGACTTCCATCCCTCGCTCTTCCTCTACCTTCTCCAGTACCTCCCCGCCGGCCTCGCCCTGGGCTGGGCCTACGACTACTCCAAGACCCTCTACGCCCCCATTTTCCTCCATATGGTGATCAACTACGTGGTCATCTCGGTCCAGATCGGCTGACCCCGCCCCAAAGCCCAGCTGCCTCATGTATTATTTTTGATAACTATGAACATCTTTTTCTTGTATTTTTTATTATCACGTGCGTCTCCGTGGCAAATATCGTCCTGGCAAAGTTGCAGCTGAAATTAACATTGGGACAATATATTGTAAAAGCGTTCATTATATATTGCGTGGAGGCGGTATTTGATGCGCCAAAATGATGTCCAGGGGCAGGGAGACGAACAATCGGAAAATGCGCTCCGGGGCCAGATGGAAAAGCTTCAAAAACAGCAAAAGATTTGTATAACGGCGCAAATCGTGTTGGCAGTGTTGTCAATCGTGTTGTTCTGGCTGGCTGTTATTTTGCTGTTTGTCCATGCGGCAATAGCCATCTTTTTCGGATGGATCCTAAGCGCCAGGGCATCCGCCCTTGCCGCGAAGGAATACCCCTATGTGCCTTACCCCGTAAGTTCTATTGGAGGGGGCAGCAGCCGTGACAAGCTCTTCATCGCCGAAGCGAAACGCAATGGCGATTCCCTGACGGCTAAAATCATCGCGTTTCGGTATCGTTCTTTTGCCCTTTTCTTTGGGGGTACTCTTGGGAATATTATTATGTGGATACTGCTGGTGCTCGTGGGAAAGGTTCTTGAGTGATTTTTTCAGCCGACAAATTCGTGAAACCGGGTGATCCTATGGATATGAGAGAACAAATAATTTTACTGCTCCATTCCTATGTTCAAGGGAAATATGACTTCCCCACATTCTGCGATGTGTTCAGCTCATTATATTATACGTCAGGCGGGTATAAGCTTTTCGGAGAGGGCGACAGGGAAAACCTCGATCAAATCGGGGCCGCTGTGGAACGGTTTTCGCCCTCATCAGACGATCTCCGGCGCTACCCCAAAACGTATTACTCTGAGCGGCAGGCCAGAGAGATCGTCGATAACATCCTGCCGCGCCTAAGCTTCCTGGGCACGATTTAGGGGAAGTCTTTGTCTGTGGCCTGAGCGGCTGATGGGAGATGAGAATCATGTCGTTTGAAATCAATATTATCTCCGTGGCGCAAGAACAGCCCGTCAATTTTTTGGGCAATTCCCGCGTGCAGCTGCGCAGCGAACTCACGTGCGGAGATGTTATGAGGTATTATAAAATATGGCCTGTTTTTTGTAATACCCGCGGAATATTATATGACATTGTGGTTGAAGACGAATCCGGGCTTTCCTGGTCATTTCCAATTTGCGACAGCGACTTTTCACATAAGGCGCCCGCTAATATTCCTTCCTATATACCCGATGATGCGGCCTATAATTTGACGCCGCTGATAATCAAAAATGATTTTATTGGTGACGTGAAGTCAATCATACACCTGCTTATTAAATCCTCGCCTGTTAAGACGATATTATTTCAGACGCGCTACCAGGACGGAGATTTTGAAGTTATCCAGGGGACGTATTGCGAGACAGATTTTCTTGAAAAGCTGCAGCAGGGAGAATTAATGTTTAATGTATGCTATGTCGTTACTGACGCCGCCCCCCTATAAGACGGCTGCGGCGGCATGATCTGTGCGCATATGCGGAGCAAAGACATCGGTGAGGCAGCGGCGCCGCCCATCGGTTCCAGCGGCGCGGCGTTTATTCCCATGCTTTAAAGGAGTAAAAAATGCGGATCGTACATCGGTTTGGGTTTTCCAGCGGCAGGAAGGATATTGTCGATTTTCTAAAGGGCCTGGGCGCGGCTTATAAAGAGGGCGGCCTTGTCTCCACGCTGGACATAGCGCAGGATGACGCCCATTTTTCCGAGATAGTCTCTTTCTTCGAGGCAAACGGCATTCACCCCGTTTCCGAGGCGGTTTTTTCAAATGCCGAGCTGGAGAGCGCCGGCTGGCTTCGCGTGCGCAGTACCTGGCGCTGCGGGTATCCGCTTCCGTCCGATGGCAGGAAATACATTTCCGCCACCTACGACACAGCGCATTATTGCGCGAAATGCGGCGCCGGATTGGTGCAAAAGAAGTGCTTTGCGTTGAAGAAAGCGCCAAATTGGAACTCCAGAAGCTTTTTGATGCTCAACTGGGTCCACGATGAGTTGTTCGTATCGCAAAAGGCCGCTGGACTCCTGTGCGACAGCGGCTTGAGCGGGTTTACTGTGAGGGACGTCCTGGACAAATCGGGGAATCGCCTGGACGGGATCTATCAGCTGTACATACCCCACGCCCTTGAAGACGGACTCTGTACGGACTCCGCCGGCAAGGTGTCGATCTGCCCCGATTGCGGCGGAAAACGGCATCTATTATCGGCCGGGCGCGTTCATTACAAAAGGAGCGTTTTTGACCGCGCGCCAGTGGATATCGTCAAGTCGGCGGAGCTTTTTGGGGAGATCGCCTGTTGCAGGATGATCTTTATATCCCAAAATTTCTATCAGTTTCTTTTGGCCCACAAGCTTGAGCGCGGGCTTGCCTTTGAGCCGGTGGGGCTTGTGGATTAACACGCGGGGCGCGAAGGCCCCCGCCCCCTCCATACACGGCTTTGAGGCCGTTGGAACAGGGAACTTCCCTGTTCCGGCGGCCTCAAAAATATGGCTTTTCGTTTTTTGGCGGCGCTTACCGCTTTTTCAAATAGTCCATGGGGTCCGCCGTCTCGCCGTTCACCGTCACCGACAGGTGCAGGTGCGCCTCCTGGGCGCTCTCATAGGCGGCGGTGGCGCCCACCGAGCCGATGACGGACCCGGCTGTGACGCTGTCCCCCACGTTCACCGCGGGGACGCCCGCCAAATTGGCGTAGACCGTCTCCACGCCCGCGCCGTGGTCAATGGTCACCACGGTGCCGTACCCGTCGCCGGCGTCCTCCACCTTCGTCACCGTCCCGTTGGCGCAGCTGAGAACGCGGGTGCCCTGCCGGGCGGCGATGTCGATGCCGTTGTGGACCCGCCAGTCGTCCAGCGTCTCGCTGTAGACCAGCCTGTCGGGGGCGTAGTCCTTAATGACCTCCCCGGTCACCGGCCAGAGGAAGCTCAGCTTCCCAACGCTGGCCGTCCCCGTCTCCGGCTTTTGCTCCTCCCCGCCGGAGCCGCCGTCATCCGGCTCCTCCGTGACCGTCAGCGCCCCGGCGGTACTCTCGCCGGGACGGTTCGGCTCCTGGGCCTGTCCCCTGGGGGGGACGATGTGTTCCGGCTGATCGTCCGCGTCCTTTGCGGCGTCTCCGCCCTCTCCGGCGGTGGACCCGCCCGTCTGCGTCCCGTCATCCGTCTGTCCGGGGAGCGTTGTGCCCGCTTCCCCCATCACGTCAAGATAGTCCTCCTCATCGCCACCGGCAAGGGGCGACCACTGCGAGAAAAGCAGCAGCCAGGCCGAAACGCCGATGATGGCGACGCACGCGAAAAGGACTATGTAAAAGCCCTTACCGCTGAGGAACTCATCCGCAAACCGCGAAAAGCTCTTCCTCTCGTGCATTCTTTTACCTCCGTACAGCGGAAACCCGCTTTTTGATTGCAGAGGTAGTATTGACGCGGAAAGGGAGAATTATACAGCGCCCGAAAAGTTTTTTGCGCCACGCCGTCCGGGCAAAAAGGGGGAGGGTCCGCAGACCCTCCCCTTTTTGTGTTTTTGCGTTGAGCCTGTGTTCCGGGCGTTCTTTGAAGGTCTCAGACGGCCAGGAAGAACTTCACCAGGAACAGAACGGAGATGACATAGGTGAGGACGGAGACGTCCTTGGCCTTGCCGGTGAAGACCTTGATGACGGTGTAGGTGATGAGGCCGAGGCCGATGCCGTGGCCGATGGAGCTGGAGACGGGCATGGCCAGGAGCATGATGAACACGGGGGCGGCGATGGCCATGTCGCTAAAGTCGATGCTCTTGATGCCGCTGAGCATCAGGATGCCCACGTAGATGAGGGCGGCGGAGGTGGCGGCGGGAGGAATGATAGCCGCGATGGGGCTGATGAAAATGCAGGCCAGGAACAGGATGCCGGTGGTGAGGGCGGTGAGGCCCGTGCGGCCGCCGGCCTCAACGCCGGAGGCGGACTCCACGAAGGTGGTGACGGTGGAGGTGCCGGTGCAGGCGCCCACCACAGTGCCCACGGCGTCGGAGAGCAGGGTCTCGCGCATCTTGGGCATATTGCCGTTCTTGTCGGTCATCCCGGCGCGGTTGGCGGTGGCGAGGACGGTGCCGATGGTGTCGAACATATCAATGATGCAGAAGGTGATGATAAGCAGGACCACCGTGCCCCAGCCAATGGACATCAGGGTCGCGAAGTCAAACTTGAAAAGCGTGGTCTTGGCCATGTCGGCGAAGGGAGGCAGCCAGCTGGCGGTCTTGAGGCTGGCAAAGGGGTTCTGATGGAGGAAGATGGCCTGACCGGCCCAGTTGAGAATGGAAGCGCCCAGCATACCCACCAGCACAGCGCCCTTCATCTTGTAGTGGGCCAGGATGATGATGAGGAAGAGGCCGATGAACATGGTGACCACGGCCAGGACCATGGCGGGCCAGTACTCGCCCAGCTTCTCCTTGGCGGAGCTGGCGGAGAGAGCGCCGAAGAAGTCACGCATGACGTAGTTCTCGTTGGAAGCGCCCTGGCCGGCGTTGGAGCCGAAGCCGATGTTCATGAGCATGAGGCCGATGGCCGGGCCGATGCCCAGGCGCACGCCCAGAGGAATGGCCTCCACGATCTTCTGACGGATGTTGAAAACGGAAAGGAGAACGAACACGATGCCCTCCACAAGGATGATGCACAGGCCCGCCTGAAGTCCCGCGAGCATGGAGCATCCGGCAGCGCCGGCGATCTGGGCGATAACTACGGCAAAGTAGCTGTTCAGGCCCATGCCGGGAGCCAGGGCAAAGGGCTTGTTGGCCAGGAACGCCATGCAGAACATCGCCACGGCGGAAGCAAGGCACGTCGCCATAAAGACGCCGTTCCACGCCGCCAGGCCGTCCTCTCCGAAGCCGCCGAAAGCGCCCTGGCCGAAGCCCACGATCAGGTTGGGGTTCAGGGCGATGATGTAGGCCATGGTCATGAAGGTAGTCAGACCTGCCACGATCTCGGTGCGGACGGTGGTGCCGTTTTGCTTGAGTTTGAACAGTTTCTCCATTTTTTAGCCTCCTACTTTATTTATCCCCGGAAAAAATGAAAACCGGCGCGAAATGTGAACTTTCCGCGCCAGATGACCTTTTTCCGAAAATATTTTGAATACGCTTGAAATATACCACATTCCGGGACAAAATTCC
This sequence comes from uncultured Oscillospiraceae bacterium, assembly GCA_947627715.1. Taxonomy (GTDB): domain Bacteria; phylum Bacillota; class Clostridia; order Oscillospirales; family Oscillospiraceae; genus RUG626. The sequence goes on from CANQXK010000012.1 coordinate 44,920, forward strand.
ACATATTTTTTGAAATTATGAAAAAATTGTGAATATTTTGGTGGATTGTACAATTTCTCCACGGATTTGCGGCGGGCATTGGGCATATTGCGGCGCTCAAAGGGATTTGACTGTTGCCGCGAAACGTGCTATGATGAGAATAGAATATTTTAAAAAACGGAGTTGATACAAGTGACCTATACTCTGCACGTGGCGGGTCTCACCCGCCAGCTTCCCATCTGCCGCCTCAACGACAACCTGTCCATCGCGGGCTTCGTCATCTTCGGGGACGTGGAGCTGACCTGCGCCTGCGCCCGCGCCCTTCTGGAGAAGGCCCCGGCCTATGACTACATGGTCGCCCCGGAGGCCAAGGCCATCCCCCTCATCCACGAGATGGCCAAACAGGCCGGCCGCAACGACTACTTTCTGGTGCGCAAGAAGGCCAAGGCGTATATGCACGACGTGTTCCGGGTGGAGGACCACTCCATCACCACCGAGGGCACCCAGTACCTCTACATGGACGGGGAGGACGCGCGGAAGATGCGGGGCAAGCGCGTCCTGGTCATCGACGACGTGATCTCCACAGGCGGCTCCATCGCCGCGGTAGAGGAGCTGGTGCGGGAGGCCGGCGGCACCGTGGCCGCCAAGATGGCCGTCCTTGCCGAGGGCGACGCGGCCATGCGCGACGACATCATCTTCTTAGAGCGCCTGCCCCTCTTCGACGGGGACGGCAACCCCCTGGCCTGACGCGCCCCGGCCTTTCCAAAAACTCGATATAAACTTTTTCCCAGGGCCGTTCACCCTGGGAAAAAGCCTTTTTCACCTTCTCAGGACCGCCGCGAGGCGGTCCTCTCTTTTTTGGGGCGCGGCCTCACGGCCGCAGTCCCATACCGCCCTCCAGCGTCAGCGTCTCGCCGGAGAGATACTTGAAGTCTTTCGTTGAAAGCTGTACGCACACCCGGCCGATCTCGGTCTCCGGGTCGCCGTAGTGGCCCATGGGCGGCATATGCACGTTGGCCTTGAAGGCGTCGGGATAGGCGTCCCGGAAGGTCTCCAACTGCGCCGTCCAGGCCAGGGGGCAAATCACGTTGACGTTGATGCCGTCAGGCCCCCACTCGGTGGCGGCGACGCGGGACAGGCCCCGTATGCCCTCCTTGGCGGCGGCGTAGGCGCACTGGCCGAAGTTGCCGAAAAGCCCCGCGCCGGAGGCGAAGTTGATGACCGCGCCCTTCGTCTCCCGCAGATACGGGTAGCACGCCTTCATGTAGTAAAACGTGCTGTACAGCCCCGAATAAACCGCCAGGTCGAACTGCTCCGTGGTGTGCTGGGCCAGCGTCACGCCGGAGGCGGACGCCTGGGCGTTGTTGATGAGCACGTCGATGCGTCCGAACTCCGCCGCGGCCTCCTCCGCCACGCGCCGCGCCGCGGCCTCGTTGTCCGCTCCGGCACAGATGTCCGCCCTGGCGGGCAGGACCCGCACGCCGTAGAGCCGCTCCAGCTCCTCCTTCGCGTCCGTGAGTTTCTTCACGTTCCGCCCGGTGAGGACGAGATTCGCCCCCTCCTTTGCGAAAGCGATGGCGATGCCGTAGCCGATGGACCCGGCCCCTCCGTCCTTGAGCGCGGCCCGGCCTCCGCCCGTTATGATGACCGTTTTCCCGGTAAGCTCACCCATGGTAAAACCCCTTTCTGTTGAATTGATGGATCGTGTCCTGAGACTGCTTTCAGTATACCAGCCTTTCCCGCGCTTGAAAAGCCCAAATATACATTTTTTGTTTTAAAAAATCCGCTCTCCACCTTGCGTTCTATGGCCGAATGTGATAAAATAATCAAAAATGTGTCAAAATCGGCACTGCGCGGGCCAGCCTGTCCCGCCCGTCAAAAAGGAGGTCTTCCAGTGAAACGCTTTTTCCCGGCGCTCATGGCGCTGCTCCTTCTTCTGCTTCTGGCCGTGCCCGGCGCGGCGGCCGCCGGCGAATCCTCTGCCGCCGCGAACCGCTTCAACGTGGTGCTCGTCATGGACGCCAGCGGCTCCATGAAAACCACCGACCCCCAGGGCTACCGCTTCAACGCCGTCAACCTGTTCACCGACCTTCTGGCTGAGAGCGGCAACGTTCTGGGCTGTGTGGTGTTCTCCACCGGCATCGACGGCGGCGGCTCCATCTCCCCCTTCCGGGTCGATGGAAGCGCGGACAAGGACAAGGTGCTGAACGCCATCAGATCCTGGCCGAACGACGTCCAGAACACCAACATCGGCCTGGGCCTTGAGGAGGCGCTGGCGCAGCTTGAGGATTACGGCGACCCGAATCTGCCCTCCGTCATCATCCTTTTGAGCGACGGCAACACCGACATGGGCCGGAACAAGGACGCCCAGGCGGAGTCCATCGCCAAGAGGGACGCCGCCATCAAGACCGCCCACGACCGGGGCACCCCGATCTACACCGTGCGCCTCAATGTGGACGGCAGGGCCGACGATGAAAAAGGCTCGCAGCCCAACGAGATGGAGCTTATCTCCTCCGGCACCGGCGGCGTGGCGATGGAGGTCCGCGACGCTCAGGACCTCAGCGACGTGTTCAACACCTTCTATAACCTCATCTACGGCACCTCCACCATCCCCCTGACGGACGAGGACGCCACCTTCCCCGATAACGGTCTTTTGGAGACCGCCTTTGATGTTCCGGGCATAGGCGTGGAGGAGGTCAATATCATTATTCAGGGCGGCGCGGAGGAGGTCACCCTCCTCACCCCGGACGGGACGGTCAGCCCCGTCAATATGTCCGTCAACCCCACCTTCACTTCCATCAAGCTTACCAACATCCTCCCCGGCGTGTGGACGCTTCAGACTCGCGGCGTCCCCGGCGACCATATCAAGATCAACATGGTGTACAACACCAACCTTGAGGTGACCGCCGCCATCGACGCGCCTGACGACTCTTTTGACAGCGCCTCCGGCACGTATGACTGCGCCGTCCCCGTCTCCGTCACCGCCGTCCTCTCCGGCGGCGGAAAAACCGCCTCCGCCGACGCCGATTACAGCGGCTACACTGCGGAACTCATCGTGGAGGACGCCTATCTGGAGCCGCTTCGGACCGTCCCCATGACCGTCTCCGGCGGCCGCTTCACCGCGGAGGATCTCACCTTTGCGGACGGCGACGTCTGCCATTTCCGGGTCCACGTGACCGCAAGCTACCTGGACCGCGACTCCGAGACCCTCGGCCCCGTCACCTTCGCGGAACGCCATCACGAAAACGAGTCCACGCCCCCTGCCCCGCTCAACACGGCCCCCGTCCCCGTGGAGGACCCTGTGGATTATTCCGTCAACATCTGGCCCTTCAGGGACAACTCCCTCTCCATCGATCTCACGGAGCTGGCCGAGGACGGGGAGGACAGCGAGCTGCGCTATAAGGTGGAGAGCACCACCTTCCCCGCCTCCGACTACGAGGTGGAGGACGACATCCTCACCATCTCCCATTACAGCCTGAGCACCGGCGATTTCCTCATCCGCGCCACCGACTCCGGCGGCCTGTACTGCACCGTCACCGTCAACATAAAGAGCCGCAACATCGGCCTCATGGCCCTCATCGGCATCGGGGCCGCGGCCCTTGTGGCCCTGGCCATCGTCGCCATTTTGGCCTACGTCGCCTCCACGAAGCCCTTCCGGGGCCGCATCACCGCCCGCAGCGACTGCAACGGCGTCCTCAAGAACGGCGTTCCCCGCTCCCCCAGGCGCGGCAAGTGCAAGCTCGCCCTGCTGGGCGTGGACAACATCGGCCTGAACCCCTCCAAGAGCTGCTTCCAGGCCAGCGGCCAGCGGTACGTCACCTTCAACACCGACAAGAAGGTCTCCTGCAACGGACAGGAGACGAACCGCATCAGGATCGAGAGCGGCGTGGAGGTCTGCGTATTCCTCCCCGCCACCCCCACCAAACGCCTCTATATCCGATTTGACAGCATCATGAAGAGCGCCCCCCACGGCGGAGGCCACAAGCCCCCCAAGGGCGTGCCTGTCCAAAAGAAAAACGCCCCCGTCTCCCCCGGCGGAAGCGTCCCCACCGGCAAGTGGTGAACCCCGCCTATGCGGCGATCCACAGTAAATAACGCAAACGCTTACTATATATTTTAAGGAGGAATCAACCCAATGGCCGTTTATCAGAATCTTCTGCTCAGCACCGGCGGAGGCATCATCTCCAACAAGCAGCAGGCCGACCAGGTCCGAAACACCGCCACCCTTCTCATCGGTCTGGGCGGCACGGGCGTCCACTGCATCAGGACGATCAAGACCCAGGTATACGACAGGCTCAAGCCCGACCGGCCTGAGGACATCGTCCCCCAGTACTCCCACATCCGCTTTTTGGGCGTGGACACCGACCGGCAGAGCTTTTCCAATGAGATCGGCGGCTCCATCGCCGACAAGGTACATAAGCCCAAGAGCACCGGCACCCTGCCCCTCACGAGCAGCGAGTATTTCTCCATCGAGAATCTCAACATCAGCCAGACCATCAACTCCCCTCTCGCCCTTCAGCACCACCACGAGTTCGACTGGCTGGAGCACGAGAAGATCGCCGTTCCCCAGCTGGGCACCGCCGGCGCCGGCGGCATCCGCCAGATCGGCCGCTTCATGATGATGGATAAATCCACCGAGTTTATCGACCGGGTCACAAGCGAGCTGCACGCCGCCCGCGAGGGCCTTATCAACCCCACCATCAACGTCCATATCTTCACCGGCCTCTCCGGCGGAACGGGCGCGGGGTGCTTCCTGGATGTGTGCTACATGGTCCGCTCCATCACTAAGGACATCGGCGGCGTGAACATCTTCGGCTACTTCTTCCTGCCCGACGTCAACCTCGCCAACGTCCCCATGGAGGCCACCCATGTGCGCCAGTACATCCCCAACAACGGCTATGCCGCCATGCAGGAGCTGGAGTACTGCATGGGCCTTCCCCACAACGGCGGCGCCTTCGAGCAGACCTATAAGAACAACAAGGTCATTCAGTGGGACGCGCCCCCTGTGGATATGGCCCACCTCATCTGCGCCACGGATTCCCACGGAAACGTCATCCCTCACGCCTACGAGCACGCCATGAACGTGGCCGCCGAGTACATCATGGACTTCCTGACCCATGACACCAGCGCCTTCGGCCTCTCCTCGCATCTGGCAAACTTCCACTCCATGTGGGGCGTCGCCGACGCGAAAAAGCCCGTCGGCTCCCGCACCGACTACTGCGTCATCGGCGCGGCCTGCGCCTCCATCCCCCTCCGGGAGATCAACACCTTCCTGGCGGCGGAGCTTTTTGAAAAATTCTCCGCCATTGAGGTCAATATGCCGGAGGACAACGCCGTCAACGCCCTCGCCGTCGCCTCTCTGGCCCCCGGCGCGCAGGGCCTCCAGGACGTTTACAACGCCATCCTTCAGGCGGTGACCCTGGGCGCGGACGCCAACTATGAACCCTACACCGCCGACTGGAAATACGTTTTTGATTACGGCAACGCCGACATGGTCGCCCACTTCACCAATCAGACGGCCGCCAAGCAGAACGTCCACACCACAAACGCCTCCGCCCTCGCCGACCCCAAGAACGAGCAGTCCCTGATGGGCCGGCTGAACGCCGCTCTGAGGCCCATTCTGGGCGACCTCTCCCGCGGCCCCATCTACGCCCACCGGCTTCTCTCCGCCGCGGAGAAGAGGAGCTTCCTCAACATCATCGACGGCCTCATCGCCGAGAACGAGGCCCGCTACAGCCAGGAGGCCGCCCAGTCCACCCTTCGCTTGAACGACTACGAGGGCGCCAAGAGTGACTTTGAAAACAGGACACGTCGCTCTCTGTTTGACTCCAATCAGCATCGGTATGAAAGCTACAAATACTATCTGCTCCTCCACCAGCAGCACACCCTGGTCATGTCCGACTACGAGCTGATGCGCGACCTCCTGAACACCTTCAAGCAGCAGGTCATGGACATCGACGCCGACTACTATATGAAGCTTGCCCGCGTCACGGAAAACCTGATGGAGACCTTCCGCGACAACAGGAACGCCGTGTACGCCTCCATCAACGCCAACGGCAAGGTCGCCAACGCCACCTTCTCCTTCGCCACTCCCATGGTCACCATCAAGGAGCTGATGCCCCGCATCCAGGCGGAGGTCGAGGCCAAGAACGTGGGCGGTCTCCTGCAGCAGTTTGTGAACACGCTGGTCGCCCATCCCGACGAATGGATCAACGAGGACGAGAACCACATCACCCGCCTGGTCACCGACTTCTTCATCAACACCGCCTTCGGGAACTTCGCCGGCCACACCATCACCGAATTTTTGCGCGACAAGTACCAGGCTAAGGTGGGCGGCACCGTAAACGACGAGATGCTCAAGACCTTCGTTTTAGAGGACTGGATCAAGCCCCTCACCGTGAAGGCAAGCCCGCTTTTCCACTTCAACTCCGCCATCTGGACCCTGGCTCAGTCCTCCACCCTGGCCTTCCTCTCCTACCCCACCTCCTCCGCGCCGATCTCCAACGCCGCGGCGGAGATGAACAAGATCAATCAGCTGTGGAACCTGAAGGCCAGCGCCCTCACCGACCGCATCTTCGTCATGTGCAGCGCCTGCGGCCTCCCGCTCAGCTCCTACAATAACTGCTCCGCCTACGAGCAGATCTACTACGGCAGCGAGAGCGTGGGCCGTCACTACTACGAGGGCAAGCCTATCTTCAAGCAGGGCGTGGGCGATCCCCTCCCCGGCCAGCTCTTCAGCAACTGGAACCAGCTGCCCCCCGTCACGCCCCAGAGCGTGATCGACGTGGACGCTCCCCCGCTGTCGCGGGGCAACAGCCTGCGGCCCGTAAAGGAGCTCTTCGACCGCGCCGTCGCGTCCGGCGTGTTCAACGCGGACGACGGATATTTCTACGAGCCCTCCGCCGCCGATCTGGCCGCCGCCGCCCAGGTCCGGGAGCGCGCCGCCGCTCTCCTGGCCTCCGCCTCCAAGCCTGAGGACATCCCCGCCCTTGAGAACGCCGTCAAGGCCCTCCGGGACGTTGGGGAAATCAAGCTCACAAAGACCTCCCTGTACCTGCCCCGCAACGGCGCCCGGATCAGCGAAGCGGCCATCGCCAACCTCAACAAGGACTACTTCGTCTACTTCCCCGCCATCCGCCCGAAGGTCCGCAAGTACGTGGAGGACGTGGAGGCCCTCCGCTCCGGCAGCGATAAGCTCATCTCCGACCTGGAGGCCAGGATTGAGGACATCAAGCGCCTCGGCAACATCCTGGTGGACTATTGCGACGCCATCTTCCACGGCGTCCTCTCCATCGAGGGGAACCAAATCGTCTACCATCAGTCGGAGTACGGCATCCAGAACGACACGGTCCTCTCCAACTTCGACAGCAGCTTCCCCTACGGTAAGCTGCCCTTCTACCAGGGCTTCGTCAGCTTCTCCAAGCTGGACGCTCCGACGCTTATCAAGATCCGCAAGGAGGTCCAGGACCTGGCCAACGCCAACTCGTCCCAGATCGCGGAGACGGGCAAGAAGATCAGGAGCCTTCTCTCCGACAACAGGATCTCCGCGATGGTCCAGCTGGCGGATCAGCACGCAAACAAGGCCGAGATCGTGGACTTTGTGAAGAAGCTCAGACAGCAGTTCCATATCTTCTGCCTCTCCCACGACATCGAGGAATAAACGGCTTCCTGCCGGCCGGCGGGCCGCAGGGATCTCCTGCTGCCCGCCCTTTTTCCGGCACCGCCAGGATAGGGGGTATCTCATGGACGCGAACCTGACTGTTCAAAGCGTCATCGAATATTTTGAGGATAAGCTCCGCCATCAGGAGGGGGCGATCTCCGGCTCCAAATCCGGCAGCGCGCCCCAATATCCCATGATGGTGTTCCACCTGGGACCCTGCGAGCGCGGGGCCGCGCTGGCCGACGGCCTTATGTACCTGTGGCCTCAGTTCCGGCAGGAGATCCCGTTCCTCTCCGTCAAGCCCGCGCCCGGCGGGGCGGAGCTGCGCGAATTTTTCCCGCAGGGGAACGGAAAATACGCCGTCTCCCCTGACCGCGTAGACGCCGGCCGGGCGGCCGATCTCGCCTCCGGCCTCTCCTCCATCGACCGGCACTTCAGAAGCTATGTAAAAATCGTCTCCTATTTCGTGATCGACACCTTCGGCCTTCAGGACCTGAAGGCCTTTTCCGCCTGTCTTGACGCGGTCTCTCAGGCCCAGAGCGCCACGGGCATCAGCGCCGCCATGTCCATGTCCATGCTCATTATCCTTTTGGACGAGTCCAACAGCTCGCGCCAGAAGCTGGCGGGACAGATCAGGAACCTGCTTGCCCAGAACGTTTCCCAGGGATCGTCTGCCAGCGTCTGCCTTGTGAGCAACCGCCTGAACGACCAGCGCATCGCGCCCCCGGAGGTCTGTACCAGCCTCTCCACCGCCGTCATCGCCGTCTCCAACAACCAGGACGCCCAGACCGTGCAGGACACGTTCTTTAACCACCGCCTCTTCACCGCCGGCTACCGCCGGGCGGAGAAGCCCATCGCCGATATTTGCCAGTTCATGGTGACCCGGCTCGTCAACCGCCTCTCCCGCCTCCAGACCGCCGGGGAAAATCTCCCCTCCGGCCGGGAGCTTGCCCAGCGCCTGGGTGTCTCGCAAAACGGCACCATCGTCACGCTGGACCGTTACGTCCAGGACAACTTCGCCTCCCTTCTCCCCACGCCCCAGCAGTTGGAGCTGTTCCCCCGCAGATCGTGCGCCGATTTCTCCGGCAGCCCTGAGGCCATGTCCGCCAGCGACTTTAACGAGGAGACCATGGGCGCCTGGAGTGCGTACCTGGCCGGACTGATGGCCGAGGCGGGGTCCCGCCTGGAGCTGAACCGGGTGGAGATGGAGCGGCTTGCCGCGGACTACGGGGCGTATCTGCGCCGGGAATTTACCGTCAGGGAGCTTATCTGGCTCTCCGAGCACGGGGAGGCGGTGGACGCCTGCTTTGCCTCGCCCCGCGAACCCTTCCCCCATCTGGGGACTCTGGAATACGCCGGGGAATACCTCAAATACCTTCTCTCCTCCAATCAGGAGCTTCGCGCCCTCTGCCGCGGGGCGCTGGACCGGGCCTGTACGGAAGCCGCGGAGTACCTGAAGGACTGGAACGCCTTGGTCGGCTCCATGTCCTCCCTCCACCCCATCCGGCAGGGGGACGGCTTCACCGGCTTCTACAGCGGCCTTTTCAACGACTATTACGACAAGCAGAGCCACTTCATCGAGGACGACTTCAAAAAGCTCTCCTCCAGAGAGGGCCTGCGGAAATTCTTCACCCGCGCCGTGGACGGGATGCTCCAGGACGACGCGCTGAAAAACGCCCTGTGCGCCTCCTTTGTGAGCGAACTCACCTACAACGACCAGGACGACGCCAGCAGTTTGGTGAAAAAGATGCTGGTGCCCGGTCAGGTGCCGGTATACCTCCAGACGCTCTTCGCTCTGGGCGCGCCCTTCCGCTCCTTCCTCCTGGCCGATTCCGGCTCTCTGCCCGCCGCGCTGAACATCCCCTCCGGCATCGCCGTCTACGATACGGGCCGGGGCAGCGCGGTGGAGGCGCTCTATCTCTACGGACTGCGCCCCGATTCCATCATGTTCGGAGGTGACCTGTGATGCGCTTTACCTACGCCGACCCCTCCCCCTCCTGCTGCGCCTATTCGCTGCGCCTTTCGGACCGGCGCGACACGCTTTTGTGGGACTGCACTCACGGCGCGGACACCCTGGTGCTGGAGACCCCCTTCGGCCAGTGCGCCACGGAGCTTTTCCCGGCGTTCTGTGAGGCGCTTGAAGCCGCCGATTTGGCGGCGGACTCCTTTGTCCAGCTTCGCGCCGGCGTCTGGGCAAGGTACGTCTCCGCCGGGGCCAGGGCGCGTATGAACGGCGGCTGCCCCCTCCACCGGGAGGCCTGCACGTACACCGTCCTCGCCTGCGAGATAAACGGGAACGTCTGCACCGTCTACGCCCCCGCGAAGACCAACATGGTCCAGCCCTCCCTTGACGTGCCCCTGCAGATCCATGTGGAGGTATCCCCGGAAATGCGCCGGAATTTTCCCTGGTCCCATCCGAAGTTCATCGGTTACTTTCGCATCGACCTGCCCCGCGCCGGGGTGCCGGGGGACGGGACGCTCTCCTATACCGTGGGCGGCATCCGCGTGCCCATCACGGACGGGATGCTCGCCCAGGGCGCGGTGTACGTGAGATCCGACGTCCCGCCCACCCTTGTCTCCACAAACCCCGGACTGAAGCTCAAATAGACAGACCTTAAGGGAGAACCGATATGAGTTACGATATTACCTGCCCCTATTGTTTTGAACATTTCAGGGATGAAGACGTGATGTTCCGCTCGGAGAAGATCAACCAGGGCGACCCTCACATCATCCCCGACGAATATGACGACCTGGACGACTTTATCGCCCGCTACCACGGCCCCGACAAGGAGGCGCTGGTTTTCCGCCAAGCGGACTGGGATTTCTTCGCGGAGGGCGAGGACGAGGTCTACGAAGCCTTCTGGAAACGGTATAACGGCACCACCGAGACAAATTACGCCGACAAGGTCCTCAATCTTCCCCCCGCCTACCGCCGGCGCGTGCTGAACCCCTCCGACCCCCACCACCAGACGTATCTCGCCGTCCAGCCCGACGGGGGCTATTTTATCCGGGACAACCAGGGCATGGTGGCCCAGGTGCAGCTGTTGACAGGCGAACACTGCAACCGGCGCGTCTGCCCCCACTGCCACAACCCCCTGCCGGACGGGTACGGAAAAAATACCGTGAAATTCGTCACCGTCATCGGTATCACCGGCTCAGGCAAGACGGTGTACCTCTCCCAGCTCCTTCGGAAAATGCAAAATTACGCCGCTCTTGTGGGCCTCTCCGCCATCGTCAACGCCCCCTCCGCCCGCGTCTTTGTGGAGAGCAACGTGGTGGCCGACCGCAAACCCCTTCCCGGCTCCACCCCGGCAAACAGGCTCCAGCAGCCCATCTTCTACGAGATGGTCCGCAACTCCGAGGGCAGTCAAAAGGTGTCCAACACCTTCGTCCTCTACGATGTGGCGGGCGAGGTATTCAGCTCAGGGGACAACACCCTGGTCAATCGCTTCGCCCCCTATGTGGAGCACGCCGACGGCGTGATCGTCCTCATCGACCCTTTGCAGTTCGACATCATCAGCAGCGCCTCCCGGAACAAAAAGGCGCTGGTCGATCCCACCATCGTGTTCGACACCATCCACACGCTCATCTCCCACGGCGACCAAAACCGCAAGTGCGACATCCCCTTCGCCGTGTGCATCTCCAAGGACGACACCGGCGATTTCCAGCAGGTCCTCTCGCAAAATATGCGGACCTTGCTTCTGAAGGACGTAAGCAGTGTGCGCGACAACAACGGCTTTGCGGTCCCCATCTTTAACGCCGCTGAGTATAACGCCATCCTCCGAGAGCTGACGGACTTCATGCAGGGTCCCAACGTCAATGACAACCGCATGGCCCTGGCGACCCTTCTCCACAACAACTACTCCCGGTATTCCTTCTTCGCCATCACCGCCCTTGGCTGTGAGGTCGAGGAGAGCGGCGAGGGCGTTCAAAAGTACCAGTACCCCGTGGGTCCCGTGATCCCACGGCGCATCGAGGAGCCGCTTCTGTGGCTCTTCCATTGCCTGGGCTATATCGGCGTCAACCAGCCCATCGAATACCCCTACAACCCCAGATGCCCCAACTGCGGCTCCAGGGCGACCTTCCCCCTGCCGGAGGATGAGCGCACGGCGCGTATACGCGAGGGGTTCCTCAGATCCCGAACGGTCAATGTGGACGCCGGCTGCGCGGCGTGCTGGTCAAGATGGAATCTTCAAACCGGGGAGATCGTCCCCCCGGGCAATAAGTGAGAGGAGGCCCTGCATGGACAGTAAAGTTTATCAGTGCTGCTACACCAACGCCATCCGTCAGCTGGGAGACACCCGCACCACCGGCTGGCAGACCGTGGCGGTCTCGCCGGACATCCCCCACGAGGCTTACGCCGCCTGCTCTAAGCTCCAGATCGCCAACTCCTCCATCCAGTCCGTGCCCACGGACGAGAACGGCGATGTGCTGAAGCTCACCGAGATCTACGGCGACGGAAGCTCCCTGTACGTCCTTCGCACCGTCTATGGGCTTATGGACGACAAGGGGCGGCCCAATATGTTCTCCCACGCCTACATATTCCCCCTCGCCGGCGGCCTTCAGGCCATCCAGGACCCCAACCTCTTCCTCTCTCTTGACGAGCGCTGCTTTAAGGACTCCGAGGAGGCCGCGGAGAGTTGGGACGGCCGCCTTGCGTACCTTGAGCCCCTGACGCTGGAGACGGCGCTGGCGCGCGCCGGCCTCGACCGGGAGAAGTATATCAAGCTCATCCACTGCGTTTACGCCCAGCTCTCCGAGAAGAGGTCCACCCAGCCGCTCTACGTCCAGTACGACGGCACGGCGGAGAATATGCGCGCCATCCTCTACTGCGTCTATTACGGCCTCCCCTACGGCATAAGGCGTTCGCTGAAGATCGCCTCATGCCCCTCCTGGGGAGACGCCTCCAAGAACCTGGTCTTTTCCCGCAATGCCGGGGAAAAGGGCCTCTACGTGGACCCCGCCTCCGGGGAGGAAAACATCCTCACCGGCGCCGTGGAAAAGCGCATCGCCCGCAACGGCTTCATCGACCACGCCGTCCGTGACCTGCCCTACGGGGCGTTCGGCGGCTTCTTCTCCGGCCTCGACCAAATGACCGCCTCCCTGGGGGACCCCCTGGGGAAGAGCGAACTCACCGTAAGGCTGGCCTACACCCTTCTTGAGGGCGGCGACGTGACGGCCATGTCCGAGGACGGACTGGAACGGACCCTCAGCGACACCCTGCGCCTGAAGCCCACCTCCGACGAGCGCGTCTGCGGCTTTATCGCCCAACTGGTGGGCGAGCTGGACGCCCGCCGCTTCCCCCTGTCCGACGAGATCGAGCAGACTTTGAGCGACTGGATCACCTCCTCCGGCTCCGACGTTCTGCGCGCCGCCGGCACCAGCCACAGCGTACACCGCCTCTTCTCCCTGACAGACAGCGAGGCCGTGGAGAAGCTGGCCTCCATGTCCCAGGAGTCGAGGGCCTTCTATACCGGCGTTATCCGTGATCAGGCCCGCGGCCAGGAGATCCTCCGCCTCTACTTTGACAGCCGCCTGGCCGCCGCCGGCGAGACCTGGGCAGGGCTGCACTCCCTCCTTGACGACGCCGCCGTTTTAGACGACCCGTCCGCCCTCCACGCCGCCGTTTTACAGCGGGCCGAGGCGCTCTATGCCCAGGGCGTGTCCCTGGGCGCCGACCCGGTGGAGAACCTGGTGGGCTACCGGGACGTGATGATGCGCGTTCTCCCCCAGGAGGAGACCAATGCCCGCGGCCAGCGCGCGCTGGAGGCGTATTGGAGCGGCGTGAACTACGACAACTTCTCGTTCGACAAGGCCCACGAGTATATATCCATGCGCACCACCAACCCCCAGTGCTCCGCCATTTTGAACCTCATCGTCATGGGCGCGAAATACCGTGAGGACAACGAGACGGAATTTTTCCTCTCCCTGCGCCGGTTCCTCCGGGATCCGGCCCTCTCCGCCCAGAACCGGGAAAAGGTCCTTGCGCGCCTTCGTGAGGTCGTCGCCTCCCGCGCCCCTGAGAGGGCGGAGAACTTCGACATATGGGCGGACATGGCAAGCAGCGCCGGCACCGTCACCCAGCTGAACGCCCTCCTGGCCCTCCGCGCGGCGCTGATGCCCTTTGACGCGCAAACGCTCATCCAGGTCCTGCAGGAGCATGACCTGTCCGAATTCCGCAAACGGCGCTCCGGCGCGGTCCTCTTCCAGATGCTCTACCGCGAGTGTACGCGGAACGACCTCAAAGACGCCCCGCTGCCCCTGGATTTGTGGCTGCGCCTTGGGAGCCTGAGCTTCAACAATCCCTTCGACATTTTCAACAAGTGCGAAGGGTGCGTCCTCTCCGCCAGCCCCGCCGCGGTCGTCCGGGACAGCCAGCTTATGAAGACGGCGAAATACAGGACCTTGGCCGAGAACTATGTGCTCATGAAGGGCGATGCCTCCAAGGCGGTGAAGCGGTGGCTCTCCGAGGCCAGGGACACCCATAATACCGCCGCCCCCGGCGGCGAGGCTCCTCGCTCCGGGTACAAGGGCCTCTTTGGCAAGAAGTGAGGGCGCGGCCTTGAGAAACAGATATTACGGGCCGGAGGACCTGGCCTTCAGCGCCATGTACGGCGGCGCCGTCTATGAGCGTTCGGAAAACACCGTGCCCGACCCCTTCTCCCCTCCGGGGGAGAGTCCCGGCGAGAGCCCGATGATGGTCAACGTCCTGACGGGGGAGACCATGTTTCTCCGCCGCCTGAACGCCGCCGCCTCCCAGGAGGTGGAGCTTTACCGTCTGCGGATCTTAGAGAAGCCCTCTTTTGACGGGGTCTTCTGGCCCATCGACCTGATGATCCTCTCCCCGGAGCTTCAGGCGAAATGCACCCTCTTCGCGGATAACCAGTACACCGACCAGACGCTCCCGCCGCAGGCCCGCCAGGGGGAGCTGGCCGCCGCCTTCATCTACCGGGATATGTCGGCCTACGAGCGGTTCGACCGCTGGCTTTCCCACGCGGGGCCTCTCTCCTGGGAAAACGCCGCCGTGGTAACGGCCAGCGCGGCGATCCTCCGGGCGCTGAACCGCCTCAACCGATCCGGCTTTACCCTCAACGACTTCCATTTCTCCCGTTTCTTCTACAGCGGCTCGGGGCGGATCATGCTGGACTACTCCACGCTCATAAACTCCAGGCGGGAGATGACCCGGCGCACGATGCTGCGGACGAATTTTGAAAACAACTATCCCATGGAGTTCGGCCACCCCCGCGTCTTTGACGGTTCCCTCAAATACCTGAGCGTCCAGACCCAGAACTACAGTCTGGCCGCCATGCTCTTCTACCTGTTCTTCGGGCGGTACGCCTACGACGGCCGGCTGATGACCGGGTACGCCGACACCGACCTCCTGAGCCACTACGTCAAATTCCGGCAGTATCACAAGATGACGTTTTTCATCTTCGATCCCAACGACCACCGCAACTCCATCGGCACCTTTTCCGACGAGGAAAGGGTCATTCAGCTGTGGAACAGGTGCCCGGAGGCGCTGCGCCGCCGCTTCTGCGACGCGCTGGTCCTCCCGGCGGAGGGCGCTTCCGGCTCCTCCCCCTCGCTGCCCACGCCCACAGACTGGCTCTCCACCCTGGAACAGTGCGGTCTTCTTCGAGGTGCTCTATGAACGAAATCAACAACCTGTCCGGCGCTGTCTCCGCCCTGAAGGGCATCGCCGGCGTCCCCACCGCCCGCCTCTCCGACGTGGGCCGCGCCGTGCGCAGTCTGCTTGAGACCTCCGGGCGCGAGGCGTTTGCCGACCGGGAGGCGCTTCCCGCCCGGCTGCGCAGTCTGGGCCTCTCCGAGGAGGACGTCTACCGTCTGTGCCTTTTGAGCGCCGTCAGCGGCTTTGAGGACCTGATCGACACCGGGGAACCGGCCACCCAGATGGAGCTGGACCGCTACGCCGCCAACGCCGCCTCCACGGGGCTAAGCCGCAGCGTGATCATGTCGATGATGGCGGAGCTGACCTGCGCCGCCGGGAACACGGTGTGCGTCTCGCAGCTCTCCTCCCTGCCCGGCCCGGAGCAGGCGGACGCCCCCGCCTTTGTCATCCCCTGGCGCGTCTATGCCGACGACCTGCGGGCGGTGAAAGCCGCCTTTACCAAGTGGAAGGAGAACGGCGGCCCCCTGCCGCAGGATATGCTGGACCAGCTCTGGCCCCTGGTACACGCCGGGATCGCCGAGGCCCAGTATTACATGGGCTATATCCTCCTCCACGGCGACGAAACAGGCGGCCAGGAGGCGGACTCCCAGGAGAAGGGCGTGGAGCTTCTGACTGCGGCCGCGGACGCCGGAAACGGCCCCGCCGCCTCCGCCCTGGGGGATTACTACTACTTCAAGGGCGGCTCCGAAAACTGGGGCGTGGCCTACGACTACTACACCGGCTTTGCCGCCCCGGTCCTGAGCGAACCCCAGCGGCGGGCGATGATGGACATTTTCAACCACCGGCGCTTCAACAGGATCCTCCTGCAATTCAGCGCCCTTCTCCTGGCGGTACTGCTGGTCAGCGTCCTGTGGGCGCCCGGCGCGCCGGTCTTTTCCGTGATGCCCGCAGCCGGCGTCGCGGCCCTGGTCCTGGCCGCCGCCCTGCTGGTGTTTGGCTTCATCCGCCACCAAAATTCCCCCTACGGCAACGTATATTACGTCCCCACCGGGATGTTTGCGATCTGGGCGGTCTATATGTTCCTCCGCCTTGTGTTTTGACGCGGGGAGGGAGAGCCGGATGAACAACACGCTTCTGAACCGCGGCATCTATTTTACCGTGAATGCCCTCCTGTCCGCCCTTGCGCTGATGGGAAACATCTCCCTGATCACCGTCTGCATCTTTCTGGCGGTGCAGGCGCTGATGGGCTTCCTCTTCTTCCGAGCGCCCGTCCGGGAGGCCCCCGCCGCAGCGGACCTGCCGCTGCTCCTCTTTTTTGATGTGCTCCTGTACGCCGGGATCCGTTATGAGCTGATCCTCCGGGGTCTTGATTTCAGCCAGAACTCCGTCCCCTTCGACAACATCCTTGTCACCGGCGTCTTTTCTGCGGCCTTTGGCCTCTTCGGCCTTCTGAAAAAGAAGCGGACGCCCAAGTGGATCGCCGCCCTCTTCCTGGGGTTTGGCGCGTTCCTGTCGCTGACAAGTCTGTATGTCTTTCAGTTCCTCCTGTATGTGCTCTTCGTCTTTATGTGGATGGCCGCCTCCATCGTCTCTGAGCGCATCGACCGGGGCAAGGCCGTCCGCAACAACTGTTTTGGCGTCCTTCTGTGCGCCCTCTTTTTTGCCGTCTATCTTTTTGAACCGCAACTCTTTATGGCGCTGGGGAACGAGTGGGCGTCCGTCATCGCCTTTGCCGGGGGCCTGCTGGCCACACCCTGGCAGGTGCTGCTCATCGCCGTGGGCCTGATCGCCCTCTCCCTGCCCATGTGCTCCTTCTCCCCCGGAAGGGTGACCGTGGACGCCTGCGTCCTCCTGACGCTGGCATCCCTCACCGTTGTCTGGGGCTTTGCCGGGTGGCGTCTTTTTATGTGGTCCCCCCTCGTCGCCGCTGCGGCCGTGGTCCCGGCCATCATATGCCTTACCCGGTTCGCCTCCGGGAAGGACGCCCACGGCTTCTTCCCCGTGCCCCTGGCGCTGGGCGGGATCCTGATCCTCTACCTGGCCTATGACGGACTGTGGCTGACCATGCTGGCCATCGCCGCCTCCGCCGCCGTCTTGCGGTTCGCCTCCAGGAAGATCGAGTACTACAAGGAGAGTCCCGTCTTCTGGATGCTCATTCCCCTGTGCGTCTTTGCCGTGTCCCTCTCGTGGCTCCTCTTTAAGCGCCGGTCGGTCCCCGGCGTGCTGGTGCTCATCCTCATCACCGCCGTCACCCTCGCCGCCCTTTGGGTACTGGAAAGGCCCCACCCCGCCGGATTGCGGGCCGGGTTCAGATACCGCGCCGTCATTTGCGGCCTCTCGGCGCTTTTGTGCGCCGTCACGCTGTGCCGCGGCGGCTTCGCCGCCAATATCGAACCCTCCGCACAGGGGGACACGATCCTTGTGGAGATCCGCTGCCGCGACAGGGACGCCACCATCGGCCAGGTCTCCTATGTCTGGACAGACCCCCTGGGTCTGGAAGAGGGGATCCACTATAAGAAGCTCTATCTCAGCGGGGAACACTCCACCGCCGCCACCTTCTCCTGCCAGGACGAACGCCTCGTCATCCGCGCCGCCGACAGCCTCGGCGTCTCCACCAGGATCATCCTCTGGAGGCGTTACGACCTGGACCGCCTGCTCTTTACGCGGTTCTATTTCTAATGGTTCCTGCGTATTATAACATATATCTAACCACTTTTCAAGGGGTTATTTAATTATTCTGAAATATTTTTCGGCGTTCCTGCTTTTGAGCGCCGTTTCCCTCCGGCTGACGCCGGCGGGATGAAAGGAGCTGTGCCAAATGCCCACCCCCAAGCCTCCCCGCAGGCCCTCCAAGTCCCCCTACGGGTCCTCTCCGTACTCGTCCCCCTACGGGACGACCCCGCACAATCCCTCCCCTTACGCCCCTTCCCAGGGCGCTCCCTCCCCCTACGGCCCGTCTGTGAGCGGCCCCTCCCCCTACTCCAAGTCGTCCAACGGGGGCCGCCAGGCGAAGGGTCCGACGCGCCCCACCACCCAGGCGCTCAACGTGCTGGTGCTTCTGGCCTCTCTGCTGCTGGGCTTCCTCTTCTGGGTCGTGACGGAGTCCTGCTGGAACTCGCTCCTTGAAAACTGGGCCGCCCCGGTGCGCATCGGGTTCCTCTTCTCCATTATGGCGCTGCTGGTCTCCCTCCTGGTCCTGGGCCTGTCGGCCCTCACCGGCTCGCTGAAGGACAACGTGGTCTTTCGCGGCCAGGGGATGGGGTCCGCTTTCCTCTTCTCCCTGCTGCTGTGCATCGTGATCTTCGGCGCCGGGGCGCTCTTCCAGTGGATCTACAGCGTGGACTTTGTCGCCGGGGCCCGCAAGCCCACCTCCCTCGTCTTTGTGATCGATGACTCCGGCTCCATGTCCATCACCAATGACCCCCTTAATTTGCGCTACGACGCCATCGACGACGTGCTGGACGAGGAGGACGACAGCTTCCCCTACATGGTCTACAGCTTCGGTAGAGACGTCGTCCTGCTGCGTGATATGGCCCCGGCAAGGACGCCCGGCATGGAGTCCGCCGACGTGGGCAGCGGCGAAACCAACATCCACGCCGCGCTGACGCAGGTGATCGAGGATTACGAGGACGGCCTGTGGGAGGGCGGCCGCGTGCCCCGCGTCATTCTGCTCACAGACGGGGACGCCTCGGATATTTACTCCACTTCCCAGGTGGATCCCCTTCTGCGCCGCTATCTCCGCGCCGGCATCTCCATCAGCACCGTGGGCCTGGGCGATGCGGACTTAGGACTTCTCGCCCACATCGCGGAGGGTACAGGCGGCTCCTTCCTCACCATCGACGCGGCGGATGAGCTGTCCCAGGCCCTGAACAGCGCCTCCTTCTCCATGAGCCGCCGGGACCTCCTGTCCCCCCGTCCCGGAGGAAGACTTCCCGCCCTCTACGCCATCCTGCGCATCCTGTTCCTCACCGTCCTGGGCTTCCTTGTGGGCGTGTGCGCCTTCATCAGCTGCGGACAGTCCGACTCCCTGAAGATCACCCTCGTCACCTCCGCCGTCGCCGCCTTCCTGGGCGCGCTGGCTATGGAGCTGTGCCTGCTCTTCCGGCTGGATGAGCAGCTGGCGCGCCTCATCTTGTGGATGCTGGTCGCCCTCACCATAAGCTCCAAGAGCGTCTTCCGCCGGCCCAGCCGGGTCACCGGCTGACGCCGGACCGTTCGTCAACGCCAAACCGCAGTAAGAAGGTCGCTATAGCTGTCGGATTATGACAGCTATAGCGACCTTCTTTGCAAATAATCTTGAATTATCTACGGGATATTGGATTTGACCGCATCCTCATGTTAATCTACTTCGTAACTTCGATTTCACAATACCCAAGCTTTTGTGTCCTGGGTCGTTTTCTTCAAAGCTTTTAAGAACAGCGTCCATGGTTTCAGGACTCCAGAATATCTTGAGGTATTTTTTCGCGCGGGTAATGGCAGTATAAAATATTCCATGTGTTATCTTTTCCGCATTTACACTGGGAATCACAACTTTTACAGAATCATATTCAAGCCCCTGGGCCTTGTGAATAGACACCGCATATACCAGCTGAAACGGAACAACAGACCTCATTCTTATCGTCTCGTCCACTTCGGCCGCTGCCTCATCAAATGCATAAACAGTCAGTCGCAATCTTGTGATGCCTAAATTGGCCTCAATAAAATCCAAATCATAACCCTCGACGCTTTTTTTGGTCAAACTTGTAAAAACATCCAAAACAAAAGATATTCTATTTTCGTATTTTGTTATCTCAACTATCCGTCCTTTCAGGTTATTATAAAGCATCGGAAATCTCTTGTTGTCATTAAAAAGAATCGGGTCCCCAACTTTATAAGTCCATTCAGCCCAGGTGTACGCTTCACTTTGATGATTAGCGCTCTGAAAATAATTGTTTATGTTGTTTAAGCCAAATTTACCGTCATAATTAAGGCATAAAACTATTTCATCCTCCGCCTTTTTTTCCAGCATTTTGGGTCCTATGTTTTCTGAATATGGTCCGTCCATCGCAAGCCTTTCAGATATAATTTGCCCTCGAACTCGGACTTCATCCCATAATCCAATAAGGTTTTCGTCGTTTGTTCTCCATGTACTTACCAGCTCTACGTTTGCTCCGTGCACCTTTATAATATTTTTAGCATAAAAGAACCAATTGCCAAATTCAATCGACTCGATTTGATGAATATCTCCGGCAAGTACCAAAAAAGCGCCACTATTCACTCTTCCCAAAAATTTGCACATCGTCCTGTTGTCTATCGTGCTGCACTCATCAACAAATATTAGATCATATTCTGCAAGATTGACTTTTCTGGTGAAGCTGTCTATGCTTACGAATTCACAATTCGGAGTATTTTTTATCCGTCGCTTCATATTTTGTAGCGCTGTATGTGTCTTTGTCAAAAAAAGCTTATTTTGATCTGACATCAAATTTGAGATATACTCTATGAGGGTCGTTTTTCCTGTCCCGGCAGCTCCGTATATTAGAAGAATCTGAGAATTTACAAATACCCCCTGCAGGGCTTTCTCCTTTAATGGATCTGTGAATGAAAAGCCCCTCTGCTTTTCGCCGTTTATGTAGCTTTGATTAAAATTTTTCTGTCCGGGATTACCTCGCCGGGATGCCTGCAAAAGCCAAGATAGAATAAAAAGTGTATCTTTTTCATATGAATCAATATATACTCTGCCGTCATCTTTTTTAATTGTAAATCCGTTCGCTATCTCCCAGGAATCTAATCTGTTGTTAAACCTGTCAATTTCGTTCTCTTCCGCAACATCTTTCAAGTCAAAATACAACTCACCGGTTTCTGAAATCATACTTTTTATTTTCAGGTAAGGGCGGGCCGATATCATTGCTTCCCTGCCGGCTACTTCAATAAGTTCCCGCACGCTTTTGCTATCAGAAGTTCTGCTATTAGGTAAGTTTGAAATAAAAGGATTTTTGTTAAACGGAAAACAGCTCCCTGCCAATAGAATATCTTCGGAGAGTTGCTTTGAATTGAAATTGTTTGGCATTACGCGCTCAAAAGATTCCTCACGTAATTCCCGCAAAAGATATCTGACTACATTTTTCCCACGTCTTTGCTCGGAAGTGGCAGAAAAGCTACGTTGCAATGTCATAATAAGTTCTTGGAGAATATGTGTATTTGTTCCCTTAAAGATGTCATCCACTATCTCGGTGCATTTGATTTCCTTCAAATCAATCAGTTCCAAAAACGTCATCCCAGATCGAGTGAGAAATCCCATCAATGCCGCAAATTCTCCGTGGTTGGAGGACACTTTTGTGCCGCATCCTATAATTTTCCCCAATTGATTCAGGCACTTCGGATCGATGGACACTTGCCAGTTGGTGATGATCTTGATATTTGTTTCTACACCCCAGAGATCTACCCTCACATTCTCATATGCGATTTTTACAGAATAAGAAGTAGATATATCCTGCTGAGTGTACGCCGTTATGCGGTTGAATTTAGTCGCATAAATTCCCGCAAGCTGCAAGGTGACCTCATAATAACGCTGAGAACCCACGAAAAAAGGAGTTTTTTCTGAACGTAATATCTCGATGGCGTCACTGAAGCAGAAGAAGCAGATAACGTACCTATCGCCGTTGCCACCAATTCGTAATATTCTTTGTCCAATTCATCCTTATAATCCAGAAAGTTCTCCAGATTTTTTAAAACATCGAGTTCGCAATTTTCTTTAAGAAATTTGCGAATTCTCCACAGAAAATCATAGTATTTGACCATTAGCCTTTCGGATTGGCCTTCGCCAGGTACGCGTATTCCTACATAAGACAACCCTTTATAAAACATGCCAAGGTATCTAGTTTCAGCACTGAGAATCGACAGCTCCCACGCAAGTTGAAGATTGACATTTTTGTATCCCATACTCGTTGCATTGAAGATCAAGACACTTCTACAAAGATCCTCCAGCCGAGTAAGCATCCAGCTTGATATCTCGTCGCGGGAAGCGCCGCCATTCTTTAAATCGTTCAAGTTTTTTGATATTAACGTATCACAGCGACACACTATCTTGCGTAAATCTTCTTTTGAATAAAACCTCTTCTCAAGCTGTAACACAAATGCATGATGGTCGATAATTTTATTTAAATGTTCGCAAAACGCGTCAACACTTTCTGCTGTATGGATGATTTCCTTCCACGGTTCAAAACTGAACGTAAATGATTTTTGCTCAAACTTTATTGAGTTCAACACCTGAACAGATAGGTATTTCCAGAAAACTCTCTCTTGACCACGATCGTCTGGATTCAAAACAACGAACAAAATACCCGGATCAAATGTGACGTTGTTATACAGATATGCCGGGAACGCAAGATCCTGCAGCGAAAACTTCACAATGCCATTACTCTCTTGATAATAATGAGTTCCCTTTATTTGAACAAAAAATTTTGTTTGGGGCGGCGTGATTCGTCGGGATCTGGAACATACTCAAATATCCCATCATGATTTGGCCAATTATCATGATCCACAAATTTTGTAAAAATTCGTGCCGATAGCAAGAAATCATTTAGAACGGAAACGGCAGCTCTATCCAAAGCCGCCGTATATGAATGCGTTTTTATATGATTTTCAATACTTTTTCTATCTGTAGACATTTTGTCCTCCTATGCATCCAATCATTATTTTTAAATGCAAACCACTCAACTGTTCTATTGCCATTTTAGCAAATAAAAAAACTTTTCTATTTTGGCTGCCGAAATGATTCAAAATTTGTATCATGCGCTAATCGGTAATCTCCATCGGTTTTTGGCAATCGATTTTAAATAAAGCCCATGCAAACTTTTATCAAATCGTTCCCGAATAACCAGCTCCTTGTCAATTGCGCATTCGTCCCAGTTCTGCAGGAATGTCCAGTCGTCAATTTCATTCCAAATATACCCCCGGTTTCTGGAAAACAAATGTAATAGCAAAATAGAGAACTGGAATAAATGTCGCATAAAGGAACGCTATCGCTTCATCCATAATGCTCATTATACTTATTTGCGTTTTTCCTTGATTATATAACAGAATAGCCATAAACGCAAGAATGATTATCATATAATATTTGTAATTCCGCTTTGTATGTGAAAAGCTCTTCAATTTATTCCTATTTAAATGCCTCCCGTTAGTTTTTCCGTTCAGTTGTCGGGCCGCATGTTTGTTCTAACAGGGATTTTCCTCATCGCCATAGGCTCTTTTGAGCCACTCGTTTAACGAGTGGTTTTCTGTTTACAAAAAGCGCCGGATTTCATCAGAAATCCGGCGCTTTTGTTGGAAAAGGACCGCGCCCCGTTACCGGGACATTGAAAGCCGCGCAGCACGCGCCCAGGGCGTTGCCCCCCGGCCTCTCTCCGGGTCAAAACTGGATCCCGGAGCTTTTGAGCAGCTGGCAGCTGCGGATAAACAGCTCGTTGATGTCGGCAATGCCGCCGCTGGCCTCCAGAACGGGGGCCACGATCTCGCTCCCGAAGCCGGCGTTGGCGATGATGCGGAAGGAGAAGCTGTAGCCCATCCCCTCCGCCAACGTCTGCAAATCCGCCACGGCAGGGACGGCGTCGTCCATCACGCTGGAGTTGATTTTGGGGGAATCAAAGAGGATCTCCGCCTGCTTCGCCCCGAAGTACCCATAGAGGCACATGGCCGTGCGGACGCTCTTATTCACGATTTTGCAGACCGTTTCCGTCCGGCCCCCATACTGAAGGCCGAACTCATGGAACGCAACGTCCACAGCGTAGAGCCGCACGTCCCCATCCCGGAGGGTCACCCCCAGGGCGTCGCTCTCCCCCTGCTGGAGGATCTGGGACAGGGAGGCGTTCTTCTTGAAGATCTGATACCCATACTTATCCCGGAAGAACCGATCTACCGAGGCGTACAGGGTCTCCAGCTCGTCCCTGTGGGTCAGCTCCCAACGGGGCGATGTTTTCCAGTTGGTCTGTACGACCTGACAACCTTTGATGTGCCGGAGCCAGGAGTAAACCAGGGACTCGCCCACCTCGATTTTCATTCTTGGACCACCTCTCCATAAAAACTCAGACCGCGTCCGCACCGCGCCTCTCCTGCGCGGGAAAGGGAAAAAGCACGGTTTCTTGGACAGAAACCGTGCTTTCATGGTTGCGGGGGAAGGACTTGAACCTACGACCTCCGGGTTATGAGGCAGGGGAGGAACGTTTCAACAATTTAATCCCATCTCACATGTTGCAGTATTCTCACTTTGCGGAGACTTCGGATAACTTATGAGACGAAATTCTCACAAATCTCAGGGGGTTTGCATCGGATAAGCATCAGTGCATCAAAAATTTTTAAAAATTTTCTCCGGGTTAGTGATGCGTCACTGCATGACTTATCGAGCAAATAATAGTATGTGCGTACCGGCTATATATCCGCTTAGTGCTCTGAGGTCATGGCTATACGCACACGCTTTTCAATCTAAAGTCAACCTGATTCTCGCTTTTATTCCAGTTGACATTAGGCCGGT